>NZ_AEMI01000018.1 GCF_000166715.1 Leuconostoc gelidum subsp. gelidum KCTC 3527
CCTGTCGTTCATCAATAAATTTTGATGAACGACAGGTTTTATTTTTGATCCTAGTAGCGTGATTGGTGAGCCGCAACACTGCGACGAATTGCTTGTTTTGAAACTTCTTCATGATGTTCTTCTGCTTGTTGTGCCGGCTTAATAATTGTGTGACGATAACTAAGTGCTGTAGCAGCAGCTAGAGCAGCTGAACTTAAAATACCAACAATAATACCTGACTTAAATGATTTCATAATAGTAACAACCTCTTTCTTAAGTTTTATTAAAGTCTATTATCAACTATTTTGACGCATTTGTAAATGAATTTAGTATAATTAACTTATGACTATTAAAACACAAATTATTGCGCATCGTGGCTACCGTGCTGTCGCACCGGAAAATACTTTGCCGGCTTTTGAAGCGGCTTTGGCTTATCAACCGGATATGTTAGAAATGGATGTTCATCGGACTATAGATGGACATCTGGTAGTTATTCATGATGAAAAAGTTGATCGCACGACGAATGGTACGGGCTTTGTTAAAGACATGACTTTAGCTGAAATTAAGTCGCTAGATGCTGGTATTTATAAAGAACCAAAAATGGTTGGTGTAACTATTCCAACTTTTGATGAGTTTTTAACTTTTTTGCGGGCGCAAAATTTTGATCAGACACTAATGTTAGAAATAAAAACAGATCATGTTTCCTATCCAGGTATCGAGAAAGAAATATTGGACAAAATTGACACATACCAACCGGAATATCATGTGCTGTACCAAAGCTTCAACTTGAATTCGTTAAAAATTGTCCGGCAATTACAACCAAAGGCAGATATTGCGGCGTTAGTATATTGGGCGACACCGAGCGTTTATTGGTTGAAATGGCGAGGTGTGTTTGATTATATTCATTCAGATATTCGTATTTTAAAAAATAAGCCAAGGATTTTTTGGCGACCTAACGTGCATATGAGAACTTGGACTGTTGATAACGAAGCTGATATGCGACGTGTTTTTAAGGCTGGTTTACGAGGTATGATTACAAATAAAGTGGCATTAGCCACCAAGATACGTCGAGAGATTCAAGGGGATGAACATGACTAAACTGGTCGTTATTGCGGGTCCGACTGCGTCGGGTAAAAGTGATTTAGCCATTGCCATGGCACAAAAATTTAATGGCGAAATTATTTCCGCCGATGCGATGCAAATTTATCGTAAGCTAGACGTTGGTACAGCAAAAGTGACAAAGGCTGAACGTGCATTAGTACCACATCATTTGATAGACATCGTTGATATGACAAGCCAATTCTCTGTGGCTGATTTTATTGCTCGCGCTGATGAGGTAATTGCTGATATTGTGTCACGTGGTAAATTACCAATTATCACAGGTGGGACGGGATTCTATGTCAAAGCATTACTTGGTGAACAACCACTTGATTTTGTAGCAAGTGACGAACAGGAGATCAACGATTTAAAACAACGCGATTTATCTGAACTGATGCGGACATTGCAAATTCTTGATAGTACCTTGGCAGAAAAAGTTGATCAGCATAATAAGCAACGTGTCATTCGAGCGATTCAAATTGCCCGCCATGGTGCACATACCATAAAACAGATACGTCCTAAATATGAGTCACTAGTTGTTGGTATTGATTGGCCACGTGATATGCTATACGAGCGGATTAATTCACGAGCTCAGAAAATGATTGATGCGGGTTTGTTAGCAGAAGCGCAGCTCATTTTGGATGCCGGTGGTGAAGATTGCCAAGCGGGGAAAGCAATCGGTTATAAAGAATTTTTCCCATATTTACTTGGCCAATCAACGCTAAATGAGTCTATAGCAGACATGCAACAAGATTCAAGACGCTATGCTAAGCGTCAACTAACCTATCTTAGACATCAAATTCCAGGATTGATTTGGATTAATGGGGCGCAAGCAAAGGCAGAATTGGCGGTATGTATTGAATCGTGGGTATAAAAATGATGATTTAGTTGGTAGTGTTACGTGCTGTATTTTTTTGCAGAATTGAACGTGTAAAAATTCTAACATAGTTGTTTAAAAAAATAATGAAATCCATGTTTAATTATGATGGATGTCATTATTTTTTATGACGAAACATTATACTTTTGATTCAGTATAGTCATCTGTATCAAATTGTTCGGTTTGATCTAACTGTAACATTTGTGCTTGATTGATTTCTTTGTAAAGCGTACTAGCCATTGGTTGGACAATAGAACCCCCAGAAACACCTTGTTGCACGAAGTCATACTCATATTGGAATGCCTGAATGTAAAGTGCACTACTAACAGGCACAGATTCGTCTTTGTAATCACGTTTCACACGACTGAAGAAGCGATTCATTGCTTCACGAACGAAATAAATATGATCATTATCACTGTGTTGGGCAGCAAGGCGTTCACGTAATTTATTATCTAAATAAGTGTCTGTAGCGTGAGTCAAGTCGTTGTTGAGCGCAATGAGTTCATCACGTGTATCAGTCCATTTTTTAATGTTTGCAGCAAATGTGCTATCAGTTGCTAATTTATTTTTTCGGAAACGCTCGCGTTGTGCACGTGTAATAACGCCATTTGCGATGTGCCAAGTTGATTCGCGCGCATATCGACGAAAAGTACGTTTGAGTTGATGCTTGAATGACATAGTCTGCTTTGGACCATTATTGCGTGTGCGTTGTAAAATTTTAGCGTATATGCCAATTGCGTTTGGGCTGTAAGTTTGTGTGGTAGAATCACTGTGAATATACGCCAAAGCAAAATCTTGTGTATCTGCTAGTAGTTCAAGAAATTGCGGTGAAGCGTGTTTTCTATCATCCATCATGAATAATTTATTTTTTTGTGACTGAAGTTGTGTCGACAGTGTTTCACGGATATTATGATCTGATACATGATCAAGAATTTTTAGTGAAGCGTAATCTATCATTTTATCACGGGTTTGGTTGAGATCATCTACTGTATATGATTCGATTTTTGCAGGTAATTGTAACGGTAAAACAATTGCGCTAACAAGCATGCTGATTAAAATAACTAAAGTTGCAATAATAATGAGTGTTTCGCGGTAGGGAAATGCATGACCTGCAATTTTATAAGGTAAAGAAAAAGCCATGGCTAACGTCACAGTGCCGTGCACACCACTAATAGCAAAAATACGAGCGTAAAATTTATGTTGTTTATTATTACGATCACCAAAAAATAGTGTGAAGCTATTTGATTTACGACGATGTTGTTTATTATGATTGTCGCGCAAAGCCCAAAAGTATCGTAAAATCAGCATGATGACATAGATCAAGACACTCAAAGCTATGAGTTGTAATGTAGCAGACACGCCAAGTTTTGTGATTGATAGCCATACGCCCGGTAACGAAATACCTAAAATTAGAAAAACAATATCATTTAATACATCTGCAATGGTTTGCCAAATCGTCCGCGAGGTTAGTTGCACAGTTGTCGAAGTCAAACGTAAGCGGCTTGACTCCCAGTTATGCACTATGCCAGTTGCCACGACTGCCAAAATACCAGAGGTCCCTAAGTGCTCAGCGAGTAAGTAAACAGCAAATGGGGTTAATAAACTAATGGGAATGATCGTCGTTTCAGGGTTTGACGCACGTTGTTGTAAATTAACGCGTAATGCTACAATGAGAAAGCCTAGAACTGTACCAACAAGGATACCGCCAATTGCCACAAAGAAAAAATGTTCTAACCCATGCACAACTGAAAAAGTGCCTTGTGATAAAACAGATAGTGCTAAATCTAACATCACTAGTCCGGTAGCATCGTTAAAAAGTGATTCAAGCTCTAGAGCCTCACTAACACCTTCAGGCATATCAGTGCCCGCTGTTAATGATTTAACGGCGACAGCATCAGTGGGTGTGATAATAGCAGCTAATGTGATAGCTAAGGGTAGTGTCCAAGTGACTTCAATGTGATTGGTAATGATACCAACAACAAGCGTCGTCATTACAGCTAAAACGACCGATAATAGCCAAATACCTTCAAAACGTTGCTTGATTTTAGCAAATGATTGTTTTTGACCGTCGATAAACATGATTGGCGCGATAATCATTAACATGAAAAATTCAGGTTCAAGTTCAAAATTTTTAAAAATTGATGTAAATGACATAGCAACACCAACAGCAATTAAAATAAAGGCTTCAGGTATTTTTGGGATAAATTCTTTAATGATATTGGTTGCAATAACACCAATCAATAGTAAAGCTAGTGTATATAAAGTAGTCATGTTGTTCCTTATGAATTTTTTATAGGGCAAACTATGTCAAATTAAATAGTCACGGCAAAATGACGTTTTTTTGAGGGGAAAACGTCATTTAACTTATCATAATGAATCACGTAATTGAATAGTAGACGGAATTCGGATGTTTTTAGGCAGAAGGCCATGTTCGTTTATAATCAAATTTAATTTTTCGGCAG
The DNA here is from genome assembly GCF_000166715.1 of Leuconostoc gelidum subsp. gelidum KCTC 3527. GTDB lineage: Bacteria > Bacillota > Bacilli > Lactobacillales > Lactobacillaceae > Leuconostoc > Leuconostoc gelidum. The sequence goes on from NZ_AEMI01000018.1 coordinate 4,417, forward strand.
CGGTACGACCGATTTCTTGAGGATTTTGTGAAATAGAAGCAATTGCTGGTGAAACCATATCTGCAAATTGGTCATCATCATAACCAATCAATCCGATATCTTCTGGTACACGTAGCTGCTGTGCCTTTAAAAAACGGACAACAGACCATAGTACTTGCCCGTTGAGTGCAAAAATAGCTGTTCGATGATAAGTTGCTAAGGTAGTTTTTAGTATTGATTGCCAATTGGGATCATCGATTTCAATCAAGTGAACTGCTATCTGACTTCCTGTCAGACCAGCTTTTAAACCATTATAGCGATTCATACGACTTGATACACCAGTAATACGATTGGCTAAGACGATGACTGTATCGTAATGTTTTGTCTTAAATATTTTAGCGAGGTCAACCGACTTTTGAAAATTATCAGACACGACGGCGGGCCAAGTAAACGGTTCGGTGTAACGATCGACTTGGACCACTGGTGTTTTTTTATTGATTAAAAACTGATAGTGCTCGGGTTGATGGACTAGTGGTTGCAAAATTATACCATCTACTTGTTCGGTCATCATTTTTTCTAAATTACTTAATTCGCGATCAACGTTGTTATCAGCGTCCATAATTAAAACTTGATAATGTGTTTTTTGAAAATAGTCACCAATGCCTTTTAGCAAACGAGAGGTGTACATATTAGAAATATCAGCCACAGAGACGCCAATTAAAAAAGAATTGCGTGCTTTCAAGGCTTGTGCTTGTCTGTTGGGACGATAGTCAAGTTCAGCAATTGTTTGTTCAATACGAACTTTTGTTGTTTTTGACATATTGTCGAATTTATCATTTAAATAACGAGAAATTGTTGTTTTTGAAACGCCAGCTTTTGCAGCAATATCGTTAATTGTGATTTTTTTATCCATGAAGACATTATACGCTAAATTAAAAATAAGGGCTTGACAAAAATTTGAAAGCGTTTACAATAGATCTTGTAAACCGGTTTCCGAAAACGATAAACTAAAAAGGACAAATGATGGAAAAAGAAAAAATGAGTATCAATCCTGAGAAATTTGCACTACAGTTCATTGCATCTGTTAATTTTGATTTTGATGAAAAAGAACTTGAGAGTATGGCTAAAAAAGAGTTAGCAGCTTATCTTTCTGCTTATTTTCTTGCTGAAAAATTCAATAAAATTGAAAGCAAGAATTTTGATAAATCACAACCACTTGATTTATCAGAGTTAGGTTTTGACGCGTTATTGAAACATGTTGCAGATTTAAACAAATATTAAGGAGTATCTCATGAAAAAATCACAAATTGTTTTGAATCATTTAGTGTTCGCATCAGATCGTGAAAATGGCGGGCAGCAGTTAGATATGTTAAAAAAAGTTGTTGGGTTTGGAATTCAATCTGCTGAGTTACGACGTGAATACTTTGACGATATTATTGCAGAAACATCGGCAATCTCAACTTATGCTAAATCAGAAAATCTGCGTCTTTTCTATTCGGTACCCGATGATTTGTTTGTTAATCATCGCGTTAATCCAAAGCTGAGTCAGTATTATCATGAAGCGATTCAGTTAGGTGTTAGTGTTATCAAATTTAATACGGGAGATTTTGAAACCTTATTGCCAGAAGACATTGCGGCAATAGATAAACTATTACAACTTGGCATTCAAACAAATATTGAAAACGACCAAACACAGACATCTGGTAAAATGCACGCTATTGAAAAATTCATGACAGCAGCACATGCAGCAGATCTTGCTATTGGCTATGTTTATGACATGGGAAATTGGCGTTATGTGGGAGAAAATGAGCTGACAGCAGCAAAGCAGTTAGCATCATATGTCAGATATATTCATGTGAAAGATGATAAAGGTCTAGGGGATAAGTTAGTCACTGTCCCATTAAACGAAGGCGAAATTGCATGGCAAGAAATTTTGCATATCTTGCCGCAAAATGTGCCAGTAGCTATTGAGTATCCAACTGCAAGTGAACAGACCATTCTTGATGGTATCCAAGCACTTAAAGTGTTTAGTTGAGGTGTATGATGACCAATATTATTATTAGTATTTTACTGTTATTAACGTTTGTCGGCTTCATCTACTATATTGTTAAAGGTGGCAATTTAGTGATTGGTTTCTTCATTATGGCGCTACTATGGTCAGTCATTGGCCTGGTTCCTTTTAATGTCGTGATTCAAGATGTCATTGCAAAACCAGCACTTAATTATGGGCCGACAATTATATATATCGTGTTTGGCTCGTGGTTTGGTCGCGTATTAGTGGATTCTGGTATTGCCGGATCCATCTCTGCTCAAACTGAAAAAGTTGGTCGGAAGGCGCCGATTCTCGCGGCAATCTTAGTTGTATTAGTCACAGCTCTGATTTTTTCGTCAGCTTATGGTGTCGGATCAGTTATTGCGATTGGGGTTATTTTGATTCCAATTCTGTTATCCATTGGTGTTCCCAAAAAGGTGGCCATTCCAGCATTTACAATGGCTATTGGTGCGCCAATGTATATTAACGTGGTTTTGTTTAATCAAATTAAAGCTTTTTTTCCATCAGTTAGTTTCTCCGGTAAATATTTAATTTTTGGTTTAGCAGCCATGAGTGTCCAATTGATTGGTGTGATTATTTTTATTTTAGTGAACAGTAAAAGTATTAAAAACGGTAAAATTGAAACGATTGCTACCAACAGTCAGGTTGAATTCAAAAAGACACATCCAATTACTTTCATTGTACCCGTCATACCAGTTGCCCTAAATATGTTTTTTCATTGGGATGCCATTCCAGCGTTGCTGTTAGCAACAATTATTGCTTTACTTTTAACTGGCCAAATGAAATCTTATACTGGCTTGGTTGCATTTATCAATAAAACAGTTTCACAAGCAATTAATGACATTTCTGGTTTAATTATCTTTTTGATGGCATTGGTTATGTTTGCCGGTGCTGCGACGGTTAATGTTCCTCATTTTAAGGGTATCATTGAAGTGATTTTGCCTCATAGCCCCTTAGTTTTGGCCATTGCAGTTGGTATTTTGGCACCATTAGCCTTATTCCGTGGACCGCTTCATGTTTGGGGTGCTGGTGCAGCAACGGCAGCAGTCTTGGCGGCAACTGGGACATTCCCACCAATTTTTTTGTTACCACTGCTATACACAGCAAGTATTATGGCGGTTTCTATCGACTTAACACAATCATGGAACACATGGGCATTAACGTACTCTAAACTTGAAACAAAAGAGTATTTAAAAATGGGTATTCCAGTGATGTGGCTAGTGTCGATTGTTAATGAATTATTAGTGTTTGCTTTTTTTGGACATTAGGACGATCAATTTAAGGAGAATAAAATGAGTGAAATTTTAACATTAGGTGAACCAATTGTTACTTTTACATCAACTGATTTGAATGCGGGATTAGTGGATAGCATTAATTATTATAAATTTTTGGGCGGTGCTGAACTTAATGTTATGATTGGCGCCAGTCGTTTAGGTCATAGCACTGAATACATTTCGCAAGTGGGGGCCGATCCATTAGGGCAGTTTGCAATCAAAGAAATATCAAAATACCATGTTGGTAATCATTATATTTCAACTGATGACGATAACTGGACCGCTTTTCAGTTAAAAGAGTTAGTTGATCAAGGTGATCCAACCACCTTTAATTTCCGGCGTCGGTCGGCAGCGGCACATTTTGATAAATCAAATATTGATCATATTGACTTTACTGGGGTTAAAATAGCACATTTATCAGGTATTTTTCCAGCTATTTCAATGCAGGCACGAGAAGCATTTCGTTACTTCGCTGAGCAACTTATTGTACGTGGTATTCAAACAACTTTTGACCCTAATTTACGTCCAGCTCTATGGGAATCACAGGCGGTAATGATTGAAACAATTAATGATTTAGCTAAATATGGTGAAATTGTTTTACCTGGTATTAATGAGGGCGAAATTTTGATGGGATCACGCGACCCTGAAAAAATTGCCGACTTTTACTTGGCTAATAGCGACAGAACGAAGACCGTAGTGGTAAAACTTGGGCCAGAAGGTGCGTATGTCAAAAATAAGTCCGGTGATAGTTACATAGTTAAAGGGTTTAATGTTAAGAAGGTAGTAGACACGGTTGGTGCGGGGGATGGTTTTGCACTAGGGTTGATTACGGCGCTAATTGAGGGATTACCAATGACTAAAGCTGTTGAACGTGGAAATGCGGTTGGTGCTTTACAGGTGCAAACAACTGGTGACAATGATGGCTATCCAACACGCGAGCAATTGACACAATACTTAGTATCAGAACAGAAAGAGGATTAAACATGACAAAGCAAGTATATTTACCAGATGATATTCCGTCAGTCGGTAAGAAAATTTTAACTGATGCCGGTTTTGAGGTTGTCGTTGGTTCTGGACGTGAACGTCAAACAATGCAAAAAGAAGGTGCTCAAGCATTCGCAGTTTTGATTGGTACGCAGACTTTTGATGGTGATATTATGGACAGCATGCCCAATTTAAAAGTGATTGCCCGTAATGGTGTTGGTTACGATGCGGTTGATGTTGATGCAGCCACAAAACGTGGTATTTACGTGGTGAATACACCCAAAGCCTTATCTGGCTCAGTTGCTGAAACAGCTGTCTCTGAATTATTAGCGATTAGTAAAAACTTGTATCAAAATTCAGCAGCAATTCATGAAAATAACTGGAACTACCGTAAGGCGCATCCTGGTCGTGATGTTGCAGGTAAAACAGTAGGTATTCTTGGTTTTGGTCGCATTGGCCAACAGGTAGCTAAAAAGTTAAGTGGATTTGATGTCAAAATAATTGCTTATGATCCATTTGCAAAATCAACAAATGATGTTGAAATTGTTGACCGTGAAACGATTTTTAAAACTGCTGATTATGTCATGGTTCATTTACCGGCAATACCTGAAACAAAACACTCAATTGGTTCAGCCGAATTTAAAATGATGAAAAACGACGCTTATTTGATTAACATGGCTCGTGGGGTGATTATTGTTGAATCAGAGTTAGTGACTGCTTTAAAAAATGGCGACATTGCTGGTGCTGCTCTGGATGTTTTTGAAGAAGAACCATTGCCAGTGACCAATCCTTTAGTTGGTTTAGACAATGTTTTGTTAACACCACACATTGCGTCTAACACGATTGAGACAAAGGCACAGATGGCAACTGATGCAACAAAAGATATTGTGCGTGTATTGCAGGGGAAAATGCCAGAAGCTAATGTGAATCAGTTAAATTAATATTTGTTTTTTAAACGTTCTTGATGAGGGACGTTTTTATTTTAAACGTGTATAATGGAATTATTCTAACAATTCCAAGGAGAAATTATGGCTGAATTAACACGATTTTATAATACATTTCAACCGAACCATTATGATATATATTTGGATATCGATCGTTCGTCAAAAAAAATTAGTGGGAAAACAACGATTTCAGGGGTAGCGCAAACTTCAAAAATAGCCCTGCATCAAAAGGATTTGTCTGTTAGTGCCGTACAAGTTGATGGTCAGCAAGTGCCATTTATGCTTGATAGTGAACTAGATGCACTTAACATAACATTGCCAAAATCTGGGGAAATACAGGTAATCATTGACTATACCGCACCGTTAACTGATACGATGATGGGTATTTACCCTTCTTATTACGAAATTGACGGTGAAAAAAAGCAAATTATTGGGACACAGTTTGAAACAAACTTTGCACGTCAAGCTTTTCCTTGTATTGATGAGCCAGAGGCTAAAGCAACATTTGATTTAGCAATTAAATTTGATGAACAGGCAGACGAAACGATATTGGCTAATATGCCAGAACTACGCGTTGAAAATGATGTTCATTATTTTGATACCACGGTAAAGATGTCAACTTATTTAGTTGCATTTGCATTTGGTGAGTTACAAAACAAGCAAACGCAAACGGACAGTGGGGTTAAGGTTGGTGTTTATGCGACAAAGGCACATGATCCTAAAACACTTGATTTTGCATTAGATATCGCTAAACGTTCAATTGAATTTTTCGAAGACTTTTATCAAACACCTTATCCATTATCACAATCAAATCAACTGGCATTACCTGACTTTTCAGCGGGCGCCATGGAAAACTGGGGCTTGGTCACTTATCGTGAAGCGTATTTAGTACTTGATCCAGACAATACGGCGTTAGAAGCCAAACAGGTTGTGGCAACAGTGATTGCCCATGAACTCGCGCATCAATGGTTTGGTGATCTGGTGACGATGAAATGGTGGGACGATTTGTGGCTAAATGAAAGTTTTGCCAACATGATGGAATATGTTGCTATTGATGCGCTTGAACCTGATTGGCATATTTGGGAATTATTCCAGATATCTGATGTACCAGCAGCTTTACGTCGTGATGCAACCGATGGCGTGCAAGCAGTGCATGTTCAAGTAAATCATCCAGCTGAGATTGACTCACTGTTTGATGCCGCCATTGTTTATGCAAAGGGGGCACGTATGCTTGTCATGGTACGTGCGTTAATTGGCGATGATGCTTTGCGTGAAGGCTTGAAGAATTATTTTGCTGCGCACAAATATAATAACGCCACTGGTGCTGATTTGTGGCAAGCCTTGGGTGAGGCCTCCGGGCAAGATATTTCAGCTATCATGAATTCATGGTTGGAACAACCAGGCTATCCAGTCCTTTCTGCTGAAGTGCTTGATGGACAGTTAACTTTAACACAGCAACAATTCTTTATCGGAGAAGGGCAAGATGCCAATCGTTTGTGGCAAATACCTGTTAACAGTAACTATGAAGTAGTACCCAAAATAATGACTGAACAAAAGGTTGTTTTAGGTGATTATGTGACGTTAAGACGAGATGCGGGCGAAGCATTTTATCTTAACATGAGAAACGATTCACATTTTATTGTCAAATATGACGCAACTCTCTTACAAGATATTTTAATTAATGTTGACCAACTAGATGCGATTACACAACGTCAAATCATTCAAGATATGCATATGCTTGCTCAGGGACGACAAATCGCATTTGCAGAAATTGTGCCGTTACTCTTACGTTTTGCTAACAGTGAATCTAAAATTGTTAATGATGCAGTATATACTGTTGCACAAGACTTACGTCAGTTTATGACACCTGATTCTGATGAAGAAAAGAACTTGAAGCAATTTTATGACAAACTGAGCCGTCAGCAATTTGAACGGTTAGGCTGGCATGCAAAAGATAATGAGTCATTAGATGATGAATTAACGCGTCCTTATATTGTTGCTGCGGCGTTATATGCCGAAAATACCGTAGCAACAACACAAGCGCATGAGTTATTCAAAACACATGAGGGCGACTTGCAGAATTTAGCAGCAGAAATACGGTTGTTCATTATTCGCAATGAGGTTAAAAATTACGGCAATCAGGCGTTATTTGATACATTGTTCTTAAACTATCGCAAGTCCTCTGATGCGAGTTACAAAAAAGATTTGTGTGCTGCGATTACGAGTGTGACAGATCCACAACTTATTAGTCAACTAGTGACGGCATTTAAAAATTCGGATGTGATTAAACCACAAGATTTACGGGGATGGTTTGGTAGTGTTTTGCGTAATCCACATGGCCAACAAGCCGCTTGGGATTGGTTACGACAAGATTGGGATTGGTTAGAATCTAAAGTTGGGGGTGATATGGAATTTACAACCTACATTACTGTGGCAGCTGGTATATTAAAGACAGCTGAACGTTTAGAAGAATTTAAGTTATTTTTTGAACCAAAAATTGATCAACCTGGCTTAACTCGCGAAATTAAAATGGATACACGTGTGATTAGTGGTCGTGTGGCACTGATCGAATCTGAAAGAAATGCAGTAAATCAAGTGATAATTGATAATATTTAATAACGAAGGAGGAACCATAATTTTGGTTCCTTTTTATTGTAGAAAAAAATAAAAAATCAAGATAATGATAAAGTTATGAAGCACTTAGCTGTTTTATTTTGATAAAAAAAGAAATAGATGTCTGTATTTTAATAAAAATGTCAAACGTTTAATTGCTTCTTATCTTTATTTATGGTTTAATATTTAACGGACAAAATAAAGGTTGCCAGTGAGCAATCATTTTGAAGGGGAATTATTAATGATACAAAGTCAGTCAAGTAACAAAGAAGACAATTTAATGTCAAGCAAGATGACTAGTGAACAAAAGGTGGTACTTGGATCTACAACACTTGGATTCACATTAGACCATATGGACGCAACATTTTTATCATTTGCTTTGGCACCAATGATTGCAGAATTGCACATTACTGGGGCGCAAGGTGGTATTATTGCTGCCATGTCTAACTGGGGTGCATTACTCGGTAGTGTCCTGTTTGGCATATTAGCTGATCGCATTGGTCGTGTACGTGTTTTGTCTTATACAGTGATGTTAGTGACATTTGCGACTGTTATTCTAGCATTCTTAGATAATGCACATACGATTTATGCCTCTCGGTTCTTATTAGGTATGGGCACTGGTGGTGAATACGGTGTCAGTATGGCATTGATTGCTGAAAGTTTTCGTGCTAATCGTGTCGGCAGAATGAGTTCAATTACAGCAATTGGTGGTCAAGTTGGGGCTATTTTGGCAGCGATTTTGGCAACACTCATTATGCCAGCATTTGGTTGGCGTGGTTTATTCATGATTGGTTTCTTACCACTAATCGTCGTTTATATTGTTCGTCGTCATTTAAAAGAAACACCAGCGTTTGAACAACTTAAATCAGATTATAAATCAGGTCGAAAAAAATTCAGCTTTAAGTTTATCGCCAATACGCCAAAACGTGCTTACACGTCACTTGTGTTGATCATTATGTTAACCATTCAAACGTCGGGGTATTATGGCTTGATGAATTGGTTACCAACAATCATGAGAAAGCAGTTGGGGATAACGGCAACTGTGACAGCAGGCTATGTGAACTTAGGCATGATCCCAATTATTATGGGAATGGCAGTTGGAATGATGACATTTGGGACTATTTTAGATAGAATTGGGCCACGACAGGCATTTGCTATTTTCTTGATTGGTTCTGCTATCATGATTTACACGTTTACGTTTGCTTATAATATGTGGACGCTAACCATATTGGGAGCTATCGTTGGTTTTTTCTCTAATGGCATGTACGGTGGTTTTGGTGCCGTTATTAGTCGTCTGTACCCAGCAGAAATCAGAGCAACGGCGGCTAACACGCTCATGGGATCGGGACGTGCTTTAGGCGCTTTCTCGTCAGTTGTTATAGGTTGGATCATGGATAATTATGATGTCGCCGCAGTTATGTTGAGTTTGACAGTTATGTACTTGATTAGTTTGGCATTCATGCTAACAATCCCAGACTTTAAAAAACTGGGTGCAAATAGTCAGTATCAAGAAACAAATTAATGAATCTTGTAGTCCGCAAATCATTTAACAATAAATGTTTTGTGGATTTTTTGATGTCGTCTTAATGGGTGTATAATGAGAATAATTATTGAAAGGCATGTTAAAATGACAAATATACAACAATTCGGCAAAAAAATAGTGGATAAATCAACTGAAATATCTGAATTATCAACAATTGGCTTTTATGATGAGACATGGGCAAAAGCAGATATTTTAAATCATTTAATACGTCAGGCGTTGCCTGAGTATCATAGTCATGCCTTAGAAAATGACTGGTTAACTGATCATCTGGCCACACTAGAGTTAACAATATTAGATTTTTTGAGAAGCCGACAACCGTTAACGATACCTATTTTTTATACAATTGCTGCACAGTTATTAGGCTTTGACGACGAAGTGCAGGCGACTAATTTTGATGGGCGACAGGTCTTTAAAAATATTGGGCTTACCACAACTGACGTATCAGATATTTATCACGCATGGTATGTCCTTTTAAACACACATACGAAAAATGGCTTAATGTTTGTTGACGAGTTAGCAAGCCATGGTTATTTTAAAGCCACCAATCAGCGTATCTTATTTAATGGTAAGTCCTTAGTGACTTACGATACGACAGATTTAATTCAAGAAACCGTCTGGGTAGAAACAACAGTCGATTCGGATAATGATGGTCAACTAGATCTTGTGCAAGTTGACATTCAACGACCAAGATCTCTTGAAAAGTTACCAGTTTTATTTACGGCGTCGCCGTATTATCAGGGGATGATGGTGAAAGAAAACGATGCGAAAATTCATGATGTTAATCAACCGTTGACCTATAAAACGCCGACGCTAGTGATTGATACGCCGACCTTTCATCATGATATGCAACATACGCCGACAATTTTACCACGATCAATTGTCGGTGCAACAACAACTGCAACAAAAACCTTTACAGATCTTGCAGGTCGTGCTTGGGACTTGAATAATTATTTTCTATCACGCGGTTTTGCGGTAGCTTATGCTGCTGGTGTTGGTACGAGGCATTCTGATGGCATGCAAGACACTGGTTCACCAGAACAGGTTGAATCTATGAAGAACGTTGTAGAGTGGCTAGCAGGCAATCGTGTGGCTTTCACGGACAGGACAAGTCAGGTTGCAATTACTGCTGACTGGTCTAATCATAAAATTGCCATGACTGGCCGTTCATATTTAGGTACGTTAGCAACCGCAGTAGCGACAACAGGTGTTGAAGGCTTGGAAACAGTTATTTCTGAAGCGGCTATTTCTGATTGGTATCAATATTATCGTGATAACGGTTTAGTGATTGCGCCAGGTGGTTTTCCAGGTGAAGACATGGATGTGTTAGCTGAATTAGTTTATAGTCGCATGCAGGATCCTGCTGATTGGTTACGTACACAAGCATCTTGGCATGCCTATCAAAATAACACGACGCGGTTTCAAGATCGTCAAAATGGTAACTATGATGGTTATTGGGATGCACGAAATTATCTGAATCATGCTAAAAATATCAAGGTAGACATCATTTCTGTGCATGGCTTAAATGATTGGAATGTGAAGCCACGTCAAATTTATCGTTTGTGGCAAGCACTGCAGGGCCAAAGTCATCGGCATAAATTAATTTTGCATCAAGGACAACATATTAACATTAACAACAATCGGTCGCTTGATTTTGCTGATCAAATCAACTTGTGGTTCTCTGACAAGTTATTAGATCTTGATATTAACGCCACAGCAATTTTACCAACAGTGACTTGGCAAGATAACACACAAGCGCAAACTTGGTATAAATTAAATAATTGGGGCGTATCAGAAAATGAGAAGACATATTATTTGGCAAAAAATCAACTAACTTTAGCGCCTGCAAGTGGTGAAGGGAGTTTTACGGATTATTTGCCTGAGGTATTATTTAAAAAATATACAACGAATTTTAATCATTGGCGTGATCAAACTTTGCAACAAGTGCCAGAATTAGCACACACGCAACAACATTTTAGAAGCGACTTTATCACAAAGTCACAGATTATTAATGGTGAAAGCGTCCTACATTTGCGCGTTAAATCATCGAAAAATATTGGGCTGATCAGCGCGATGCTAATTGATTATGGCGATGATGATTATATAAAGCCCTACCCGACTAATCAAAACGTCATGGTTGATCGTGGTGTTAATTTTGCTAAAGTCCTGTTACAAGAATTTGAGCTACAAAAAGCGAATAGAAAAATGATTACTATTGGGCATATTAATTTGCAAAATCGCACAAATGCCTGGCAAAATGATACATTAGTTGCCAATGAATATGTATCAATAACCCTTAAATTGCAACCAACATTGTACAAATTACGCGCGGGACATCAATTAGGATTAATTATTTATGCCACCGATTTTGAAATGACGATACGAGGCAATCAGGATATTACTTACACAATTGATTATGAAAATAGCAAGTTGACGTTACCGCAATAAAAAATTGCCCCGCACCCACTAGACTTATATGTTGTCTCTGTGAATGCGGTGCAATTTCGGCTAACCTGTTATTTAACTCTCGGGATTTGGCGTCGTGAGTGAATTATTGTGAATATAGCTACGAAATGTTTTAAAGGTATCCGCAAATAATTCGTCAGGTTCGATGCTTAACATTTCTTTTGGAAAATAGAATCGTTTATCAAAAGATACCTGTCCTTTAATGGCAGCAACAAGTGGAGACAATTCTGATAACTCTCTATGTGAGCCATCATCTAATACAAAGTCAATTTGCGTTCGTGGTTTGGCGACGTTGGGCTTGTAGTCATCATAAGGCAAATCAAACGCATCATTACGTGCTGTGTAGTAATTAGCATTATAGCCGGCAATGCCAACTAGCTGGTCTAGATCTTCTAGCAGTGGGGCTGTTTCATCATTAATAATAATAGATTTTAGTGGCCGTCGATCTAAGAAACGTTGTGATAGGTCAGATAAAATGGGATCTGGGTGATGGCGCCACATAGCAATATAAGTCATAAAAACATGATCATCAATTTGTAAATAGTCATAAATACTTAGAGGTGCGTCACTAAATAATGGTGTCAGTAATGTGCCAACAAAGTCTTTTTCATGTGTCCCACTGGCACGATATAATTCACGTGCACGTTGCAATAAATGTTCAAGCAAAACCTCCATACCACGTGATACGGGATGGAAGTACACCTGTAGGTACATTTGATAACGGCTGACAACATAATCTTCAACAGCGTGCATACCCGCAATGTCAAAGGCAATACCATTTTTGGTCGGCTTCATTGTCCTCAAAATACGGTCGATATCAAACTCACCGTATTTCGTGCCAGTAAAATACGCATCACGCAATAAATAGTCCATACGATCAACATCTAGTTGGCTCGAAATTAACTGCACAACTTGTGGATTATCGTAGGTTTTAGCAATGACACTGGCAACTTTATTGGGAAAATCCGGTGCAACGCTGGCTAATACGGTATGTATTTCTGTATCACCCATGATAATTTCGCGTGTAATAGCCTCGTGATCTGTACCGAAGAGGTGTTCAAAAGTATGTGAAAATGCCCCATGACCAATGTCATGCAGTAAAGCTGCCGCTAAGGTCACTAAGCGTTCGTCTTTTTGCCATAAGCCGTCACCAGGTGCTTGAGACAGATAGTATTGTTCAAAGTGCTCCGTGATACGTCTGGCAATCTCGTAAGCGCCAACAGAATGACCAAATCGTGAATGCTCAGCGCCATGAAAAACAGCACTCGTGATACCTAGCTGCTGGATACGTCGTAGGCGTTGAAATTCACTTGTGTTGATTAAATCAAGAATGACCCGATCTTGAATATGAATAAAGTTGTGAATAGGATCACGGAGTACTTTTTCGTTCAATAATTTATCTTTTAACATATTGTGCCCTTTTTGTCTTTCTTATATTATAATTGATTTCTAAAGAAAATAATAACAAAAGTTGTATTAATGTGCCAGAAGGGTAAAATAGTGTGTTTACTTGGTATATTAACAATTGATTTTACTTTAAAATAGTTGAAATGAGAAATAGAATGGCAAATGATAACGTCAATATTTATTTAAAAACAACAATTAATCAAGCGGGCGAGTCTGAAGTTTTTGAATTTGACACAACAGGTGAAGTGTTAATTAAAAATGGGGAAATTTTTTTGCGCTATATTGAAGTTATTGCTGGTCAAAATCAAACAAAAGTGTTGTTTAAGATAGCAGGTGATCGTGCGCGATTAAATCGGAGTGGTGATGCGTCGACAAAACTTTCTTTCTCAGAAGGCAAACGATTACCGGCGCATTATCAGACACCAGCAGGACAGATGCAGTTAGAAACTTATACGACAGCCTTGTCAAGTCGACTTGATTTAATACATCTATCAGGTTTAGCAACTATTAGCTATGATCTTTACGCAAACGATGCAATTATAGGGCAATATGATATTTTGTTGCAATTTACTCAAAAATCTAGTAAACTTAATTAGTTAGAAACTCGAAAGGACGTGCACTATGGCACTCACACAATTAAGCAGTCACCCAAAAGAAGAATTAGCGTTGGTTGAAATTGCTTCTGAAATTTTGGCGGAACATAAAAACGTTATGCCGTTTAGTTCATTAGTACAAGAAATTCAGGATTTTTTGGCAGTTGATGCCGAGACGTTCCAGTCACGTCTCTCACAATTTTATACAGATTTAAATACAGATGGCTCATTTATTTCCCTTGGAAACAATGAGTGGGGATTACGTGCCTGGTATCCAGTCGATGCTATTGATGAATCAATTCATGAAATTGATGATGATGACGATACACCAAAGCGTAAAAGAGTTGCAAAGAAAGTTAACGTTTTTGCGGATGCTTCCACAGATGATGATGTCATTGATTACAATGATGATGATCCAGAAGATGAAGATTTCGGTGAAGTTAGTAACGATGAAAACGGTGCTGATGATTCGGAAGTTGCAGATGACGACGATGATGACGATGACGAAGATATTGCTGTTGGCGATGATGAATCGATTGATGAAAATTTGACAGAACTTACTGGCACAAATGATTTAGATGATTTGAGTGACGGTGATATTGAAAAATGATCGTATTAAAAATTCGCGAAAGCGATTTTTTTTTGCCATAAAACACTGTTATATCAGTGTTTTATAAAAATAATTACAAATATAATTAATAAACTTTCTGAAAAAGGTTGCTTTTTTAGAAGAATGTCTGTAGTATATATAAATGTGCTACGGCATTGTTTGCTCCTTTAACTCAGTTGGTTAGAGTAGGGGATTTTTAATCCCAAGGTCCTCGGTTCGAGTCCGAGAGGGAGCACTGATTTAACAATCAGGAGACCTTGGGATATTCCATTAAAAGCAAGTAACTTCGGTTACTTGCTTTTTTTTGTCCTCAAAAAATTTGCACAAAAAGATAAAACATAGTATTATTAATTACAAGCGTTGAGACGGACATTTTGTGAGATTACCCTTGAATAAGAGACATCATGCACGGTGAAAATGATGGAGGGGACTAGCAAAGACTACCGTTGAGGTTTGGTGTGAGTAAGCTAAAAGCTGAAATTACCATCGGAGTAATTGGTCGTTAACCTAATTGTTTTAAGGAGTACGTATATTTTACGTCTAAAATTGGGTTGGTACCGCGCAAAAGCGCCCCTAGATTAAGTTCTAGGGGCGCTTTTTTTTACGCTGATATCTTTAAATTATAGGAGAAACATGTTGGAGGAGTACTGCTAATGGTAGAAAAACAGAACAGAGAATTAAATAGAGACCTATCGTCCCACCAAATGCAGATGATAGCCCTTGGTGGGACAATTGGTGTTGGCCTATTTATGGGATCAGCCTCAACAATTCAGTGGACAGGGGTTTCCGTTATACTGGCGTATGCACTTGCAGGATTTGTACTTTACCTGGTCATGCGTGCGTTAGGTGAGATGCTATATGTTGATCCGTCTGTCGGATCTTTTGCAAACTACGCAACAAAATACATTCATCCACTGGCTGGCTACTTAACAGTTTGGGCAAACGTATTTCAGTGGCTCACAGTTGGCATATCAGAGACGATTGCGGTTGGCTTGTACTTAGACTTCTGGTTTCCTGGAATTCCTAGCTGGGTAACAGGAGTGGTTGTATTAGTAACGCTAACATTAGCAAATCTAACTACGGTCAAAGCTTATGGCAATATGGAATCGTGGTTCTCCATGATTAAAGTTGTGACAATTATTCTGATGATTGTTCTAGGCCTAATGGTTATTTTGTTTGGTTTTGGTAATCACTGGCAACCTATTGGTTTTTCTAATCTTTGGCGTCATGGTCCTTTTTTTGCGGGTGGCTTTAAAGGATTTATGTTTGCCTTATCAATTGTTATTACATCATATCAAGGTATCGAAGTGATTGGTATCACTGCCGGTGAAACTGAGAATCCAAAGCATGCAATCGTGGCGTCAATTAGATCAATTGTTGCACGAATTTTAATTTTCTATATTGGGGCAATTTTTGTTATTATTACAATATATCCATGGAATCAATTGGATCAAGTTGGCTCACCGTTTGTGGAAACTTTTTCACGTGTTGGCATTACGGCAGCTGCTGGAATCATTAATTTTGTGATGTTGACCGCTGCAATGTCAGCGCTAAATTCTGGTATTTTCAGTTCAAGTCGTATGTTATATACTTTGGCACTGAATAAAGAATTACCGCCAAAATTTTTAAGATTATCAAAACATCATGTACCCACATTACCAATTTTAGCCATTTCAGGTGGTATTTTGCTGGGAATCATACTAAATGCGATATTACCTTTTTTCTGGCGTGGCAGTTCAAATATTTTCGTGTTAGTATATTCTGCTAGTACATTGCCTGGTATGGTACCATGGTTCATTATTTTGTGGAGTCAAATAAAGTTTAGACGTGAAAATGAGCAACATCTGGTCGAGCATCCGTTCAAAATGCCTTTAGCGCCTTACACAAATTACTTTGCCATGATAATGCTGCTGATTACTCTTGTATACATGGTAATCAATCCGGATACACGAATACCATTATTTATTGGTTTGGGATTTCTGATCATCATGTCGATTATTTTTTTGTTGACACGTAAAAGGCATGCTAGAAAATAAGTAGCAAATTAAGAGCATGTTATTGATATAAATGATACGATAGGTAAATATTAAACACGGAGGAAATATGTTTGGCATTGTGAATAAAGACAGTACCCTTTATTTTTGATTATCATAGACAAATGGTATCAAAAAATTAGGATGATAACTGTTGCATTAGATGATGACAGGCATTTCTAAAATTATGAAAATAGCAATAGATGCAATGGGTGGCGATTTTGCGCCACTAGAAATTGTTAAAGGTATTGAACAAGCACGCGATCGCTACAAAGATATTGCATTTCAGCTGTATGGCACAGAAAATAAGGTTAAACCTCTAGTCCAAAATTGGGAACGCATTGAATTGATTCCGACGACAGAGGTCATAGAGATGGGTGACGAACCCGTGAAGGCGATGCGCCGTAAGAAAGACTCATCAATGGTACAGGCTGCTATGGCTGTTAAAGAAGGCCGTGCTGACGCATTATTTAGTGCTGGCAACACAGGTGCGTTATTATCAAGTGCAATTTTCTTGATTGGTCGCATAAAAGGCGTTGATCGTCCTGCATTGGCATCAGCATTACCAAGTTTTAATGGGCCTCATGATCAATTTGTGTTTATGGATTTAGGCGCAAATGCCGAAAATAAGCCATCACATTTATATCAATATGGGATCTTGGGCAGCTTCTACGCAACACATGTCTTAGGCATAAAAAATCCGCGGGTTCGACTGCTCAATAATGGGGCAGAAGAAGATAAAGGTGATGAAGTTCATAAAACAGCACATATGTTAATGAAAAATGCACCATCATTTAATTTCATTGGTAATATCGAAGCACGTGAGCTACTTGAAGGTACTGCTGATGTTGTTGTTGCTGATGGTTTTTCAGGTAATGCCGCTTTGAAAGCAACAGAAGGTACAGCCTTGATGATGTTAAAACAAATTAAAAATGCTATTATGTCATCTGGCATTAAAGGTAAAATCGGGGGTGCGTTGCTTAAACCAGCCTTTCGAGATGTTCAAAAAAAGTTGGATTACAATGAAGCTGGGGGTGCCGTGATTCTGGGCGTCAAAGCACCAGTGGTTAAGACACATGGTTCAGCAAAAGCTAACGCGGTGGCTAATACTATGGGACAAATCAAGACAATGATTGATAATCAATTAGTGTTAGATATACAGACGTATATTACAGCCCATAAAGAGGAACTCCAATCTGGTAAAGAAGTGCTGCATGCACAACTCACTGATTAGTGGTATACTATTCACTTGAGATAATTGATTAAATAAATATTGGAGAACCAGTAATGGCTATGGAAAAAGAAGCAATCTATAATATGATGGCTGATGAGATTGCAGAACGTTTCAATATAAAACGTTCTGCCGTTACACCTGATTTAAATTTTTTGACCGACATTGATGCAGATTCTATTGATTTTGTTGAATTAATTTTGGAAGTTGAAGATATGTTTAATATCAGCATTTCAGATGAAGATTCAGAAAACTTAATCACATTACAACAGACTGTTGATTATATTGTGGCGCATCAAAGTTAAAAGGTGAGCACAGTCTAATTGACACTTACTAAAAATAAGTTTATACTAATTTGAAAGTTCGTTGAATAAAACTATTGTGTCAAAAAAAGTATGTGGTTTAAACAAAGAATTGTCCGTTTGAATGATGAACATGCTAGGGTTGTGGTTGCACGGTCATGTTAAATCAATAGCGCCATGTCATCTTTAGCATTTCTGTACAAATGAAATATTTGTGCGGAAATGTTTTTTTAATAATTGAAGCGCAACTACAGAAACTTGAAAAAATTTGAGGATTAGAATATGTCAGAAATTCAAAGAAATATGCCGTTAATTTCGCAGTTATTAGACACGTGGATCAAAGGTGAAACTAGTGAGAAATATACCCTTGCTAATTACGCTAATGCTGCCGCAATTATATTTCAAAACGTTTCTGCAGTGAATTGGGCGGGATTTTATTTGTATCATTCAGAAACGGATACGTTAGCTTTAGGGCCGTTTTTAGGCAAACCAGCCACTGCTTTGATTGCACCTGACAAAGGTGTTGTGGGCAAGGCATTTACTGCGCAGGAAACAATTGTTGTGCCAGATGTGCGTGCCTTTTCCGGACATATTGTATGTGACGTTGATTCAAATGCAGAAATCGTGATACCAATTACCACTGCAAACGGTCAAAAAATTGGTGTTTTGGATATTGACTCAACAGAAATCAGTCGGTTTGGTAAACAAGAACAGGCTGATTTAGAACATTTTGTTCAAACCTTGTTACAGTATGTTAACGCATTTTAGTTAAGTGGTGAATCACGTTGAATGCTTTTAACAAAATTAAGCGAAACGATCGGGAAACAACTAATAATACTCAAAACATTGATGTGATGACACAAAATGAGCTGCAAGTGCTTGTCATGCAAATTTCAAAAAAATATTTTGGGTTGCCATTTAAGCATATTGCAAGATTTAATACACGGTTAAAAACGACCGGGGGTCGCTATTTATTGGCCAGTCATGATTTGGAATTTAATTTTAAAATGGCTAATTTACCAGAATTTGAAGGTATCATTAAACATGAATTAGTTCATTATCATTTGCACATAAAACAACGAGGATATCAACATAAAGATTTAGATTTCAAAAAATTACTTGCACAAGTGGGTGGGTCACGCTTTGCGCCATCTTTAAAACAGGGACAAACAACACGATATTTTTGGTTATATTGTTGTGAAAATGGACATAATATTCCACGAAAACGGCGTTTTCAAGAAAAAAATTATCGTTGTGGTCAGTGTGGTGAAAAAATACGCTTTGTGGGTCAAACTAGCAATAAATGACCGTCTTCAGGTATAATGAGTGTAGACGAAATACGAAAGTGAGAATAACATGATTCAGTTGATTTTATCCGATCTTGATGAAACACTCTTAAACGATGATGGATCCATTCATCAAAAAAATATTGATGCGATTCAAAAATTTACGCAAAATGGTGGTTATTTTGTGCCAAACACTGGGCGATCATATAAATCAGTTACTGGAACGTTAAACACGTTAGGTTTAAATCAGACGAGGCAATATGTCGTGTCATATAATGGTGGAGCAATTATTGCTATTGAACCTGATGGTAAAGAAGAAGTTGTTGCCCAGCACAATATGTCGCTTGATTTAGCAAAAAAAATTTTTGAGCTTGGGCAAATTCAAGATGACGTTGATACACATATTTACACATTAGATAAATTATTTATTTATAACATCTCACCTGCTGATAAGCAGTATATGAGCGAACGACAAGTACCATATACTGAAATAACGAGTGATGATTTAACTTTTTTAGCTAATGAAAAACCAATTATGAAAGTTATTTTTGAACATAGTGAGCCAGCCGTACGGCAAAAAATTGCTGATAACGTAACAAATGAGTTAGCGCTATCAGTTTTGTTGACGTTTAGTTCAAATCGTTATGTTGAATTTAACCCCAAAGGGGTCGATAAGGGTGTAACGGGATTAGAATTGGCAGATATACTACATATCGACCATGATAATACAGCCGCTTTAGGTGATAACTTAAATGACGCTGCACAAATTAAAGCGGCAGGTATAGGTGTTGCTGTTGCCAACGCCAAACAAGAAATTAAAGATATTGCTGATATTGTGTTAACAACGACTAACAATGATGCCGCAGTTGCTGATTTTATTGAGAATTATGTGATCTAATATGAAAAATCGGCTTGCTCGTGTCATACTTGGTGTGATAACACTTATACTATTTACAGGCATTTTTTTTCTGAGTGATAGTCAACATTGGCCTGTTCATGTCACAATTGGTTTGACAATCATTTTATTTGTTATTATTAATGTTGGATTTACATGTCTTTTTTGGCAATCGCGTAAGCACTACTTAAACGAAGAAGAGGAAAATTAGATTTGCTTGATTTAACGCACGAACCGCAACCAAAATATTTTTTTCAAAGAATGATAAATTTTATTATTGTCACTTTGTTAATCATGATGGCGCCAGTACTGTTAGGTATTGCAACATTGCAAAATTCTGTTGCACGACAAGTATTTTTTGTTTTGCTAATGTTTTTAATATATGGTGTCATTGGTTATTATGCCTATCGGTTGTTAAAAAAAACCACAATAAAACCTATTTTCCATAAACCAAATATAAGATATTGGCAGCATATTTGGTTTATTGTGGGCGCTTTTCTTGTCATGATAGTTTTAGAAACAGTCATTAATCTTTTACGAATAAACTTAACCGGTGTTTCGACAACGGCAAATCAAACAGCTATTGAAAAATTAACTTCAAATTTGAATGTGACGATGGTTGGTATGATTATATACGGGGTTTTTTTGGCACCTGTTGTTGAAGAAATCATTTTCCGAGGACTAGTTATTAATTATTTTTTTCGCCAATCATGGTGGTGGGCCAGCATTATTTTATCCGGCCTGTTGTTTGCCTTCCCACATATGGGCCAGATACCGACCAATCTGGCTGATTTATTGAGCTATTTGATTTATACGAGTATGGGTATAGTGCTGGCCGTGGTATATAAAAAAACTGGCAACTTACAAGATAGTATCATGATTCATTTTATCAATAATGCGATTACAATGCTGCCACTGCTCATTATGGCAATTAGTAAGGCTATGTAATATAAAAGATGTCCTTAACTAAAATATTTTAGTTAAGGACATCTTTTTATATTGATTAATTAAAATCTTAATAATTCTTTAGATGTATGTGTATAGGAAACAAAGCCATCGTGGCTCATGTAGCCTGAATCTTCAATTCGAACGCCAGCAACACCTGGAATATAAATACCTGGCTCAATTGAAAAAACCATACCTTCTTGTAGCATAAGATCATTACCAGCCATGATTGAGGGAAACTCATGAACAGATGATCCAAGACCGTGACCTAAACGGTGTACAAAATAGTCACCATAACCTGCTTTAATAATGATATCACGCGCAATTTTATCCAGTTCACTAGCAGTCATGCCGATTTTTGCTTGCGATTGGGCGGCTAGTTGGGCTTCTAATGTCACTGCATGAATTTCTTTAGCCTTGCTGCTGACTTCTCCAAAGGCTACCGTGCGAGTGGCGTCAGAAGCATAGCCTTCTGTCATTGCACCTAAATCAAACAGTGCCATATCTCCTTGTTGTAGAGGACGTGTTGAAGTAGCGCCATGAGGGTCGGCAGCATGATCACCAAATTGTAGTAATGTGTCAAAACTCATAGCAGGGACGCCAGATTTTTTGAGATCATATTCTATTTTTGCCGCAACTGCTAATTCTGAGATGCCTTCAGCTAATGTGCGGAACCCAATATCAAATGCACGATCTGCATCATGGCCAGCAGCAACCATATGCTTAATTTCTGCTGGAGTTTTAATCAGCCTTAGATGGTTAATTTGATCAGTAATATCACTATTGAACGAGGCTGATGGATAAGCCGCTTGTAACGCATGATAGCGTGAAATTGATAGGTTATCGGCTTCGATTGCAAAAGACTGACCTGATATTGCATCTTTGATATGGGCTACAAGCTTTTCCCAAGGATTTTCTTGATCTTCGTAACCAAATGCTTGAAATTCCCAACCACTCTCTTTCATGCTGTTGACTTCCAAGGCCGGACCAAATAAAAAGGGTGATTTTCCTGATATGAGTACGAGTGCCAGCACGCGTTCAATAGGATCTGATTCAAATCCGGATAGATAAGCAATACTATGGAAATCAGTTATTATAGCGCCAGTAAGTGCCTTTTCTTCAAGCCAAGTTGTTAATGTTACTATTTTTTCCTTGTTCATAAAATAGATCCTTTTTTAAATTATTTATTAAGTACATTTTAACACTTACAATAAAAATTATCTTTTCTTGTAACAAACAGAAACAATGATGAAAACTTGTAGAAATGGCATTGTAAGCGTTTGCAATTTACTGTTTTTTTGATATAATAGGAAGGGGTCAATTATGAGGATTTTTAATTGAATAAAAAATAACAAAGAAGGTCAATTATGCAGAAAAAAAATTCAGCAACAATTTACGATGTCGCCCACCGTGTAGGCGTATCTTTAGCAACAGTTTCTCGTGTTGTTAATGGTAACAGTAATGTACGTGACTCAACAAAGCGTAAGGTTTTAGATGCAATCGAAGAACTTGGTTATCATCCAAATGCTGTTGCACGTGGCTTGGCATCGAAAAAAACAACAACAATTGGCGTTGTCATGCCAGACATAACCGATGTTTACTATTCGGAATTAGCGCGTGGCATTGATGACGTGGCAAATATGTATCATTACGATGTGCTGTTAACAAATACTGATGAAGATCCCGTGCGTGAAACAATGGCTGTGAATAATTTGGCTAGTAAGCAAGTTGATGGTATTATTTTTATGGGTAACGAGCTGGATCATGAAGTTGTGAATACAATTTCTGGGGTCAACGCGCCAGTTGTTTTGGCAGGTTCTGTTGATAGTGAAAAAAAATTACCAAGTGTCAACATTGATTATGTAGAAGCCATTAAAGAGGCCATGGAAGCGGTCATTAAAAATGGTCACGATCGTGTGGCCATCGTGACCGGACCAGTAGAACATGCAATTAACGGCATGCATCGTTTAGTTGGCTATAAAAAGGCACTTGAAGAAGCGCAAATAGAATTTGACGACTCTTTACTGTTTTCAACGCATCAAGATTATGCGGCAGGCCTTCAGGTTGCTGAAAAAATTCTGGCTACGGGTGCGACAGCAGCGCTGACATATGATGATGAGGTTGCAGTTGGTATCATGAACTATTTGCGTGATCATGGTAAAAAAATTCCCGAAGATTTTGAAATTATCACATCAAACGACACTAAATTTACGATTATAACACGACCACAAGTCACTTCTATAGGACAACCTAAGTATGATATTGGTGCCGTTGCTATGAGAATGCTGACAAAACTAATGAATAATGAAACGATTGAGCTCACACAGGTTAAATTACCGCATACTTTAGAACGACGTGGTACGACACTTAATTAAAATTATACGTTAAAGAAATAGAACCGTAACAATTGACATTCAAGCGTAAAGAAAGTAAACTGGTAAAAGTGGTTTGCTTTTTATTTTGAAGAAATATACTAGGGAAGGCTTATTTTTCAAATGGGAAAAAGACGTTACATTACAGGCTTTGATGGTTTACGTGCGATTGCAGTTATTGGTGTGATGCTTTTTCATCTGATGCCAACTAAAATTATTGGGGGCTGGCTGGGTGTGCCACTTTTTTTTGTGCTCTCAGGATATTTAATAACAGATCTTTTGATTCAAGAGTATGATAATACACAGTTTATTGCACCTATAAAATTTTATATTCGACGATTGAAACGTCTCTATCCGGCTTTGGTTTGTATGTTATTGATCAGCACTACAATTATTTTGTTGTTTGATCAACAACTTATTTACAATTTGCGGCATGTATTGATTACTAATCTGGGTTATGTGTATAATTTTTGGGCTATTAATAATGGGCAATCATATTTTCAACAATTTGGTGGCGCCTCACCTTTTACACATCTGTGGTCATTATCAATTGAAGGGCAATTTTATTTTGTTTGGCCATTTGTTGTGTGGGGTGTTTTAAAATTACGCATTAAAAAGAGATACATTTTTCTATCTTTGTTGCTTCTTTCAGGAATGAGTGCGATTTTAATGGCTGTTTTGTATCAACCAAATGCCATTAATCGCGTATATTATGGCACAGATACACGGTTATTTGCAGTTTTGTTGGGGTCTGCTTTAGCATTTGTTTGGTCATCAACTGCGTTACGGCCAGTAGTAAATAACAAAGCGCGAAACTTACTTAATAGTACAGGAATCATTTCATTAATGATTGTGATTGGTGGATTTTTGTGGCTAAATGGGCAAAAAGATGCGACTTATCAAGGTTTAATGTATCTGTTCACTATTGTGATTACCGTTTTAATCGCAGTTGTTGCGCATCCAGCATCGTGGTTTTCAAAAACATTTGATAACAAATTCTTAAACTATCTTGGCAAACGCAGCTACAGTATTTATCTCTACCAATTACCAGTATTCGTTTTTTATGAAAAATTTGTGCCGCACTATAAAACATCTTTCTTAAATATGATGATTGAGGTATTAATAGTTCTTGGCATTAGTGAGTTAAGCTATCGATACGTTGAGAAGATTTTCCGTTACACCAAGTCATTTAAACATATATTACATTGGTTTGTAGCATCACGTAATCGCTTTTTTGGTGGTGTCGTTGTCATTTTAACGTATATGTTGTTTCTAGGAAATGGGATAACTGATCATCGTGCGGGCATTGCTTTACCAGAAACAAAATTACAAAAAACATTAAAAAAGAATGAGGTTGAAGTGGCTAAGCGCAATGCAATGGCTGAAAAAGAAGGGCATACATCTGCCTCTAAAAAACAAAAAAGGACAACACTGACAGCTGATCAAAAAAAGATTGTGTCAGCTTATGGTTTAAAATCAGAACAGTATCTTGCTTTTAAAGACTTGCCGTTTAAAGCAGTTGGGGATTCCGTTATGCTAGATGCGGCGCCCTATTTGCAAGAAGTGAACAGTAATATGGTAGTTGATGCCGAAGTTGGTCGGCAATCTTATCAGACACCACAAATTATTGAACAATTAGCTAAAAGTGGGAAACTAGCCCCAAACATGTTGATTGGATTAGGAACAAATGGTGAAATTAAACGTGCAGATTTAGACCAAATAATGAAGATTTTTGGTAAAAAACGCCAAGTTTATTGGATGAATAATTTTGTCCAGAGCCGTTCATGGCAAGATGAAAATAACAAAATGCTATGGGATGCTGCAAAACATTATCCGAATTTACATGTGATTAATTGGTTCGAACTTGCTGAACAACACATTGACTGGTTTGCTGATGATGGCGTGCATCCAGGCGCAGTAGGTGATCGTAACTATGTGCGCTTATTAGTGGAGAAAGTGAGCCAAGTAAATCATATTAAATAACATGTCTGGGTCTTTACAGTCTGATTATATTCGCTTAGAATACAAGTATGGAGGAAGTGTGTAGATAAATACACACGTAAAAAATAAAAATGACTAGTTTATATCAACATGGTACGTTAGCAATGCTTATGGGTAAACAGCTTCAGGGAACAATAACAGCTGCTGAACTTTTAAAACATGGTGACACGGGTATGGGTACACTGACTGGACTCAATGGTGAAGTAATTATTTTAGAAGGTCAAGTGTATCAGGCGCAAAGTGATGGACGAGTTAATCATATTACAGACTTAGACACGTTATTGCCATTTGCATCAATTCATTTTTATAAACCAACCCAAACTTTACCTTTTGATCAGGTTGATTTTGAAACACTGAGTGATAAATTAAAATCAGCACAGTTACAAAATATTTTTTCATCAATTAAATTTCATGCTGATTTTTCGCGGATGCACATTCGTATTGCGCCACAGCAAGTACCACCATTCCCAAGCTTATTAGAAGTTGCCACGAATCAACCAGAATTTGAGGTGGCAGATATATCAGGTACTTTAATGGGTTACTATGCACCTGAAATATTTAATGGCCCAACAGCAGCTGGCTGGCATTTACATTTTTTGTCCGATGACAAATCTTTTTCGGGACATGTTTTGGATTTTTCGGCAATCAATGTGACTGGTACCCTACAAGTATTTGATGAATTTGTGCAGCATTTTCCAATTGAAAATGCTGGCTTCCGAGGCATGTCACTTGACCTAGATGGCTTACATGCTGGTATTGAAGCCAGTGAAGGAGGAAAAAAATAATGGTTCAAAAACCATTAGTGATTGGTATTACAGGTGGATCTGGTTCGGGCAAGACAACGGTTAGTCGCGAACTCGTGCGCCGTTTAACAACGGACGGTTCTTCTGCAATTTTGTTACAACAAGATTCATATTATATAGACCAATCTGAAAAACCAATGTCTGAACGTATATTAACCAATTATGATCACCCAGATGCTTTCGAAACAGATTTGTTTGTTTCGGATTTGCGTCGTTTGTCACGGCATGAATCTATTAATAAGCCAATATATGATTATGAACAATATACACGTTCTCAAGAAGTTGAAAGTGTTGGGCCGGCAGATGTTGTGATTGTTGACGGGGTCTTATTATTTAATGATGCGCGTGTGCGTGATTTACTTGATATGAAAATTTTTGTTGATACAGATGATGATATCCGTTTCTTGCGCCGCTTAGAACGTGATATTGAAGAACGGGGTCGCACTGTTCGTGGTGTGATTGAACAATACTTGGCGACTGTTAAACCAATGTATCATCAATTCGTTGAACCAACGAAGCGCTACGCAAATATTATTGTCCCAGAAGGGGGCGAAAATTTAGTAGCAATTGATATGTTAACAAATCAAGCCAAGGCGATGATTAATCACTCTAAATGATATGTTTTGGCCATGACTTATGACTTGGCGAAAAAAAGATTGTCCAATTTGGACAATCTTTTTTAGTGTGAACGCGTTTCTTCAATAACATTCCGCATAGTATCAACAACATTTTGTGTGTTTTTAGATAATTGTGAACCGACAATTGTAAATAAGGTATCAATAATAGTAATTTGAGCAATCAGAGAACTCATAGACTCGCTTCGAAAATTGATTTCTTCAGCAAGCGAGAGTAAAACCAGATCGGCTGCTTTAGATAAAGGTGAATCAGCAAAAGAAGTGATTGCAATAACTTTGACGCCATTTTCCTTTAGTTTTTGAGCAATAAGTAAAGTATCTTTATTACGACCTGAATGAGAAATGACAACTGCAGCATCATCTGCATCTAATTTGACTGCTTGCATCAGTTGTATATCATAATCAGGATGTGCAATAACATCAAGTGGCGTGCGTAAAAACTTGTGATAGGCATTAAAAGCTACAATAGACGAGCCGCCTATGCCAAAAAAGCCGACACGTTTAGCATGAATCAAGTATTGGCTGGCATCATCTAGCAAAGCAGGTGTCAAATTATTAATGGTCGCGTTTAGTGCATTAGTCGCGCCAGCAAAAACTTTTTGTCCGATCGCTGCAGTATCATCGTCATCAGTAATTTCACCAAAGAAGTCAGATGTCGCTGACATTGGTGCGCTTGCCAATGCGACAGAAAAATCACGAAAAGAATCGAAGCCGACTTTTTTTGCAAAGCGAGAAATAGTTGCAGTAGAAACACCAGATCCAAGAGAGAGTTCTTGAATAGTTGATTCTCCCGCAAGATTAGTTTCTCGAATGACATAATCAATTAATTTATTTTCGGTTGTATTGAATTGTTTTTTTTGAGCGCGAAGCTGCGCTATAATGTTGTGTGACATAGTTTAATATTTCCTAAATGAGTTTAGTCGAAAATGTGACTTTTTTGCAACGCAGTAATCTTTTGCAATATCGATTGAATACATTAAGTATACAAGATTAGAAAATTATTTACAATAATAGGTTGCAATATGTAAATAGTTTTCATATAATGAATATGTAACAAAAATACAAAAAATAAGAGGTAAGCAAAACATGAAGTTTGCGATGATCGGCCTTGGTAAGATGGGCTTGAACTTAGTTAAGAACGCTGTTGATAATGGTCATGAAGTTGTAGCATTTGATTTGAATGCTGATTTCGTTAAGGAAGCAACCGACTATTCATCATCAGTTGAAAGTGCATCAGACATCGATGATATGTTGTCAAAGTTGCCTTCACCTAAGGCTGTTTGGGTAATGGTACCAGCAGGTATCCCAACAAACTCAACAATCGATACTTTGATTGAAAAGATGGACAAGGGCGACATCATTATTGATGGTGGTAACTCTAACTATAAGGACAATTTGGAGCAAAACAAACGCACAACTGCTGCTGGTATTAAGTTCTTTGATGCCGGAACATCTGGTGGTATGAGCGGTGCCCGTAATGGTGGTAATTTCATGATTGGTGGCGATGATGCTCAAGCTTGGAAGATTATTGAACCACTCTTTGAATCAATTGCTGAAGAAGATGGTTACTTGTACACAGGCCGTCTTGGTTCTGGACACTATTTGAAGATGGTTCATAATGGTATCGAATATGGTATGATGCAAGCAATCGCTGAAGGCTTTGAAGTTTTGGAAGCGTCACAATTTGATTATGATTATGAAGCAGTTTCAAAATTGTGGAACCACGGATCTGTTATCCGTTCATGGTTGATGGAACTAGCCGAGGAACAGTTTGCCAAGGATCCTAAGTTAGATGCCATTGCTGGTCGTATGCACTCATCTGGTGAAGGTCAGTGGACTGTTCAAGAATCATTAGACCTTGGCGTGCCAGCACCTGTTATCTATTTGTCACTTGCAATGCGTTACCGTTCATTACAAGATGACACGTTTACAGGTAAGGTTGTTTCAGCCTTGCGTAACGGCTTTGGCGGTCACGCAATGGATTCATCTAAATAATTAATGATATAAGTGCTGTTCAATAGTTGAACAGGGGCTCCCGGTAAGGGAGCTTTTTCTGTCTTGAGTGAATATTGTTTAGCGGTTAGCAAAGAGTTAAGGAAAAATTATGGAATATATGATTGGCGTCGATTTAGGTACAACAGCGACAAAAGCAGTTTTATTTGATGATCAGAATCAAGTTGTTACAACTGTTAGCAAAGCATATCCGTTATACCGTGATTTACCAGATATGGCTGAAGAAGATTTAGACGAAATCTTTGATGCGCTAATGGATGCTTTGCATGATATTGTGCGTGAAGCTCACTTTAAGAAGGACGATGTGGTTGCTGCCGTCTCATTTTCATCGGCTATGCATTCATTAATTGCATTTGATGAAGATTGGCAACCACTGACTCGTGTTATTACATGGGCCGATACACGTGCTGTAAAATATACAGAAAAATTAAAAGAATCGGGTCTTGGTGACGAAATCTATAAAAAAACCGGCACACCGATTCACCCAATGGCACCTTTATCAAAATTACTATGGTTGCAAGCAGAACATCCTGATATTTATAATCGTGCCGCACATTACTTAGGTATCAAGGAATATTTATTCCATCGTTTGTTTGGTACAAACAAAATGGATATTTCTTTGGCTTCCGGTACGGGATTATTTAACATTTTCAATCTTGATTGGGATGAACAAGCTTTAAAAGTTACTGGTATACATAAAGAACAATTGCCAACACCGGTTGAACCATATGAATACGAAACTGAAATGGCGACAGAGTATGCTGTGATTACGGGCCTACCAAGTAGTACACCATTTGTTTATGGTGCAGGTGATGGTCCCTTATCTAATTTAGGTGTTAATGCGGTTAAACCTGGTGTTGCAGCAATTACGATTGGGACGTCAGGTGCCATTCGTGTCGTCTCAGATCAACCAGTGATTGATCCAAAGGGGCGAACATTTACTTATGCTTTGGATAAGGATCATTGGGTAATTGGTGGACCTGTTAACAATGGTGGGGATGTCTTTCGATGGGCGCGCGACAATATGTTTGATGCCGAAAAATCAACGGCTGCTTTGCTTGGAACGGATGCTTACGATTTAATGACACAGATTGCTTCGCGAGTTCCTGCGGGTTCTGAAGGTTTGATTTTTCATCCCTATTTAGGTGGGGAACGTGCACCCATTTGGGATGCAAACGCTCGAGGGTCATTCTTTGGTTTAAATCACGGACATACACGAGCACATATGTTGCGAGCTGTTCTTGAAGGTATCACATTTAATATTTATATGGTTAGTTTAGCGTTAGAAGAAGTTGTTGGTGATCTAAAATCGATTCAAGCAACTGGTGGATTTGCGCGTTCACCATTATGGCGTCAAATGTTTGCTGATATTTTTGAACAACCTGTTACTGTACCAGAAGCGTTTGAGTCTGGGGCGCTAGCTGCAGTGATTGTGGCACAAAAAGCTTTGGGAAAAATTGATGATTTATACGAAATTGAAAAGTACGTTGGCAATTCAAATACGTATCAACCAATGCCTGAAAATTTTGACGCCTATCGTGAATTAGCGCCTATTTTTATTCGTTTATCTCGACAGTTACAGACTGAATATGAGAATATTGCAAATTATCAAAGAAAACATGCTAAGTAAATACAGATAATAAGTGAGTCAGTTAATTTTTTCATATTTGATTCATTAATATCTCTTGTTATAATAAATAATTGTTTAGGAGAAAACGCGTTGTTAAGGATACGCGTTATATAAATAACATGGAATTTGTCATGTTGATTGTATCAATTTTGATCTTGTTGCTCTTGATAGCTAAGTTCAAATTAAATACATTCGTTTCATTAATTATTACAGCTTTTATTTTGGCTTTGCTACTCGGTATGAAGCCTATGCAAATTCCAGATGCTGTATTAGGATCACAAGGTGTTGGGAATATCTTGGGACCTAATTCTGTTATCTTTATTTTTGGTGGCATGATTGGTCGACTAGTTGCCGATGCTGGCGGTTCATATCGCATTGCTAAAACGTTGATTGACTGGTTTGGTGTCAAGCGCTTACAGTGGGCGGTATTGATTGCGTCGTTTATTATTGGTATTTCAATGATCTTCGGTGTGGGCATGGTATTATTAATTCCTATTGTGTTTGCTGTTGCGATTGAATCAGGGGTACCATTACTTTATCTCGGTATCTCGATGACTGCCGCACTATCATCTGCACAAGGATTTTTGCCGCCTCAGCCAGCACCAACGGCGGTTGCGTCAGCATTGGGTGCTAATATTGGTATGATGCTGATCTTTGGACTAGTTGTCTCAGTTATCACAGCTATTGTTGCGGGACCACTATTTACAAAATTGGCACAAAAATATGCGCCTGATGCATTTCAATTTAAAACTGAAATTGCCGCAGTGGGCCCCGTGAAAGAATATGATTTAAAAGCAACACCTAATTTTGGATTATCTGTGTTAACTTCGATATTTCCGTTAATATTTATGATTATTGCAACAATTTATAAACTGATTTACACGGGTGGTGTGACACCCAAAAATCCAACTTTGATGGATCAAATTATTGAATTTGCTGCTAATCCGGCAGTTGCAATGACGATTGCTTTGGTTTTTGCAATATTTACAATGGGTATTTGGCAACATAAGTCGATGACCGAGGTGGGCAAATCACTGAATGCCGGTATGGCAGCAGTCGCTGGTATTTTGTTAATTGTTGGTGGCGGTGGCGCTCTGCGTGGTGTATTGGTGACATCAGGTTTGTCAGATAAAATTGCATCGACATTCCAGTCGGGTGGTGCCATGAGCCCAATTGCTGTTGTACTATTTGCTTGGGGTGTTGCAGCAATTTTGCGTATTTCAGTTGGTTCAGCTACGGTAGCTGGTATGACAGCTGCAGGTATTGTCACAGGTATTTTAGCTGCTAATCCAGGTAATACACTATTACCAGTGTTCGTGGCATTAGCTATTGGTGCAGGTTCACTCATTGCGTCACATGTCAATGATGCCGGTTTTTGGATTTTTAAAGAATTTTTCGATTTATCGGTTAAACAAACTTTTCAAATTTGGACAGTGCTTGAAACAATCATTTCAGTGACTGGGCTAGTAATCATTTTAATTATGACGGCTATATTTGCATAATATATTTAAAACAGAATTTCGATTCTGTTTTTTTGTTGACAATAAGATTAGAAAATGTTAATATTGTCAAGTAACTTTTGTAACCTTTGGAGGGATAAATATATGTCGGAATCAAAATTAAAAACTGGGTGGTTTCATAAAGCGAGCCCATCGAGCTTTGCTAGTAGTGATGCACACCTACGTAAAACACTAGGGGTTAAAGAGATGTTGGCACTAGGGATTGGTACAATTGTATCAACTGCCATCTTCACACTGCCTGGTATCGTGGCTGCGAATCATGCTGGACCGGCGGTTGCAATTTCGTTTGTCATTGCTGCTATTGTATCTGGGTTGGCCGCTTTTGCTTACTCTGAATTTGCGTCTGCTTTACCATTTGCTGGTTCAGCTTACACTTGGGCAAATGTTGTTTTTGGAGAAGTGTTTGGCTGGATTGCTGGCTGGGCGCTTTTAGCGGAATATTTTATCGCCGTTGCCTTTGTTGCATCTGGTTGGTCAGCAAACTTTAAACTATTTCTTGGATCACACAATCTAGTCTTGCCGCCTGCCTTAGCAGGATCATTTGCTGCTGGAAATGGTGGAATGATCGATATCGCTTCGTTATTTGCAGTTTTAATCGTAGCTGTTTTATTATGGCGCGGAACGAATACAACAGCTCGTGTCGAAAATGTACTGGTTGTTGGTAAAGTGTTAGTTATTTTGATTTTCATTGGCGTCGGTTTAACTGCCATTCATCCAGGTAACTACGTACCATTTATTCCAGCTCATAAGCCTGGTACAGACTTTGGTGGTTGGTCTGGAATATTTGCTGGTGCCTCTCAAATTTTCTTGGCTTATATTGGGTTCGACTCTATTGCTGCAAGCTCAGCTGAGGCCAAAGATCCCAAAAGAACGATGCCACGGGGTATTATCGGGTCTTTGATTATTGCAACAATACTTTTTGTAACAGTAGCATTGGTCTTAGTTGGTATGTTCCACTATTCAAAATATGCCAATAATGCGGCTCCTGCTGCATGGGCATTGTTGCACTCTGGACATGAATTTACATCTAATTTGTTATCGATTGTGGCTTTGATTGGTATGTTTACGGCAATTATCGGTATGATGCTTGCTGGTTCACGATTATTGTATGCCTTTGGTCGAGATGGTCTACTACCTGCTTTCTTAGGAAAAGTTAATGATAAGGGTCTCCCTAACAATGCTTTGTTAGTATTGTCAATTATTGCTATTTTGATTGGTTCTGTATTTAGCTTTACAGAGTTAGCCGGATTAATTTCTGCGGGTACATTAATTGCATTTATAATTGTTTCACTTGGGATTTATGCATTGCGTCCCCGTGAAGGCAAAGATATTCAAGAACCAGGATTTAAAATGCCATTTTATCCAGTCATGCCAGCGCTGTCAGCATTAGGATCTGGATTTATTTTCTATGAATTAGACAATCAAGCAAAATTATATGCTTTTGGATGGTTTGTTATAGGTTTAATTATTTACGCTGTTTACGGTGCTAGACACAGTAAAATATCACGCAAATAAATTTTGAAAGTCCTGTGAAATCAGGGCTTTTATTGTAAGCAAAAAGAAGGTGAATGTATGTCAAAAAATCAAGATATTTTGAATGAAGAAAAAATGCATTTAGCAGATGCAACTCGGGTTAAATATTTTGATATTGTCCTTGACCATGGTCAAGGAGCGATAATCACTGACGCAGATGGTCGTGATTATATTGATCTTTTAGCCAGTGCTAGTGCAACTAATACTGGGCATTCACATCCAAAAGTTGTAGCAGCGATTACGGCCCAAGCCAAAAAGCTCATTCAATATACACCGGCCTATTTTGCTAATACAACGACAGCTGCTCTAGCGCAGCGATTAACTGAGTTAGCACCTGGAAATTTTGATAAACAAGTTGCCTTTGGTAATTCGGGTT
This sequence comes from Leuconostoc gelidum subsp. gelidum KCTC 3527, assembly GCF_000166715.1. GTDB lineage: Bacteria > Bacillota > Bacilli > Lactobacillales > Lactobacillaceae > Leuconostoc > Leuconostoc gelidum. Next base: position 38,455 of record NZ_AEMI01000018.1, read on the forward strand.
CAGATGCAAATGATGCGATGATTAAATTTGCTCGAGGATTCACGGGTCGGCAATATATTGTGAGCTTTACTGGTGCCTATCATGGCTCAACATATGGTGCATTGTCTATTTCTGGTGTGAGTTTAAATATGTCACGTCATATTGGGCCACTTTTACCAGGAATCGTTAAAGTGCCGTTTCCAGATCAAACGCAAAGATTACTTGGAGAATCGGACGATGATTTTTCAGAACGCTTATTTAAACAATTCAAATTACCATTTGATACTTATTTACCAGCAGATGAAGTCGCTTTAGTCATCATTGAACCTATTCAGGGTGATGGTGGCATCATTAAGGCACCACAAAAGTATATGTCATTAGTTTATGAGTTTACTAGAGAAAATGGCATTGTTTTTGCTGTTGATGAGGTTAATCAAGGTTTAGGGCGGACAGGGAAGATGTGGTCGATTGATCATTTTGGTATCGCACCGGATATGATGAGTATTGGAAAATCAATTGCAAGCGGTCTACCATTAAGTGCTGTTATTGGTCGTACTGAGATTATGTCAAGCCTGTCAGCACCAGCTAACGTCTATACAACCGCAGGTAATCCTGTTACTGCCGCAGCGGCATTAGCAACACTTGATGTCATTGAAGAAGAGCAGTTGGTGGCGCGTTCTGAAAAATTAGGTTTACTAGCGCAAGAATTTTTTGAACAGGCAGCACAACGTTATACATTTATTGGTGATGTGCGGTTATATGGGTTGAATGGTGGAATTGATATTATAGATAGTTCTGGGATGCCGGATAATGTGGCAACGACAAAGTTAATTTATCGCATTTTTGAATTAGGCGCAATCATGATTAGCCTACTTGGGAATACATTGCGTTTCCAGCCACCATTGGTGATAACAGAAAAACAATTAACCCACGCTTTTAATATCATAGAACAGGCGTTTAGTGAGTTAGCACATGGTTACTTAACTTTGCCAGAAACTGATAATCATATTGGTTGGTAATGTGCTATAATAATTTATGAAATCTGAATATGCAAAATTTTTAGAACGTTAATTTAGAAATGTGTTGGTTAATGTAAAACACACGTCATGAATTTTGTGCTCTCGGATCATGTTGTAGCTGAAAAGTTACCGCGCCTCAGCGTTATGAGATTTAAAGGTAAAGATTAAAGATCATTACAAATTGCGGTGGTACCACGGTCACGCGTCCGCACTTTGTTATGGTCTTTTTATAGTTAAATAAAGGAGAAATTAATTATGAAAGAACTCAATTCCTCACAAATCCGTCAAATGTTTTTAGATTTTTTTGCATCAAAGGGACATGAAATTGTACCTTCAAAAAATCTTATTCCACAAGATGATCCAACTTTATTGTGGATTAATTCAGGTGTTGCGACTTTGAAAAAATATTTTGATGGATCAGCTGTCCCAGAAAATCCAAGAATTACTAACGCTCAAAAGGCAATTCGAACTAATGATATTGAAAATGTCGGTAAAACAGCACGGCATCATACATTATTTGAGATGATGGGTAATTTCTCAATTGGCGATTATTTTAAAGAGGAAGGAATTCCTTGGGCGTGGGAATTATTAACAAGTCCTAAGTGGTATGGCTTGGATAAAGACTTATTGTATGTCACAGTTTATCCTAAAGACACTGAAGCTAAAAAAATCTGGCAAGAAAAAACTGATATTCCAGAGGGACATATTTATGAAGTAGAAGATAATTTTTGGGATATTGGTGAGGGACCGTCAGGACCAGATTCAGAAATCTTCTTTGATCGCGGTAAAGATTTTCAGGACTTGCCTGACAATGACCCAGAAATGTATCCTGGTGGTGAAAATGAACGGTATTTAGAAATTTGGAATATTGTCTTTTCACAATTTAATCATCTACCAGGTTTGACAGATAACGCCCAATACCCAGAGCTGCCACATAAGAATATTGATACTGGTATGGGCCTTGAACGGGTGGTCTCAGTTTTCCAAAAAGGGCGTACTAATTTTGATACAGACTTATTTTTACCAATTATTAAAGCAACGGAAGCCATGTCAGATGGTTTTAAATATGATAGTCTTATCAACTCAGAAAGTAATACAAGCTTTAAAGTTATTGCCGATCATATTCGTGCGGTAACATTTGCCATTGGCGATGGGGCACTACCTTCTAATGAAGGGCGTGGCTATGTCATTCGACGTTTACTGCGTCGCGCGGTTTTGCATGGTCAAAAATTAGGCATATCAGGTGAGTTTTTAACACAATTGGTCCCTGTTGTAGGTAATATTATGCAAAGTTATTATCCAGAGATTTTGGAAAATACAGCTAAAATTCAAAAAACAATTGCTGCTGAAGAAAAACGTTTTAATGCAACATTAACTGGTGGCTTAGCCTTGCTAAACCAGGTCATTAATCAGGCTAAGGCAGAAGGCAAGACACAATTATCGGGCGGTGATGCTTTTAAATTATCTGATACCTATGGTTTTCCTTTGGAATTAACACAGGAGCAGGCTGCTGAATCTGATTTGACTGTGGATATTAAAGGATTTAATGATGCGCTTCAAGCACAGCGTACGCGCGCACGTGCCGCACGCACAACTGACAAGTCAATGGGCATTCAAAATGCAGTATTGACGGATTTGAAAGTTGATTCGCAGTATGTTGGGTGGTCAGTTACTGCGGTTGATGATGCCAAAATTATGGCTATTATTGGTCAAGATGATCAAGGTGTTGATGCTTTATTAAGTTCAGCTGTTACAGGTCAAAAGTTACAACTCGTATTTGATAAAACACCATTCTACGCTGAGATGGGTGGGCAAGTGGCTGATTATGGTGAGGTGTTAACTACCTCAGGTAAAGTTGTTGCGCGTGTCATTGATGTGCAAAACGCGCCAAACGGGCAACATATTCATACAGTCAATGTGCTGTGTGATTTTAATTTGATGGACACAGTGAATTTGCAAGTAGATATATCACGTCATATTGCAATATCTAAAAACCACACGGCAACCCACATGTTGGATCAATCTTTGCGTAATATTATTGGCGGTGACATACATCAAGCTGGGTCACTTGTGGAGCCTGAATATTTACGTTTTGATTTCACCAATGAAGGACCTGTTTCAGAGGAAAATATAGAAAAAATTGAAACGTTGATGAATCACGAAATTGCTAATAACTTACCCGTGTCATGGTTAGAAACTGATATTGAATCAGCTAAAAAGATGGGTGCTGTGGCTGTGTTTGGCGAAAAATATGGCGTATTAGTTCGTGTTGTGTCAATTGGTGATTTCAATAAGGAGTTTGATGGTGGCACACATGTTAAATCTACTTCAGAACTTGGCTTGTTTAAAATTGTTTCTGAATCAGGTATTGGTGCAGGGGTTCGTCGTATTGAAGCAGTAACAGGGTTACAGGCTATTGCTTTGTATAAGGCAGAAGAAAATGCTTTAAAAGCCATTGCGACGACTGTCAAAGCGCAAAGACTAACAGATGTTCCCTCAAAAGTGGCCGATATTCAAGCAGAATTGAAAGCGACGCAACGCACATTGGAGTCACTAGAGTCTCAATTAGCTAACGCTGCTGCTGCTGAAGTATTTTCTGATGTAAAAACAAGCCATGGGCACTCATATATTACAGCACAACTACAAGTTTCAGGAATGGATGGTTTGCGACAGGTGGCCGATAATTGGAAAACGAATTATCCGTCAGATGTTTTGGTATTGGCTGCTACTGTGGATGGTCGGGTTAATCTCATTGTAACAGCATCACCAAGCGCAAATGCTGCGGGTATTAAAGCAGGAGACTTAATTAAAACTATCGCTCCACGTGTTGGTGGCGGTGGCGGTGGGCGCCCTGATATGGCACAAGCAGGTGGTAAAAATCCTGCAGGCATTTCTGAAGCATTTGCTGAAGTAGCTAATTATTTAGCTAAAGTGTAAACAAAAAGTTGGATTCTTTACCTGATTGTTATGTTACGGTTATAATAATTGGTTATAGTAGTGGTATGTAACAAATTGCGGTTTGTATATGATCATTAAGATATCATAAATTTTTTCAAGGAAAGGAGCGTGTACGATGTCAGTAGGAGATGAAACAGCCATATTTGATTTTGGTAATCAAATGCCAAAGGATATTCATGATACATTAGAAATAGTTTATAATGCTTTAGAAGAAAAGGGTTATAATCCGATTAATCAAATTGTTGGTTATTTAATGTCAGGCGATCCAGCTTATATTCCGCGTCTTAATGATGCACGTAATTTAATTAAACGTCATGAACGTGATGAAATTATTGAAGAACTTGTACGCGCCTATTTAAAAAAATAATGCGCATATTAGGATTAGATGTAGGAAGTCGTACAGTCGGTGTATCAGTTAGCGATCCTATGGGATGGACCGCCCAAGGTGTTGAAATTATTCGTATTAATGAGGACGAAAAGGAATTTGGATTGAAGCGACTTGGTGAAATTATCAAGGAAAAGCAAGCGAAATCTGTCGTTGTTGGTTTACCAAAAAATATGAATAATTCTGAAGGGCCACGAGCAGAAGCTGCACGTAATTATGCCAAGATGGTCGAAGAACATTTTGAATTGCCAACAGATTTTCAGGATGAACGACTTACCACTGTGCAAGCGGAGCGTATGTTAATTGAAGAAGCAGATGTGTCACGAAAAAAGCGAAAACAAGTGATCGATAAAATTGCTGCTGAGTTTATTTTACAAAATTATTTGGATGCCAATGGTAAATTAACAAAATAAGTCAAAACAACGTTTCTATACGAAACGTTGTTTTTACGTTATAATAAAGTTACTAACTTTGAAGGGAATGCGTGAACAAGCTGTTATCATGACAGTATTCACGCGCTAATAAATATGACAAATCAAAACGAGATACAAAATATCACATTAGTTGATGAAAATGGGGATGAAACACTGTATGAAATACTATTCACATTTCACTCTGATGAGTATAGCAAAGATTATATTTTGCTTGTTCCAGAGGGTGTTGAAGATGATGAGGAAGTCGACATTCAAGCCTATATCTTCAATCCCGATGAAAACGGGGAGGCCACTGAAGAAGATTTGATTCAAATAGAAGATGATAAAGAATGGGATATGGTTGAAGAAGTATTAAATACATTTTTAGATGATGATAATAACTTTGAATAAATATTGAGGACGCAGTTTGCGTTTTTTTTGTTACAAAAATTTAACAACTTAACTGCTTATCAAGTGATAAACTAGAAATTGGAGATGATACAGGGAATAAACAATGTCTCTTAGTATCTTTATTAGTTAAAAATGAATGATGAGTTACTTTTCAGTAAAGATAAGCGCTGGTCATAACTTTGGAGGAACGCATGGTTACATTAGTAGGCATCCTGGATTTAGCAAGATTTCAGTTTGCAATGACAACGATATTTCACTTTTTTTTCGTACCAATGTCAATTGGTTTGGGTGTTGTGGTATCGGTTATGGAAACATTGTATGTCATCAAAAAGGATGAGATGTACAAAAAAATGGCACAGTTTTGGGGCAAAATATTTTTACTGAGTTTTGCCGTTGGTGTTGTGACAGGTCTAATTCAAGAGTTTCAATTTGGTATGAATTGGTCTGCGTATTCAAGATATGTCGGAGATATATTTGGTTCGTTGTTAGCCATAGAAGCCTTAGTGGCGTTCTTTGCCGAATCAACGTTTATTGGTTTATGGTCATTTACATGGGATCGGTTTAAGCCTGGTGTCCATGTTTTGTTTATTTGGATAACAACCATTGGATCTGCGATATCATCGCTTTGGATTTTGGCTGCAAACTCATTCATGCAAAATCCTGTTGGTTATGCCATTGATAATCACATGGGACGTGCCCAGCTAGTTAGTTTTGGTGCGTTACTCAAAAATAAACAATTATGGGTTCAATTTCCACACGTAGTTGTTGGGACACTAGTTACAGCCGGTTTCTTGGTTGCTGGGATGTCCGCATTTAAATTATTAAATTTGAAAAAAGGTGATAGCCAAATACTGTTTTTCCGGAAATCAATTAATATTGCCTTGATTATTGGTATGATTGGGATAGCTGGTGCACTAGTGACGGGTGATCGGCATGCTTTTGATTTACAATCTATGCAACCTATGAAGTATGCAGCGATGGAAGGTGTCGATGAAACAATTAAATCATCTGACAGAAAAGACAAAGCTCAGCCATGGTCGCTCATCTCTGTTACGAATCCCGATACACACAAGGTTATTGCAAAGATAGAAATACCATATGTATTATCAATCTTGGGCCATCATTCATTAACCGGTGGCGATACAGTTGGGACGACAGAACTTGAAAAGCAATTCCAAAAGAAATATGGCAAAACACATGGTGACATAAAAAATTATTATGTGCCTGAAAATACATTGTTTTATGCATTTCGTGTGATGGCCGTTGGTGCTGGTGGCTTACTCATGTTAGCAGTTGTTGCCTTGTGGATGAACCGTAAAAAATCTCAACTTATTTTGACGCAGCGTTGGTTTTTGTGGATTTTAGGTATTTGCATTTACGTACCGTTTGCGATAAACACTGCTGGCTGGTTGGTCACAGAGCTCGGTCGTTATCCATGGGTTGTTTATGGCTTAATGCCAATTAGTGATGCTGTTTCACCAAATGTTTCGGTAGCCTCGCTCTTGATCTCAAATATTATATACTTTTTGACTTTTGCAGTAATTGGTGGTGTGATGGTTTGGTTAGCACGTAGAACATTACATGCAGGACCATATGCTGAAGAGGAGGCACAGTTGTCACAAAGTGATCCTTATAGTCATTTATCAGAAGGGAGTGAAGCTTAATGAGTACTTTGGAAATTGTTTGGTTTGTTTTGATTGGTATTTTATGGGCAGGCTTCTTCTTTTTAGAAGGTTTTGATTTCGGTATTGGGATGCAATTTGTTCTTAATGCGCGTGACCAAAAAGATCGTGACGCTTTGTATCAAGCTATTGGTCCAAACTGGGATGCAAACGAAGTGTGGTTAGTTACTGCTGGGGGTGCCATGTTTGCAGCTTTTCCATTTTGGTATGCCTCTTTGTTCTCGGGATTTTATTTAATGCTATTTATTGTTTTATTATCATTAATTTATCGTGGTGTGTCATTTGAGTTTCGTGAGCAAATGCCAACGATTCAAGGTACGCAACTTTGGGAACGTTTAATTGCACTAACTTCATTTTTAGTACCGTTCTTCTTAGGCATGATTTTCACCGCTATGGTGTCTGGGACACCAATAGATGCTCAGGGTAATTTATCGGCAGGATTTTTTGATTATGTGACACCCTTTACATTAGTTGGTGGTGTGGCAGTATCGTTAATGAGTTATGTGCACGGTTTAAATTACACACGATTGCGTATAGATGGTCCGTTACGTAAGCGGGCAATGACACAGTTGAAATATTTGTATCCGATTTTATTAGCTGGTGAGGCGTTGTTTGCCGTATTGTTGTTTTTCTACACAGATTTTATACAAACTAAAACAATATTAATACTTATTCTTTTGTTAACACTTGTTTTGACGACTGTCATAGGTTGGGTATTAGCTGTGAAAAAACAGCAGGAAATTGTACCATTTATCTTGTCGGGTCTAGCATTAATTGAAGTTGTTGTGTTACTATTTGCCGGACTATTTCCACGCGTGATGGTGGCTAACAATCCATTACACACATTAAAGATTGTGACGACATCATCTTCTGCTTATACATTAAAGGTCATGACCATTGTTGTGTTAATAGCGTTGCCCATCACACTCGGTTATCAAATTTGGAGCTTCTGGGTTTTCCGTAAACGCATTGTGTCACACAAAGTGGTAGAATAAAATTAGCAAAAACGTTTACAATTGTATGTAGGCGTTTTTTATTTTAAAATATGTTCAGTATATCAAAAGGTTTTTAAAATTAACATCAATAGATGTAGGAATAAAGTAAAATGATAGACAAAAGACTTTTTAAACTTGAAGGTATCATAAGTACGCTAATTGTACTTGTGTTTATGACCGGGATTCAAGGTTTGGCAATCTTGGCACAAGGTATATTTCTGGCAAGAGCCATTGTTGATTTCTGGCAAAATAAATTATCATCTGAAACGAGCCTTAACATTGCTTTATTTGCGCTAGCTTTTTTTGTACGACAACTTTTAGTTGTTATAAAAAATAAATATATGGCAGTTTATGCTGACAAAGCAGTTGAGACTTATCGTATTAAACTGTTAGAAAAATATACAGAGATAGGATCGACTATAATTGCTGATCAAGGAACAGGCAATGCGGTGACAACCCTTGGTGTTGGTTTAGATAATGTTAAAAATTATTTTCAACTTTTATTGATTAAGGTATTTGATTTAAGCATCATTCCTTGGTTGATTTTAATGTATATTTTGTATACTAAATGGGAACAGGGACTGTTTTTACTGTTAATTTTTCCAGTTGTAATTATCTTCTTTGTCATTTTAGGTTTGGCAGCACAAAGCAAAGCGGATGCGGAGTTTGTTAACTTTAAAAATTTAAATAATCGTTTTGTTGATGCATTACGTGGTTTACCAACTTTAAAACAACTTGGATTGGCAGATCAGTATAGTGATGAAATTTATCAAATATCGGAAGATTATCGAAAAACAACTATGCGGACACTACGAATTGCAATGACTTCAACTTTTGCTTTAGATTTTTTTACGACACTTTCCATTGCCGTTGTTGCTGTTTTTTTAGGATTTGATTTGTTGAATGGTGTGATGACACTTTTACCTGCTTTAACAATATTAATTCTAGCCCCAGAGTACTTTTTACCATTGCGCAATTTTTCTGATGATTATCATGCGACATTAAATGGTAAAAATGCTTTAACTGATGTGTTATCAATGATTGATAGACCGACAATTAAAGATCAAGATAAATTGACGTTAACGACATGGCATAATCAGGCACAATTAACTTTAGCACATGTTGATTTTTCCTATAGTGAACAAGCTGTTTTAAAAGATATTAATATACAAGTTACAGGTTATCAAAAAATTGCCGTCGTGGGCGAAAGTGGTTCAGGCAAGTCAACTTTGCTTAATATTATAAGTGGCTTTTTATTACCAACTGGTGGACAAATTAATGTCGCGAATCAAGCAATTCCGCATTTAGCCCAAGTAGATTGGCAGAAGCAATTCTTTTATATGCCACAGCATCCTTATATTTTCCATGATACGCTCAGAGAAAACATAACGTTTTACGCGAAAAATGTAACGGATGAAAAAATAAAGATTGCTACGCAAAAAGCCGGGTTAACTGAACTTGTTAACGAATTGCCAGAAGGTTTGGATAGTATTGTTGGTGAAAGTGGTCGACAGGTTTCTGGTGGGCAAGCACAAAGAATAGCATTAGCAAGAATGTTATTAGATGATCAGCGAAAAATTTTATTCTTTGACGAACCAACTGCACACCTTGATATTGAAACTGAATATGATTTAAAACAGACCATGGCACCGATTTTGTCTTCACATTTGGTATTTTTTGCAACACACCGGCTTCATTGGTTAGATCAAATGGATTATGTTTTAGTGATGCGGCATGGCAAAATAGTAGAACAAGGTGAACCACAACAATTGTTAGCCGACGGGCACAGCCAATTAAATCAATTACGTCATGACTTAGGAAGTGTATAGTGAATAAGATAAAGCATTTATTAGCACGTGATCAATGGATTGTACCTTTTTTGAAGACACAAAAATCAGGTTTTTTTTGGTCGATATTGCTAAATTTATTAACAATAGTAGCCGCCAGTGCGTTAATGTTTGTTTCCGGTTACTTGATATCACGAGCAGCGCAACGCCCTGATAATATCTTGTTGATTTATGTGCCTATTGTGCTAACGCGTGCTTTTGGTATTGCACGTCCGATTTTTCGTTATGCACAGCGGCTAGTATCACATAATTGGGTATTACGCTTTGTTTCAAAGTCTCGTCAACGTCTCTACGAAAGTGTTGCTAGTACAGCGAGCAGTATTCGTGGACGATTCCAAACAGGCGAAGTTTTAAGTTTACTGGCAGATGATTTAGATCAGTTACAGAACTTGTATTTAAGAACATTATTTCCATTAGGTACCGGTTTATTAGTATATTTATTTGTTAGCGTAGCTGTTGGTACTGTTAATTGGCTATTTATGCTGTGGTGGTTAGTCATGCTGACTATCATTATGATTATTGTGCCTACGATGAGTTTTTTGATGAATCGGGCGCGGGTGCACAAACAAAAGCAATTACAGTCGCAATTATATACTGATGCAACTGATGCTGTGTTGGGCTTACAGGATTGGGTATTATCAGGTCGACAAAAAGATCTCGTGGCGCAACAAGGCTATATCATGGCTAATTTGGCGAGAACAAAAAATGCTGGTATGACATTTGGGTGGTGGCGTGATTTTGTGCTTCAAATATTAGTTTTAATTTTGGTGATCACTACCTTAACATGTGTCGGTTGGCAATTCAAAAATAATCACATGGCGGTTAATTTCATTGCTGCCTTTACATTGGCAATATTTCCCCTTGTTGATGATTTTATTGGGGTCAACCAAGGTGTTAGTGAGGCGTCTTTTTATGAGGATAGCATTGAACGTTTGAATACCTTGCCACTCCCAGAAACAAGTCAAATTAAAGCTGAAAAATTAAATGATACAACAGTGGTTTTGAATCATGTCACTTTTAAATATGATAACAAAAAAATTATTGATGAAGTAGATTTGGTCGTTCATCCAGGTGAGAAAATAGCATTATTAGGGCGATCTGGTTCTGGGAAAACAACACTCTTAAAATTAATCGCCGCAGATATTGCGCCGCTGTCTGGTAGCATCACCATTGGGAACCAACCAGTTAGTAAATTACAACATCAATTATCAACACTCGTTGCTGTATTAGATCAACAATCCTATTTATTTAACACGTCAATTTTAAATAATGTGCGCATGGGTAATATAAAAGCCACAGATGATCAGGTGAAATTGGCGATTAAACAAACCGGTTTGCAGCCTCTAATTGACAGTTTACCAAATGGGTATGAGACACAAATGCAAGAGGCAGGAGCTAGATTTTCAGGTGGTGAACAACAACGTTTTGCTTTAGCTCGTATATTGTTACAAGATGCGCCCATTGTTATTTTAGACGAACCAACTGTGAGTTTGGATCCAAAAACTGAATATGATGTGTTAACACAAATTTTTAAAGTATTACAAAACCGAACAATTATTTGGGTAACGCATCATTTAACAGGTATTGATTATGTAGATCAGGCATATTTTTTGGAAAAGGGCCGATTTGTACTGGCGGACACGCCTAAAAATTTGCGTAAAACATCAGCGCACTTTCAACAATTATTAGCAATGGATGGCATTAATTAATGGCAAAAAAAAGAAAAAGACGTACAAAAAAAAGATTATTAAAATTAAATTTATGGCTATGGGTGAGTAGTATTTTAATTATAGCAATTGGTGCCACTTTTTGGTCGCAAACGCTTATTTATGATAAGCAACAACCCACAAGTCAAGATGCAGTACGTCAACAAAAAATTGATTGGATTAATCAACTGGCGCCGTATGCTAGACAAATGCAAGAAAAGTATGGTGTTATTGCGTCGATTAGTATTGCGCAAGCCATTTTGGAATCGGATTGGCATACATCAACATTGGCAACACAATACAATAATTTATACGGTATTAAGGCTGATGCGAATCAAAAAAGTGTTGTTTTACCAACACAAGAATTTGAAAACGGCCAGTGGGTAACAATTCAAGGTCGTTTTGCAGCCTATGATACATGGCAAGCGAGCATGAAATCACATGCAAAACTGCTGTATCATGGAACGAGTTGGAATACTGCGCAATATCAACATGTCTTACAAGCGCGTGATTATAAATCAGCAGCTCAGGCATTAACCCAAGATGGTTATGCCACTGATCCGATGTATGCAAAAAAATTAATTGCGATTATTCAAGAATGGCAATTATCGCGTTTTGATATACCAAAAAAGTAAACGAGAGTTATCTCGTTTTTTTATTTTTTATAGCGAACTGATGTTCGCTATAAAATCTGGTATAATATGTAGAAGTTAATTAACACTTTAGGAGCACACATGTCAGTAGAAGAACTTATTAGTGGAATGAACGATAAACAGGCCGAAGCAGTCCAAATCACGCAAGGACCCCTTTTGATTATGGCAGGCGCTGGTTCAGGTAAAACGCGTGTTTTGACGCATCGCATTGCACATTTAGTGCAGGATTTAAATGTCTTTCCATGGCGTATATTAGCCATTACATTTACTAATAAAGCAGCAAAAGAGATGCGAGAGCGAATTAGTGCGTTATTGTCGGAAGAAATTGCACGTGATATATGGGTATCAACCTTTCATGCGTTAGCTGTGCGTATTTTGAGGCGTGACGGAGAAAGTATTGGTTTAGCCCGTAATTTCACAATTATAGATACGAGTGCTCAGCGCACATTAATGAAACGTGTGATTAGTGATTTGAATTTGAATACCGACCAATATGATCCACGTACTATTTTGGGTATGATTTCAAACGCTAAAAATGATATGTTACGACCACATGATTACGCAAAGCAAGCAGACAATGCATTTCAAGAAACGGTTGCAGAAGTGTACACCTCATACCAAGCGGAGCTAAAACGTTCACAGAGTGTTGATTTTGATGATTTAATCATGTTAACGATTGATCTATTTCAGTCTTCCCCTGAAGTGCTTGAACGTTACCAAAAGCAGTTTGAATATCTGCATGTGGATGAATATCAAGATACAAATGATGCGCAATATACAATTGTTAATCTGTTGGCGAAACGTTCGCAAAACTTAGCTGTGGTTGGTGATGCAGATCAGTCTATTTATGGCTGGCGTGGTGCTAACATGGATAATATTTTGAATTTCGAAAAAGATTATCCAACAGCACATACTGTGATGCTAGAACAAAATTATCGTTCAACACAAAATATTTTGGATGCTGCAAATGCTGTCATTAATCATAATAATGAACGTGTCCCGAAAGAATTATGGACACAAAATGGTAAAGGCGATAAAATAACGTATTACCGTGCACAAACAGAGCATGATGAAGCGAATTTCATCTTATCAAATATTTCGAAAATGCGATCCGAAAGTAAAATGGCGTATAGTGATTTTGCCGTTTTATACCGTACAAATGCGCAGTCTCGTAACGTTGAAGAGTCTTTGGTTAAAGCAAACATGCCATATACTATGGTTGGTGGTCATAAATTCTACGAACGTAAAGAAATTTTAGATATTATGTCGTATATGAATTTGATTACAAATCCTGATAATAACGCAGCATTTGAGCGTGTAGTTAATGAACCTAAACGTGGCATAGGAGCGACTTCATTAATACGTTTAAGAGAATTAGCTAATCGCTTAAATGTTTCTTACATGACAGCAATTGACAGCATTGAGCTTGCGCCAGAAATTTCAACTCGAGCAGCTACTAAATTTTTAACTTTTGCAGAGATGATGCATGATTTGCGTCAGCAATCAGAATTTTTAAATGTGACAGAACTTGCTGAAATGGCTATGACAAAATCTGGCTATCGCCAAATGTTGGCTGAAAAAAATGATCCGGATAGTCAGGCAAGATTAGAAAATTTGGAAGAGTTTTTGTCTGTTACAACGGAATTCGACGTTAAGTATAATCCAGAAGATCCAGAAGCAGTCGATCCAATGACTGATTTTCTAGGATCAACAGCCTTGATGAGTGATTTAGATGATTTCGAAGAAGGCGATGGATCTGTCACCTTAATGACACTGCATGCGGCTAAGGGCTTAGAATTTCCGGTTGTATTTTTGATAGGCATGGAAGAGGGCATTTTTCCACTTTCACGATCACTAATGGATGAAGAACTTCTTGAAGAAGAGAGACGTTTAGCCTATGTTGGTATTACCAGAGCAATGAAAAAGCTGTTCATGACGAATGCTTTTTCACGTTTACTGTATGGGCGAACGCAGGTTAATGAAGCATCACGTTTTATAGATGAAATTTCACCAGAGTTACTTGAGTCACACCAGGTAGCAACACACAGTGAAAACAATCGTGTCATGCCATTTGATCGTAAAAGACAAATGGCAACAGCTACAACATATCAATCAACACCAGTGATGAAAAAAATAAGTGGTACTACTGGTGGTGATAGTATTGTTTGGCAGGTGGGGGATAAAGTTTCACACAAAAAATGGGGAACGGGAACAGTTGTGTCAGTGACTGGTAGTACAAATGATCAGGAATTGAAAGTAGCCTTCCCATCTGAAGGTATTAAACAATTATTGGCGGCCTTTGCACCAATTACAAAAATGGATTAAAAACAAGCAATTTGCGCCAAATGAATCAAGCTAGATTAGGAAAAAATATGTTACCAGAATTAAGACCAATTGAACAGTTATCGACAGAAGCAGCACAACAAGAAATAGCCAAAGTACAAGATGATTTGAGGCAATATGGTATAGCATACTACGAGCAAGATGCACCAATAGTGGAAGATTATATATATGATGCGATGTATGCGCGCCTTGTTGCTTTGGAAGCTGCATTTCCGCAGTTCGTAAACCCTGATTCACCGACCCAAAATGTTGGCGGTGCAATGACTAAGTCTGGGTTGGATAAAGTTGTACATCCAGCACCAATGCTGTCGTTAGGTGATGTTTTTAGTTTAGAAGAGCTTGACGAGTGGGATTCACGGACCACTAAATCGTTAGGTTTCCAATCAGATTATAACCTTGAACTGAAAATTGATGGTTTGGCAGTCGCATTAACGTATGTTTCTGGCAAGCTTGTGCAGGCGTCTACTCGTGGAAATGGTACAATTGGGGAGGATGTAACAGCAAATGTGAAAATGATTAAGGCAATCCCGCAGGTATTGAATGAACCAATTACTATTGAAGTTCGCGGTGAAATTTATATGCCAAAATCTAGCTTTTCGACTTTAAATAAGCAAAGAGAATTAGATGGATTAGCACCTTTTGCTAATCCGCGTAACGCTGCTGCTGGATCATTGCGACAATTAAATGCAAAAATTATGAAGCAACGTAATTTATCTGCATTTGTGTACTATACAGTCGAACCAGATATCTTAGGAAGTACAACACAAAGTGATGCTTTGAAGCGATTTGCGGCGTTGGGGCTGCCTACAGATACACATAACCGCGTGATTACCAAAATGTCAGATATTAATAATTATATAACTGAATACACTGTTGCACGTGATAATTTAGCCTATGGTATTGACGGCGTTGTTGTCAAAGTTAATCGGCTAGATGATCAACTTGATTTAGGCAATACGGTTAAAATTCCGCGTTGGGCAATTGCCTACAAATTTCCGCCAGAAGAAGCGCTGACAGTTGTGCGTGCTATTGAATGGACGGTTGGCCGAACTGGGGCAGTTACACCAACAGCAGTCATGGATCCTGTTCAGCTTGCTGGCACTACGGTACAACGGGCTAGTTTACATAACCCAGACTATCTTAATGAAAAAGGTGTTAGACTAGAAGATACAGTAACATTGCATAAAGCTGGGGATATTATTCCAGAAATTGGCCAAGTTATCTTGTCTAAAAGGTCAACTGATAGTAAGGCATACGAGATACCGTTCTTTTGCCCTGCCTGCCAATCAGAACTGGTACATATTGAAGGTGAAGTTGCTCTTAGATGTATTAATCCGTTTTGTTCAGCGCAGATACAAGAAGGATTGACACATTTTGCTTCACGCAATGCAATGAATATTGAGGGGATGGGGCCAAGAGTTATTGCACAGCTACTGAAGGCAGGTTATATTAAAGATGTAGCTGCTATTTATCGTTTGACGTCAGAACAGTTATTTTCATTGGATAAATTCAAAGAAAAAGCGGTGACTAATTTATTGATGTCAATTGCACGTTCAAAAGACAATTCACTTGAACGATTGTTATTTGGATTAGGCATACGGATGGTTGGTGCTAAAGCAGCGCGTGTTCTTGCTGGAAAATTTAAGAATTTACAGTCAATTGCAACAGCAACAACTGAAGATATTGCTAATATTGATGGCATTGGAGACAGAATTGCACGATCGATTGTACAATATTTTGAGATGCCAGAATCAAAGCAATTGTTGCAAGAATTAACAGACGCTGGTGTTAATCAAAAATATTTGTCTGATGTTGAAATTGATGAAAATTCTTTTTTCTATCACAAAAAAATTGTTTTAACGGGTAAGCTTGAAAAAAACAGCCGTTCTATAGTCACAAAATGGCTACAAGATCATGGGGCAAGTGTTTCAGGGGCTGTATCAGCAAAGACTGATTTACTTATAGCAGGTGAAGCTGCTGGTAGTAAACTGCGAAAAGCAAATGAACTAGGTGTGCCGACATGGACAGAAGAAGAATTCATTAGTGCGCAAGTAAAAGAGGAAATTGATAAATGAGACGTATAGGTTTTCGCGGGTATATGGTAATTGTAATTGTAATTGTGGCTCTTGCTATTGGCGGACTGTATTTTTTTAATATAAATCGTGTAGCACCTACAGCAACAAATAAAGCAAATGGTGTTCAAATCACACAAAGAGCATCTGGGCAATATCAAACTGTGATTAAAGACGGCCGTTATTTGGTAAGTGCTGCGCGAGGAATTACTGCAACCTCTGAGCCAAACAATTTAGATGTTAAACATTTTGAATCAAGTTTGTTGAATTTATCAAAAACGCAATTTAAACCTAGTCAATATATTTTTCAAGAAGGGCAGTATTTATCAGCAGATACTGTTAACAATCTACTAGAGCGGAAAAGTAATAATAATCCAAACGGGTTAAACCCGGAAGATAATGGCAAAACTGATTCATCGCGTAATCCTATATATGTTCAAACTTTGACAGAGCAAGATTTTATGACTAAGTCAGGTAATAATTTAAAATTGTCTGGAATAGTTGTTGGTGTTGCAATGAACACACAAGATGAGTATCAAAAAGAGCAATATGGCACGACTTATAAACAAGAAATTTCTGAAGCTGACAGAGTAGCCTATGGTAAAAAAGTAGCACCGCAAATCATTAAACAAATTCGTCAGCAATCGGGTGTATCCGAAAATACGCCAATTGTCGTTGCAATGTATGCCAACTCAGCATCTGATTCGTTGGCGCCGGGTGGCTTTTATGCTGAAGTAAGAAGTAAACAAGGTACTGATTTATCTGAATGGTCGGATATTAGCGATAAATCAATTGTGTTACCAAAAGAAGCAACTGATACATCAAGCTTAGGTAATGACGAAAACAATGGCTTTGCCAATTTTAAAAATGATGTGTCAAATTTTTTCCCAAACATTGCTGGTGCCACTGCAGTAGCAAACTTTAAAAAAGGCACGTTGTCCGGGCTTAATGTGACGGTTACGACACAATTTTATAGTCAAACAGAAATTGATAGTTTTACAACCTATGTGTCGCAGTCGGCTTTAAAATTCTTACCTGCTAATGTACCAGTCCGTATTGTGGTACAAACAGCAAATGAATTGCAAGCGATACTCATTCGTAATGCGAATGATAAAACATTTTCGACAACAATCCTCGATTAAGCATAGTACGCTATGCTTTTTTGTATATATGCATAAAAATGGTATAATTTAACTATGTCTGAAACAAAAAAATATTTGACAATTAGCGCATTAACTAGCTATTTAAAACGTAAATTTGATGCCGATCCTTACTTAGAAAAAGTTTATCTTACAGGCGAAATTTCTAATATGGGTCGACGTCGTGGACGACACTTGTATTTTTCAATGAAGGATCCAAATGGTGGCGCTGTTATTTCTGCTGCGATGTTTTCTTACGCTAACCGTTTGAAATTTGAACCAGAAGAAGGTATGAAAATTAATGCCATCGGTCGCGTTCAGATATACGAACCAAGTGGGACCTATTCAATTATATTGGAACAAATGGCACCAGATGGCATTGGTGAATTGTTTTTGGCGTATGAACAGTTGAAAAATAAATTATCTCAAGAGGGATTATTTGATCTACCCAAAAAGAAGCTGCCGATATTTCCAAAAAAAATTGCTGTTGTCACGTCACCAACTGGTGCTGTCATTGAAGATATTGCACGTACTGTACAAAGAAGATATCCAAGTGCTCAGATTGTTCTTTTCCCCGCAGTGGTACAGGGTGAAAAGGCAGCGGCGACAATTATTCAACAAATTTTACGTATTGATGAGTCAGGAGACTACGACACCTTGATTGTGGGTCGAGGTGGTGGCTCAATAGAAGACTTATGGGCATTTAATGATGAAAAATTAGCACGTGTAATTGCTGCAGCGCAGGTACCAATTATCAGTTCTGTTGGGCATGAAACAGATAATACGCTGGTCGATTTTGTTGCTGATCAACGTGCTGCTACACCGACAGCTGCTGCAGAATTATCGACACCCGTTACTCTAGAACAAGTGATTAGCCGTTTAAATGAGTTGCAGATACGATTGAATTTACGCATGAAGCAACTGGTGGATGTCCGTCGTCAACGCGTTGAACGTGTTACGCAGCATATTATTTTTCAGCAACCAGATCGATTGTATACAGGGTATAATCAACGTGTTGACCAATTATGCCATACGTTAACACAAGTCTTACAACAGCGCCTTAAAACAACTAAACACCAGTTGATGATTCTTGTTCAAAGACAACTACAAGCTAGACAATTATTGTTGCGACAGCCCCAGGAACAAGTACAACTCATGGCAGCAAAATTAGATTTAGTCAGTCCACTGAAAATATTAAAGCGTGGCTATGTTCTCATTGAAAAGGACTCACAGGTGGTACGCACGATTAATGATATTCAGAAAAACGATACGATCGACTTGCGTTTTTCTGATGGTATGGCAAAAGCTAAAATTATAGAAACGAGTGATTTGAAAAATGAGTGAAACGAAGACATTTGAAGAAAAATTACAACAATTAGAAGATATTGTAAGCCAACTTGAAAAAGGTGATAGGCCCTTAGAAGGTGCCTTGGCTGACTTTCAAAACGGTGTTGGCTTAGTGAAAGAGCTACAAGGCACTTTAAAAAATGCAGAACAGACGTTAGCAAAAGTAATGGCTGATAGCAATGAATTGACTGATTTGGAACAAACCAATGACTAAATTAGCAGCTTTTCAATCGGAATGGTTACCAAAAATTGAACAACAATTGAAACAGGATTTAGCAGTAGCATCACGAGATAGTGATTTTTCCGAAATGATGGCATATGCTGTTTTGAACGGTGGTAAACGTCTACGACCAATGTTAACCTTAGCGGTAGTAGCAAGTTTTGGTCAAAAAATAACGCCAAGCATTTTGAAAGTGGCAACAGCAGTGGAATGGGTGCATGCTTATTCATTAGTACATGATGATTTGCCAGCAATGGATAATGACCTATTTCGTCGAGGAAAACCTAGTGTACATGCACAATATGGCGAGGCAGAAGCAATTTTAGTAGGAGATGCTTTACTCACAGGCGCTTTTCATGTAGTCAGCAGTGCTAATAGTACCGACACAGAAAACGAAAACATTGCCGCAGAAGAATTATTATTATTGTCGCAGATGTTGTCTTATCAAGCAGGTGCTTTTGGCATGGTTATTGGTCAAGTTGGAGATATGAAAAATCATCGTCCAGAAGCAAAAAATGACGTCAATTGGTTATTAAATGATGTGTACGCGCCTAAAACAGCAGCATTATTAGGCTTTTCTGCGATAGCTGGCTCACGATTATCCCACTTGAATTCTGTGGCAGATAATTGTGAAATAGCGACATCTACGACCAATTCGGCGCTACTAACATTTGGCATTGATTTTGGTATGGCTTTTCAAATTCAAGATGACTTGGATGATTTTGACCAAGACAATGTAGAAAAAATTACGTCATTACCACATTTGATTGGGATTAAAGCAGCTAGCGAAAAACGTGATGAATACCTTACTCATGCACGACAAACATTGACTGACCTTGCAACACAGAATTTAACATTTGACCGAACATTATTGGATGATTTTTTGAACGTCATTGGAGATGATATATGAGTGCCATAGAAAAAGAACGTGTTGATATTTTGCTGGTTCAGCAAGGTTTATTTGATTCACGAGAACAGGCAAAAAGAGCTGTTATGGCAGGAGAAATTCTGGGTGAAAATGAAGAGAGACTGGATAAAGCAGGTCAAAAAATACCAGTTACAACAGAATTACATTTTAAAGGTGAAAAACTGAAGTATGTGTCACGAGGCGGATTGAAGTTGGAAAAAGCTTTAAATGACTTCGACATTACAGTGAAAGATAAGATTGTATTAGATATTGGTTCTTCTACAGGTGGTTTTACTGATGTTGCTTTGCAAAATGGTGCCAAATTAGTTTACGCATTAGATGTTGGGACGAACCAACTTGTGTGGAAACTTAGATCAGATGATCGCGTTAAAGTGATGGAAAACACAAATTTTCGTTATTCAAAATTAAATGATTTTAAATTTGGGCAACCAAACTTTGCAACAATTGATGTGTCTTTCATTTCATTAGGACTGATATTACCACCACTGGCAAACATTATTAATATGGGCGGGCATGTTGTCGCGTTAATTAAACCGCAATTTGAAGCGGGACGCGAAAATGTTGGTAAAAACGGTATTATTAAAGACCCAACAGTTCATAAACAGGTACTCCAAAAAGTTACGCAACTAATGATACAAGACGGCTTTTCAATTAGGGCGTTGACCTATTCTCCCATTAAAGGTGGGCAGGGGAATATCGAATTTCTTGCTGTTTTAATACGGGACGATTCACCTACTATGGCTGACAGCATCAATATTGAAAAACTCTTAGCACAGACGTATGCACAACTAAATCATACAGAAAGCCAAGCCAATGATTAAAAAAACGCGTCAAAAAACATTGCTAGCATTAATCCAGCAACAACAAGTGGGTCGCCAGGAAGATATCGTGGCACATTTTGAAACATTAGGCGAAACTGTCACACAAGCAACAATATCACGGGATATTAATGAATTAGGACTTATCAAGATTCCTAATGCACAAGGTGGATTTCATTATCATCTGCCAAAACAAGATGATCGTCCTTATCTTCAGCGTTTACGACGTGCCTTGCAGCAGTCATTTCTTAGTCAACGTGCACAACGTGGACAAATTATATTAAAAGTACAACCGGGTAATGGACAACTCATTGCTAATTTATTTGAACAGGTGAAATTCCCAGAAATTTTTGGTACTTTAAGTGACGATGGCTCTGTACTCGTATTATTAAAAGATGGTGTTGTTGCATCTCAGATGACTAATACAATTCAAAAATTATTGGAAAAATAAGCGAAAGAAAATGTGCGTAATGGTACATCATAACTATGTTAGAAAATCTTATCATTGAAAATTTTGCTATTATCGAAAAAGTTGCGTTACAGTTTGATAGTGGCATGAGTGTTTTAACAGGTGAAACAGGTGCTGGAAAGTCTATTATTATTGATGCACTTTTAATGCTCACAGGCGGACGTGCTAATTCTGAAATGATTCGCCATGGTAGTAAAAAAGCAATCTTGCAAGCTGTTTTTAGTGTACCTAAAAATAAAATTTTAATTGATAAACTCATTGAAAACGGTATTGACATTGATGATGGGGAGCTGATTATTTATCGGGAACTCAAACATAATGGACGTAGTATGATACGTATCAATAGTGTATTAGTTAATTTAAAAACGCTATCAATTATTGGTAAATATCTCGTTGATATTCAAGGACAAAACGATACGCAACAATTGTTAAACCCCGAAGAACATTTACCTTTATTGGATGCTTACGGTGATGAACAATTATTGGTAACGAAATCTGCCTATCAGCAAATTTTTCATGAATTCCGGGCAATTACACAACGTATTCGAAGAATTCAGACTTCTCAACAAGAAATTACGCAACGGTTAGATTTATTACAGTTTCAGCAACAGGAGCTAGAAGATGCCGACTTACAACCAAATGAAGAAAATGATTTGCTTGATGCACGGGGTAAATTATTAAACTATAAAAAAATTGCGGACCGTTTACAAAATGCACAAATGACGCTGAATGGTGATCAAGGTGGAGCTGTTGATCTTTTGGCAGAAGCCATGCAGGCATTGCAAGAAATTGCTGAGTATGATGACAATTATGCTGAACTAGCTCGAACGATAGCAGACAGTTATTATACAGCACAAGAGGTAAGCCGCGATGTCGATGAACAAATGAGTGATTTAACCTACGATGAAGCAGAACTGCTACGAATAGACGAACGACTGCAATTAATTCACTCATTAGAACGTAAATATGGGACAACAGTTGCTGATGTTTTAATATTCAAAGACCATGTTGATAAAGAGTTATCCATGGTGGACAATGATGAATTAGATGTTGAAAAGCTTCAAGTGACGCAAAATGATTTAAGGCAGGTACTACGTAAACAAGCAATTAAATTACGTGAAGTGCGACAAAAAGTTGCACGTGGTTTGGAACAAGCTGTCAATCAACAATTGAATGAACTTTTGATGGTCGGTGCAGAGTTTACAGTACATTTTGAACAAATTGAAGGTTTTGTTTCTTCTGGTACAGATAAAGTTGAGTTTCATGTGCAAACCAATGTGGGTGAAGGGATGGCACCACTCGTTAAAATTGCCTCTGGTGGTGAGACAGCGCGATTGATGTTAGCTATCAAAACGGCTTTTACAAAGCAACAGCACATTATATCTATTGTATTTGATGAAGCGGATACCGGTGTTTCCGGTCGTGTTGCACAAGCAATTGCTAAGAAAATGTTGACAATTGCTGCTGATTCACAGGTACTTGCCATTACACATTTACCACAAGTTGCAGCAGCAGCAGCACATCACTTTCTCATTGCTAAAACAACTGAGATGGATCGCACAGTGACACAAGTAACAGCACTTGATGAAGCTGGACGTGAACGTGCAATTGCTATGATGCTATCTGGAGATAATATTACCAAAACGGCTTTAGCAAATGCGCGAGATCTTCGAAAACAAGCATTAAAGTTATCATACTAATGATACTGGTTTCATAAAATGATATATGGATCATAAAAATATCCAAATTAAAGACTATTCTATCTACT
>NZ_AEMI01000017.1 GCF_000166715.1 Leuconostoc gelidum subsp. gelidum KCTC 3527
TAAAAAAACCGCTTTTGCGGTTTTTTCTTTTCTATGCTTGATGCCACCTTTGTCCTTGCGCTGTATCTTCAACAATTACCCCACCCTCACTTAGCTGCTGACGTATTTGATCTGACAATTCAAAGTCATGTGCTACGCGTGCTGATACTCTTGCTGCTAGTAATTGTTTTTGTGCGTCTGTTATTTGTGGCTTATCATTTAATTCTGTTATACCAAAAACACCTAGCAACAATAATATAGTATCAAGTAAATACTGCACTGTTTCAACTTTAACTGTTTTATTGTCAGCGTATGTATTTGCTAATGTAACAAGCTCAAACACTGCTGCTAGCGCGTTAGGTGTATTAAAGTCATCATCCATCGCCATCTCAAAAACAGCAATCTGTTTTTTAATAGTTACCTCTAGATCAGCATCTTTCCCAACAGCAGCGGTATTCAAGCGGAATAATAAATTGCGATAACCTGTACGAATACGATCTAGCGCGACACGTGCTTGTGTTAAGGTGTCAGATGAATAATTAATGGGTCGTCGATATTGTGTTGTCGCTAGTAATAATCGAATTGTCATTGGGTCATCATAGTGCTTCAACATATCGTGAATAGTGGTGAAGTTTCCTAATGATTTAGACATTTTCTCATTATTAACATTAACAAAACCATTGTGCATCCAATAGTTGACAAATTTTTGACCTGTATGGGCTTCTGATTGCGCCATCTCATTTGTATGGTGCGGAAAAGCTAAATCTATTCCCCCTCCGTGAATATCAATGGTATTTGATAAATATTTTTGTGCCATAACCGAGCATTCAATATGCCAACCAGGACGACCGTTTCCCCATGGCGATTCCCATGAAATTTCATCTTCTGCCTGTGTGGCTTTCCAAACAGCAAAATCTATCGGATCTTCTTTGCGCGTCATCTCTTCATCATCTAATCGACCAGCAGCATTTTCTGTCATTTCATTGAGATCTTGATGTGCCAAAATGCCGTATCCTTTAAATTTTTTGGCCCGAAAATAGACATCCCCTTTCGCTTCATAAGCATAACCTTTGTCAATTAAGTCTTGGACAAAGACAATAATGTCAGGAATAACTTCTGTAGCACGAGCGCGTACTGTTGCAGGTTGAATATTCAAGGGTAGTGTATCTTCAATAAAAGCGTTGGCATACTTATTAGCAATAGTCATCTCATCTACGCCTTCTTCACGTGCCCGCTGAATGATTTTGTCATCAACATCAGTAAAATTAGATACATAGTTCACTTGATAGCCACGATATTCAAAATAACGACGAACAACGTCAAACGCAATTGATGAACGTGCATTACCAATATGGATGTAATTATATACTGTCGGTCCACAAACATACATATTAATTTTGCCTGGAATAATTGATTTGAAAATTTCTTTTTCACGGGTTAAGGTATTATAAACTTTAATCATGATGAGCTCCTTTATCATTACTTAGCACCCATTATACAGGACACAACAACCTTTTTACCAGTAACATGAAATCATTAAAAAAGTTTTTCAAACTTAACCAGCTTGAAAAACTTTTCTGTTATATGATTTTTTACTTTTCAGAGATAGCAGCAATACCAGGTAATTCTTTACCTTCAAGGTATTCCAATGATGCACCACCGCCAGTTGAGATATGTGACAATTTGTCAGCGACACCCAATTGTTGTACAGCAGCTGTTGAATCACCACCACCAACAATTGTTGTGCCACCGTTTTCAGTTACTTTAACTAATTCTTCACCAATTGCTAATGTTCCCTTAGCAAAGTTAGGCATTTCGAACACACCCATTGGTCCGTT
Organism: Leuconostoc gelidum subsp. gelidum KCTC 3527; assembly: GCF_000166715.1. Lineage (GTDB taxonomy): Bacteria > Bacillota > Bacilli > Lactobacillales > Lactobacillaceae > Leuconostoc > Leuconostoc gelidum. Next base: position 1,818 of record NZ_AEMI01000017.1, read on the forward strand.
CCAAACAACTGTCTTAGCATCTGCCAAAGTGTCTTGCAACAACTTGATTGACTTAGGACCGATATCAAGGCCCATATAGCCATCAGGAATACCAGCTTTGGCATCAACAGTCTCAATCTTAGCATCATTTGAGAAAGCATCAGCGGCAAGTGAATCGATTGGCAAAACGAGCTTGTCACCCGCTTCAGCCATCAATTCCTTAGCTAATTCAACTTTGTCAGCTTCAAACAGTGAATTACCAATCTTTTCACCTTTAGCGGCATCAAATGTGTAAGCCATACCACCACCAACAATAACTTTGTCAGCCTTAGCCAATAATGATTTCACGATTTCAATCTTATCAGACACTTTTGCACCACCGATGATGGCAACGAATGGTCGAACTGGGTTGGCCACAGCGTCACCCAAGAACTTAATTTCCTTTTCCATCAAGAAGCCAGCGGCTGCTTGTGAAACATTTGAAGCAATGCCAACGTTTGAGGCGTGCGCACGGTGTGCTGTACCAAAGGCATCGTTGATGAACAAATCATCACCCAATGAAGCCCAGTACTTACCCAATTCAGGTTTGTTCTTTGACTCATTTTTAACTTCAACACCGTCAACAACGTCTTCAAAACGTGTGTTTTCAACCATCAAAACTTCGCCATCTTGCAAAGCATTAATTGCTGCCTCTAACTCAGCACCACGTGTGAATGGTACGAACTTAACGTCCTTACCTAACAATTCACCCAAGCGAGCGGCAACTGGTGCCAATGACAATTCTTTTTTATCATCTTCAGACTTAATACGTCCCAAGTGTGAAAACAAGATTGCACGACCATTGTTTTCCAACACGTACTTGATTGTTGGCAATGCTGCCACAATACGGTTATCGTTTCCAATAACGCCTGCTTTGATAGGCACGTTGAAATCAACGCGCATCAATACTTTCTTACCTGAAAGTTCCAAATCTGAAACAGTCAATTTAGCCATGATAGCCTCCAATTTTTTATTGTTACAAACTCTATTATAAAACAAAAAACGTTTTTTGTGTTGGGATATGTGAAATACTACTCAAATTATACCAACACGTAATTTATGCGTAGCGAAACCAAGTGATTTTAAAACATTAAAATCGTGTTGCGTAACTATTACTTGCTTAATTTTATGCGTCTCTTCCCGCAATACGAGTGCTAAATTATGCCAGACCTGTCCTTTTTCATCTAAAACACCACCGACTATTGTTAAAGTTGTGTTTCTCGGCGCAAAATTAATTTCACGTCCTAACTGTGTAATATTAAATGTTTCTGATGTCCACTTGTTTCCAACACTCGCTATATAATCTTCAGCCTGAGGATATTTTTGGTCATACGCATATACAAAATTGCGATGATTTTCAAAGTAAAAGTCTCTGATTTGCACCGTTTTTTGCCCAACATAAAAATCAGACTCTAACAAATTACCCTCACTAAAATATTGTTTAGCAAATAGTTTCCCATCACGTCGGTAAATGTCTTTATAATCAATTTTGCCGTCTAAATCATACCACACAACAGCTTGTATTATACGTTTTGAATCATTAAACCATCTGACACGTGCGATTTCATGACCCCAACTCATAATGCTTTTAGTTCGATCCTTATTCAAAATAAACTGCGCATTATTGGGAACCGGTAAATTTGTCCACCAAATACCATTTTCACCATCAATATTTTCCATATAACGCTGTGCGTACATATCATAAACAAGCGCAGGATTAAGTCCCATTTTAACCAGTAAGTACGCAGCATCCTCATGTGGTGTAGCTAACCACAGCGCACTACTTTTGCCTGATTTTACTTGTTCAATTTGCCATGTAACTCCAGGAGAATCTGTATAAGTTAATGAATTAATAATTTCGATTGTCATAGTAATTTTACCATCGCTTTTTGCCATTGGTCAGCAATCGTTTTATTGTCAAAGCGCTTCGCCACGTTGGCAGCCCCTACTGACAGTGCATTGTAATGTTCAAACACATGCCCCATAGCTTCAGCCAATTGCTTGACGTTAGCTGATTCATCAGCTTTTTTGTGACTAAACATTGCCAAATGACCATTGACACCTTCATGAACCAGCTCTTGTGCACCATACAAATTGGCATAAGTTGCAATAGGCATTGCATTGCTAATCGCTTCAATATAGGTTAACCCAAAACCCTCAGAATAGGAAGCAGACACAAATACGTCATATACTTTCATGTCCTGTACTATATTTTGACTTAATCCTTTCAACTGTATAAACGGTTCCAAATTAAGCGATTTAATGTATTCTGTTAACTGATTTTCCTCGCCTCCAGCACCATAAATTGCTAGCGTTGCAGGCATCCCATTCAAACGCAATTGACTGACTGCTTGGATAATATGGATGATGTGTTTTTCTGGGTGTAACCGTGAAGCTGTTACAAATTTTGCCGTTGTCCCATCCCAAATCTTAGGAACCACGTTAACAGATACACCACCAACAGGGATAACGTTAATTTTTTGGGACACATTTGCTACACCAATAGTAGTTAACTGTGAAATCATTGCCTGTCGTTGTAACTGTGTTGCCACAATTACCAGATCGATGTCATTAAAATTATCAAACATGTACTGATAATAATTATTCCAAAGTGGATGTCCGCCATCCCATGTGATAAAATGCTGTGCATGAACAACAGCGACAATTTTCAAAGGTGCACCTTGCTGTTTCATACGAATCAGCGCCTCTTCATTTTCTACTCCTCGGTCAATAATATAAACATTATCCTCAAATCGACGTTGCAACTCTAAAAAAAAGAAAGCCAATAGCTCTTCAAAGGTTGTGAATAAGTAATGCTTACCGCGGAAGTTATCCACTCGAATGTTTGTAGCACGCCTATCATGCGATCCCTCACGTCGATAATGCCAAGAAATTCTTCGCTCGCCATTTTCAAGTATGACACGATCATCTTCTATATGGTAAACATTTTTTTCTTTTAAATATTGTTTACGACGTTGTACTGTTTCTGTATAATTGCCAGTTGCCTGTCGTTTAACGATGCGTTGTGTGCTTGTCGTATCCCAAAGCACTTCCTCATAATAATCATGCGTATACTGCTCGCCTTCATGTAAATAGTTATCGGGATCATCACTCAATAAATAATCATAAATGCCGATTACTTCCGACTCAGCAATGTGCCACTCTTTCATGTGCTGATGTAACTGTGGTAAGCGGTCAGTAAAAATTAATTTAAATGGGATGTTTTTCTCACGAAAACGCGCAGCTCGATAGAATTGTGCATGTTCAACACCACTATTACCACGGCCCATACTTTTATTTACAAAAAAAATCATTGTATGATTACCCCCTGATCTAACTGCTGTTTATAAATTAACGTTCATAACTATTTATCATGTATTTGCCATTATCATAGCACAAAAGCGACAGTCTCTGAAATAGAGATTGTCGCTTTTTATGATATATTGCATTGATCAATCAATTTGTAAAACTTTTTTAACTTGATTAACCGTTAGTCTAGCAGCCTGGTCTGGATTAGATTTTGCTAAGTCAGAAAGCTGCCTTTGTTGTTGTGCTGCAATTGTTCTCTCAGCCGCACTTTTTGGCGCTAATTTACTAGCTAAAGATTTCGCTTGTTCTGTCGTTAGTGCCACCCAAGTAGGCGGCACTTGATAGATGACTTGACGATGTTTTATTTCTCCATCGTTGTTTGCAACACCAAATAATAATTTAAAACCATTTGATTTGTACACGAAACGTGTTGTTTTAGTCACTTTATAAGCCTTATTACCCGAAACGTTTACATGACTAGTAGTCATATTCAAATCAGGTTTAGCCACCGTCGTTTTTTTATCTTGTGCTGCCGTTTTATAAATATAAGCATTTTCTTTGCCGTCAGTTCCAATCTGTTGGTACAATAGCATACCAAAATTTTGTGTAGTTGGCCCAGCAGAGTGAATTTCTTTTTTAGTCGTTGTTGTGACTGAAGTCATCCCATAATGATCATGCATGTTTGCAATCACCATTATCACACTCAAAATCAAACCAGCAAACATAACCAATGTGACCGCATAGCGTATACCAGACTTTTTGATTGTCATACTAGCCAAAAATGCAGCTATGGCAAATAGTGCCATAATTAAGATAATCATGTTATGCTTCCTCCTTTACTGGTATATTCACCTTGCCACTGTGCAATAAGAATGTGACAAGTAGCGCAACGACAGCAAACGCTGCCGCCAAAAGAAACGTAGCATGAAAACCGCTAAGCGTTGCATCTAAAGCCCGACGTCCAAATTCGATTGGATCTTGACCCTTCAAAGTGCTTTTAGGCATATTATTTTTTGTCACAGACTGCATAACCGATGCCAATACTGCTGTTCCCAATGAAGCAGCAATTTGTCGCATTGTATTATTAGCAGCAGTTCCTTGTGCAGCCGTTTTTGGCGACAATGCCCCCATGGCCGATGCAGTTAATGGCATCATTGTCATAGCAATACCGAACATACGCAACGTATATAGCGTTGTAATATATATGGTTGGTGTTGTAGCTGTCATATAGACTAGTGGCACTGTGCCAATGATTAAAATGGTAAATCCTATCATTGCTAATCTCTTAGCCCCATGTTTATCATAAAAAGCACCTGCAATCGGTGAAACAATTCCCATCATCAACGCACCAGGCAGCAGTGTCAATCCTGAATTAAGTGGTGTTAAACCACGAATATTTTGCATATAAATAGGCAAAACCATTTCAACACCAATCATTGCCATCATTGCCAAAGATACTAATATCGTTGTAATCGTAAACTGCTTTGACTTAAAGACTGACATATCCAAAAATGGTTTGTCCATATGAGATTGATGCCACATAAATTCAATCACAATGAATAGTCCAACGATTAATGGCAAAATAACATTGACACTGCCCCAACCATCTGTTGCAACCATTGCAAAACCATACAACACTAAGCCAAATCCCAATGTTGATTCAATCAATGAACGGACATTTAATGTCACTTTTTGTGTAGGTAAGACATCATGGAAAAAGAAAAATGACGCAATCATCACAATAATAACAACCGGTAATACAACCCCAAAAATTGATCGCCATGAATTTTGTAATGTCAAACCAAACAGTGTGTGATCTTTTTCTAAAATCCACCCTGATAAGGTTGGCCCAATAGCTGGTGCCATACCAATTACTAGCCCACCAAGACCCATCGCTTTTCCACGTGAGTTGGCATCAAATAACGATAATGATACCACTTGCATCAAAGGCATCAAGATTCCTACAGCCATCGCTTGCAAAACACGTGCTACCATTAACAACCAAAATGCGTTAGTCGGTGTCACAAATGCAACTAATGTGCCAATTGTGAACAAACTCAATGCTGACAAATATAATCTTTTTGTTGGAATACGCGTCGTTAAAAATGCTGAAACCGGGACCATAATACCATTAGCCATTAAGAAAATTGTTGTTAACCATTGTACTGTTGATGCATTCACATCGAATGCTCGCATTAATGATGGTAGCGCTGTTCCAAGTGCCGTCTGCATTAACATTACTGAAAAGACGCCGACTAATAGAACCAACATCATTGCCATACGATTGACTGGTTTACCATGTCTATCAAGTATTTCTTCACTCATATTTAGTTTCCTTCTTTAATTCTTTATTGACCAATAATGCTCTAAAAATATTTGGTCTAATTACTTAAGGTATCTTACGCCTAACTAAATAGATTGTCAACAAAGTTGACAATCTATTGTACTTATTTTATAGTGACCTGTTTAATATCATGATTTTCATCAAACATAACTAATGCATCTGCACATTGCTTACTAGGTAAAATATAACGATCTAGATTGACTTGGTTTGTCTCGTCCCAAATTTTCATTACCAAACTTGAAAATTCAACAATGGGCATACTTGCATACTGATATCGCCAAGATTTTGGATCATTTTTTGATAATGCTGTCATTGCTAATGTTCGTGTCAAATACCACGCCTTAATATCTGTCAAAGACGCATCTAAGTAAATTTTAAAGTCAGTTTGTTCCAACTGTAAAGCTACCACACCTTCAATAATCAAAATTTCAGGTTTTTGAATGGTTTGTTTTTTTTTCGGATGAATATCCGCTAATTCTTGTGTGTAGCAAGGTATCTGCACCGATAACTCTCCAGACTTAAAGCGTGTAATAACCTGCTCTAATTTTGCTAAATCATATGTTTGCGGGAAACCTTTTTGATTAAAAAGGTTTTTGGTCATCAACGTGTCATTTGGCATTAAAAAATCATCCGTACTAATTACTGTCGTTTGTTGCGTCAATGCGCTGGCTAGTTTGTTTGCAAACGTACTTTTACCAACAGACACTGGACCTGCAACAGCAATAGTCATAAATTCATTTTTAAATTTTTGATTAATTTTTTGAACCAACTCATCCATTATTGACCTCGTATAAATTCGTTGGCACAGTATCTAATAAAACCGATCCACTGTTTTCAGCCAATAATGTCAACGTATGCATGGCACGACTTGCCACAGTGTACAACAAACGACGTTCCGAGTCAAACCCATAACGCGAGTTATCAGCGTGCCAAATAATGACGGCATCAAACTCTAAACCTTTAGCCAAATATGAAGGCACAATAATCATTCCCTTGGCTAATCTTTGATTTTCTGATTGAATCAGTGTCACTTTTTTATCGCCAAGTTCTACAGCAAGTGCCTGTGCATCCGCGCGCGTTTTTGTAATAATCGCTGTTGTATCTTGATTTAGCGCGTGTTGCTGTATCTGCAAGCGCAATTTTGATAACATCTCAGACTCATTGGGCAAAGTATAGAGTACAGGCTTTTGACCATCACGATTAAAGGCATCAATATCTTGACCATCACGCAAAATATATTTTGTAAAATCAGTGATTTGCTGTGTTGAACGATAAGTTTGGGTTAATTTAACACTTTCAACCCGTTCACTATCAAATAGTGATGAAAAGTCTACTTGCAGATTTGTGGCATTGTCTTTTGTAAAAATTGCTTGATTTAAATCGCCTAGAACAGTAAATTTAGCTCTAGGGAAGCTAAACTTTAAAAATGCTAGTTGAAACGGCGTATAATCTTGAATTTCATCAATAAATAAGAAACGAATGTCACGTTCACCACGTTTACCAGTAATTAAATCATATAAATAAAGATATAACGTTGTATCAGTCAAAGACAATTGTTTAGCGCGCAATGATGCAATAACTATTTCAACATGAGCTAACCAATCGGATTCAGCGATATTAAATGATTTCAAATCCAAATAATGATGCGCTTGTCTTAAAAAGTCAATAAACTGCGCGTTAATATTTAAGAAGTTAGCACGACGTATTTGACGCGCCAACGGCCTTAATGATTGCGTGACAATCTGTCTAGACAAAAATTGACGTTCTGCCTTTTCACTTGCAAACTCACGTTCCTTAGGTCCCTCTCCAAGTTGGGCAAGGCGTGTATGTGCTGCAGCATCAGTCTCTTGATCATCTCCTATGCGCACTTTCCCGGCACCAACAAGTTCGTCATATTCTTGTTTGGATAGATTTTCAATAGTTAATTCGACCCAATCTTTACGTACTTCTAGACCCACTTGTGAACTCAATATACGCATCAAAGTGTCGCGTGTCGCTTCTAATCTTTGACCTAATTTATAATTATCATTGTATTGGTAATAAATTTCAGAGATTCGTTCTTTTGAGATTAATGGTTCACCGCGAAACATAACACTGCGAATTTTCATATCTGAACGATTCAAATGATCAGCATAAGCTGTAACAGCCTCAAACATAGCCAAACTACCCTTCGCCAGATTAATCGTTGTATCCTTTGCATCATGTTCAAATCGTTCCTGCAAGGTTTCTACGTTAATTTTTGGTAATCGCCGTGACGCATATTGATAAAATGTCATTTGGACCATGTTTTGCTCACCAAGTTCTGGCAAAACATTATCAATATAATCATTGAATAATTGATTTGGACTAAATAACACAACTTGTCCCGATGTTAATTTCCCACGATAACGATAAAGTAGATAAGCAACACGCTGTAATACAGCTGCTGTTTTACCAGATCCAGCAGCACCTTGAACAAATAATAAATCTGCAGCGGTATTACGAATAATTTTATTTTGCTCTTTTTGAATCGTTGTAACAATTGATTTCATTTTGGTTGACGATTCACCAGATAACGCATTCATCAGCATTGCATCGCCAATGGCTTCTTCCGTGTCAAACAATGTTACAATCACACCATCTTCAATTTGGAATTGACGTTTGAGTGTCACATTAGCTTGTTGCGTCCCATCGGGTGTCAAATAAGACACATCCCCAATACCACCATCATAGTAAATTGAGGCAACAGGTGCACGCCAATCATAGACTAGAAAATGATTCTTTTCGTCGCTAAATGAGCCTAATCCGATATAAATTGTTTCTTGTTCAGGATCTTGACTAGTGGATTCACTAAAATCAATGCGAGCAAAGTATGGCTTATCAATTTGCTTTGTTAATGTGGCAAAACGACGTTCAGCGCGTGTTTTGGAATTTTCACGTTCAGACAGCATTTGCTGTTGTTGACGAATCGAAGCAGCCGTTTCCACAATACCAGAGTAAGTATCGGTTTTTAAACGGACATCTCCCCAATTTCGCGCAACTGAATCAATGCTTTTATTTGTTGATTTAATACTAGATTTTGTCGTTTGCAACGATTTTTCCATCGCATATAGTGTTTTATTGAGATATTGCGTTTCATCAGCTTTAATTTTATTGTCCAAAATGAGTCTCACTCTCTTCAAATTCAGTGCTTTAATTATACGCTTTCTAATGATAAAATACAAAAAACATTTTCATCAAAACGACACATAAAAAGCCGCAACCGAAGTTGCGACTTTTTATAGCTCGTGAGAGAATCGAACTCTCGATTCCGCCGTGAAAGGGCAGCGTCTTAGCCGCTTGACCAACGAGCCATGGTCAGTGATGTCTGATATCTATCAGACAACTATATTAGTATATCAAGAATTAATTTAGTCGTCAACACTTTTTTGTAAATTGTTTTTATATCTTGCTAAATACTATGCAATCCGATCATTATTATCGTTTTTTCAACGTCATTAATTGCGTTGGATCAATCGGTTTAGCTGTTTTAATCACAACATGTTTATAGTATTGCCATGGTTGCGTTGGATCAAATTCAGAATCTGTTGTTAATGGTAAACCATTCCTAAAACGTGTTAATAGCCATTTTTCTAACGTTTTGGGAACACCAAGTAATTCAAAATCTGATGGTGACAAAGCGTAACGAATTGCTAATTCATCATTATTTTTAACTTTTTGAACCCAATTGGGTTCGATAATTAATTCGCGTCCCAATGCAGCAAATGTAGCCTCGCCACCAGCATCTAATAATGTTTCCACCTGCTCTGGCTTTTTGAGTAGTCCTGCTACAACTAACGGGTAATCTGGTGGTAAAAGTGCTCTGTAATAATCCACCACTTTTTTAGTGTCTGACTTATCACGAAAAGGTGTTTGAAACGCATCGTTTAATGACAAATGGAGATAATCAACAGATAGTGTCATTAGTTTTTCAGCAAATTCAAGTGAATCATCAAGTGTAATGCCTGGTGTCATCGGTTCTTCCGGGGATTGACGGTAACCTAACAAAAATGGCTTATCAGCATACTTTTCAATTATCTGTGCCACTTTAGCTGTTATAGCTAAACCAAAACGCTGTCTTTTTTCAACTGTACCACCCCAAATATCATCACGTCTATTACTATCTGGTGAAAAAAACTGTTGCATAAGATAAAGATTGGCACCATGTAATTCTACGCCATCAAAACCTGCCAAAATCGCACGTTTTGTGGCTTGAGCAAAATCTGCAATCGTTTGAGAAATTTCATTATGGGTCAAGGCACGTGGTATTTCATGATCACCATGTGGATAAGCCTGTGATGAAGCAGATACCGGTTGCTGTCCGCGCAAAATATCAGTTGTGGTTTGTCGACCAGCAGCAAAAATCTGTAGAATAGCTTTAGCACCACCTGATTGGATTGTGGTGGCTAAGCGCCGTAAACCAGGAATTTTATCATCATCAGAGACTGAAATGCCACCTTCCCAACCACGTCCAACATCATTAACATAGGCTGCCTCAGTGATAATCATCGCTGGCCCTTGAGCACGCATACGATAATAGTTTAATTCATTATCACTTACACTACCATCTGCCAAAGAAGCTCTCAGTGTTGTAGGCGCCATAATAACATGATTGCCTAATGTGACAGCTTTATTTTTGAAAGTATAATTGTCTAAAAAATCATAATTAATTTGCATAGCTTTATTATACAAAATAAATCGTTTTTAGGCGAGTTTACTCATAATAAAATTAATGTTTCAAAGTTAATCATCATCAAAAAAGCAACCAAATTTTTTTGGTCGCCATTTCATTTATTAATTCTTTATCGTTCCTAGAATACCAAGTTTCTTATACACACCTAGTAATATACCACCAAAAATACTACCGACTACAATAAGAAAAATACCTGCATTAATTCTAGTAGGGATTACAAATCTCGCCTCCCAACTACTAATTAGTGAAAAAGCCACTAACAATAGTAAAGTACTTATATATATCACATTTAACTTCTGCATATCAAGATGTGATAAAAGATTGAATCGTCTAATAATATAGATGCCCATTAGTATTGTAATGACAATCATTGAGATTAGAGTGGCTAATAACGCACCAATTGTCCCAGTCAGATAAATCATTATTGGTTGGACTACTAATTTAACAATCATACCAATACCAATTGCTCTCAAAGCAATGCGCGTCTTACTAAGTCCTTGTAGTATCATGGCAAGTACTGTGGTCAATCCCATAAATAAAGCTATAAGAGCCGAAATTTGAACCATTGGCATATATTCCTGTGGTTGCGCATAATTACCATAGAACAAAATATAAATGGGCTTAGCTAGCGTATACAGCGTGGCACATGCTGGTAACGTAATTAAACAAAATAATAGATAGGCCTGACTAATATATTTTTTCAAAACCCGTGAATCAAAACGATGTCTAGTCACAAGTGGTAAAACAGTAGAAGCGATAGATACAGATAGTGAGACGATAATCATGATTAGTTTATTACTATTGAAGTTAAATATACCAAACACTGTTTCAATGTCATCGCTAGATAATTGGTCATAAAATGTTGCCATCAAAGGATGAAAACTAAATTGATCAATCCATTGGTAGGCTGATAAGAAGCCACCTATAAGAACGAATGGGAATGCTTGAACAAGTATATGCCATAAATTAATTTCTTGATTGCCCTGAGTGATTGGTTGTGGCAATCGCATGCTTTTATTTGAATGATAAATACGAAAAAGCAAAAAAAGGGTTGCTAACCAAGCGCCCAAAGAGGCCGCAAAAGTTGAATGAACAACGACTGTCTTCCAACTACCATGTTGAATATTTAAAATAAAATATGCTGAGGACAGCATATAAGCTACTCGGAAAAATTGTTCAATAATATCAGACTTAGCGATATCCACCATTTTAAGTTCGCCTTGCAATTGTCCTCGCAATACCGAAAGAAAAGGAAAAATAAGCACAGCAAAAGATAAAGAACGTAAAACAGGAATCACATTAGGATCCCCTACTGATAAAAATGGCGCTAAAAACCAAAGTAATAGACTACATAACAAACCTGCACATAAACTAATTAAAGTTGCTTTACCAATAAATTTATGCTTTTCATATCCCTGCAACTGGGCCGTTAGCTTTGCAACAGCTGATGGTAATCCCGCTGTAGAGAGCATTAAGAAAAACTGATATAAATTATACCCTTTCCCCATTAACGTGTTTGCTTGCAAAGATAATGTCCCTAACATTAGTGTCCATGGAATAACATAAAGTGCACCCAGCACTCTGGAAGTAATGTTACCAAATGCAAGCCACGCTGTGCCATTGGTTAACTGATTTTTTGGTTGATTAGCTTGTTTCATAAAATCCTGTACGCTTTATTCACCATAATTATCATTCTCCCAACTTTTCAAAGTATTAACAACGTATGTCATTTAACATTAGTCATATTTTAACACGAAAAATATTTAAAACTGTAAGAGTTTGTTGAAAATTAATCATTTGTCCAAAAAAAAACGCCAAAGCGTTTTAAATTTATAAATTATAAAGAAAATTCTAATTAATACCAACCAGTAGCTTGTGAATGTGCCCAAGCATTTTCAGCACTACCATAACGTGAGCTGATATAAGACTTCATTGCATTCAACTGATCGTTATAGTCAGTTGAGTTACCACCATACATTGCACGAGCTTGAGGTGATAATTGACCAATACCATAATATTGACCGTTCGTGGCGTTAACATTGCCACTTGATTCACGGGCAATCAAAGCATCTAATGCAGAAGATGATGAAACATTTGATGTAGGAGCTGCTGCTTGTGCTGCAGGCTGTTGTACTTGTGTTGTCACTGTTGTTGTAGATTGTTGTACTTGTGAAACAACTGTTGTTGCTGCAGGTTCTTGTACTTGTGCTGCAACTGCTGATTTTTCAGCAAAAGTTAAATGTTGTCCAACAAGAATAACGTCAACGTTGCTAATATTGTTGTTGGCTGCGATTTGTGCCACAGCGACATTAAATTCTTTAGAGATTTTATTCAATGTGTCGCCTGACTTAACAACATAATCCGCTGATGCATTTTGTGATCCATCTGTTGTATCAGCGTTAACATTTGATGCACCAAGTGCGAATGCACCAGCAACACCAGCAGCAATAGTTAATGACTTTGTAAAACTAAACATGTATTTTCTACCTCATAGATTGATTTAAGTTCTGTTGTCTTTCTGTATGTAGATAAGTTTATGCTTTGAATATAATAACGAAACATCGAGACGATGTCAGTTCTATTACGATCTGTTATTTAATAAACATTTGTTTCATATTTGTTTATAATTTAACTTGTAATTGCAATTTAAGTGAATCAGATAGATGTTTATTTGTCTTAAAAAACGTTATTAACATATCCTGTATTGATTGATCGCCGACTAAAATTGTTTTTGATTGTGCATATTCTTGATAATTTCCACCACCTACTGCCCGATAATTGTTCATCGAAATAGTAAATTCGTCTTTATCTTCTATATCGACATCATGGTATTGCAACTTTGTAACTCGCTGATTCATGGGACGCGTGATATCAAATTCATACGTAATTCCAAAAACCAGATCGTAATTATAATGTTCTACTTTTGGCATTAACCATTCCGGATTAACAGCCAATTGACCATTTTTTAATACAAAATATTTGGCCGTATGCTCCAAACTCAAACGCAAATCACGGCCACTGACACGCTTGGTTACCAATGTATTGTCAAACGGATAATTCTGCAAGATATTTCGCAATGTTAAGTTCTTCGGTAAACTTGATGGATTGTTATTTAAACTCACTAAAGTAATATCTGATTGTGACGCCTGTAACTGTACATTAGCAATCCAAGCTAAAATTTGATTCCCATATTGTGCCAAATATAAAGGTGATTGTGCTGAAATACTGGTATCTAGTTGTACAATGGGTTGATCTAACCAATTTTCTACTTTAGTCTGTAAAGGTTTCAACGCAGTTACTATGCTGGTTTGGCTAACTACGCCAGCTGACTTTGTTTCAGCGCTTATTTGCCATTGCTCATCTGTTTTGATGCCATCAAGTTCGGCATACATTTTTGCCTGATTAGGCATTTGTAAAGTCAATACATCATTAATAACACGTGGAGAAACATTACCATGTTGATGACCGGTTAATAATACATCTAAATCAAGTTCCTTCGTCAATTGCCACGCAATATTTTCTGATGTGTCACTCACAACTTTTCCCGTTACCATGTCTCGTTCATATCCACCATGATACACACCAATCACAACATCTACTTCTTGACGTAGTTTTGCTATGGTATGTGATGCCTTGATGAGAGGTGATTCAATCATTATACCTGTCAAATGTTCTGGTTTTTCCCAGACATTGATGTAATCTGTAACCAAACCTATTAAACCTACTTTAGTGCCATTTTCCAATACTTTAACTTGGGCAGGATATATCGTGTTGCCAGACTTGTCAACCACATTTTCGGCAATGACTGTTGCATCTAATTGCTTTAAATGCTTTTGTAATGTATCATAACCAAAATTAAAATCATGATTCCCAAGTGTCACATAATCATATTCTGCCAGATTCATAGCGACTGTGACCGCATCTATATCATGTGTTCTTTGCAAGTACTGTAACATTGGCGATCCTTGATACATGTCACCACCATCAATAATAATCGTGTTACCATCTTTTTTAAAGTTGGCTGCTACATTACTCAATCCAAGTGGTTGATTCCCATTTTTTATATAATCTGTTGACAATAAATAACCATGTACATCAGACGTATAATAAAGTTTAAACTGTTTCATATTTTCCTCCAAAAAAAGAACGACAATAGTCGTCCATCCCATATACTGTTAGCCATGTAAAATCTTTTGACGCAATTTATCTGATAAAATCTCAACAATGAAAACTAGAAGGAACAAACCAATTAGTATGGCACCAACTTGATGCCAATGATAAGCACTTAGAGCAAAAATCATTGGAGCACCAATACCACCAGCACCAACAAGGCCCAAAATAGTTGCTTCACGTAAGTTCATATCAAACCGATAAACTAGAATTGATATGAAATCTGATCCTAGTTGCGGTAAAATACCATATCTTATCTTTTGAAATAGTGTTGACCCAAAAGCATCTAAAGATTCTAAAATGCCTGTATCCAAGTCCTCAATTGTTTCAATAAACAATTTTGAAATCATTCCAATTGAAACGATTGCTAATGTCATCACGCCAGCAAATGGTCCGGGGCCTGTCACTCTAATAAACATCAAACCATATACTAATGAAGGCACTGTACGGATCGCCATAATAATAAAGCGTGTCACTAACACAACTGGTCGTGGCACAATATTTGTGGCTGATATAAATGACAAGGGCACCGCAATAACTGCACCGACTAACGTACCTAAAAATGCAATGGCAATCGTTTGCAATATCAAATATGCAACACCACTATCACCAAGGCCAAACAATAAACTTGTGTCAGGTGTGAAAATACCAGTTAAGATGTTCCAACCAATTTCAAAACCTTTAGACGTCATATTGGCTCCGCCTAATGCAGGCGAAGAAGATACTAAAAGTATCAAAAGTATAGCACCAGTAATGCTATACTGCACGCGACGACTGGGCTCTTTACTGAGAACAGTTTCTAATTTCTTATTCATATTGTTCTCTCCCTAACTCAAATACTTTCGTAATTGTTGACTCACAGTTTCAATAATGACTACAGCAACAAAGATTGATAGCAGAATCATGCCGACACTTTGAAATTCCCGCCAACCAATTTTTTCATTCAAAATCATACCAATACCACCAGCACCCACATACCCAAGAATGGCTGCATAACGCACATTACCTTCGAATGCAAATAGCGCTGTTGATAAATAAGTTGGTAAAATTTGTGGGAAAATTGTTGTCACAAATGCACGTGGTGTGTCAGCTCCCGTTGCCGTTAAAGCCTCATAGGCCCCCATGTCAACAGTTTCAATATATTCAAATAGTTGCTTCCCAACAAATGAAAAACTAAATAAGAAGATAGCCACTGTTCCAGCAAACGTGCCTAATCCAAAGATATAAGTCGCAATCAACGCAGACACTAATGTTGGTATCGTGCGCACAACAGTTAAAATAAAACGTACAACAAGGTTTATTACGCGATTATTTGTAATATTACTGGCAGCCAATACAGCAAATGGTAACGCCATCAACGAACCAAAAAAAGAACCAAAAAAGGACATTTGAATTGTCATTAATAAAGGACGCCATACTTGAAAGAAGTAAGACAATTTAGGTGGAAACATACTGGCAAGAATTTGCCAAAAACCAGTAATATTAGTGAATAACATCGTTAAACTAAATCCCGTTACCCACACAGACACAGTAATACCAATCAACAACATTAAGATAATTAACGGCATACGTGTAAATTTTTGGGATACTGTTTTTCCATTAGTAAGCGTAAATTTCTCAGCGTCAAATAATTTATCGTACAACTTCATTTATCAGCTCCATCTTTACTATAAATCAAATCTAGTATATCTTTGGTAATGCCTGAGACTGGACCATCGTAAACAATTTTTCCAGAACGAATGCCAATAATACGTTTAGAATATTCTAAAGCCAAATCTACATGATGAATATTAATTAATACCGTTTGACCTAGTTCTTCATTAATGCGTTTAAAATCATCCATGACTTCATGTGCCGTCACCGGATCTAAAGCGGCAACTGGCTCATCTGCCAATAACACACTGGGATTTTGTGCTAATGTTCTAGCTAATGATACACGTTGCTGTTGCCCACCAGACAACTGATCTGTGCGGACAAAAGCTTTGTCTAACATGGAAACGCGATCTAATGCCTCTAAAGCCTTAATCTTATCTTCTTTTGAGAACAGTCCAAACATAACACGCATAATAGGCATATCTGGCACCAAAGAACTTAAGACATTTTTAATAACTGAAATACGTGGCACTAAATTGTAGGACTGAAAAATCATGCCCACCTTGCGACGATACTGACGTAAACTTTTACCTTTTAATCCAGAAATTTCTACGCCATCAACGGTTAATTGTCCCTCAGTTATATCATTCAAACGATTGATTGTACGAATAAGCGTTGACTTACCAGCACCAGACATACCAATAATACCAATAAATTCACCATCTTGAATTTCTAAATTAATATCTTGTAATCCCTTTACACCGTTGGGATATGTTTTTGAAACATGTTCAAATTTAATCATCATTGCCGTCCTAAATTTTTATGTGTTTGCGCCTTAACGGCTCTAACGCAAGAAAAGCGGCGCTGTTTTGCGCTGCTTTTCTGACATTTTGAAACTTGTGAGTTTGATAAAATTTTGACCATTTATAATGTCATATATCAAAACTGATGACTTGATCGTGTTATTACTTTTGCGAGTCTTTTAGTACTTTTTGTGCTGCACGTTCACCATCATAATTAGATGATTTTGCTGGTTCGTAACCTTCGTGTGAATAAATGGCAATAACTTTCTTGCCTTCTTTGGTCTTTGCCAAGTTAATGAATGCTTTAGATAGTGCTTTTTCAAGTTCTGGTGTCATTGTCTTTGATTTTTTTGATACTGAAATTGTATCGTTATAAATTTCTTGTGACACACCAATAACATTTGTTTCTGCCCAAATCGATTTTGGTTGTTTATAATCTGTTGTCCATGCACTTGCAAAATCACGACGCGCATCAGCATATGTCGGCATAATATCAATTTGACCTGATGCTAAACGAGCCATCCCAGAACCATATGAATCCACTGTTACTGTGTTCTTTAAATCTGCAACAGTTTTCTTATAATTTTTATTCAACCATAATGATGGGTAAATATAGCCAGCTGATGAAGTAGTTGATGACAAACCCCACTTAGCCGAGTTAAGATCTTCCCAAGTCAATTTCTCACCTGAATTGATCTTTTTGGCTAGTGCTTGGCCTTTTTCTGATGGACCAGCAATGAATAATGACCGGTACTTTGATGATTGTGTCGTTGTTGCTTCGGTTGCCTTACCGTTATTCCACTTAGCTGCGTCAGAAAAATTCTTGTTTAACCCAGCACGAGTAGCTGTTAACAAAGGTTTGACACTATCTTGATACATGACATAAGTACCACCTGGAATGAACCCGACGTCAGCAGTACCTGATGAGAGTGCTTCACCGGCAGCTTCGTAACTGGTACCAACTTTGATATCAACATTCTTGACATCATAACCTTCTTTTTTCAATTCTTTCGTCAACAAGCCTTTCATAGGTTTTGTCATCGTGACGATTTGATCAGGTTGCTTTGAAGGCACAAAATAAATTTTTAAATCTTTTATTGATTTATCAGAAGATGTCTGTGATCCAGTATGTGTAAATCCAAAGTATGCTGCAATTGCAATGACAACAACAACAATAATTCCTACGAGTGTTTTCGTGTTCTTACTCATGGTGTTTTCTCTCCTATGTGCCTAGTGGCAGGTCATCTGTCAAAAATACTACAACTTAACTATATTAAAATCGAGTCAACATATCGTCTCTTTTTTGTAAAGATGTTGTATATTTCCCTCGATTACTAATATAACAGAAAAACAGCCTGTCAAACCGTTTTTACAGTTAGAATCATCTCATTTAAATATGGAACGTCCGGCACATAACGAATATTAAACGAAAATATAGTCACTTTTCCGAACGTTTGTGTTTTCCTCCCCTTTAAATCATATAATTACTTATGTACAAGAAAAGCCGAATGTTTCCATTCGGCTTTCACTATTAAGTCAAATACTGACTTTATCTATTTATCTCTTATTTACCTTGTCTAATTGCGGCAACATGGATCCGGTTTACCGCACGCATCAAAGCAACTCGAGCACGTAATAATTCTGCATCGTTGTTATCATTTTGTGCATGTGCAATCCGTGTTTCGGCACGTTCTTTTGCATTTTCAGCACGCGTAAGATCAATATTACCAGATGTTTCAGCACTATCTGCGACAACAGTCAACAGATCGTTAGAAAATTCAGCAATCCCGCCATTAACAGCTAACGTCTCCGTTTGACCGTTACTTTTAATCAGCAGTTCATTGATTGTCAAAGCAGCCAGCAATGGTACATGCTTACGCATAATACCAATTTGGCCACCCTGTGTATTTACAATAGCCAATTCGATGTTGTTCTCATTATAAACTTCACCAACAGGTGTCACAATTTGCACTGTGATACCCGTCGTTGCTACAGTAGCTGTTTCATCTGCCATTTTTTCAATACCCCCTTATTGGGCCATTGTTTTGGCTTTTTCAACAACTTGTTCAATGGCTCCGACATTTCGGAATGCATCTTCAGGCAAATCATCATATTTACCATCTAATATATCCTTGAACGAACGCACAGTTTCAGCAACTGGGACATATTCACCATTAATACCTGTAAATGTTTCAGCAACAGAGAATGGTTGTGACAAAAAGAACTGAATACGACGTGCACGATTAACAGTCGTTTTCTCTTCATCTGACAATTCATCCATTCCCAAGATTGAGATAATATCTTGCAATTCACGGTAACGTTGTAGTGTCCGCTGTACTTCTGTTGCAATTTCGTAATGTTCTTGACCAACAATTTGAGGATCAAGCGCAGAAGAAGTTGAAGCCAATGGATCAACGGCTGGATAAATTCCTTGTTGCGTCAATGATCGTTCCAAATTCGTTGTCGCATCTAAGTGTGCAAATGTCGTTGCAGGTGCAGGATCAGTATAATCATCAGCAGGCACGTACACAGCTTGAATTGATGTAACTGAACCTTTTTTAGTTGACGTAATACGTTCTTGCAATTGACCCATTTCTGTTGCCAAAGTTGGTTGATATCCAACAGCAGAAGGAATACGGCCAAGCAAAGCTGAAACTTCAGATCCAGCTTGTGTGAAACGGAAAATGTTATCAATGAATAACAACACATCCTTACCTTCGTCATCACGGAAATTTTCAGCCATTGTCAAGCCAGTCAAAGCAACACGCATACGTGCACCAGGTGGCTCATTCATTTGGCCATAAACCATGGCAGTTTGCTTCAAAACACCTGATTCTGCCATTTCATGATACATATCATTACCTTCACGAGTACGTTCTCCGACACCCGTAAAGACAGAAATACCATTGTGACCTTGTGCAATGTTGTGAATCAATTCTTGAATTAGAACTGTTTTACCAACACCTGCACCACCGAACAAACCAATTTTTCCGCCACGAACATAGGGTGCGAGTAAATCAATAACTTTGATACCCGTTTCCAAAATTTCTGTAGAGTTGGCCAATTCATCATATTTAGGCGCATCACGGTGAATAGAATGTCGTGGCGTTTCGGCAGAAATATCGCCGTTATTATCCACTGGTTCTCCCAACACGTTGAAAACGCGACCTAAAGTAGCTTCTCCAACTGGCACTGTAATTGCATCACCAGTATCAGTTACTGGCATACCACGTTGGAGCCCATCCGTTGAATCCATAGCAATTGTACGAACAATACCGTTACCCAATGCCAATGAAACTTCAACTGTCAATGTTTGGCCTTCGCCCTTATCGATCTTAAGCGCATTATTGATATCAGGCACTTGTTGGCCCGCTTCAAACGCAACATCGACGACCGGACCAATCACTTGTACGACTTTTCCAGTACTCATTGTCGTTTTCCTTTCAGTTTAAGCGCGTTCAGCAACGCATATGTTGCCAAAATACCACAAGAGGTCATCATCTAGTGAGACGTTATAGTGTTTGAGTGAATATTGCTGAACGCGTTGCTGCCTATGCAGTTTTGATTTTAATTGTGGTTAGTTGTTTGTCATAAACGTGTGCGCTGACACTCTCATTTACTCCAATGCAGCCATTCCACCTGTAATTTCTGTAATTTCTGTCGTAATCGCTGCTTGACGTGCGCGGTTGAACTGCAATTCCAAACGACCAATAAGATCCTTGGCATTGTCTGTAGCCCCTTTCATCGCTGTCGATGAGGCTGCATGTTCAGCTGTTTTTGCATCAAGCACTGCTTCATACACTAGACTTTGTGCAAATTGCGGTAATATAACATTTAAAACAGCTGTTGTATCCGGTTCAATTTCATAAACACTTTGAATGTTCAATTCTGCTTTTTCAGCTTCCGTACCACCCATGGCATCCAAGGTGTCACCAGTTAATGGCAACAGTTGCACATCACGATATTCACTAGTCAAACGGTTTACAAAATGATTGTATACGACATGAAGTGCATCAAACACTTCAGTTTCATACAGACTGGTCACCGTTTTAACAACTGAGCGAATTTCATTAAATGATGGTACATCTGAAACACCGCGGTGTTCTAATATGACTTCAAAGCCACGTTTTTTATAGAAATCAGCCCCGTTACCACCAACAGCAAGAATTGTGGTGTTAGTAGTATCCAAATTCAATCGTGCCATCAAAGCATTTGTTTGCTTAATGACGTTAGCGTTATATGAGCCAACTAATCCACGATCTGATGTCACAACTAATATGCCAGTTTTTTCAATGGGACGTTGTGCAATCAAAGGAATATGCTTAGCATCTGCATTATCAAAAAGATGAGCAGATACAAGATGTTCCACAATCGCTTCCAAACGAGCAGCATATGATTGATAGCCCTTACTGTAACGTTGAATTTGGCTTAATTTAGCCGTTGAGACCATTTGCATGGCACTCGTAATTTGACGCGTCTTTTTAGTGGATGAAATACGACGCTGAATATCTTGCAAAGAAGCCATTGCAGCGTCCTCCTATTATTCCGCTGTTGAACCAGCAAATCCAGCCTTAAAGGCTTCGATTGCTGAATTCATGGCAGCGTCTTCAGGCAAATTCTTTGTCTCAAGAATTGTCTTGAACAAGTCATTAGCATTGGCATCAACATAAGCAATTAATTCGTCTTGGAAACGTTGAATGTCAGAAATCGCAACATCATCAATATACCCACGTGTCAAAGCATACAGTACGATAACTTGTTGCTGTACTGGCATTGGCTTGTGCAATGGTTGCTTCAAGATTTCAACTGTACGACGACCACGTGCTAACTTAGCTTGCGTAGCAGCATCCAAATCTGAACCGAACTGCGCGAAACTTTCTAATTCACGGAATGAAGCTAAATCCAAACGTAATGTACCAGCTACTTTCTTCATTGCCTTAATTTGCGCATCACCACCAACACGTGAAACAGAAGTTCCAGCATCAATGGCAGGACGAACACCTGCATAGAATTGATCTGCATCCAAGAACACTTGTCCATCAGTGATGGAAATAACGTTCGTTGGAATATATGCTGAAACATCCCCAGCTTGTGTCTCAATAAATGGTAATGCAGTCATTGATCCACCACCAAGTTCGTCAGACAACTTAGCTGCACGTTCTAACAAACGTGAATGCAAGTAGAAGACATCACCTGGATAGGCTTCACGTCCGGGCGGACGACGAAGAATTAATGACAATTCACGATAAGCTGTGGCTTGTTTTGATAAATCATCATACACAATCAAAACGTGTTTGCCATTATACATGAATTCTTCACCCATGGCTGCGCCAACATAAGGTGCTAGATATAACATCGGTGCTGGTTCTGAAGGACCCGCATTAACAACAATTGTATAATCCATTGCGCCAAGTTGACGCAACGTCTCAACTTGTGTACGAACAGTTGAGTCTTTTTGACCAATAGCAACATAGATAACAATCATGTCTTGATCTTTTTGGTTCAAAATTGTATCGATGGCCAAAGATGTTTTGCCTGTCTTACGGTCTCCGATAATCAATTCACGTTGCCCACGTCCAATTGGAACGAGCGCATCGATTGCTTTAATACCTGTCTGCAACGGTTCAAAAACTGACTTACGTTGCATAACTCCAGGTGCTTTAACTTCGACAGGACGTGTCTTGTCTGTTTTGATTTCACCCAATCCATCGATTGGTTGACCCAAAGAGTTGACAACGCGTCCAATTAATTGTTCGCCGACCGGCACTTCCATGATGCGGCCAGTACGTTTAACTGTATCACCTTCGCGAATATCATCAAAACCACCAAGAATGATGATTCCAACTTCGCTAGAGTCGAGGTTTTGGGCCATACCGAATGTGCCATTAGCAAATTCGAGCAATTCACCAGCCATAGCATTTGCTAGACCATTTGCACGAGCCACACCATCACCAAGATAGGTAACAGTTCCCACTTCTTCTACAGTTAGCGTTGTGTCGAACTTTTCGAGCTGTTGCTTAATTAAAGCAGAAATTTCTTCAGCTTGAATAGCCATTATTCTTCCTCACTAACCTAATAATTGTGCCTTCATTTTGGCAATTTTTGTTTGTAAGCTACCATCAATTAAAGTTGACTGCGATTTTAAAATCACGCCACCAAGTATGCTTTCATCCACAACATTTTTTAAATTCACGTGTTTTGCACCTGTTTTTGATGCAAAAATTGCTGCTAATTTATCCAAACGTGTTTCGTCTAACGTAACGGCTGTAGTTGCTGTAACATCTACAATACCATTAGCTTCATTGTAACGATCACCAAACGCATCAACCACCTGCGATAAAATGTTCAAACGATTATTGTAGACGAGCAGCTTAACCAAGTTTTGAATTGATTCCGATGCACCGTTTGTCAATGTTTGTAACAAATTATCACGTGAGGCAGTATCAACATCATTAGATGTTACCACCATAATAAAATCAGGATTTTCGTTTAGAACGGTTTTTATGACGTTCAAACTTGTCCTAGTTTCTTCTATGCTGTTTTGCTCGCTAGACAATTCAAAAATTGCTTTGGCGTATTGGTCAGCTATATCTTTAAGATTTTTTGCCATCCCAATACTCCTTATTTAGTTTCTAAATCTGAAATGTAAGCATCAATCAATGCTTGTTGATCATTTAACGATAGTTCTTTTTGCATAAGTTTTGAAGCAATCGCTACTGATAGCGCTGCAACATCGTTCTTTGCGTTAGAAATCGCGTCTTCCTTGAGCTTTTCAGCATCAGTTTGCGCTTGCTTATTAATTAAAGTAGCACGGTCAGAAGCAGTAGAAATTAATGAATCACTCTGCTTTTGTGCGCTGGCTTTTGCGTCAGCCACGACTTTTGTTGCTTGCTGACGTGTATCTGCCAGTTCACTTTGCCGTTGTACTGCTAATTTTTCAGCGTCTTGACGGGCTAACTCGGCACCATCAATATCAGCAGAAATTTTATCAGCACGTTCGTCAAGAACCTTTGTCAATGGCCCGTAAGCCACCTTCTTCAAAATGAGCATCAACAAGAGGAATGAAATGATAATAAACAACATATTACCCAATGGTAATTTATTTGCTGCTAAGGTTGTTAAACCAAACATAATTTTCCTCCACTATATACTTGTGATTACTTGCCCATCAACATGAAGGCGAAGACAATTGACAAAATTGGCATAACTTCAACCAACGCGACACCCAAGAACATACGTGACAACAATCGGCTTTCAAGCTCAGGTTGACGGCTCATGCCTGCCAAGAATTGCGAGATCAAAACACCGTTTCCAACACCACCACCAATAGCGGCTCCAGCGGCCGCAAGGCCCGCTGCGATTACACCAAGATTGTGCAAATCCATGAGATTACTCCTTATTGTATAGCGTTTGGCAGTCCTTGACTCAACTCTATAACGCAGACTATAATTATCAACCCGACTTAACTTGGTTAGAAAACTATCGTCTGTGTCTCAGTCATTAAGTACCACCAAACACGATTCTATTTTAATTGGATGAAACGCTCCCGCGTAATTCACAAACCAACTCGTGTCATACCTTGATTATTGCTAGTCAAACTGTGGCACAAATCTCATTTGCTTAAACACTCTTCATTCATCACCAGACAATTGTGCAATAAATACACCTGTCAAGATAACAAATACGTAAGCTTGTATGCCACCAATAAAGAGTGAGAATCCTTGCCAGACCATTTCAATCGGCAATGCCAACACAGTCACGAACCCATTTAAGTGTCCTGGCCATGCTAAGCTATTGGCCACGAGTGTTAATAACATCTCACCAGCGAAAATGTTACCAAACAAACGCAGTGATAACGTCAAGAAGTTAGCTAATTGTTCAATAATGTTTAGCGGTAACATCCAAGAATATGGTGTGAGTAACATGTTTTTAAGGTATCCCTTAAAGCCAAGTTTTTGAACACCCATCCCGTGTGCTACCATCAAAGACATAATTGCTAACGTCATCGTTACGATTGGGCTTGCTGTTGGTGACTTAATATAAGTTACACCATCCGTGCCTTGCAATTGAAGTAGCAATCCCATTTCGTTAGATACTACAACGAAGAAAAACAACGTAAATGCATACAAACCAAATTGGCGTGCTTGCTTCTTTTGCAATTGTCCATCAACAATACCATTGGTAAAATCAAGTAAGTATTCAATAACATTTTGTCGCTTACCTGGTCGTACCGTAGGCCTTCGTGTGAGTACAACCGATACAATCACAACAATTGCCATAGCCAGCAACGTTGAAAGTATCGTGCCCCAGTCAAATGTGAGGCCAAGAAACTCAAACGGTGCCGTAGGGTCATCCATGCGCCTTCTCCTTTCTCAATAAATTTGGCGAAATGGTCGTAAACGGCTATTCGTCATAACATATAAACCTATAATACGCCTTTCAAAATGAAATACAACTATTTTATGGCACTTTTTCACAAAGAAATAAGGCAGTGTCAACCAGAGCATTGGTATGCTAGTTTGTAACGGTTGATTATTAAAATCTGCTTTGTATTTAATTATTTATATCCCGTTAAAGTTCTTAATGAATTCAAGTAAAACCTTGATTTTTTTCGAATTTAACTTAACCCTTTCACACTTATTTCAATGATTGTTAGGATTTTCGTTTTGTCACTTTTAATAAGCACTACTTAATAATATATCGGCCAATATCCATTAGACTTGTGATAAAACAAACAAAAATCCGATAACAATATC
>NZ_AEMI01000016.1 GCF_000166715.1 Leuconostoc gelidum subsp. gelidum KCTC 3527
TGGTGTTGCACTTACTGAATCTGCATTAACAGTTTGTGATCCAGCAAACATCCCCATACTTACGACACCGGTTATCAAACTTGCAGTAATCCACTGCTTACCCGATTTATACATTTTATAATTAGTACTTAGTGACTCTGCCATATCTATTTTATTCCTCCTTAAATTTCCTTTACCAAATCTCAGTACTATTCATTAGTTATTTTTTATTGAGAATATTCCATGACACATAACTAACATATCTTTTTTCATGTTATCACAAATACCTCAGGTCACAATCACATTCCGACATGTCGGAATGTGATTGATTTAGAGTAGCTAATTAACAAAACTATTTAATCTATTAAACAATTTTTTATTCATAACTGTATCTTTAATTAACCCCTGCCCCTGAGTAATGCAAAAGTAGATATAGTGATTAAATAGTTACCGATGTGAAACTAATGAAACAAGAAATAACCCGCATTAGACGATGTGATTCAAATAAAATCTAAATAGTAGTACCGTCATGATATGATAAGTTTTAGGACGTAATTTGGCTACTCTTTACGATTTATTTTATATATTGACAATTAAATATTCTAAATTTTTTGTGTAAAATGTTTGGCTTTATTTTACACTTTGTCATCTGTCAGCCTTGCTTATTAAACTAATTTTCGTTAGTATTTAAAGTAAGGTAAATCCCGAAAGGAAATGCGCAAATGTTACACTTGCGCGCTAATAATTATGTCAAAAAATGAACAACAATATCTTGATCTTGCACAAAAAGTACTTGATGAAGGCGCTCTAAAAGGTGATCGTACAGGAACTGGCACACATTCTTTGTTCGGCACACAGATGCGTTTCGATCTTCAGGAAGGCTTTCCGCTACTCACAACTAAAAAGGTTTACTTTGGCCTCATTAAGTCAGAATTACTTTGGTTCCTACGTGGGGACAACAACATTCGTTTCTTACTACAACACAATAACCATATCTGGGACGAGTGGGCCTTTAAAAATTGGATCGAATCTGATCAATATAAAGGATCTGACATGACTAATTTTGGTCATCGCGCCCTAAAAGATACGACGTTCGCTCTCGCATATAAAGAGCAAAAAGACATTTTTGTTGACAAAATATTAAATGATGATGAGTTCATGGAAACATTTGGCTACGTGGGTGATGTTTATGGTAAATTATGGCGTAGTTGGGAAACGAGTTCTTTGACGGCAGGATCAGATACAATTGATCAAGTGAGTCGCCTAATTGAGCAGATTAAAACAAATCCTGACTCACGGCGATTGATTTTAACTGCCTGGAATGCGGAAACAACACCGCAAGCCCCCTTGCCTTCGTGCCATGTCTTAAGCCAATTCTATGTAGCTGACGGTAAACTCAGTGTTCAATTGTATCAACGCTCTGGTGACTTTTTCCTAGGTGTCCCTTTTAATATTGCCTCATATTCACTATTGCTACATATGGTAGCTGCCCAAACTGGCTATGAGGTCGGTGATTTCGTTCATACCATCGGTGACACACATATTTATAATAACCACACCGAACAAATCACTGAACAACTCTCACGTCCGATGCACAAGTTACCAAAACTTTGGTTGAATCCTGAAGTTAAATCATTATTTGACTACACAATGGATGATATCAAAGTATTAGACTACGAAAGCGAACCAGCAATCAAAGCACCTGTTGCCGTTTAATATTTTAAACACCCAACTGAAAGCATAAAAATGAAAATTAGACCACTTGAAAAAAAAGACTTACCGTATATCTATCAACAAGAAAATTCACGAAAAGTGATGGCTTTATGGTTCCAAGAAGCCTATACATCATTTGATGAACTAGAACTTCTTTATGAACGCCACATACTTGACCAAACTGAACGACGTTTTGTCGTTGAAGATGACAAACAGTTTATCGGTGTTGTTGAATTAATGTATATTGATGGTCTTCATCGACATACCGAAATACAAATTATTATTCATCCAGATCATCAGGGTAATGGCTATGCTCAAATGGCAATCAAAGCGGGGACTGAATATGCTTTCAAAGTACTGAACATGCACAAAGTCTATTTGTATGTTGATGTTGATAATGATGCAGCAATTCATATCTATAAAAAAGTTGGTTTTATTGAAGAAGGTATCCTTCGCGGTCACTTTTTTGCTGAAGGTAAATACCATGATAGTATGATGATGGGAATGCTCACAACTGAGTTTATAAGTTAAAATAATCAAAAAAGGCGTCACATCAACAGTTAACTGTTGATGTGACGCCTTTTTGATAGCCTATTAAATTTGAAGTTCTATATTAAGATAAAATCTCTTTTAAACGCATAGCCGTTTGCCACCAATCAATATCAAATTGATCACGATAACCAATTAGAGGGCTGGATGGTTTTGGTAACGGTAAAAAATGTTTGATTCGCACATTTTTCTCAGATAGCGTTAATGATTTTTTATATTGTTCTGGTACCTGCCAATGATCTAAAAATGAGATATTTTCTTGATAATTGTATTCATGTGGCAGAATTAGAATATTTGGATTGAGCTTTTGATTAATCAATTCTTGATCTGGGAAATGACTAATTGGACCATCATCGATATTATTGACGAGTTCATCAATTGTCTAATACTGTGCGTACTGTTTATTATTGTATAGTAGTACCCCAGAATTAATATACTTTGAAGAATCAACAATATTATACGTGTCATTATATTGCTTCAATATTTGGTCATCTGCTGTATTTAAATAATGAAATATATATAATACACCAGCTATCGTCTCGGTTTTTAATTGATTAAAAACATGATGAATGTCTGTATAAACTAGTGTATCTGCATCGAGATAAAGCATTTTATCAAATTCTTGAAATTCTATTGGTATCCCCAACCTTAAAAAAGTTACAGCCGGAAAACGTTCAGAAACATTATTTGTGATGCGATTAACATTCCTCCAGTACTCAATCAATAATACTTTGATAGTCCCCTATACTGCTTTAATTTGCATGATTTTGTTAGTAACATTAAAACGGTCGATAGCATTGGTCGATTACTCATGTACTTTTACACAATGTTAATTGGTTATTGACGTTTGACTTTAAAATATGTTCAATATGAACAGCAATTTATCCATCTGCTAGTGCACTTGTTTTCCTAATTTACCTTATCTCACTACCTTGAGATAAGGTAACCTAGCCCAACATCTTAACGTTTTATTTGTTCTGTTTACCCATAATTATTTTGAATTTTTTCTCGTTGTTTAAATTAATAAAATAGTTATACAAAAGAATATAATTACATGATAAATAAAGAGATTTTATGATAAATAAGCATACATAATCAATACAGTTTATATTTATTATGTATTTTTTTTATATAATTAGAAAAGTAAACCTTTTACTAATAAATAGAACTATTTTTTAGTTAATAACATAAAAATTATGGGGGAGATTCATGAACGATATTCAAAAATTGGCAGATATTTTAAATGCTGCTGTTATTTTACTAAATAGCAATACGCATGAAGCTAGTTATTTAAATGATCAACCTACTGATACAAACAATCGTACTATTAATTTTCTATTAGCTAATATTAAATTGTTATCAAATCATCAATATCAATCCTTAAACAGCCCTTGGGGACATATTTTAACCTGTCAAATCACGAATAATTTAATTATCTGCTTCTTTTTTGATTATAGTGAAACTAGTAATGAACTAATAGCAATGCATTCACTTTCAAATTTAAAATCCATTTCTCAAATTATATACAAATTATACAATGGCCATGATGCACCTGACACAGATGTTATTATTACAAAATTTCCGAATCAACAGCTCGTGAAAATTGAAAACAATAAACCATTTGATGCAACTATTTTTTTTAACACAGAAACTGATATTATTAAAGCAATTATTTATTCCCATAACGAACAACTAGCTTCTGCTCTAGAAAAGCTATCTTATCTGAAAATCATTGGTGAACGGTTTGCCAACAATAACCTTATTAGAGGTGAAAAAGATACGCTCATTTCTTACATAGCAGTTTTAAACCGCGCCATTATCCAGTGGGGCTATCCTGTCGAATCAGCATTTCGTTTACATAACGATCTTGTACAAGAAATAGAGTTATCATCACAATTTTTTGATTTTTTTCAAGTCATTAGAGAGGTTACTTGGCATTATTTTAATGTCATCAAAAACTATCGCGTAACCAATTTTTTACCACTTCACGACAGAATTCACCAATATGTTAAAGAACATATTACTGAAAGTATGACACTCGACGATATAGCTAAAGCACTTAATACATCAAAAAAGCTATTAAATCCGGCATTTAAAAGCCAATATAGTATAACCATTACACAATTTATAAGACAAGCTAAAATAGATGCTGCCAAAGAACTTCTAATTGCGTCTGATCTCACATTACTTGACATTTCGAATCTTTTATCTTTTTCAACTACCACTTACTTTGTTAAAACATTTAAGGAAGTCACAGGTTTGACACCTAAATATTTTCGTCAACATTTTTTTGATCAACATCTTCATTTATAGTTACTCATCAAAATTAAGATGTTGATTAACTATAAAATGCACAAAAAAAGATTGATTCCAATTAAAGAATCGATCTTTTTAATCATGCACTAATATAATTTTTAATCTAATAAATCCATCTCTGCATCACGAAGACTTTGAGTTTTTACTGTTTTTAATCCTGCTGCATATTCAATAGCCGGATTGAAAAATAAGCCACGCCATAGACCATGCAAGATAACACCCAATTTTTTGCCTCGAAAAGAGACATCTTTTTTAAGTAATGTTTTACGCCAATCACGTACAATAGCGACTAACACAACTTTAATCATTTCTTTTTTTGAAATACGACGCGCTGTTAGTACACGATTACGGTATTCATAATTATAACGCCATAATCTACTACCATCCTTTTCAGCAACAATGTCTCCAGGTTTTGTGTTTTCTTTAGATTTATGCACAGCTATGGAATTCATAACCATATAGCCACGTTTTATATCAGCAATGCGGTTCGTATACTCCATATCGTCACCCCAGATAAAGTATTCTTTCTGCGGCAAACCAACCATTGCAACCATCTCTCGTGAAAACATTACAGATACAAATGTTGAATTGACAACTTCAACAGCAGGCTCTTCTGTATCCATTAAATAACGTTGCCATGTGAACGCACGTGGTGCAGTAACATTCATCCATGATGGATTGCCATCAATACTGCCCCAGCGAACTTGTGAATTTACAAACCCTGCTTGTGGGTGTCCAACTGTAAACGCAACCAAATGAGATAATGCATCTGGTTCTGGAATGGTATCATCATCCATTAACCAGACAAAGTCATCTTGTAATTGTTCACCAAATAGACGAACTGCTTGGTTAAAACCACCAGCACCACCCAAATTCTCAGTCGCATGGTAAACAACGATACGTTCATCATTTAGACTATCCAAGTATTCTGTTGTGCCATCATTTGACATATTATTAACAATAATCACATGTGACAGGTATTTTGTTTGCGCTAAGATAGCCGCCAATGATTCTTTTAATAATTCTAAGCGATTATAAGTCACAATCGCTGCTGTAACAGTTTTTTCAGTCATTTTGACATTTCCTTAATAAAATTCGGTAATCCAATTATACGTAAAATAAGCAGGTTTTACTAATGTGACTGTTAGTCAATAAATTTTACCATTACTCATACAATTCTAGTGTTTTATTTCAGAACCATCTACTGTGTTATTAGGCATTTTCACAACTAGTATGGTTATAAACACATATAATAATATCGGTTGCACATATCTAATGTCTGGAACCGGTATGGCCAACATATACGTTGCAGCAAGTCCAATGATTGGCAAAATCACTAATAATTTACGCCACATTCCTTGTGCTACCAACCATCCAGCAATGATTACTTGCATCATTAAATAGATTCCCGGTAAAAACCAATACTGAACACTTTGGTTTTTAAACATTGCTTGCCAGTTACCCAAAATCAAGTGTAGTTTACTAAAGCCACCCCAATAACTATCATATCTAAACATTTGATATTTTATATTGTACTTCTCAATATCGCTACCTGTTAAAAAGTAACTTACTGGCACAAAGGAGCTATACTTGTCTCGAATAAATGTGCCTATTCGATATTTGGCATTTTGATTCCATAGTATGGCTGTCTGTGCTTTATATGCCTTCAAAGCTTTTATTTTATTAGATTTAATTAAAGAAATGCTTTCTTTTTTAAATTTTCCAGTATCATTATTTAATAATTTAGCATCAAATCCTGGACCAAATTTAATCGCATCAATATTAGTAGGTTGATAGCCTGCAATATTCTTATTATTCATAAGTTTACTGAAGTATTGCTGTTGTTGCAAATTTAATGAACCTTTATCGTGAATAATACCCGCATCAACTTGAATTAGCATACCATATGACTCAGTCTTAGATGGTTCGAAAACATGAAAATTTGTAATTATGGGCCCATTAATTACAAAGTAACTGATAATAGCAATGACCATTATGATAATTAAACGCCAATATTTTTTGATTCCTAAAATAATGATTGTTAATAGACACATGACTATGACAATAGGTATACCATTACTTCTCCAAAGGCTAATTCCCATCACCGATAATAAAGTAAACACAAAAGCTAATGGTTTATGTAACCATTGCCCATGAGTTCTGACTGTCTGAAATAAAGCTAGTCCAAAAAATACGAAGGCATAGGTAAACAATGTATCCTTAACAAGAATCATTGCTTGCAAAGGAAAGAATGGCACTATTGCTGTTAATACAAAGAAAAGATATCCAACCCATTTTTTCCCGGAATATTGTTTTAGTAGTGTGGCAAAATATGAAAACAATGTTACGTATACTATACTTTGTAGAATTACAAAGCTTGCTGGATTATCCCAAATTTTTGACGTTAACCATAACACAGCAGTATGACCTATTGGATGCCAGTTGTTCCAAGGATATGCATGATGTATTTGATTCCATTGATTAACAGAATCCACTACCATTATACCAGGATAGTACGCAATAAAATAAATAAATATTACTGTACTATATAATAATATATATTTCCAATAACTATCATAGAATCCTAGATGTTCGCCATTTTGATTTTGTTCATTTTTCAATTGATTCAACATGTTAGCAATCGCAAAACTAAATGTCCCAAAAGAAATCAATACTAATCCTATATGACTGATTAATGATGTGTTAAAATAATTAGCTGGTAAAAAAGTAACGATGTAAAGTGCACCACCAATTATTCCAACACTCCAATTTATACTCTTTAATTTCTTTCCGATTTTTATATGGTGTGAACGCATCATAGCCATTAAAATTGCACTAACTATAATAATCTCTAATACTTTATTCCCTGGTACTGCAAAAACAGCTGTTATTATTGAAAATATAATTTTAATTATTGTTGGTCCCAATAAATTAATAAACCCTAAGTTAGAATTACGAAACTCATTACATTGGGTACTTAATTCATTAATTATTTTTAATAAAAATCCACTTAGTTTATTTGCTATTGGTTCCAAAATTACGTGTAACACAATACCTATGAATACAAAAAGTATCGCGACACCTAATGAAAATACAAGTCGGTTTAAAGTGCCATTAATTCTATTTACATTAATAATGGTAACATAGATCCAGGGTGAAAATATTGGTGCACTTTGAAATAAATACGCACCAAAAACATGACTCCCAAAAAAATTTACGATGTTATTATAGTACTGCTTCATTGAAATAACACCTATAAATATAAACGCCGCAATTACTATAGGAAATGGGCTCGCATCGAACCAAATAATGATATTTTCTCCCCAACTATTTGGACCAGACCAACCCAAAAATGAGAATAATTGATACAACGTATTATGTGGTGCATGTAAAATCATCCGAATAGCATATGTTATTAATACTGCACTAGCTGTTAATAATATAACAGCTATGCTTGCAACTATCGCATTTATTCTTAATCCATACTTTCGAATATATCCCCCTATTGCAAATAGATATAAAAATAAAATAACATAGGAAAAGTTCATACCTTTATTTAAGGCGATCATCGGCCAAATAGAAACAACCAAGAATCCAATAATCAAGAAACGTTGATAATCTTTTTTAGTTAACTTAGACAAGAAAGGCAAAACAATCGGTAGTAATATGTACATAAAAACATATGCAGTCACAAACCAATAATCAGAAAAAATAACTGGAAATAACCGCTTAAAAAAGTATGTGGTTGAAAAAACTGTCCCGTTTATTTTTAGTACAATTGCCACTATGTACATAAATATTGAAAATACAATTGTCTCACTCACAGTTCTAACTAGACTGGTTAACTTTGCTCGTGAATTTATCATCAAATATCCAGAAATGATAATAAATAAATCAACGCCGACTTTTCCACTCAGAATCATACCATCACGAGCAAACTCAAAATTAGTAGACAAGCCTATTGTCCAATTTGTATGAATAGCTACGTGGTGTAAAATAACTAGCAAAATAGATATAAATCTTAAAATTTCGATGTTTGACAGTTTAACTTTTTGATTATTTATTCTTTTTTCACCGATTCTTTTTAACATTCATTAATACTCCAAAACATGATTAAATTTCCCTCGCATACCATTCAACTAACAAACAAATGCGTTCCTAGAATAATAAAGCTTTTCCGACTCAATTACTTAGTTCTTTTTTTCTATTTGAAGCTTCGATTAATGCTAATTCAAAATCTCGCTTTTCTTTTGCTTGAACAGAATTTAAAATCATGCCAGAAAAGAACGAAATGACAGCTATCAATAACAATATCATCGTTACAATGAGCGTCGGCATATTATCTACAAGGCCAGTCTCTGCATATGGTTGGACAACTCTAATGAAGAACACAATCAAACTAAATAAAATAAATACTGTCGAAATTGCTCCGAAAAATGCAAAAGGGTGATAATTACGATACAAATTTAAAACAGTCTTTAATACCCGCATACCATCACCATAGGTGTCCAGTTTAGACTCCGATCCCTCTGGTCTGTCTCTGTAACCAATCACTTGGTTCTCTACCAACATCCGTTTCTCAGTAGCATGAATTGACATCTCTGTTTCAATTTCAAAGCCTCGTGAAAGAACTGGAAATGTTTTTACAAATTCAAAACTAAATGCTCGATATCCTGTCAGTATGTCCTTAATATCAGTCTTAAAAAGTGAATTAATTAAACCACGGACGACAGAATTACCTACATTATGGAAAGGCCGTTTATTTTCTTCAAAATAAGTGGATGATAACCGATCACCAACCACCATATCAACGCCATGACTCTTTACTTTGTCATACATTTCAGGAATAGCTTCAACCGGATATGTATCATCGGCATCGATCATAACATAAACTTCAGCATCAACTTCGCGAAACATTCGTCTTATCACGGCGCCTTTTCCTTGAGCATACTCATGTCTGACTACTGCCCCTGCATCTCTAGCTAATTCAACCGTGCTATCCTTGGAGTTATTGTCATATACATATATTACTGTTCCATCAATGCTTTTGGTAACATTCAATACATCTTTAACCACCTTTTCGATAGTTTGGGCTTCGTTATATGCTGGTATCAATATCGCTAGCTTATCCATTTTATTCCTCTTTAATTTTATTTCTTAATCCATTATACATAATTAACTTCAATAAGAGATTTCCTGTCATGCTGTTCTAATTCATACCAAGCGTTCTAATAACTAAAATAAAATTAATTCTAACTTATTTTACGCTTTTATTTTTCATATTTAAATGATTCGTATCAAATATGATAGCAATATACATTGGTAAAGCCATAATAATAGGCACAATATACCGCATTCCACCATCAACCGGTGTTAACATTGCTACACCCAATACTCCTAGAGGAAGTAAAAAGGGTAATGCCCAAACAATCAATATTTTCTTTTTAATAATTTTTACTAATAAGACTAAACTAGATATAATAAGTAACCAGTCATATAACCATGCAGAGAGAAATATTTTATAGATTATATTATTATTATGCAATGGTGTCAGTAATCTATTTTTAAATTTTTTTGCAAGCTCAGAATCATTATAATTTACTGAAAAATTTAATTGTTTCATGATATCAGTAATTCTATTTTGAACCCAAACTTGATTCAGATTCATAAATAATTGACCAGATGACTTTTCTTGCTCATTCTTATTTGTCGGACTATAGTATGAATCCACTTGGTAAATCCATGCCTTTGCATAATCAAGTGGATACTCCATACCCAACCTCAGCCATAGTTTTAAAAAATTTCTGACACCATATTTTGATCTTTCTTTCAGAAATGTTTCAAATGCTTCTTTTTTTGATTTTTTTTCATTATTATATGTGTTACCATAATTGAATTTAACATAGTCTGCTAAATTAGGGTTGTAAGCTTCTGTAATTTTTCTTAAAGGCATTATTCTGTTCAAATCGTCGTATAACTTACTTCCTTTTAATTGTGCTTCATGTGTTTTTAATGTATAGGCAACTTGTTGTAGTGGCACACTGATAGAGTCACCAGGTAATCCTGGTGCAATAAAAGCCATTGGAAAAATCACTTTAGCGATTACCGTCATTAATACAATAATCGATATTAGACACAATAATAATTGTTTGCTTCTTAACACCACCACACAGGCCAGTAAAACAATAATCATTACATAGTATCCATCAGATCTAAATACTGATGTTAATACTGTTCCTATTGCTAACTCCCACAAATGATTATTAAGATTTTTATCTATAGCAATCGAAATAAGTGCTGACAATGACATACCAATACCTATTAAGAATGGTGCAGTTTTATCATACGAGAATGCATAAAATGGAAACAAGGGAAATAACGCAAACAGTAATAATGATAACCATTGAATATTTCTCCCAAACGCAGTTCCAAATTTAACCACTAGTCTAGAACATACAATTGCGCTACAACTACCAATCAAGCCAGCGTATAAAGCAAAAGACCATGTACTATTGTTATTGGTTAATTTCATAAAAAATTTGATTAACACTCCCATAATAGCTGCCGCTGTATATGGCTGGTGATTGTTAGGATATGATATCCCAAAAAAATTAGCTAATTGAGCTGCTCCATCGTAACTGACAATTACTGGAAAAAAAGCCCACCAATAGGGTAGCCATGCTATAAAAATGATTAAAAAATAAAATGTTCTTCTGCTTATTTTCAAAAAAGCATCTCCTTAACTGAGCATCAATAAACCATGTAGATCTAACATATTTCAGCAATGAATTATCGAACTACTTATAGAATAACAATAAGTGTTCATAGTGATTACAAATTTAAAGTAACTAACAATTCACTGCACTAATTTCTATAGTCTACCCTATAAAACAATGCTAATATTAATCCAATACAGGGGTTGTATATATCAATAAGAGGACAAAGGCACATAAATGCTATAAGGATAATTATTCGATAAACTGAAAATCCTAAAATTAATTTTTTTCGTGATCAAAAACTGCCTTAAAAATATTTTCAGAAGCATGTCCATCATCGTACTGTATAAATTTAGTATCAAATGTTGCAATCTTATCTCCATACATTTTTGGTATCTCTTCAAATGATTGTAATGATGTTTCTAATTCAGTTTGTGTGTATACCAATGGTCCTGGTGCATCTGCTTTAAAATCAAAGTTCAGTCCACGTGAACTGACATAATTATCAAAATCATATACGAAAAAAATCATTGGCTTGTTTAACAAGGCATAATCGAACATAACTGAAGAATAATCTGTAATCATCACATCACTAATTAGATAATAATCGTCAATTGCAAATGAATCATCTGATAATATCATTTTATCTGCATATGCCATTGGCACTTCAATGTCACCACTTAAATGGTGAGGACGAATCAAAACAAATAAATCATCACGTAGAGCTGCATACATTGACTCAAAATCAATGCCTAATTTACGCTCGCCTTTTTTACGCCAAGTTGGTGCATATAAAACTAATTTTTTATCAACTGGCACCTTCATTGCACGTTTAATTCGCAGAATTTCAGCTTCGTTATTTCTCACAAACAGCTCATCATTACGCGGATATCCAGTATTCAATACTTTTGCTTGATGTCGATATGCGGATGCAGCAATTTCAGCTACATAATCACTTGGTACCGTCAAATAATCCCAGTTACGATTTTTTTCTAAATATTGCTCATAGGACGCTGATGTCCAATCTTGAAGAACTTTAAAGCCCATTTGTTTCAATGGTGTGCCATGCATCGTTTGTATTTCTAATTGTTCTGGTCGCTTAACACGTTCCTTACCTTCAAAATTAACATTATTAACAAAATACTTTGCATGAGCCAAATAATACCAGTATTTTTTCGTCCCTGTGACCACCGGAATAACACCTGGTAGTTCAATATCTTGCAAAATATTCGAGTATACGACAACATGTTGATATCCTGGATAATGCTTTTCAATATATTCGTACAGAGCTCTCGGATTATCATTAAAATCTTGCCCCCAATATGACGAATACATAATAGTTTTCTCAAAAATTGGTTCCTGCAACCATTCTTGGTACTTTCCTTGCCAAAATGAAACTTTTTCACCCATTGTCGTAAAACCTTCACGATTGGTACTTTGACGCATTGTCAAAACTCGGTGTTCCTCTGAATCATCGGATCCGAAATACCATGTTAGACGTCCCACAGGATGTTCCTCTCGAAAAATATTAAATTTAGACTTGCCCCAACGTAATGGCATTGTAAATGGCTGACGTTGGAAAAACGTCAATGTTACTTCCGGATGAAGCATTCGATTTTGAGCATATAACCCAAAACCTAATGGTAACTGAACTTCCCATAAATTACGTTTTAAAAAATTCCCTTCAATTTTTTTTGCAACATACTTATTATCCAAACCATCCTGAATAAAAGTAATATTAGCACTACTAGCCAATCGTGCCCATCCGTCTAACCAAAACCTAATTGTAACGTTTTCATCATCTAGTTCAGCATAAGCTATCAATGGATACTGCCAAGAAACTGCTAAAGTTGCCACATGATTTGAAACATGAAAAACCGTCATATTCTTTTTTAATGTATGTGGTTCAGCAATTGTTGGTGTAGCCATACGTACTAACTCAAATGAATCATAATCATTAATATTGTCAGTTGTCATAAACTGCCACCAGGCTTGTCCTGCCCCACCTGGTGTTCCAATATAATTAACATCTGACTTAGACAATGAATATTCATTACCATTTTTGACTAATTTTAGAATTTCCCTATTAGTCGGATTATAGATGATGATATTCTTTTTAGCATTCTTGATTGTCCAAAGGTAATGATTTCTGGACCAAGCAAACTTAGTTACCAACGGAGCGTTTGCCAAATATGTCAAGCGTAATCGCCAATCAGATGAGTAAGAAGTCAATAAGAAACCGTTATCAATAACGAACCCTTCCGGTCGTGGTTGATCTCCCGGCATAGGTTCACTAATTAGTAGCTCAAGTTCACGATCATAAACCGTCAACTTCAGTTTGACATATACAGTTTCGTTTAACCTTTCCAATTCAGCAAACGGAACAGTAATGCGATAGCTTGAAATATCAAAATTATGGGCTGCTTGTTCCCTTCGACTTTGCGTATTTTCAAATCCCCATTTAGCAGTCGCATCTGGATCATACTGCATATCAGCCACACCATCAGAATGAACCAACCCTTCTCCATTCTTGTTCACCAGTTCAACTTGTAAATTAGAAATTAAATTTCGGGTAGGTAAATCCATATAACGATAGAATAAGTGTCCCACTAACACTACTTGATTATTTTCTTCGGTCACACTATACAATCGAGTAAATGGTTCGAAATCAGAATTAAGAGTTGCTAAATCAAAATCAAAATCATCTTGGTAACTACTATGAAAACTGCCATCATCTTGATTAAATTGTACACAGAACTCGTACTTTGCAAATTTAGTGATTGCATTTTGTACAACTACTTTTGGTTGATATAACCAAACAGTGTACAAGGCTCGATACCAATACTGTGCTTGATTAAACTGCGCAGGTGTCAACAATTTCAAGAATCCTTTTACTTGTTCATAAATAGTATCCTTATATTCATCATCAAGAGCGATGTATTTTTCATAGGTAAAAGGTAAACGTAAATCAAAATTAAGCATCTTATTTAACTGCTCATTTTGTGCATTCTCCGGAGCATCATAATCAGCTAAGCTGCTCAGAATCATTTTCATCCCTTTAACACGATCCGTAAAATTATTTTTCTGTGCGGTCGACTGAGTAATTGAAGGAGCCCCTTCATCACGTTCACGCCACAAGTAGATAACTTCATCAAAGACATCAATTTTTTTTGCCAAAGAATACATTGGTACAACCATAGGCATATCTTCATAAAGCATTTTTTCTGGAAAATACAAACTATTAGATTGAATAAATTCCAAATTATAGATTTTATTCCATGCCGTTGTATCCCAAACCAGCTCAGGATGTTCTCCTAGTGTCGTTGCTTCATAAGCATCATGATAGGCTTTATTATGAACAGTTGAAGTCCACTGCTTTCCGGTACTATTAAACCTACGTACAGCACCACCAATGACATCACTACCTGTTCTATTAATAATTGATAACATATTGTGATATGAATCATCCACTACAATATCATCTGGATCCACGTAAGTCACATACTCACCAACCGCCAAATTTGTCCCACGATTGCGTGCGGCACCCAAGCCGCCGTTTTCAAATAAGTAGAGTTCAAAAATATCGGGGTATTGATCAACATATTCCCTTGCTATTGCTGGTGTCTCATCCTTTGACCCATCATCAATTAAAATAACTTGTAATTCATCGTTAATACCTTGGCGCAATAATGAATCCAATGCTTCTTTTAAAAACAGTGCAACATTATACATAGGAACAACAACACTCAAACGCGTAACTTTACGATTACTTTTATTCACCACAGTTACTGGCAGGTCAATATTTTTTGGTATATGGATAATTGGTTCAGTCATAGTTAAAACTCCTATATCAGTTATGTACGCAAAGAGGGGGCGAGCAATCGCCCCCTCCCCTTTTTCTTTATTTTAGACAAGATCCGCAAAATAAGCGCGGAACTTTAAGTGCAAATGTGATCCGAGAAGTAAGACCACCAACACAAACATCCAGAAAGCAAGATTTTGTGACGGATGATCCCATATCCAACCGGTGCTCAAAAATGAATCGCGAACACCTGAAATTAGATAGTAAAAAGGATTCAATTCGATCAAACGACCAATTCGCGCGTGATCTGGTCCCAACTTGGCGGCAATATCAATAACAGCCCCAGAGAACCAGAATACAAATCGCATAATCGTTTGAATTAATTGTTGATAATCTGGGAACAGAACTGTTATTGTAGCATTGAATATGCCTAATGCATGCAAAAATGCCAACATGGCTAAGAAATAATAGACAAATTGGAATGCATGCATTGTTAAATGCACACCTGATCCAACTGCAATTAATACACCAACAGCCAATGTAATAGCAAAAGGAATGACATTAATCCATGTACGCACAGTTGGCATAATACTAATTGGAAAATTCATCTTTGATACCTGACGCACGTTATTTCGGATACTCCAAGTGGCATCCATAAATGATGTGTTCAAAAATAGCCAAGTAGCCTGTCCAATTACTAACCAGCCAACATAAGGTACACCGTCTGTTGTACCACCTTGACGTAAACCAATACCAAAAACTAACCAGTACGTTGCAATTTGCATTACTGGGTTAATCACATCCCATAAGACTCCTAGCGAATGATCTTTGTATTTGGCGCGAGTTTCATAGCGAGCCAAACGCAGCATGACGGGGAAGTATTTTATTTGCTCCCGTAGCACAAGCCAAATTTCTCTCATAGTTTAATTACCGTCCCAAATACACATAAAGATAAACCGCATAAGCAAATATGCCTGTCCCAATTACTAATAAAAGCCAGTTCCACCAAGTTAATCGACCACCGACTGCATTATCACGCGCAATTTTTTTCTTATCGGCATCTGATAAATGATTATCTTCTACAATACGATCAGTTAGTTGCGTTCGATTAAAATCATTTTGTGCTTGCTTACGTGCAGCAACATACGATTTTTTAACGTCATCATCTAACTGGTTATACCATTTAGTCCAATCCTTG
Organism: Leuconostoc gelidum subsp. gelidum KCTC 3527; assembly: GCF_000166715.1. Taxonomy (GTDB): domain Bacteria; phylum Bacillota; class Bacilli; order Lactobacillales; family Lactobacillaceae; genus Leuconostoc; species Leuconostoc gelidum. Next base: position 16,274 of record NZ_AEMI01000016.1, read on the forward strand.
TACTCTTGTAAGATTGTTGCTGTATCACCGTACGCTCGTAATTCACCATATTGAATCCACATTGTCTTATCTGTAAATTCTTCAATTTGCCCTAAAGCATGTGATACAAAAAAAATTGTCTTTCCAGCTGCTTTGAACTCTTGCATTTTATTCAATGCTTTACGTGTAAAAGTTTGGTCACCAACAGATAAAGCTTCATCAATAATCATAATATCAGGATTTTGATGCACAGCTATTGCAAAACCCAGCTTCGAACGCATACCCGATGAGTAGTTTTTAACTGGTTGCTTGATAAATTTGCCTAATTCAGAAAACTCTGCAATATCATTAATTTGATTATCGATTTCTTTGTTCGATAGTCCCATCATTAAAGATTTCAAACGTATGTTTTCTAGTCCAGTTAAATTATCTCGTAAACCATCCCAAACAGATAAAAGTGATGTTTTGCCTTTAAGAATTAAGCGCCCTGAAGTTTCCATCAACGCCCCACTTAAAATGTTAAGTAGCGTAGACTTTCCAGAACCATTAACTCCAACGACACCGACAACATCGCCTTCAAAGACATCAAAAGAAATACCCTTGAGTCCCCAAAACTTTTCTTTTTTAGATTTTAAAGGATTCAAAATAGCTTGAATTTTTTCGTTACGCGAAGTGCCCATATCATATTCTTTAGTAATATATCTACCGCTCACCTTTAATGGTGCGCCGGAAACGTTATCATTTCCAGGTAGATCAATTTGTTTAGCAATAGACACCGGTAGGAACGGTTCATTTAGTCCACGTGGATCAGTAGGCGTATAAACAGTTTTTTTGCTATCTTCAGTCATGTCTTTCCTCCGACAAAATATAAATGTGTGAAAAAGTCACAACACTATATTATACCCTATTTATGGGCAATTAGTCGAACATCACACGTTGATCTATTTATACATATAATTGATATAACAACATTAAATGTCAAAAAACGTTTTTTTAGCAGCGTTATTCCAAATCAATTCTCATACTCATCCGTCCACAAGACAACATCTTTTTTCACTAGTGATGCAGGTACATCAATAATACGTTGATTGGATGATCCCTTAAATCGCAACTTTAAATTCATTAATGCTTGCACAAAACGGCCATCCACTAAGACATCAATCTCTTGCAATAATGCCTTTTTATCAGCCGTTTCAGCCATTAATTCGTCCCACGTATAACCTGTCCAGGACCAAATATCTTTCGTATGTCCGAACTCCGCACGTATACGTCTTGTTACTTTCAGAGCAACGGCTGTATTCAAGAAAGGCTCACCGCCTAATAACGTTAACCCTTGAACATATGAGTGACTTAAATCAGCAACGATCTGGTCTTCAAGTTCTTGTGTATATTCCGTACCGTAATGAAAGTTTTGCGCAACAACATTATAACAACCTGGGCATAAAAACTTACAACCTGATAAATATATTGAACACCGCACACCTGGACCATCAACCATAATAAAGGGCTTGTAATCAGCAACATAGTTAAGCGACAAATCAGCTGATTGCCACTCTTTACTCTCTGGTACTGTGATGCCATTTGCTAATTTACTTGACATGTTTTTGATCTACCTCCGATTGTGACATGTTTTTCACACGTGACGCAATTTCAACATGACGGCCGTGAATCATTGGACGTGCTTGTGGATTTCCTAAGTAACCGCATGTTCTTTTAACCACATCACACGTTTTTGGATCATGATTGCCACACTCAGGACAGCAAAATCCACGTGCTGTAGGTTTGAAATCGCCTTCAAAGCCACATTTAAAACATTTATCAATTGGCGTATTGGTCCCTAAATAACCCACATGATCATAAGCAAAATCCCAAACTGCCTCAAGTGCTGCTGGATTTTGGCGTAAGTTAGGATACTCACAATAATGAATAAATCCACCATTCGTGTATTGTGGATAGGCTTCCTCAAATAACAATTTTTCAAAAGGAGTAGGATGCTTACGTACATCATAATGAAACGAATTCGTATAATAATCTTTGTCTGTTATATTAGCAATCGCGCCAAATCGGGTTTTGTCTAGTTCACAAAAACGATCCGTTAATGATTCAGCAGGCGTTGAGTAAACAGAATAGTGATAACCATCTTCTGCTTCCCACGCTTTGCAAGCAATATGCAATCGTCGCACAATTTCAACTGTAAAATCGTGGGCTTCTTGATTTGTTTCCCAATTTGGACCAAAGAAGTACGTTCCGACTTCATATAAGCCAATGTAGCCCAAAGATAGTGTTGCACGACCATTTTTGAATAGCGTGTCAACGTCATCATCATCTTGCAACATCTTGCCAAACGCGCCATTTTTGTACAAAATTGGTGCGTTTTCAGGAACTGATTCCTTTGTTCTAGCAAGTTTGAATTTTAACGCCTGCTTCGCTAAGGCTAATCGCTCATCTAATATTTCCCAAAATCGTGATTTACTGCCCTGTGATTGTAAGGCCATTCGTGGCACATTGAGCGTCACAACTCCCAAATTCATGCGTCCCTCATTAACTTCAACGCCTTGTTCATTTTGCCAACCTTGTAAAAATGACCGGCAGCCCATCGGTGCTTTGAATGATCCAGTTAGTGCAACAATTTTTTCATAATTTAATACATCAGGATACATCCGTTTTGAAGCGCATTCAATGGCTAACTTTTTAATATCATAGTTAACATCTTCGGCATTCATATTAATACCGCGTTTCAATGAAAAAACTAATTTGGGGAAAATAGCGGTTCTATGATTTGGTCCAATACCTTTAATACGTATCTTAAATATTGATTTTTGAATTTCTCGTTCAAGCCAATTCGTTCCCAAACCAAAACCAAGCGTTGTAAAAGGCGTTTGACCTTGCGCTGAGGCGAGTGTATTAATTTCGTACTCTAACGCCTGCATCGCATCATAAATGTCTTTCTTGGTGGCAGTTTCTGCGTAAGACTGACGTTTATCTGCTTGCACATAAGTTTTGGCATTATGCAAATGCTTTTGATAATTCATTTCAGCATATGGCGCCAATAACTCATCTGCGCGATTTATCGATGTCCCACCATATTGTGAAGACGCAACATTGGCAATGATTTGGGCCATTTGAGCTGTTGCCGTACCAATTGATTTTGGCGTTTCAACTTGTGCATTGCCCATTGTATAACCAGATTTAAACATATAGTCAAAATCTACCAAACAGCAGTTCGTCATAGGACCAAGAGGCGTGTAATCTAAATCATGCCAGTGGATGTCACCTCGCAAATGCGCTTTCGCCACACTTTCAGGCATCATCGTCAAGCCTTTAGATTTACCAATCATGCCAGCGGTTAAATCACGAAATGTATTAAACACATGTGAATCTTTGTTAGCATTTTCATGCATTGTTTTATCATCTTGATTGATTAATGATTTAAGTTTATTTTCTGGATCAATCGCTTGCAACCATGCCTGTTCATTTGCTATATGAACTGATTGAAAAGTCTCTGCTGCCTTCGGTGACAATGTTTCTAATTGCGTCAAAATAGTTTGATAAATTATTTGTGTCGTCACATTTCGTTGGGTTGCTTTTGACATCACAATGACCATAATCGCTTCAGCAACATCCCCCTCAATGTTAAGTGATGCAAGAATAAGTGCAATTTTGTATGGCCGAAATTGCACTTTTTCTCCAGACCTTTTTGTGATTGTTGTTGCTAAATTAATTGTGTTCATGTATGCTTATTCCCCTTATTCTATACAAAATAATATGCGTATTATGATAATTAATTCACATCTTGTGTATGGCTGTATTTAGAATTATGCGCGTGTTAGGTGGTAGATGTCAAACACCTGTTCTATGTATAAATAGACATTATTATTAGCATATTTACTTGGAAATATTGCCAGTAACAGCAATCTATTCATCATTATTCACCTTTATAGCTCAGCAAGTATTTATTCATTATTTTTTGTAAGTATTGACGTAAACGTTATCTTAACAACAGTTACCATCTGATTAACATGCTCAATAATGCATAAGCATTAATGTAACATTTTCTTTACAGTTTTTTTGACGAATCAATAGGAGTAACAAGATAACTCACTATCATCATAAATATCAGCAAATAAAAAAACGGTACTAACAAGAATTACTTCGAGTTAGTACCGTTTTTGTTATTCTATGGCTTTACCATATATGTTTTTTCACTTGAAAACACACTCAGAAAATATGTGCTTATAAACGTTGATATATCAACGTCTATCCTTCACCATGAATCAATTGTGAACCCAATTCATAGTTGTGAGAATAGTCAACCGGAATATCCACCACAACTGGCCCTTTGGTTGCAAATGCTTCATCTAAGACAGCATCTAGATCAGCTGGTGTCGTCACTCTTAATCCTTTAGCGCCAAATGCCTCTGCATATTTAACTAAATCAATATTTCCAAAATTAACACCGGCAGATTCGCCATTATATTTCATTTCTTCTTGGAATTTCACCATATCATAATGTGCATTATCGTTCCACACAATGTGAACAGTGTTTAAATTCAAACGTACAGCCGTTTCTAATTCCATCGCTGAAAAGAAGAAACCACCATCACCTGAAACTGAAACTGACTTAGCATTTGGGCGAACCATCGCTGCAGTCATTGCCCATGGCAAACCAACGCCTAATGTCTGCATACCGTTTGAAATCAAAAAGTGACGTGCAACATATGATTTGAAATGACGTGCCATCCATATATAATGTGATCCAATATCTGTTGAAACTGTCATATCATCTGTTACATGTGCTTGAATTGACTTAATAACTGTCAATGGGTGATTTAAGTTACCTTCAGCCGGCGTGTACGTTGGTTCATTTGACAAACGGAGGTCTGTTTTCAAGTCATGCAAGTTTTTTTGGCTTGCATCTGGTAATTGATAACCATTGATACGTTCCGTCAATAAGTCAATACTTTGTGACAAATCACCAATGAGTTGGCGTTGTGGTACAAAGTTATTATCAATTTGTACAGGTGTTGTATCCAATGCCACAATGTTTAAGTTGTTTTCTTTATTCCAGTTGCGTGGTTCATATTCAATAGCATCATAGCCTAAAGTAATCACCAAGTCAGACTGTTGCAGCAACTTATCACCAGTTTGATTACGGAACAAACCAATTCTACCAAAATATGATGTCTCTTCTAAATCACGTGAGATAACACCAGCACCTTGGAATGTCTCTACAACTGGCAAAGACACCTGATTAAGCAGCTTATGCAAAGCCGCAACAGATTGATCATCTGATGCACGTGCCCCTACCAACAGAACAGGCAACTTAGCTTGTTTTATTTTTCCAGCTAACCAATCTAAATCGGCTAATGAGGCTGCACCCTGTTTAGCCATTGGCACTTGTGCCAAAGCATCAATATCAACTGGCGCATCATCAATATCTTGTGGCAATGATACAAACGCCGCACCTTTTTTGGCACCGTTAGCAGCAGCAAAAGCATTCGCCAAGATTTCTGAAATATTGTTTGGATCTTGTATCTCTGAACTGAAATTTGTAATTGGATTAAATAAAGCAATAGAATTCGTCGACTGATGTGTCAAACGATAAAGATCTCTTCGTGGTACTTGCCCACCAATAGCAACAACAGAATCACTTTCAGCGCTTGCTGTCATTAGTCCTGTGACAAGATTGCCAACACCAGGACCAGAAGTCGCAATTACAACGCCCGTTTTACCTGTAATACGAGCAAAAGCCTGCGCCATAAAAGCAGCATTTTGTTCATGACGTGCCACAATTAACTTAGGCACCTTTTGACCTGACTTTGGATGTTCTAATGTTTCAAATAAACGATCTATTTTTGCACCAGGAATACCAAATACCAAATCAACCCCATGATTGACTAAACTATCTGTGACAATATCTGCACCATACTTTTGTTCTGACATAATACACTGAGAGACGACGTTTCGTGGGTTAATTTATAAGGAATCAACTGGCTACAAACCAAATCGCGTAACGTCACTCATTTCCTCCATATTTTTTTAACTATCCATATCATAGCACTTTTTACTAAGGCATTGCCAATTAAACATTGTGAAGTTTATCTCTATGTCAACGTTTTTCACTTCACAATCTGATTTTTTGACTTTATAACACACTAAAAAACGGGGGACCAGTATTGGTTCCCCCGTTTACAAATAATATTAATCACTAAATTCAAATACAAAGTCTGAGTCACTAATACGAACATCATCGCCATCTTTAGCACCTGCTTTACGTAGTGCATCATCAACACCCATATGTCGGAGTTGACGACCAAAACGCATAATTGTAGCGTCACGTTGAATATTGGTCATCAAGAATAGTTTCTCAACTTCTGAACCACCAATAATCCACTGCTCACTCTCTTCAGACCACACAACAGTAAAGTCATGGTTTTCTGGTTTAAAGTCATATGTCTTTTCGCTAGTAATTGTCTCGTCAACTGTGCGATAACTTTCGGGTGCAGGAGCTGTTGCCAACATATCTGCTGTTAATCTCATCAACTCCTGTGTGCCATCTCTAGTCAAAGCTGAAATAGGTACAATCATTGGTTGCACAGGAAGCCCAGATTCAGCGGCAATTTCTTTTCGAAACTTCGCTAGATTTTCGTCAGAGTCTGGCATGTCCATCTTCGTTGGCACAACAATTTGTGGACGATCTAAAATTGTTTCATCATATTGTTGTAATTCATCCAATATTTTACGATATTGTGTATAAGGATCCGTTCCTTCAATGCCTGACATATCAACTAAATGTAGAACAACTTTTGTTCGTTCAACATGTCGTAAGAATTGAAATCCCAGTCCAATACCCTGTGAGGCGCCTTCGATTAATCCAGGCAAATCCGCCATAACAAAATCTCGTTCATCATCTAAACGTACCATGCCAATATTTGGTGAAAGCGTTGTAAAATGATATGCCGCAACTTTTGGTTTGGCATTTGAAACAACAGACAGCAAAGTTGATTTACCAGCTGACGGAAATCCTACCAAACCAACATCGGCCAAAACTTTTAATTCTAATTTCAAGTTTCGAATAATTCCTGGTTCACCATTTTCTGATAACTCAGGTGCTGGATTTGCAGACGTAGCAAAGTGAATATTACCACGGCCACCACGACCACCCTGAGCCACCAAAAGTTCCTGCCCGTTTTCAAGTAAATCACCTAATACTTCACCAGTATCAGCATCTTTAACGGTTGTTCCCTGTGGCACTTTGATATAGCGATCTTCAGAAGAAGCGCCTGTCATACCCTTTGTACCGCCATTACCACCAGGTTGGGCCTTAAAATGACGGTTGTACCGGAAATCCATCAATGTCCGAAGCCCCTCATCCACTTTAAAAATGATTGAGCCACCACGGCCACCATCGCCACCAAATGGTCCACCCATTGCTACGAATTTTTCATGACGGAATGAAACAATACCGTCACCACCTTTTCCGGCTTTTACTTCAATTTCTGCTTGATCTACGAATGCCATAATATTTAGAGCGCGAGATAAGACATGATTCGACGTGATGTAAGCTATTTTCTACTAGTTGAGCCACAGTCACCGAAAAAATAATTGCTTATTTCTAAAAGTCAAATCTCATCGCGCGCGTTTTCTCCTTGTCTGCCCACACAGTGGACTTGCGAATAGTTCTAATATTATAGTCTAACATAATTCAGGAACATAATCTAGACAGGGTTAATTCATTTGGATATCACGTCGACTAAAAATTAAAAGCCCCAAAACATAAAATATAATCAAAACCATCACAATAACTACTATATTTCCAAACAGAATGGTGTGACTGCTCAATTCAATATACCCTGCATACTTAAAAATGCTTAACTGATTTAGCGTTTTCACAACATCACCTTGACCTGCTAAGGCATTAATGAAATAAGCCAAAAAAGCATATACGCCAATAAATATACCACCGGCAGAACGTTTACCTGTCATCGCACCAATTGAATAAGCAATCGTTGCCAGTGCTAGATTGGTTAAGAAGAAAACTATTCCAATTCGAAAAAGAATATTAAAGCCAACTGTTTCATGAACTAGTAACGCTGCTATTTCAACTGCGATCGCCCAAATAATAACCAAAAATAAATTAATTATCGCAAGCGCAGCCCATTTTTGGGTATAAATATTACGACGAGAAATGGGTAGCGTTAGCAATGGCTGTAACACATTGTTTTCTTCGTCACCCGCCAACAAACTCGAACCAAAAATAATTGCTTGAATCACTAGCATGATGCCAACATTTCCAACAAGTTCCGTAGCAACATAGCCTTTAAATGAACTCATCATACTACCATTTTCACCAAACCAACCTTGAAATTCTCTTGGAATTTGTGCCATCTGGCTGCCAAAAATTTCCTTAATCGAAGGAAACATCACACCTACACCGATAATGGCTAGTAAAATGCCAATCGTCCAACCAATAATAGCGATCCGTTTCTCATATAACGTTTTCAAAAAAACATTACTAAGCATCTTATTTACTCTCTTCTACACGTTGATCTGGATTTTTATCAACTAGTTTTTCTAGTACAGCATCTAAATCGATAATTTCACGTTTTGGTGCTTTTTCTCGGAGTTCGTCCATAGATTGATTATCAACAATTTTGCCACCAACAATAAAAATAACGCGATCACAAATTTCAGCAATTTCACTTAAATTATGCGATGAAATAAGTGCTGAACCACCCTGAGATTTATGTGCTTTAAGCAATCTAATAAACTCACTTTGGACAATTGGATCAAAGCCACTCGTTGGTTCATCCATCACCAACAATTCTGGTGCATTCATAATTGATGCGATCAATCCAATTTTTTGGCGATTACCTCGGCTTAACTTTTTGATTTTTTTGTTGAGATTAGCATTAATTTCAACTGCCAATTTTTTGATGTTGTTTTTGACCTCAGGCGTCCAATCACCACGTAAATGAGCGAAAAATGCCAATGCTTCATAACCCGTTAAATTACGGTCTAAATTCATATCAGTGGATAAAAATCCCATTTTTTGATGTATTTTAGCGGCTGTTTTTTGTGTTAAAACTTCACTGTTAATTAAAATTTCACCCGTTTCAGGTTTTGTTAGACCCAAAATCATATCAATCGTGGTTGATTTCCCGGCGCCATTTGGCCCAACAAAACCCACAATTTCTCCCCGATCAACAGCAAAATTTGCATTCTTAACTGCCTCAAATTTGCCAAATCGTTTGGATAAATTTTTGATTTCTAACATATTTTACCCCTTCCAATAATCAAATACACTGATAATATTATTATAGAAAATAAGCTTGCCGCTGTTAAGTTCACTGCCCCGCCTGCAAACTTAAATGTATCACACGCGCAAGTTTTTCATTAACACCTATCATCATTAAATCGTCTACGCTTGCTGCCGTTATTTTTGGTAATGAACCGAATTCTCGCAACAATTTCTGACGTGTTTTAGGCCCAACACCCTGAATATTATCCAGTCTTGAGGCAAGTGAATTTTTTGATCTTAATTGACGATGAAAGTTGATAGCAAAACGATGGACCTCTTCTTGTACACGCTGAATCAAGAAAAAACCTTCGGATCGTTTATCTAATTCGATTACTGTTTCCGTGCGTCCATCGATCAAATCAGCTGTCTTATGCTTATCATTTTTGACCATCGCCGCAATCGGAACATGCAAATTCAATTCATCTTCTAACACTTCTTTAGCGGCATGTAGTTGAATTTCTCCACCATCCATCAAAATTAAATCTGGCATCTTACCACCTTCTTTTAGCAGACGAGAATAACGCCGACGAATAACTTCCTGCGTTTCGGCCCACTCGTCTGCGTGATCAACTGATTTAATTTTATACTTCCGGTACGCGTCTTTATTCGGCACACCGCCCTCAAAAACAACCATCGCACTGACAATTTCAACACCTTGTGTATGTGAGTGGTCAAAAGCCTCAATACGATGTCCCATCGGAATTTTAAGGGCATCGGTAATTTCCATCATCGCACCAGTTGTCTTTTTCTCATTTAATTGCATAAGCCGGAATTTTTCTTCTAAAGCAATGCGGGCATTCTTTTTTGCCAAATCCATTAAATCGCGTTTTTCGCCACGCACTGGTGTACGCACTGACACTGCCAAAATTTCAGTTAATGCAGCAATATCTATACCATGAGGCACAAGGACTTCATGTGGTTTTTGAATATTACGTTGTTCGTAAAATTGCTGAATAAAATTCATCATTTCTTCATCTTCTGTACCAACAACTGAAAATGTCCGTTTAAATTGCCTAATCAAGCGGGCTTGCCTTAAGAAAAAAACTTCAACCGTCATCCAACCTTTGTCCAAATAGTAATTGAATAAATCTCTAGGTGTTGTATCTTTAGACAAAACACGTTGACTTTCAACAGTTTCATCAATATACTTCAATTGGTCTCTCAAATCTGCCGCACGTTCAAATTCTAAGGTGTCAGCGGCAGCTTTCATTTTTTCAGCAATAGCCTTCTTGACTGTTGCTGTGTTGCCATCCAAAAAATGTTTAATACGATCTATTTGTTCATCATAAGCCTGTTTTGAGACATCATGCCAACAAGGCCCTAAGCATTGCCCCATATTATAGTACAAGCATGGCCGACCCTGATAACCATTGCAACGACGCAAGGGATAATTTTTTTCTAAAAACCGTAACGTTTCTTGTGCTGCATAAACGTTTGGATAGGGTCCAAAATAAAAACCACCGTCTTTTTTAACTTCGTTGACCAATGCCATTTTAGGATTGCGTTCTCTAGTAATCTTAATATAAGGGTAACCTGTACCATATTTTAAACGTATATTGTAGTATGGCTTATATTTTTTAATTAATTCATTTTCTAACAAAAAAGCTTCTTTATCAGAATTTGTGACGATAAACTCAAAATCAACAATATTTTGAACAAGTTCAGCTGTTTTACCATTATGCTCTTGTTTAAAATAAGATCGTACCCGGTTTTTTAAATTTTTAGCCTTGCCGACATAAATAATTTTGCCATTCTGATCTTTCATTTGATATGACCCGGGTTCTGCTGGAAGTAACGCGAGTTTTTGTTCAATGTGTTTTGATGGATTTGCTAGCATGTTTCTATTATACCAAGCTATGCATGTATTTGTTCTAAAAAAAAACACGCGAACGCGTGTTTTTGATATCGTTACCATCAGACTTCATGTTGCAAAGCTGCACCAATAAAATCACGATACAATCCTTCCGGTCGTTCCGGACGAGATAAAAATTCTGGATGATATTGTGCTGCCACAAAGAAATCATTCTTTGGGTACTCAATAACTTCCATTAAACGATCATCTGGTGATGTTGCTGCAAATACCATTCCTGCAGATTCAAACTCTTGACGATACATTGTGTTGAATTCATAACGATGACGATGGCGTTGTTCAACTTCTGCCACATTATCATATGCTTTGGCTGTTAATGTATTTGGTACCAACATGGCCGGATAAAGACCTAATCTTAATGTACCACCAAGGTTTTCAACATCTTCTTGATCCTTCATCAAATCAATAATTGGTGCTGTCGTTTCAGGATTTAATTCAGTTGAATTAGCATCTGTATAACCCAAAACATGTCGTGCAAATTCAACTGAAGCTAACTGCATGCCTAAGCACACGCCTAAGAAAGGTATATTAGATTCACGCGCATAACGAATCGCCTCAATTTTACCTTCTGTCCCACGCTCACCAAATCCACCAGGAACCATGATACCATCGACACCAGCGAGCAATATTTTCACATTATCAGCTGTTACGGTTTCCGACTTAATGTGTTTAATAGTCACATCTGCTTCTTGTGCATAGCCTGCATGCTTAAGTGCCTCATTAACAGAAATATACGCATCTGGCAAATCTGTATACTTACCAACCACAGCTATATTAACCGACTTCTTTGGATTCTTGATGCCCTCAATCATTTTTGACCAGTCAGTCATGTCAGCTTTAGGCGCATCGATTTGTAATTTATTTAAAACAACATCATCCATGCCTTGCGCTTGTAAATTCAGTGGTATTTCGTAAAGTGTTTCAACATCACGAGATTCAACTACTGCTTCTGGACTCACATCTGTAAAAGTTGAAATTTTCTTTATCAAGCTCTCTTCTAAGGGTGCTGAGGTACGTAGAACGATCATATCAGGTTGAATTCCTAATGATCTTAATTGTGCAACAGAATGCTGTGTTGGCTTTGTTTTAGCTTCACCAGCCGCTGTCAGATAAACAATCAAACTCGTATGAATATAAAACACATTTTCACTACCAAGATCAGACTTCATTTGACGTAATGCTTCAATAAATGGCAAACTTTCAATATCACCAACTGTACCACCAACTTCAACAATAACAACATCAGCATCTGTTGATTGTGCAGCTTTTTTCATCTTATCTTTAATCGCGTCTGTAATATGTGGAATAACTTGAACTGTGCCACCATTGTAGTCACCACGGCGTTCTTTTGCTAACACTTCTGAATAGATACGTCCTGTTGTGACATTCGAATACATATTCGTATTAATATCCATAAAACGTTCATAATGGCCCATATCCAAATCAGTCTCTAGCCCATCACCAGTTACAAATGTTTCACCATGTTGATATGGTGACATTGTTCCAGGATCGATATTAATATATGGATCTAATTTTTGAATCGCAAGCTTTAACCCACGGTTTTTTAGCAATCGACCAAGTGATGCCGCCACAATGCCCTTGCCCAATGATGACACAACGCCACCGGTTACAAAAATATATTTAACTTGCTTATCTGCCATGATGCCTCCTCATGATTCAGCGCAGCCGCGCTCGCAACGTTTCAGGGGTAAAAATAAATTAGAAAAGCCCCCAAGCTGAACTTGGGAGCTTTTAACGTCTGTCCCATTAAATGGGAGCCCTAATATATACTACAGATTTAACCTGTTTTTGTCAAATTTTTTCAACAATTAATGGAAAATCAGCGTTTAATTAATCTGTCACACGTTTAAATATTGTAATACTTTCAACATGTGTTGTTTGTGGGAACTGATCAATTGGCTGCACTGCGCCATCAATTTTAAAACCTTCAGCTAAAATTTGGACGGCATCGCGTGCAAGAGTAGCTGGATTGCAGCTGATGTATACAAATGTTTCGGGCTTCATAGCGCTAACAGCAGAAATTAATTCAGCTGTTAGTCCTTTACGTGGTGGATCAACAAATACAACGTTTGGTTTCAAGCCATCTTCGGCCCACTTAACCATCTGTTCAGGTGCATCAGCTGTCACAAACTCAACATTGTCGATATGATTGTTTTTAGCATTTTTCTCTGCATCTTCGACAGCAGTTTCAACGACTTCAACACCATAAATTTTCTTAACTTTATCAGCGATAGATAAAGTTATCGTCCCAATACCAGAGTATGCATCAACTACTATATCAGTCTTTTTTAACCCTGCTTTCTCAGCAGCAAGTGTATATAAAGTAGCTGTAGTCTGTGGATTCACTTGATAGAATGAATTTGGCCCAATAACAAAATCTTTGTCCATTAATTGGTCATGAATTTCATTAGCGCCCCAAATCGTTTCATTCCACTGTCCCATTATGACATTTGTGTCATGATTATTGATATTGTGGATAAAGCTCTTTAATTCAGGTAGTTTTGCCTGCAAACGTGTTGCAATTTCAATTGCATCAGGTAATTTCTTTGTATTTGTCACAATCACAACCATTAATTCGTGTGAATAATAACCGCGACGCGCCATAATATGACGAACAACACCTTTATTTGTTTCTTCATCATACGCAGAAATACCTAAATCACGTAAAATATCACGTGTCACAATTACTGCTTCATCAACTTTGGGATCTTGGATATAAAAATCTTCAGTTGGCACAAGCTTATGAGATCCACGACGATAAAATCCCGTTTCTAGTCGACCATTAATTAATTGTACTGGCACTTGTGCCTTGTTACGATATTTTGTTGGATTTTCCATTCCAAGCGTGGGCTTAACATCAACCTCAACATTAACTTTTTTGAACATCTGCTCAATTTGATGTTGTTTAAACGTTAATTGTGCCTCATACTTCAAGTTCGCTAACGGCGCAATTCCTGTAGTAATAGCCACTTTATCGACATTTTCAGCACGATTTGGTGATTCTTGAACACGTGTAACGACACGTCCAAACGCATAGTTCTTTAAAACCTTGGTAATACTGAGATTGACCACTTCACCAGGAATAGCATCAACTACGAAGATAGGAAAATTATCAATCTTGACAACTCCCATACCTTGGTAGGTGATATCAATCACTTCTCCTTGAATTTCTTGATTCTTTTTGACTGGTACTTCTGTTTTATAAACACGATTAGCTTTTGCCATATGTTTTAACGACGTACAACATTAATCATAGTACGTCGTATCTCCTTTTCTTGGGTTTTTAGACACCCACTGTCAACCTTATTTAACGTCGAGTTTTTCGACGTCTGCCACAAACTTTTCCTTAGTGGTATCTGAAATAGTCGCTGCTTCTTGCATACCAGAACGATTGGCAACAAACTCGATGTGTTGTTGCAGGTCCGTAAATACCATCGGTGCATCTCCGCCATATTCGCCATCTAAATTGACTTTTAACTGATCTTGATCCAAGGGTATGATTTCCACTTTATTCGTTTTTTTATAAATCATTTGTTGATTATCAACATGCTTACCACCATTTAACATTTGAGCAACTATTTGTAAAATTTGGGCTAAATTGGATTCTTTAATAATTAGCAATGTAAATTTACCATCGTCTAATTTAGCATCAGGGACAATTGTCTCAAATCCACCAACAGAATTTGTTAAAGCCAAAAATATCATTGAAATTTTACCAGAATATTCACCGGTATCATAAGTAACTTTAGCATTAACTGGTTTTATTCGTGTAATAAGTTCTGTTCCCTTAACAAGATAGGCCAAATAACCATACAACGACTTCATCAAAGATGGTACAGCATATGTCACTTCACTAATTGTTCCAAGCGCTGCAATGTTCATAAAATACTTCGACATGCCCGCTTGATCAATTTTTCCAATATCCATTTTAATGGTTTCACGCTGAAAAATAATTTTAGCTGCTTCTAATGGTTCATCACGCGGTAATTTTAACGCACGTGCATAATCATTCGTTGTGCCGGCCGGAATAACAGCCATCATAGGACGTTTGGGTAATGGTGCTAACCCATTGACAACTTCGTTAATTGTGCCATCACCACCAGCCGCTACAATCAAGTCAAATCCAGCTATTGCGGCACGTTTTGCTTCTTTAGCTGCAGACATTGGTTCTGGCGTCGTAGCAAATGCTGAAGTTTCATAACCAGCAAGTTCATAGGTATGCAAAATAGCTAGCATTTCCCGTTTAATTGCTTCACGACCAGATGTTGGATTATAAATAATTCGTGCTCTCATTTTAAAGTGTCATATAGCTATTAATAGCTATCAATCACGTTACCGTGAAACACTATCCTTTCATAAAACTATGTACACAGGTATAAACCTGTATAAAGCGTATGCCATATCTTGCTCATTATAGATTTTAATCTCATAATGACATTAAAATCATTGGCACTCAACGTTTCGCTAATTCTTCTAACAACATTTTATTCATGACACCTGGATTTGCTTGTCCCTTTGACATTTTCATTAATTGTCCAATAAGATAGCCAGTTGCCCGGTCTTTGCCACCTTTAAAGTCCTCAATCGATTGTGGGTTATTGTCCAAAACGTCAGTAATCCAACCCAATAAGACGACCGGATCACTAATTTGTACCAAACCATTCTTTTTAGCAAATGATTCTGGTTCTTCACCTGCCATAATTGCTTCAAAAACTTGCTTGGCTTGTTTTGTTGAAATTGTACCATCTTCAATCAATTTAATCATACCAGCTAAGTGTGCTGGTGTTAATTGTGTGTCCTGTAGTTCAATTTGATGTTTATTCATAAAGGCATTCACATCACCAATTAAATAGTTTGCCGCACGTTTCGCATCAGCGCCTGCAGCAACCGTTGCATCATAAAAATCAGACATCGCAAGCGTTTGTGTCAATACTTCCGCATCATATGGTTCAATACCTAAGTTTGATACATAGTCATGCTGGCGATCTCCAGCTGATTTGGGTAACTCATCAGCCACTTTTTGTATCCATGTTTGGTCAATCGTAATTGGCGCCAAGTCTGGTTCTGGGAAATAACGATAATCGTCCGCACCTTCTTTAACACGCATTAAGATTGTTGACTTAGTTGGTTCATTGTATCGACGCGTTTCTTGTTGAATCACACCACCAGATCGCAAAACCTCTGCTTGACGTTTTTCTTCAAAAATCAAGGCATTACGAACGTAGTTAAATGAATTAATATTTTTCATTTCAACTTTTGTGCCATATTCAGATGAACCAAATGGCCGAATCGAGATGTTAACATCCGCACGCATTTGACCTTCTTGCATTTTAGCTTCTGAAATACCAGTAAACAAAATAGCTTGTCGCAATTGTTCTAAGTAAGCGTAAGCTTCTTCAGGAGAAGCAATGTCTGGTTCAGAAACAATTTCAATTAAGGGTGTGCCTTGGCGATTCAAATCAACATAAGAATAGCCATCTGCACCGTGTGTATTCTTGCCGGCATCTTCTTCGACGTGCATTTCTTTAATGCGTACACGCTTAACTGTCCCATCAACCAATGTCACATCTAAATAGCCATTTGTTCCAAGTGGTGTTTGCGATTGTGTTGTTTGATAGGCTTTAGGATTATCAGGATAAAAATAGTTTTTACGATCCCAACGGATGAATGGAGACACAGTCGCGTGTAAGGCAAGTGCAGCACGCATACCAAATTCTATTGCCCCTTTGTTAGCCACAGGCAAAACTCCTGGATAACCAAAATCAATCACATTGGTATTTTCATTAGGTTTATCACCGTAATGTACTGGTGACGGTGACATGAGCTTTGAGTTCGTTTGCATTTCAACGTGGACTTCAAGTCCTATCGTCGTTTCAAAATTTCCTGTTGCCATAATTTTAGAGCCTTTACTATAACATCATTAATACATCTAGTAAAGGCGTTTCCTCCCTCTTAGCTTAATATTTCTTAGCAATATTTGGTCGTTGTTCAAACAAACGACTAGCCTGTTCAAAAGCATAGCCTGTTTGGTAAACCGTTACTTCGTCAAATGGTTTACCAATAATTTGCAAACCAACTGGTAACCCATCGACAAATCCAGCATTTACTGACATACCGGGTAATCCAGCTAAATTAACTGGAATGGTCAAGACATCTGCTAAATACATTGCCGTTGGATCATCAATTTCTTCACCCAAACCATAAGCCACTGTTGGTGCTGTCGGTCCAACAATCACATCATAATCGGCAAAAACCTTATTAAAGTCTTCAATTAATAACGTTCTTATTTTTGCTGCTTTTTTGAAGAACGCATCATACGCCCCTGCTGAAAGTGAAAATGTGCCAAGCATAATACGACGCTTAACTTCATCTCCAAACCCTTCAGAGCGTGTCTTAATATACAAATCTTCTAAGTTTTTGACATCATCTGCCCGAAAACCATAGCGGACACCATCATAACGTTGCAAGTTTGAAGAAGCCTCAGAAGACATAATGATATAATATGCAGCTACACCATACTTAGTGTGTGGTAAACTAACTTCGTCAACTGTTGCACCCATTAATTCAAGTTGCGCAATAGCTGCTTTAACTGTTGTCGCAACTTTAGGATCGATTCCTTCACCAAAATATTCTTTGGGTACTGCAATTTTTAAACCTTTGACATCACCTGTTAACTTCGAAGTAAAATCAGGTACATCACGTTTTGATGACGTTGAATCTTTTTCATCAAAGCCAGCAATCGTATTTAAAACCAAAGCATTATCTTTAACAGTTCGTGTAAAAGGGCCAATTTGATCTAGAGATGAAGCCATGGCAAACAGTCCCCAACGTGAAACCCGTCCGTAAGTTGGCTTTAAGCCAACGATACCATTGAATGCTGCTGGTTGACGAATTGAACCACCTGTATCCGATCCCAACGCAAAGGGAATCTGCCCACCAGCAACTGCTGCTGCTGAACCACCAGATGAGCCACCAGGAACTTTCGTATGATCCCATGCATTCGCTGTTTTTTTATAGTATGATGTCTCAGTTGAGCCACCCATAGCAAATTCATCCATGTTAGTTTTACCAACAGAAATCGCGCCTGCTGTGCTTAACTTAGAAACAACAGTCGCATCATAAACTGGTTTAAAACCTTCTAAAATATGTGACGCACCCGTTGTTTCAATACCATTTGTTGCCAAATTATCTTTTAATGCCAATGGCAAGCCAGACAACATATTAGAAAAATCGTGTTGCTCATCAATTTTCTTTGCTTGTAGTAAAGCTTCATCCGAGTTAGTTCTAATGAAAGCTTGTAATTCACTGTCTGTTTTTGCAATATTTTCTAAAGTTGCTTGGGTCAAATCAACAGTACTGATATCTTTGTTAACTAATTTTTCATGCAAAGAAGTTAAGTCATTATCAAAAAAATTAATTGTCATGATTATTCTCCCTCACCATCTAAGATTGCTGGCACTTTAATTAAGTCTGCTGCCTCTAATGGTGCATTTTTTAATAATGCTTGCTTTTGATGCCAATTATCTGCCACATCTTCACGTAAATGATTCACATTTTCAGTTACCGAATATGTTGGCGCCACACCATCTGTGTTAACCTCACCCAATGTATCAAAAATATTTAAAATATTATCTAACTGGGTTGTGAATTGCACTAATTCAGCGTCATCAAACGCTAATTTGGCTAAATTAGCAACGTGTGCAACTTCTGATTTTGAAATTGTTGTTTCAGACATTTACTTACTCCTTTAAGCGTGTTTGTTGTTTAACTACATGTTCAACGCACATGACAATATATACCTATTTATTTTACCATAACTCTGACGCTCTCTACGCTTGCATTTTACGAATTTTCGCGTATAATTAAATTTGTTGTAAAAACAACATGACCAAGTACTTTGTTTAGCGTCTCACCGTCGCTTCACACAGTCTTTGGCGACATTTTAGAAAGGTGGATATTATTATGGCCCTTACACAAGAACGTAAGAACGAAATCATCAATGAATATGCTCGTCACGAAGGCGATACAGGTTCAGCTGAAGTACAAGTCGCAGTTTTAACTGCTGACATTAACGAGTTGAATACACACATGGCAATTCACAAGCATGATTTCCACTCACAACGTGGTTTGATGAAGAAGATTGGTAGTCGTCGTAACTTATTACGTTACCTCCGAAATACTGACATTCAACGTTACCGTGAATTAATCCAACGCTTAGGTTTGCGTCGTTAATCTTAGGATTACATGAAAGCCTCGTATCAAATTTAAGGAGAAAAGACATATGCCTGTTATTGAATCAGCAATTCAACGTGTTCGTCTAACGAAAAAGCAACACGATCGTAACGAACCACAACTTAGTGCTTACCGTACAGCTGTTAAGCGTTTTGAAAAAGCTTCAGCTGCTGGTGAAGACAATTTAGCAGAATTATACAAGACTGCTTCTTCTGCTATTGACCACGCCTATTCAAAGGGTTTGATCAAGAAGAACAAAGCTTCACGTGAAAAGTCACGTTTAGCTAAGTATGTTAAGTAAAAACAAATAAAAAACGACTTTCAACATCATTCCTAAATTGGCGTGACGGTTAAGTCGTTTTTTTGTTCTCTTATAAAGTATTTTTTAATATAAAACGTTCAAATAATAGCGCTGGTTCTTGATTTGTTGATTTTAATTTCACCTCAATACCCACCATACCCAGATAGCTATCTCTAAGTGATGGTAGCAGATACTTCTTTAACATTTGGCGCGCTAGTTTAATACGGTATGGATGTATGCCTAATTCCTTACTCATATCTTGTTCCGTGCCCTTCAAACCTGCAATTTGCAACAATAATCGAAATTGCCCCGTCAGTACTGCATTAATCCGCAAAGCGGGTTCACCATTTTGTAATAAATCTCTATAAATCAACAAAGATTTTTTAGGCTGTCGTGTCATTACAGCATCAACAAGATCAAAAATAGTCGCTGTTAAAGTCTTGGGTACTAAAGTCGTTACTGCCTCCAATGAAATATTTTTGGTATGTGTTGCATACGCGATTAATTTAGGTAATTCATTTTTCATTGCAGTATAGTGCGCATTTGTTCGCAAAATTAATTCCTGCAAGGCATGCTGTTCGATTTTATAGGCCCGTTGCTGTAGCTCTTGGGTAATTGCTTGCCTTGATTGTGATTCATTTAATGCTGGTAATTCAATATTTTCTGCGTATTTTAATAGCGTTTTAGTAATTTTTTTACGTTTATCAATTTTTAAGTCATTAATAAAAAAAACAACAATATTTTCAGCAATCGGTTTTTCTAATAATTTGACAAGTTGTTCTTGATTTTGAACAGAAATTTTACCCTTAGCTGTCAAAAATTCGGGATTTTGAACAACTACAACACGGCGATCACCAAAAAAAGGCATTGACATCGCATCACTAATAACATCATCTAAAGCCTGATCAATCAGGTCAAATTGCGAATAATTCATATCACGGTCTGCCGATTGAATAAGTTGTCTAAAAGCCTGTTGTGCACGGTAAATGAGAATGTCTTCATTTCCAGTCACGACATAAAAATTAGCTAAGGCCTTATTTTTAATTTGTTGTTGTAGTTGTTGCAAGTTCATGATTTAATTTCACCTCAAATTGACCTTTTTTCCTTGTATAATTATATCTAATCATACCATGAGTTTGTGTATTAAACAGTGTCATCTGTTGATCTTGAATTGTTTTTAGTGTCTCCATATGTGGATGATGATACCTATTATTACGACCTGCTGACACGATGCCTACTTTAGGTTGCCATTGCTTGATAACTGCTGGATTAGAAGACGTTTTAGAACCATGGTGCCCTAATTTTAAAATATCGACACGCATATTAGGATATTTAGCAGCAATTGCTGACTCACCTGCTTGATTTAAATCACCTGCCGTAAAAATATTTTGACCGCCAATGTTACCATATAGTGCAATGGAATCTTCGTTTTCTGCCTTTCCTACTTGAAACGGATGAACAATATGCAATGGCATTTTTGGTATCATCATACCTTGAGTAACCTCAATAACGTGCGTTTTCTTAAGATACGGCTTTATTTCTTTTGCAAATGCCTGTTGTGCCGCCATACCTGCCGGTATAATAACATGATTAACTCTGATTTTTTGTAGCATTATTTTCGCATCACCAATATGATCAAAATCTTGATGTGTTAATACAAGATTGTCTATATGACTAATACCTTGGCTATGCAAGTAATTCACAATAACTGTTTCACCTTTGGTTCGCTGAAAAGCTTGTTCTTGCCACTTTTGTTTTGAACCAAACGTCACTTGCCCGCCTGTATCAATCAAAGTTACGGAACGCTTAAAGGGTTCACAAATCAATGTAGCATCCCCCTGCCCAATATCAAAAATTGAAAATTCACCATGTACTGGAAAGCGTGTCCAAAGTAACACAATACCTAGTAACATTATCCACGCCACTCTTGCCCATTGGGCAATCTTTTTTTCTGTTACAAATAATAACAACGCCACTAAAAACAGAATGATTGATACAAACCAAGATAACTTCCCAATAATTAAATTACCAGGTAGTGTCGCAATAAAGTCAACACTATGAGCAAATAATCCAATAATGCTGTTCATTAAATGAGTCACAAATGGTACTGTTTGCCCAATAAAACCGACCATCACTGCAGGCACAATGACGACACTAAATATTGGTATTGCCGCAAAATTCACAAAGGTTTGCAATACATGCCATGTATATTGTTGGCTAACAATAAGTGGCAAACTAACGGCACTTAATAACAAGTTAACCTGCCAAAAATTTAATTTTGTCGTAAATAGTAAACAAAATGTCATGGCAAAAGATAATTGCCCACCCAGTGTGAGTAAGATACCCGGCTCATAAATCAGGCTGCCCAATAAGCTTACTGCCCAAACGCTTTCAGCTGGCATACGTTGGCATCCTGCCAAACGCGTCATCATAATTAGTCCAGCAATCAAAGCACGTACAAGTACTGTGGGCTCACCAGCAAACACAAAATAATTAACCAAAAGTAATGCGCCCAACCAAGCAGATACTTCTTGTGGTACATAAAGTCTTCGCAGAACCGCCATGAGAAGCATTAATACATAAGATACGTGAAAACCAGACACACTAAATAAATGAATTAGTCCCAATGTTTGTACACCTGGATTATTATCATAAAGTGATTGCGGCGTCGTTCCTAAAATAAGTGCTTGTGCATAATCGCTTAACGGTTGCGGTAACTTTGCCGCATTTTGAATGCCTCGTGCATGCCATATATGTAATTGATAGCGACATTTTTGCCAAATTTTTTTTGAATTGATCGACTTCACTTGCCACGACTTGATAGTTACTTGGTGTGTGATATGCTTTGTCTCATAATACTTTTGTGCATCAAACTGGTTAAAATTTGTTGGCGATTTAATACGTGATAAGTCACATGTGGCGTCAAAATGAACAATATTTTTTTGAGATAACCACACTTGTTTTTCAGATTCAGAAGTTAGTTTAGCATACAATCGAACAATATGTTTATTACCATCTAAACGTGCATTAGTAATTAAATTATCACCATCAATGGTAATTTCATCAGGTAAAATAACACCACTAATTTGAACAGATTCTTGATCAGGTTGTAACGACTGCATGCGTAACTCATGCGCATCGTGGATAAAATATAGCAAAAAAGATGTACCTAAACTGATAGCAATCATCACAAACCACTTATTCAAGTTAAAGCAAGAAATGACAACCACTAATACTAACAAAACAATTGTTACACCATTAAAACGATAAATACAACCACCCATGGTCGCAATCAGCAAACTCACTATCAAAAAGGATCGATTAATCATTATATTGTTATTTTATCCTGCAGTGTCTCAAAACGTTTCGCCCCTATACCAGAAACTTCTTTAATTTCATCTAATTTTTTAAAACCATCATGCGCTTCACGATAAGCAATAATCTGTTCCGCTTTTTTTTCACCGACACCCTCCAGTGTCTGTAATTCTTCAGCAGTTGCGGTATTTAAATTAATTTTAGTCATTTCTTGACCTGATTCAGCTCCTTGTTGATCAACGGTAACTTTATTTGAAGCCACTTCACCAATTACCGGCACATATAGCATTTGTCCATCAGATAATTTTTGAGCTAAATTCAATTTTATGGTATCAGCTTCATGTGTCAACCCACCTGCTTTTGCAATAGCAGTTTGTGCACGTGGTGAATTGACAATATCATACACACCTGGATTTTTAACAGCACCTTTGACATCAATCATAACCGCTGTCTTGGAACTAATTGAAGTGGCGGCAGCTGAGCTACTTGTGCTACTCATACTGTATGCAGTTGGCACTGCTACTTCTTTAGGCTGCTTAATGACAATCATAATTATGCAGCCAATCAAAATAATGCCACCTAACAATAACCAAATTTTATAGACTGCTAATTTATCTTTGATTACATCCAATTTATCTATCACATGTATCACCTCTGAAAACATGATACGTTTAAACAGATCATGTCACTAAAAAACACCTAACAAATTATTGTTAGGTGTTAGTTTGGCATGCAGGATTCGCTCCTGCGGGCGACTACTAATTGTCACATCAGTAGTAAAGTCGCGTCACTGCAGTGCAAGCACTGTTAGTCATAGTGAGAAAATGAGGTTCCACAACCACCATTAACACCTGCGTCTATACGAGACTTGTGATTTAACACGGCAGGCCGCCTTCGGCGCTAATTTTTCAAGCGCTTCGACTCATCGCATACAGATAGTATACCAAACTTCTCAATAATAGTCAAAAATAAATTCATCATTTAAAAAAATTATACCACTCATCCATGTCTTATAACCTGTTATAATAGACACATGATAAAATTAACAAAACTAGAAAAGCACGATATTAGCCGAATTGCTAATCCTAAATACACTGATCTTGCTGACGTTTATATACCAGATTCTAACGCTGATTCTAAAAAAATGATGGCAAAATACGTCATTGAAACCTATGATTTAGGTGAACTTTATGGTGTAAAATCGACTGTATCACACCACATACTAGACTTTACTTATTTGAATGGTGAACAGCAATCACGGATTACGGGTAAAATTGAATACGATGCATAAAACAAGCGATAATCTTAATTATCGCTTGTTTTATTGTCTGACGCGTCATTCTCTTCAATTTGATTTTGTGCAATCACAATATTAGCCAATTGTTCATCAAACCACTGTGACATTTTTATTTTAACACTAGCATCATCATCTAAATACGCAGCAACTGAACTTGCCAATGCAATTTTCAAATTTGATTGACTCACATCAACATTTTCAATAATCATGTATATATTAACTTGATTATCTTCTTTTTCCGGCCAAATCAATTTTTTTAATTGGTTTGTGTAACGCAATGGCAAGTTCACAATATTAGTTTCTAAGGTTAGCGTTGTACCACCCTCGGTTATACCACCGTTAATTTCACCCGCAATATGAATAAAATTATCATCATGAATATGTTCATCTAATATCATAAAAAGATTATCCAAGGCAATATGATCACCATCTAAAATATTTTCTTTATAAAAATAAATAGCATCTTCCGAAATATTTTCTAATGCCTTTTCACCTGTAATTTGCATGGTTTCATCCTTTTAAATTATGTCAATATTAGTTTACCATAGAATAGTTATTGAATAAGGTTACAACCAAGCATTCAAGTGGCATTATTCTTCAGTTATTATACGAAAAAAGCACTGTATTATGTTCAGATGACATAGTCGTGCTTTTTATTTTTAAAAATTATATTTGAGTATTATTTATGTGGCATATAATCCCAAAAATTTTCCTTGTTAATTTGGCGAGCTCTAGCAATTGCCATAGCATGACCAGGTACATCATTTGTAATAGTTGATCCAGCTGCTGTGATAGCTTCACTAGCAATATTCACTGGCGCAACAATTTTCGTGTTTGAACCAATAAAGGCACGATCACCAACTACTGTACTGAACTTATTGACACCATCGTAATTAACAAAAATTGTGCCCGCACCAATATTGACGTCCTCACCAATAGTTGCATTTCCTATATATGTCAAATGACCCGCCTTAGTATTAGCAGCCAATGTTGCTTGTTTCACTTCAACAAAGTTACCAACGTGCACTTTATCGCCAAGATTTGCTTGTGGTCGCAAATGTGCGTATGGACCAATAGTTACGCTATTAGCTAACCGCGCACTTTCTAGGTGTGATGAGGTAATCACATTATCATCACCAATGCAACTATCAGAAATGCGTGATCCCTGAGTTATCAAGTTATTTTTTCCAATCACTGTTTGTCCTAGAATGGTTACGCCACCTTCAATCAATGTGTCTTGACCAATAACCACTGTTGCATCGATAAACGTACTAGCTGGATCTACCAATTCAACGCCCGCAATCATCAACTGATGATTAATACGTTCATGCATGACTTGATTTGCAACAGACAAAGCCACACGGTCATTGACTCCTTGAGATTCGGTGAAATTCTGTAAAGTATAGGCACCAATTTGATGGCCAGACTGACGCAAAATATCTAACGTGTCTGGTAAATAATATTCACCCTGCGCATTATTATTTTTTACTTGTGATAGTGATTCAAATAATAATTGATTATCAAAAATATACACGCCCGTGTTAACTTCTCGAATACGGCGCTCTGTCACGCTAGCATCCTTTTGTTCGACTATCTTCATTACAGTATCATCATCTGCGCGTACGATTCGACCATAACCAGTCGGATCATCTGCAATAGCAGTCAAGACAGTTACTGCGTTGTTAGACCTCTTATGCTCATCGATAAATTCTGACAACGTTTCGGAACGAAACATTGGCGTATCACCTGACATAATAAGTGTCACACCATGGCTTGATTCGAGTTGTGATTGTGCTTGCTGAACAGCATGACCAGTGCCAAGTTGTTGAGACTGCAAAACAAATTCACTACGCGACCCAACATGTGCCTGAACACTTTCAGCGCCAACACCAATGACTGTGATTGGTTTATTTTTTGAGAGTGGTTCAACTGCATCTAACACCCAATCAATCATCATTTGGCCAGCAACATCATGTAACACTTTCGGAGCGTTTGACTTCATACGTGATCCATTGCCAGCTGCCAATACTAAAACGTTTACTTCATCAATCATAACTAACTATGCCTCGCGTTTATAAATTTCTTTTGCGTAATTACCAGCAGTAACTATAATCGGATCGCCATTTTTAAGATTTGTGTCCACATGTAGCAACGATGTAAAGCGATCGAGCAGGCGTGTTGCTGATCTACCTTCAGCAAACACAGCTGTGCCAACAACTGTGCCATCAAATTCACTGACAAGCGTTTGCATACCTTGAATGGTACCACCAGCTTTCATAAAATCATCAACGATTAAGACACGAGATCCTGTACGTAACGAACGACGAGATAATTCCATTTTTTCAACACGTTTTGAAGATCCTGTCAAATAGTTCACAGAAACTGTTGGTCCCTCTGTGACTTTAGCATCATCACGAACGATTACAAAAGGTACATTTAATTGCTCGGCCACTGCTTGTGCTAGTGGCACACCTTTGGTAGCTGCCGTCATGACTGCATCAATGTTATCACGTAAATACTGTGTGGCAATTAACCGACCAACTTGACGTAAAATGTCCGGGCGACCTAACAAATCTGACAAATAAACATATCCACCAGGTAACACACGTGTTTCATCATTGACATATTGACGTATTTCTTCAATAAAAATTTTTGCTTCGTCCTCAGCCATAAACGGTATAAAGCGTGCGCCACCGGCAACACCAGGGACAGTTTCTAGTAAACCTGTTCCGCGTTCCTGAAATGTCCTTTTTAAAATGGATAAGTCTTCGGAAATAGAAGACTTAGCAGAATCATACCGCTTAGCAAAATAGGACAAAGAAATGAGTGTACGAGGGCGCTCAAGCATGTAGCGCGCCATATCAACAAGGCGATCCGAACGACGTGTTTTCATGATGTATAAACGTGCTATAAACAAATCAGCACGTATTCTCCTTTATAAATATTAGTATTTAAGATTAATTATAACACTTTTAAAACATTAACGTTCGGTATTTAAGCATTTTTTTGAAACTGCCAAACAGAAACTAAATAAATTAAAACTTCAATCACTGCAATAAAAAAACTAGCTGGTAAATTTGTTAGATAGGCCAGTGATAAGCCAGACCAAGTACCAAATAAAGCAAATATAACGGCTAGAACCATTAATCTTGTAGTAGCTGTTGCATAGTATTTAGCACTTGCAGCAGGCAATGTTACCAATACGAAAATTAACAGTGATCCAACAAGTTGTGATGAGATACTGACCGACAATGCAATTATCACTAAAAAAATATAGCGTACTGCTTTTTGACGCCCGCTTTGTAGGAAAATACCAGCTTCATCAAATGCCAATTGCCGTAATGAACGATAATTAATCAGTAATGTGACAATAACAAAAATTGCTAACACAATTAACAATAACAAATTTTGTCGACTAATACCTAACACTGACCCAAATAAAATACCAGTGGCGGCTGTCGTACTTGTATGTCCAAGTGCTAAAAATAAAATCCCTAGCCCAATAGCCAATGCCGAGATTGCGCTTGTAACATTATCACGTTTTGTGTACCCTGATTCTAATGCCCCAATCGCTAATGATGCCCCGCTTGTTGCAATCATCATGCCAAGCAGTGCTGGCCAACCAGCAAATAAACCAAAAGCTGCGCCGGCAAATCCAATTTCACTTAAAGTATGTGTTAGAAAAGCATAGTTGCGCGCGACAGCAAATGTACCAACAATACCCGCAACAATGCTGACAACTGTTCCTGCCATAAAAGCATTTTGCATAAAATCGTAACTAAACATGACGCACCTCATCTTCCGCATGAATATGCGTCATTTTCATGGTTAATGACTGCAGTTCATCTACTTCTCCTTGGGTTACATGCCCATTTTCAAAAAGCAAATAGCCATCGGCAAACTGCGCCACTAATTCTAATTCATGTGTGATAAATAAAACTGTTAAATGTTGTGTTTCTTGTAACTGCTTAATAGTCTGTAATAATCGTATTTTATGTTCATGGTCTAAACTTGCGGTGGATTCATCTAATATTAACAAGTTTGGTTGTTGAACAAGTGCTTGTGCCACAAATGCCCGTTGCTTTTGTCCACCAGATGCTAAACCCAATCGTTTGTCACTTATATCTGCCAAATCCATCAATTTTAGCGCTGAGTATACCGCTGCTTTTTCTCGTTTATTCAGCCACAAGCGCCAACCTTTATTATAATTTAAAGCCACAAATTCAGCTATATTCAAAGGAAAGTCACGTGTTATATCAC
Source organism: Leuconostoc gelidum subsp. gelidum KCTC 3527 (assembly GCF_000166715.1). Taxonomy (GTDB): domain Bacteria; phylum Bacillota; class Bacilli; order Lactobacillales; family Lactobacillaceae; genus Leuconostoc; species Leuconostoc gelidum. The sequence continues at coordinate 44,850 of NZ_AEMI01000016.1, forward strand.
GAAATTGTGGTACAAATCCGACGCGATTTGTATTTAACTTTAATTCACCATCAGTTTGCTGATTTTGACCAATAAGTGCTTTAACAAAACTTGTTTTTCCAGCACCATTTTCACCTAATAAAGCAAAAAAGCGCCCCGTTGGCACATCAATATTAACGTGCGCTAGTATGCTTTTTTCACCATATCGAATACCAAAGTCTTTTGTCCGTATGATACCCATTATTTACCACTTTCCACTGGTTTGAAAACTGCCTGCAGTTGTTCAACAAATGTCAACTGCCATTGCCATACTTTTTGATTCGATGGTAACACCTGATTAAAAGTAATGACTGGTATGTTAGCATTTTTTGCTAACGCCACTAAATGTCGATCTCGATCAGATTGATCCTGACTTGCAGTCAATACAAAGCGAACTTGTTTGTCACGTATTCGCTTGGCCAGCTTATCAAAATCTTCATCTGAGGTAGTTTCGATATTTGAGACATCCGAAATATAGTTTAGTTGTGTCATGAACACTTGTTGCGCATTATTTGTCGCAATATAATGCACGTTTTTTTCTTGTTTTAAAGCTTCAATACCATTAGACAATGCTTGCGTTTGATCGTTTAATTTTTGACTGTTAGTCATATAATTATTACGATTTCTAGGGTCTAAATCGCTCAGCAAATCAGACAACCGCGCAATTGTCCTCAAAGTAATCTCTGGACTTAGCCAATAATTTGCATAAGCTTGATTTTTGACTACATCGCTTGCTACTAATAACTTAGAGTGTAATTTCAAATTACGTCGTTGTGTTAGTAACTGATTTTGATGACTATCAGTAACGAGAATCTCTGCATTTTTGAAAATTGATTTTTCATTATCTTGTGCTAAACTACCCGACAATAATGACACATGTCCACTTGTATCAGCAACTGCTTGCGCTATTTGCTGATAAGCCACATTATCAGTCACAATTTGAACAGGTACATGGTGTGACGGGCGAGTTGCAACCGTCATTTTCATGCCAATTAAAAAAATACCAATTGGTATAAGAGAAATCGTTAAAATAGCATAAAGCACTTGTTTTTTCATAACCTAAATTATCTCACAACTACAAAAAAAGCCCAATAGGGCATTTTATTTATTCAGCAAAAGTAATATCAATATTATTCGTTAAAATGTCGGTATAACTGTATGACGCGCGTTCAAACTTAGCTTCTTCATCTAGTTCGACAACAAACAGAGAAGGAAACGTTGAACGTAGCACACCGGTTCGTTCTGTAATCTTTTTACGTCCGGCTTGTGCAACCACTGTAACGGCTTCGCCAACGTGGGCGTCGAGTTTAATCTTAATGTCTTGCAAACTACTTGGCATTTTTATACCACCTTTCGTGAAAAACTTATTTAAGTATAACACAAATAAGCTTTAATTGCAAATTGGACTGTATAATCAAACTCAATCATGAAAAAATATACAGTTATTGCGTTAACTTTTGTTCGCGTAAAGCTAAATATAATGTTGTTAGTTGTGTTAAATTTAAACGTTCTGCACGTATGGAAGGATCGATATCCGCTTGTTTTAGAGCTGCTGTTATTTTTTCCTTAATATATATATCTTTGCCATAAGTTTGCAACATATTATTCCAAAGACTTTTACGTCGATGCGAGAAGCTACCCTTAATAACACCAAATAATCTCTCAGGTTGATCAACAATGACTTGCGGTACTAACGGTGTCAGTTTGACTACTGCTGACTCAACTTTGGGTGCTGGATTAAATGCTGTTGCCGGTACTTCTATCGCCAACTGAGCATTTGCAAAATACTGGATCGTTAAAGTTAGCACACCATAAGCTTTTGTTCCCACGTCAGCATTCAATCGATCAGCTACTTCACGTTGCATCATGACCACAATATTATCCCACGTAATGTTAGTACGCAATAACTGCATCAAAATCGGTGTCGTTATGTAGTAGGGTAAGTTTGCAACCACTTTAACATGAGCATTTTCACCAAATTCTTCGGTAATAATTTGACGCAAATTCATCTCTAAAATATCGCCTGCAATTACCTTAACATTATCATAGTCCTTTAACGTTTCCCCTAAAACTTTGACCATTTGTGTATCAATTTCAATAGCCAAGACTTTCTTTGCTGCGCGTGCTATTTGTTCAGTTAAAGACCCAATTCCTGGCCCAATTTCGATAACATAGTCTTCATTCGTGATATCTGCAGTATCAACAATACCATGTAACACATCTAAGTCAGTTAAAAAATTTTGTCCGAATTTTTTCTTAGCATGCAAACCGTATGCATTTAAAATAGCTTGTGTTCGTGTTGGATTTGCAATATCTATTATCTCTGCCATTAGTCATTTACCTTTCAATACTGCCAAAATTTGTATCTGCGTGATTCCAAATTGTTGCACGCGTTTTAACAACTGCTTGCCATTTGTATAACCAATATGTAATGACTCACCAACTATTTCGCGACGCTTTCGAGCATCTCGACCATTTAATAGACCATTTTGTAACAAAAATTGCTGATCTACATCAGTTACTATATCAATTTTAGGTGTCATAACAAATGCCAATGCCTGACGTAATGTATCTGGTTCAGCATGCTCAACGCCCAGCGATTTATGCCAATTATCTTTCTGCGCGCGACCTTCACTTTGCGTAATATATGCCTGCTTCGCTGAAGGTACGGCTGTGGTCATAACTTGGCGAATACGTTGGCCATTAAAGTCAGGATCCGTTAGAATAATGACACCACGTGTTTTTGCTGCATATTGCGCACGCCGGACAGCATCACCGTTAACAGCACTACCACCCGTTTCAATTGTGTCAGCAACCACTGCACGAGCTAAATTTTGGGTATCAGATTTACCTTCAACCACAATCATTTCATTAATATGTGGCCGTTCAATCATGATTTAAGAAAAGACGATGCGCGTTTTGACGTGTGATATCTGCTATTTCTTTTGGTGTCATACTAAGTGTTTCTGCTAACGAATCAACGATGTATTTTACAAGTGCCGGTTCATTATCTTTTCCTCTAAATGGTGTTGGTGCTAAATATGGCGCATCAGTTTCAACTAATAGGCGGTTTAAAGGTACCGATTTGGCTGCTTCACGGACATCTTCAGCTTTTTTAAATGTCACTACGCCACTAAATGAGATATGCATCCCCAAATTAACAAACGCCATTGCTTGTTCTGGTGTGCCAGAAAAACTATGCATTACACCTTTGGTGATACCGCTATCTTTCAACATCGCGTAAACATCTTTGAATGCATCACGGTTATGAATAATAATTGGTAAATCATATTTTTTAGCCAATGCTAGATGCGTTTGAAAAGCCTTTTTTTGAACATCGTGTGCCGTTGTCTCCCAATAATAATCCAAACCAGTTTCACCGACACCAACAACTTTACTTTGTTGCAATTGCTTTTCAAGTTTTTCAGCAGCAACAGCATCAAAATCACCGGTGTCTTCTGGTTGAAAACCCAATACTGCATAGATATTATCATGTGCTTGTGCAATTTCTAAAGCTCTCTCATTGCCTTTAGCATCATAACCAACAATATTCATTTCCATTACGCGAAACTCATGCGCACGACCAATATAAGCTGGCACATCGTGAAATAATTTATCATCATTTAAATGCGTATGCGTATCATAACTATCTGCCGGTGTTTTTGTTAAATCATAAATTGCCATATTTTAAAATGTACAAAGAATCTTTTGCGTCAACGTTTTTTATCTAACAAATATTACTATTCGTTAGATAACGTCTCGCAAACAGTTCTCCGAACTTTTCCTCCAATTTTTAGATATTTAGGGCATAATCTAATGAATCATGCGATATTTTATTATTTGAATACAATTAAAGAAAAAAGCCGCCATGCGACTTATAATTACTTACTCAACTTTTGGTGCAACTGCTGGCGTAAAGTTTTTCAACAAACCATTAACAAACTTACGACTTTCTTCATCTGAAAAAGTTTTAGTTAATATCAGAGCTTCATCAATGGCCACCTTAAAAGGCACCAAATTATTTAATAGCTCATATATTGCCAACCGTAAAATAATAAGATCAGCTTTATTAATACGATTAATTGCCCATCCATTCGCTAAATGAGCAGAAATTTGCTCGTCTAATTCTGCTTTTGTACCCAAAACACCATTAACTAGTCGTGGCAGGTAGTCATCATAATCTTTGCCTTCCAACACAATGTCATATAGTTTATCAATGTTATTACTTTTTGGATCTTTTTCTAACGCAAACAGAACTTGAAACGCTGCTTGACGTGATTCGTGCCGTGTCAAATTAGACATTACTTAACTACCTCAGTTGTACCAGATTCACCAAATAAATTATCAGGATCAATGCTACTAGACATTTTCTCTGGCACAATACCAGTCACGTGAACATTTATTTGTGTGACCTGCAAATCCGTCATCGATGAAATCTGAGATTGAATTGCATGTTGAATTTCAAGCGCAACTTTTGGCACAACAACCCCATACTGCAAAAAGACATAGGCGTCAATTACCAAGCCTTCATCAGTATGTGATAGTTCTACACCTTTTCCACGCGCGTTAGATCCAAATGCATTCGTAAAACGATCTGATAATGTGCCTCGCATTGAATAAACACCATGTACCTCTTGCGTTGCAATTTGGGCAACCACTTCGATGACTTCTGGCGTTACTTGTGTCGTTCCACCAACAACTGAATTGTCAGTTGCCAATATAATGTTTTTTGCAGTCTGCTTATTACGCTTAATTTCTCTGGCCATTATTTAATCCTCGAAAATATTCTTTAAAATAAAAAGTTCCACGGGGGGAACTTTTTGAGACGTGTTCCCTATTACTCAAACACTCATACTGTAAAATTAAAATACATGACATTTTAATATCATGCTCTCTTTAATTAAGCACGGCCTTTATATGAACCGTCTTCTGTATTAACAATGATTGTTTCACCTTCGTTAATAAAATCAGGCACTGTTATAGTTGCACCTGTTTCCAAAGTTGCTGGCTTTCCTGAACCTGTTGCAGTTGCACCTTTAATACCAGGTTGTGTTTCAGTAATTTTCAAAGGTACTGTTGATGGTAATTCAGCACCAAGAATTTCATTACCATACATCGTAATCTTGACTTCCATACCTTCAAGCAAAAACTTTAAAGCTGACGCAATTTTATCATCTGGCAAATTGACTTGCTCATATGTTTCAACATCCATGAAAACACGGCCATCATTTTCAGCATATAAATAAGACATAGGACGTGTTGTAATATCTGCCTGTTCAAACTTATCTCCAGGACGGAATGTCACTTCGTTAACAGCACCAGTCCGCAAGTTCTTCAACTTTGAGCGAACAAAAGCACCACCCTTACCAGGCTTCACGTGTTGGAAATCCAAAACACGCCATAATCCGTTCGTATACTCAATTGTCAAACCATTTTTTAAATCATTCATGCCAATAGCCATGATTAATATCCTCTTTTATTAATAATATAGTTTATTATAACAGAAAACCACTATATTTGCAGTCTTCACACAAAATAGAATTTTACCACAAATATGTTGATATATCAATGTTTCTCTTTATTTAATTCTGGTTGTACAATCAACGCGTCTAATCGACGCAACGTACTTAATAATGCTTGTCCTTCAACTAGGCCGTAAGTATTCAACCAGCCATTAAAACGACTGTTCACACGTCGTGTAATAATCGATTCAACGCGTTGTCCCTCAAGTGTTGCGTTTAATAAAATACGTCTATTATCCTGCTCATCTCGCACTTGATTAAGGTAGCCTTGTTCAAACAACGGTTTAAGTTGTCGCGCAATTGCGCCTTTTGTCACACCGCGTTCAGTGGCAATTTTGGTCATCGTTAGTGGTCTGTCCTGATCACTTTTCACCACTGCAGTCATAATTAACCATTGTTCAAACGATATGCCAAACTGACTTGTGAAATCAACTTCTCTAAATTTTTTAGCGATGACATATAAACACTAATAAACTCAGCCATTAAATCAGAATTTGCCATTTTTTCTCCTGCTTATACAGACAATTAATAATCGTTCGTCTCATGAATTAGTAGATTAAACTGATTCATATAGGCTAACGTATCATCAATATTGTCAAAGATCTGAACATGTTGTAATTCATGTTCAGCCACAAAACCGTTGGTCACAGTTTCCTTTAGCCAAGCCCATAAACTATCATAAAAACCATTAATATTTAATAAGACAAGTGGTTTGTCATGTAAACCTATCTTCGCCCAGCTAAGTACTTGTGCCAATTCTTCTAAAGTACCAAAACCACCAGGGAGCACAACAAAAGCATCCGCATAGCGCATCATCAGGTCTTTACGTTCTGACATATTATCAACTTCAATTAACCGCGTCACTTGCTCTGGCGAAATGGCATCTTCGGCGAGATTATTGGGAGTTATACCGATAACCTCGCCACCGTGGGCCATTGTGCTGAGCGCAGTCGCCCCCATTAAACCATCTCTGCCACCACCATAAACCAATTTTAATTTTTTTTCAGCAATTATTTGGCCAAGCTTCTCGGCTATTACAGTATATTGTGGATCATTTCCAAATTGTGCGCCCATGAAAACGGCAATAGATTGAACTGTCATTTGATTATTCCTTTCTATAAATCTAACAATATTATACACAATAATCAAGCAATAATTTTGACAATCCCCCCGTTTGTATACGCTATGTGGTACACTATTATATAGGTTTTCGTTCGTGAAAAATTAAATTAAACTACTATATTTTGGAGGCATTATGATTTACAAAGTTTATTACCAAGAACATCCGGAACGCAATCCCAAGCGTGAAACAACGATTTCACTCTATTTAACGGCAGACAGTTTGCCACAAGCACGGGAAATTATTGAAGAAAACACAACTTATAATGTGGAAGCTATCGAAGAATTAACAGATAAGGCATTGACTTACGAAAAAGCCAACCCTGACTTCGAAATTACAACATTCTAATTATGACATATTCTGTAGATATTAAACCTAATGAAGTCGCAGTATATGCGCTAGGTGGATTAGGCGAGATCGGTAAGAACACATACGGTATTGAGTATCAAAATGAAATCATTGTCGTCGACGCGGGTATTAAGTTCCCGGAAGATGATTTACTCGGCATTGACTATGTTATTCCTGACTATACTTATTTAGTCGACAATATCGATCGCGTCAAGGCATTGGTTATTACGCACGGACACGAAGACCATATCGGTGCCATCTCCTACTTTTTACAATCAGTTAACGTCCCAGTCTATGCTGGTCCCTTAGCCATGGCTTTAATCAAGAATAAACTTGAAGAAAAGCAAATGTTAAATCGTGTTGAACTGCACGAAATTACAGATGGTTCAGTACTTGAGTTTGATAAATTAAGTGTTGAGTTTTTCCGGACAACCCACTCAATCCCTGATGTGTTTGGTGTCGCTATCCATACACCCGTCGGTACAATTGTTGAGACCGGTGACTTTAAATTTGATCTGACACCGACAACAAAACAGCCACCTAACCTCTGGTCAATGGCTCGTATTGGCGAAAATGGTGTCTTACTCATGATGAGTGATTCAACTAACGCTGAACGTCCTGAATGGACAAAGTCAGAAGCTTGGGTCGCCAAATCAGTCAATCGTATTTTTGATAAAATTGAACATGGTCGCATTATTTTTGCTACATTCGCTTCTAATATGAATCGTGTTCGTATGGCAACAGATGCTGCTATTGCACATGGTCGTAAAATTGCTGTCTTTGGACGTTCAATGGAATCAGCTGTGACTAATGGTCGCGCGCTAGGTTATTTGAATATCCCAGATAATATGCTTGTTGAGCAATCAGAAATCAAACATATTCCAGATGATGAGTTATTAATCTTATCCACTGGTTCTCAAGGTGAACCAATGGCAGCTTTAGCGCGAATTGCTGAAGGAACTCATAAACAAATTCGTCTAAAGCCTAAAGATAATGTTATTTTTTCTTCCTCACCTATCCCTGGTAATACAGCTTCTGTCAATCAGGTAATCAATAAGTTAGAAGAAGGCGGCGCCAATGTTATTTATGGTAAGGTCAATAACATCCACACATCTGGTCACGGTGGTCAAGAAGAAGAAAAACTGATGATTGCATTGATGAAGCCAAAATTCTTCATGCCAGTCCACGGTGAGTATCGTATGCTTAAAGTTCACGCATCATTAGCGCAAGAACTTGATGTGCCAAAAGATCACACTTTTATTTTAGAAAATGGTGATGTTTTGGCTTTAGATGGCGAAAATGCCCGTGTTGCTGGTCATTTTCCCGGTGACGATACCTACATTGATGGATCGGGTATCGGAGATATCGGTTCAGTTGTATTACATGATCGTCAAAAATTGTCTCAGGACGGCTTAGTTGTCGTGACTGCAACAATTGATTTAAAAGAAAAAGAAATTTTGTCTGGCCCAGATATTTTATCTCGCGGATTCGTTTACATGCGTGAATCTGGTGATTTGATTAATGAAGGTCGCCGTGTTATTTTTGGAACAATGCGTCGCGTGATGAGTAATTCGAATGTTAGCGAAGCAGACATTCGTCAAGCGGTTATTGATGATCTTTCTAGATTTTTATATAAAGAAACTGCCCGTAAACCCATGGTCTTACCGATGTTAATTATGATTTAAATAAGTAGTCAAGCATTTTTCATTTAATGCTTGGCTTTTTCGTTCATATTTTATCCAATCCAACAGCTAATTTTATGATTATACGACAAGTAATGTCATGATTTCCGAACGTTATTTCAATTTTCACGTACTTTATTATATAAAAATTCAAATTTCCATTTTTAAACGCCTATCAGTATGCTAAAATGGTATAAGTACAAAACAAAGGAGCCGTCATGACACAACGAAAATTCCCTACTATTATGGGTACGCAACATCCTGATAATGCAAATGCACCATTTTGGGACGCCTCGCAACAACCATTTATCAGCGCATACCGTGAGATGAATGAAGCTTTTGAAAATTTTAGTGAATTAAACGTTGATGAATATATGTGGGACTGGGAAGGTAAGCATGCCGATGCAGCTGTCATCGATCGCCTATTTAGTACCGAATATGATTACTTCAAAACAAATCAAATTGGTCGTGATAAATTTCTAACTTTCCGCTTCCCCAATATTTGGGAAGAAAAAGGCTATAGCTTAATGCAAGCAATGACTGCTATTTTAAGTTCAGAGGACTTTGCACATGATCTTGGATTTGATCAACGTCCTTTGTTTGAAGCAATATTGCCAATGGCACAACGTGCAGACCAGTTGCTTGAAATGCAGATATTGTTTGAAAAATTAGCCAACTTTAAGTCAGTTGAATTCACAAAAACTGACAAAAATACACCCTATATTGAAATGATTCCTCTGTTCGAGGATTTTAATACCCAATTACACGCGCCTGAAATTTTGAAAGAATATCTTAAGTTACACGAAGAACACTTTGGTTTTCGACCAAAATATCTGCGTGTATTCTTAGCAGGATCCGACTCTGCGTTAACCGCCGGATTTATGAGTTCAATCACAGGTAATAAACTTGCCATTGCAAGATTACATGAGTTTGCAAAAGAAGAAAATATCGATATTTACCCCATTTCTGGTACAGGTTCAGCTATTTTCCGTGGTGGCTTATCACCACATCGCATTGACCGATACGTCACAGAATTCCCCGGTGTACGCACCGCGACCGTACAGTCCGCTTTCCGTTATGATTTTCCATTGGCAGATGTACAACAAGCCATCACAGAGTTAAAAGAAAAACTGCCAAATGCTGAACCATTAAAAATTTCTGCTAATGATCAAAAAATTCTAGCAGAAGTGGCTGAGGAATCTGCTCGATTTTATGCAGATACACTGGATCAATTAATTCCCGACATGCAGCCTATCTTCAAAGCTTTTCCTAAGCGTCGTGACCGTCGCCAACACGTTGGCGTTCTTGGTTACTCACGATCAGTTGATGGCATTGAGCTCCCCCGTGCTATTAACTTTACAGGCTCATTTTATTCAATTGGTATACCGCCTGAATTTATTGGCTTTGGTCGTGCATTAGCAAATCTAAACGCTGATCATTTATCAGTTTTTGTCCGGAACTATCCTAGCATGAAAAAAGATTTCCGTGAATTAGCAGGTTATATTAATTTAGATGCTTTAGAAATTTTGAAAACCCAAAGTCCTGCTTGGTCAGAGGTAGAACAAGATATTATGACACTCAAAGCCATTTTTAATCTTGAAATTGGTCCTCACAACCGTGAACAACAACAACACGCAGAAATTGCACTACAAGTTGTTCAAATCAAAGATGGTGCCCCAGTTGCTACCACAGCTTTAATCAATCGTATGGCACAACTCAGACACTTCTTAGGTTAATATCATATTGTTCGTAGCCCTTAGGGGCTTTTTTTGATACAATGAAACTAATTTATTTTGTGAAAGAAACAACAAATCATGCCTAATTATTTTGTCATTAATAACCCCTACGCTGGTGATGGCGTTCACTCAAGTATTGTCCTCAACATCAAAAACACACCAAATATTGTCGCATGGCATGATACCGATTATGCTGGACATGCTATGTATTTAGCCAAAAAATTAGCTAAAACAATTGATGATCCAACAGCGGTTGTCCTCGTTATCGGTGGCGATGGCACATTAAATGACGTGTTGAATGGGCTACTACAATTTAAGCGTGATGTTAAATTACCTATTGCCTATATACCAACTGGTTCGGGTAATGACTTTGCTCGTGGTATTAATCTTGGGACCGCTAAGCAAGCAGTTAGTCACCTTAAACGCGTGACTCAGGCTCAAATGCTTAACATCGGCAAAATTAATGGCGATGCGCCACATCGTACAACGAAATACTTTGTCAACAGTATTGGCATCGGATTTGATGCCGCGGTCGTTGCACAAACAAATCAAACAGCTTTAAAAAAACGTTTAAATAAATTAGGCTGTGGTTCTCTCAGCTATTTGCTGTCTGTCTTATGCGTTTTTTTCAAACAGCATGATTTTCAAATGACACTGATGAACGGTGAGGATTATATCCAAATACCTCATGCATTTCTTGTAACATTAACAAATCAAGTCTACTTTGGTGGTGGTATCGCCATTTTACCGGGTGCAGATGCCCATCAAAACGAACTTGATATGGTAGTTGCTGAGAAAATGTCATTCATTCAATTTTTAGCCATGTTTGCCTCCCTCAAAAAAAATGGTGGTCATTTACAGTTCAAATCTGTCCATAAGATTTCATTGGCTCGGGGTGCCAAAATTCACGTTCGTGATATTCAACCCGGTCAAATAGATGGCGAAGAACTAGGCAATGGTACATTTTCTTTTAACATTGATTATCAAACTTATCCATTTTGGTTATAAAAATTAAAAAAGGTTTAGCCATCAGTTAGTTTCTGATGGCTAAACCTTTTTGTTAATTAAAACGCCCTAATCTTTCTGCTTGACGTGTGACACTTACAATTAACTTTCGTGAAATCAAATGCTGACTAGCCTGTAAAACTAACTCATCATCATAAAAAACGGCCGCAATAGCACTTACTGCTGTTGGAATAATACTATTGGCGTGACCATGTAAAAAAGCATTTTTCATGGCTTGCACGTAACTGTTACTGTTAAGTAATGACCAAATAATCGCTTCCAAAGTACTTGCACTGCGACCATCTAGTTTAATATGATTAACTGGAATATTAGCAAAATCAGGTAAATTCAATTCTTCAAATGCACTTAATTCTGATTCAAACACCTTATGCCGCGAATAATATTCAAAGCCGAAAGCCAAACCATTTTCTACAGCATCTCGCAGGCCTTGTCCGTCTAATATTTGACTAATAATGAGACTAAGCATGCCAACACTAACCAGTGATCCTTCATCATTGTGTGTCAATCCAGCAATGCGATGTAACGTCAACATGGCTGTTTCATCATTAATAAATGAGACACCATATTCGTGATGTAAATAAAGTGCCACTGGTAGCATCCGTACCAATATATTTTCACTATCGGCTATGTCTTCAAGGACGCCAGAGGCTAGTGTATCCCTGTTTTTAGTATAGTTGTCCATTGCTTTTTTCGTGATTGTATCAACGTGTTGTACTGTATTTTCGGGTACAAACTGACGCCTCTTATACCAATTTTGAAAATGATTCATCACATCAGTTAATTGATAACCACGTGACAAACTGGCAATTGTTGTTAAAGAAAGGCTTGTTTGTGATCCCCAACTTAGCTCATCAGTAAATTGAATCGGATCTTGTAATAACTGATCCTGCTGGCTGTTAGATAGTTGCGTCATACTTTCACCTATCGCCATACCAAACATTAAAAGTTCTATTGTTGCTTGCTTTTTTACCATATCTTATTTTAACATACAAGCTATTTTAAAAATTACAATAGCGCCTTAATTTCATCAACTTTATCTAATGCTTCCCAAGGTAAATCAATATCTGTTCGACCAAAATGACCAAACGCAGCTGTTTGCTTATATATTGGACGACGTAAGTTTAAATGATTGATAATTGCTAATGGTCGAAAATCAAATAATTGTGCTGTAATTTCACGAATTTTTGTTTCAGCAACTGTTGATGTACCAAAAGTTTCGATATTTAACGATACTGGTTGCGCGACACCAATAGCATATGCAACTTGTAGTTCTAATTTGTCAGCCACACCAGCTGCAACTAAATTTTTAGCGACATATCGTGCAAAATACGCAGCTGAACGATCAACCTTTGTTGCATCCTTACCTGAAAATGCGCCACCACCATGATGCGCAGCCCCACCATAGGTATCAACAATTATTTTTCTGCCAGTTAGGCCAGAATCAGCTTGTGGCCCACCTAATACAAAGCGACCAGAAGGATTAATATAATAGATTGTATTTTCATCAACTAAGTCCTGTGGTAGTACATCATCGATAACCAATTTGCGGATATCAGATCGTAATTGATCAAGCGTCACATCTTCATCATGTTGCGTTGACAAAACAACTGCAGCAATACGTATAACCTTATCGTTATCATCTAATTCAACACTCACTTCAGCTTTAGCATCCGGACGTAAATAAGACACGGTGCCTGCTTCGCGTACATCACGAATTTTTCGCATCAGGCGATGTGACAAAGCTAATGTTAATGGGATATAACTATCAGTTTCATTCGTTGCGTAACCAAAAACCATACCTTGATCACCAGCACCCAATTGTTCAGGATCATCATCAGCATTGTCAACTGCTTGCGAAATATCATCTGATTGTTCAACAATTTTATTTGAAACATTAACAGAATCTGCTGTGAAACCAAGTTCAGCTTTATTATAACCAATCTCGCGAATTGTGTCCGTTGCAATTTGTCTTACATTGACATAGGCTGATGTTGATAATTCACCAAAAATCGACACATCACCAGTTGACGTCGTTACTTCGACGGCCGAGCGTGCATGTGGATCTTGTTCGAGCACTGCATCTAAAATAGCGTCGGCTATTTGGTCGGCTATTTTGTCAGGATGACCTGCGGAAACTGATTCTGATGTAAAATACTTTGTCATGTGAAACATGACCTCCTTAAAAATTCAAAATAAAAAGCTACTGGTCGCAAATGAAAAAGCGCGCACCAACGATTAGTCGGTACGCGCTAACGTGACGACTATCTGTACAGATGGACCACCGTGCTGAAATATGTTTTCATATTTGACCGGTTGGTGTAGGGTTATCGTGCTGTATCACTCGCCTACTCTTGATAGCTGTTTTAAATTGTATCTTTAGAATAGCAGACGTTTAGACAAAATGCAAATCAAATTATTGCTTAATTATTTTTAGTTAAACAGCATGTTATACAAAAACAAACATTGTAAAAGTTATAATCAAAGATTTTATATTCATAAAAACAGTACGCAATAACTTGAATTTAAGGTACAATATTAATTATGAACAGTCAGACTAACCAACAACAATCCCATCTTCTACCTGATGGTCGGCCAATTCCCCGACGTATCACGACTAACCCACAAGAAAAACGCAACTACGAAAATTTTACACCAGCAGGTTTTTTTGACTGGCGCCGCTGGGCCCCGTTAGTAGTTATCGTTATCAGTTTAAATATCGTTTGGTGGCGTCAACCCTTATTACATACAAAAGCATTATCAGGTGCCGCCATTACTTGGCAACTTATCCCGCTATTTGGTTATACCATTACCATTGCAATTGCGATGACACTGATGATGACCCAAAATTTCCGTAGCATTTTAAGTTATTTGTTCTTAGCACTTAGTACCCTCTTCACATTTAGTTCATTGATTCAAACACGGCATGAAATATTTACTTTACTCCTCTTGTTCACTGTTTTCTTCGTTGCCATACAGCAAAGTTGGTTTGGATTACAAAATTGGCTTGGATTACTATTGTTCAGTGTTTTAGCAACTTTTGCAATTCCTATTAGTATTTTTTATATCACAAATAATTTCTTAACGCAACGCTTTATATGGCAACTCTTGCCGATGTTGTTTGGATTTGGCTTTTACTTCACACCAATTTTAATGCCAAATCCCGATGGTCGTAAATTAAGTATTTTAACATTGGGATTATTTTGGGTCACAATACTTAGTCATAACGTCGGTATCAGCACAACATTTATTGTTATTTTTAGCTTAATGGCTTTCATTTTACAATTTGTCAAAGCAAAAATTGGCAATTGGCAACATATGGGCTATGTGCTTTTAATGGCTTTGTCCATGCTACTAATCTATCATTAAAAAAGTTCGCTACATTAATGTAGCGAACTTTTATTTTAGTTTATCGTACAGTGGTAATAGCAATGCCAGGACAGTTGTTATTTGAAATAAATCTGTGTCTTCTTTAAAGTGTTTGTCTCCACGTAACAGCTTAATACCAACTAGCACCTCACTATGCTTTATGTTAGCAAAACGCTGAACGGCATCATCATACGTTGACAAAGTCAATGTGTTTGAAGTATTAACCATATGGTCTGAACTCAGCACAAAATCATTTGATAATTTTGCAATTATATCTCTGGCTGACGTCATTTTAGCGACAATCGCTGCTGTTTCTTTTGGCTTCATGTTCTCTTCTACTGCGAGGTAAAGGTAAACATGATCGGCCCAAATACCAAGTTCAAAATGTGGCATCATTTTATAACCACGCTTATTTGGTGCAAAAGCTACCCATGTGTTGTCCGGCGCGTTTGTTGTCCGACGTAAATGTTTGGCAACATGTGCATACCACTGTTGCCCATTCGTATTTAATATTGGTAAAATTGCTTCAGCAGACTGCTCGAATTTTGGATCAATCACAGTCCTAATAAGTTTCATTCTATCAGTTAATGATGCAACATTAAATATCTCAAAATCGCTATCTTTAAACATTGTTTATACCCTAAAACTTTCTAAATGTTGATTACTTTCTCTTTCTTTAATACGGTCAACCATTGAATCAAAACATAACCTGTCACTAAGATAGTGGCAATTAAATTTAACCAAATGAGTAACACAATAATAGCGCTCATTGATTGGTAAAAGCCATACTGTTTAACTGCCAAATTAGTATACCAACTAAAACCAATATTCAAGATATTTAGTGCACCAACTTCTATAAAACTACCGATAGCAACAAATTTAAGGGGTGCACGGCCTTCTTTTGTTGGCAATAAATAGTTCATCATTATCAGCGCTAACCACATGCCAAGCCAAATCAGCCATTTTGTTTGATGCTGTAAAAAAGACGTCCATTGGTTACTCGGGATTTGTTGCAAGACGATTGTCAATACATTACTACCAATCATTAAAACACCAAAAGCAGCAATAATAATCAACAACCAGACAAATGACCAAAAGCGGGATAATAAATTACTAATACGATCCTCAACATCAGCAATACGATTAAATGATACTCTGAAAACTGCAATTACTCTCGATACTGTCCACAAAGTAAATAGCACAGAAAAAGAGAGTAAAGAAGTGCTCCTAGAGGATAGAACTGATTGTAAAATAGGTAAAACAATTTTTTCAATATCTCGTGGCAATACACTTTGTATCAATGAGATAATATTTGTTTGACTGACATTCGTAATTGAGATAATGATCGCGATTGCTATTAACATAGGAAAGACGGTTAGCAACGCAAAATAAGCAAAAGTTGGGCCAACATAGCCAACTTGCGCACGCAAAAACAATGTCCCTAAAGTAGAGAGTTTTAACTTTTTATCTATTTTTTGCCAAAATTCTTTCAATTGATTTAACATAACTCTATTATGCCAAATTTTTGTGATGCGCGTATTAAAAAATGATTTTAAAATAGTTTTCCAATGCCATAATGTATTGCAATGGTTAACAAACCAATAATCACATTACGAATCATTGCACGCTTAACCAAGCCATTAGACATTTTAGCACTCAACAAACCTGTTAAACCAACAGCCACTACCGTAGCTGCTATCGTGGCAATAAATTGGTAACGTGTAGGTGACAAAATTAATGCTGCTAATGGAAATACACCACCAATTGCTGCACTAAATAGTGAAGCCCAAGCCGCAGACCAAGGATTCATATAATGCCCTAAAGTAATATCGTACTTAGTACTCAACATTGTTGCCAATGGCTTTTTACTCAGTAATTCATCTGCAATTGATTTAGCCGTTGATCGTGTTACCCCACGATCAACATAAAAATTTTCAACTGATTGATGTTGTCCAGCGAAATCTGTTTTTAATAACTCACGCTCTTGTTCAACAACAACCTTTTCGCTATCTGACTGTGAACTCACCGAAGCATATTCACCAGAAGCCATTGATAAGGCACATGCCATTAAATCAGCTAAACCTGCAATGAAAATAGCAAAATTGTTTGTTGTTGCCGCTGCAACCGAAAACAAAACACCAACAACCGTTAAAATACCATCATTTGAACCCAAAACACCTGCACGAATAGCATTTAATCGTTCATCCATTGTTGCCTGTTCTTTTTTGACGTGTTCTTTTTTAAGCTTTATATCCATGTTTTATAACTGTGCTTATAATTTTTTAACGCACTATAAGCACCCTCCTCTCATCTAAATAATGACCCAATTGCATAAGTGACAATCATTGTAAATACACCAGCGACAATATTTCTTAAGACCACGCGTTTTTTATTAGCACCATTTAGAGATGCTGCTGCATATCCTGTTATGGCTAATGCAACGATCACTGCCATAAAAGTAGCTACTTCACGCATATCTCTTGGCATTAATGAAATAGCTACCATTGGCAAAATCGAACCAATTGGAAAGCTAATTAACGACGCTAAAGCCGCCCCACCTGCACTTAATTCATGATCTAGTGAAAAGCCATAACGTTCACGTACAGTGGTTGTCAAAGCATCTTTTGTCATCATCTCTTCAGTAGCCTGTTCCGCTAAATGTGGTGAGATGCCATCAGCCACATATTTTTCTGCGACATAAGAAAATTCGCCGTCATAATTGGTTGCTAACGCCTCAGTTTGAACGCGTCTCACCTTTTCTTGCGCATCATGTTGTGAACTGACTGACACGTACTCACCCATAGCCATCGATACGGTGCCTGCTAGCATCCCCGCAAAACCTGCTAGTAAAATTGTACCAGTATGACTTGTAGCCCCAGCTACACCTAAAACAATACCAGATACTGATAAAATACCATCGTTTGCACCCATAACTGCTGCTCTAATTAAATTGTTACGTTGCATTAAACTTTGTTTATCCATCATTTCCCTCTTTTAGAATTATTCTAATTTAGTTATACCAAATTTTAGATTAAAAATCAAGTTAATTAGAAACATTCTATAGTACGTGGTATAATATTTTATAATATAGGAGGTTATATTATGGTAGACAAAACGTTACGTGACATACTACAAGCCCATGGGTTAAAAGCAACTTTTCAACGATTGTCGATTTTAGAATACTTAATGACACATGAAACACATCCAACAGCAGAAATGATTCATGCCGACCTCAGTAACATTAGTCTCGCAACCATATATAACACACTTGATAAACTAGTCGATGTTGGTATTATTATTGTCATTGATACCCTAAAAGATGATAAACGTCATTATGATTACTATGGTGAACCACATTATCATATTATTAATAGCAACACAAACGAAATTATCGACGCAGATAATTTCGATGTCGCACCACTTTTTGAAGCTGCACGTCAAGTCAGCGGTTTAAATATTACCGGATTTCATATTGAAATCTATGGTGTTGAGGCTGATCAAGCAAAATAATGACGACTACATAAAAAGCGTCAACAGACTTTAAATCTGTTGACGCTTTTATGATTATTATTAAATAACCCAACTCATGCGCAAAATACGCTCAAGATTGCATACCTGAATTCATAATTTTGGCAACTGCTGTATGAATTTTTTCAAGATATACTGATTGATCTTGTTCTGATTTCTCATATTTTTGTACATCAATTTTTTGATCGGCAACAATCACCGCATCAGCCATTAGCTGGGTGGCCTCAGTGTATTTCACGTAAGCTGATGTTAACGATTTGTGCACGCCAAGTAAACGAATAGGCGCTGATGCAGAGGTAAGTTGTGACGCATTATCTTTATAGTTTTCTACCGTATCTTCAAACTCCGCCTTAATTTCAGCGAACTCTGCCGTTGGTATCTCTGCAATTTTATCAGCTTGTTTCGCATCGTCTAACTTTGTAAAAAATGGCGAAACGCGCGTTGCCGTCTCTTCAGTATTTGTTAGAACGTTTTGTAACGTCTGAATATAAATTTGTGCTTGTTTTGGATTGAATTTTGCCAATGTCTTAATTATCCCTTTTTAAAAATTTTTCGTTGTACGAGTTTTACTATCTCAACTATAATTATAATACTTATTCCCGCAAATAACACGATTGCCCATTGATAACTATCTAAATGAGAAACATGGAACACTGGGTTTAGCGCTGGAATAACAACTACTGCTGCCATAACAACTAGTGAACTAAGCAATGCCCAGTTAAATAATTTGTTTTGGAATGCCTGTTTTCCAAGCATTGAGCCATAAACTGACTTCACGTTAATGGCGTTAAACATCTGCATCAGACCTAATGTCATAAATGACATTGTCAATGCATCACGGTGTGCTTCTGCATCAGCTAGGTGAACTGGATAAGCTAAAGCGAAGCCATAAACTGATAATACAATCACAGCTTGCAAGATGCCTTGCCAAACGATTGCTGCGCCAACACCGCCCGACAAGAAACTTGCACTGCGTCCTCGTGGTTTTTGTGTCATCACATCTTTTTGTGCTGGTTCAACACCTAAAGCAATAGCAGGCAACGTATCCGTGACTAAATTAATCCATAAAATCATGATTGGTGCTAAGATATGCCAACCCAACAATGTCATCACAAAAATTGAAATCACTTCAGCTAAATTAGATGCTAACAAGTACTGGAGTGCCTTTTGTATGTTAGCAAAAACTTTTCGCCCTTCTTCAACAGCATGGACAATTGTTGCAAAGTTATCGTCAGCCAAGACCATGTCTGAAGCGCCCTTTGATACTTCTGTTCCTGTGATACCCATGGCGATACCAATGTCTGCTGTTTTCAATGCTGGTGCATCATTAACACCATCACCAGTCATCGCTACAACTTTGCCCTTCTTTTGCCAAGCACTCACAATTTTAACCTTATGTTCTGGTGCAACACGTGCATAGACACTGTATTTATGAACATTTGCTGCGAACTCGTTTTCAGTCATATTGTCCAAGTCGGATCCTGAAATGACAGCTGTTTCTTTGTCTTTTTCATCCAATATACCTAGGCGAATCGCAATAGCGGCAGCCGTGTCACGATGATCCCCCGTGATCATCATTGAGCGAATACCTGCTTTCTTAGCCTCAGCCACAGCCTGTGCGACTTCTGGACGTTCTGGATCAATCAAACCAGTAAATCCAGTAAAGACTAACTCATTTTCGACTGCTTCTGACGTCATCTCTTCTGGTACTGTATCAGTCAATTTGTAAGCAAATCCTAATACACGTAAAGCTTGTGTTGCTAATTCTGAATTAATTGATAATAACTTGGCACGAATGTCATCTGAAAGGGCCACAATGTTGCCAGCCATTTCGATTTTTGTGGCCCGCTTCAATAGCTCATCTGGTGCCCCTTTAACGGTTATAATATACCCATTTGGTGCCGGGTGAACTGTGGACATTAATTTACGCTCTGAATCAAACGGTATTTCCGCCAAACGTGGCATCTCACTAAACAATGTGTCAATATCGCGATGATGATTTTCATTGAAGGCAATTAAAGCTGTTTCTGTTGGATCACCAATATAGCCATTTTCAGTTCGTTTCGTATCATTATTTAAAGCTAAAATATCTGCCAAACGACCAACTGTGCCCGATAGTGGCTCAGTTGTGGCTGCATCGTATATTTCTGCATTAACAACAATCTTTTCAACTGTCATTTTGTTCTGGGTTAATGTCCCTGTTTTATCAGAACCAATAATATCAGTTGAACCCAATGTTTCAACGGCTGGTAACTTACGTATCAAAGCATTACGCGCTGCCATACGTGTTGTCCCAAGTGCTAAGGTAATTGTCACAATGGCGGGCAATCCTTCAGGAATAGCTGCCACAGCTAGTGAAATCGACGTCAAAAGCATATCAATAATTGTCTCTCGACCGCGTGCTAAGCCAACAACAAAAGTAATAGCAGCAATAAACAAAATCAAGTAAGTCAATATACGGCCCAATTTGATAAGGTTTTCTTGTAATGGTGTCTTAGTTTCATCTGAAGATTCCAACATGCCTGCAATATGGCCCATTTCAGTTGCCATACCTACACCGACAACAACACCAATACCACGGCCATAAGTGACATTTGTATTCATAAAGCCCAGGTTTGCACGATCGCCCAATGGTAAATCGGTAGCTGCTAAGGTCGTGGCCACTTTATCAACTGGGACAGATTCCCCTGTTAGTGAGGCTTCTTCTATTTGTAATGAGGCCGATTCGATAATACGAATATCGGCAGGTACAATGTCACCTGCTTCTAAGCGGACCACATCTCCTGTAACCAACTCTGTTGATTTGACAGACATATCTTTGCCATCACGAATCACATTAGCATTGGGTGTGGACATCTCTTTTAAGGCATTAATCGCATCTTCTGCTTTAGCCTCTTGAAATACACCAAAAACAGCATTGATAATCACAATTGCCAAAATAAAGATGGCATCTACTAATTCACCAGTAAAAGCTGCTACAACTGCTGCTACTAATAGAATTGCAATCATAAAATCTTTAAATTGATTAATGAATTTTTGAAAAAGTGTTGTTGAAACTGCTTCCTTGAGTTGATTCGGACCATCAGCAAGAAAGCGCTGATTCGCCTCGGTCTGTGTCAAACCCTTTTTTTCATCTGTTTGTAAATCAGAAAGCACTTTCGTGACATCTTGATTATATAATGGCTGTTCTGCCATAACTTCCTCCTACGCTTACTGCGCCTAAACTCTGTGGGTTACTTCAAATAAAAAGACCCATGCAAATGTAACTGAACAAATTTGTGCCAGCCATTTACATGAGTCTCACCATTTAAGATAGTACCGGAACTAGTCGTTCGATATAAGCAATAAAATATTGCTCGCTTTGACGGTATTATCGCGGAAAATCCGCCAGTTACTCCCTCAGGAAATATTATAAATTTATTGTACCAAAACACACGGCTAGACGCAAGTTTTGACTACTCACTATCTTGATCATACAGACTGGTAAATTTAAAAAGCGCCACCGCCACCGCCACCACCGCCGCCGGAATAACCACCAGAAAAACTACCACCATTGCCGGAAACATTGCTCTCAAAACCAGCATTGGTTTGAATATTATTAACCAAATTTACTGACCAGTTGGCACCAAAACTACTATATATCATATATACTGGTAAATTAGTCACTGATATATTAGCATCTTCAGCCCAACGTTTAAGTGTCTTTGCTACCTGATTTGCTTCACCAAAAATAACGGCATAAGCAAGTAATTTGTCCCATAACTGTACATCAAGTACCGTTTTATTATCAAGATTTGCAATATTATGTAGCATTGCTGCAAAACCGGTCCACTGCCATTTTTCGATGACACCATCAGGAACAGTGAAGAATATCGTTGACTGTTGTTTTAAAATCAGTAAACCTACAAGGCTCATGATAAACATACCACCCGCAACTAACCATAATTGCCAAATGTTACTATAGTTTGCCATGAATAACAGCCCAATGATAGCACTACCGCCAACAATGACTAGTAATGCCATCATCAAAATTTTAGTATTGGTCACTTTATTTGTCGTCACTGAATCAATGATGCTGTCTTTATCTTCAGCTGCGGTAATTTCACGTTGAAACTTATCGATACCTTTATGAATGCGTTTTGACACAAGTGATTCTGGTTTTTGAAACTCATGTTGATATACATCTACTCTTTTTTTGCCAAAAATCATGTCAATTAGCAAGCTTTCAAATTGACGCAAACCACTTTCGTCGACTACACGATAAACTGTATGATCTACATCACTAACATTCTGATAAGTAATCGTAACTTTTTTTCGAGCGATCAAGTCCATCAGAGTGGCTACTATAACTTTAGATATATCAGCTTGTTGCTTAATACGGGCATTAATTAATGCTGGTCCCAAGTCATTTGGTATGTCATAAATGTGAACAGTTCCCATATTTATGCCGCTCTTTTGCTGTGTACGACGTAACTGATTTCGAATACGAAATTTGTACCACAAAATTAATGCAAACAGCGCTAAGAAAACAATCGGTAGCACTATAAAACCACAAATAGCAATCATTCGCAATGTTTTATTATGCTTGATTGTCCGTTCTGCTTCTGATTGCGATATGATTTTTGCGCGATGACCTGGCTGAATATTTGTGTTCAATGGCGTTTGTGACTTATCAAAATAGGTATGTAATTCTAACGTATGATTTGCTTTAACGCGTGCTGTTGTCACACGCAATTCTGCACGCTTTTTATTGATAGTCAGATGACCAATTGAGCTGCTGTGCACCCAACCTTTGAGTGTCTTTGCTGGTTGTTTAGGTAAGAGTACAGTAATTTTAACATTTTCTAATGCTTGATCCCAATTTGAAATAATCCGCCAATTAATTTCAGAGACATCGTCCCAATTTATAATGAGATCTTTTAAACGATAGGTATATCTGACCGTAATGTCGTCGTTTGCTTTAATTGGATAATAGACTTTTTCCTGCACACTTGAACGCGTCTTTGACGTCACATAACCAATATTTTCGTCACCAACTCGTGGGGTAATTGGTCGGGCCTTTTCACCATTACGAGCAATTGTAATCGTTTGCAATCCGCCCCACTGGTATGGTTTATTGCCATTAACTGGTTTAGTTAGACTTTCTTTTAGGTATACCCCGTTCATATCATCATCAAACTTGTAAGTTACAGTCTTATCAATATTCGCCGTACCATTTTCTGCAATATGGACTTCTTGTTGGTAATTTGTCACGCGATAATCTGCCTGTACAACTTTCAAACCGATCAATGATGTGAGTATTGCGGCAATTATAAATTTAATGAATGTCCTCATATTTTCCCCTTATTGCTCATATTATAACAAAAACTGTCGCTCAAACCAATGAATTTACCTGCCTCACAGTTATTTTATTTCAAAAAATGTCGTCTACTCAAAAAAACCAACTTCATTTGTCAAAATAGCGTAAAATAAGAAAGTAAATTTTATTTGGAAGGAACAACAAGATCATCACTGATGATGATCTTGCTTACACTTTTTATCATGTCTGAAATCAGCACACATCCTATTCAAGAACGCCTGCCAATTGCCCTTCTGCTGGCTACCAATTCCGGTTTCGTTGATGCCTATACTTTTCAGTATCACGGTGAACGTTTTGCTAGTTTGCAGACAGGTAATATCATTCAAGCAGGTATCTCACTTGCCAGAGGTCAATTTAATTATGCCTCAAGTTTTCTATTGCCAATTCTGTTCTTCTTGTTAGGTGCAGCCTTTAACAATGTTATCAAGCATCAGTTCAAAGCCAGAAAATTATCCACACAACAGCATAGTTTGATTATCGAAATAATCGGCATCAGTTTAGTTGTCTTTATTCGCACACAAATATCTAGTACCGTTTTCATCACATTATTGTCTTTTTTCTTAGCTATTCAACTAGATGCCTTTCCAAAAGTGCAAGGATTACCTTTTACCAGTGTCATGTCAACAGGCAATTTACGTAATGTCGGTGCTAATTTAATCACTTATTTTTATACAAAAAATAGAACAGCTTTGCAAAATGCTAGCCTATTTTCATTAATTATTTTAGCATTTTTATTTGGTGCCTTTGTATCCGCATTATTGTCAACCTATCTTAAACACTTCACATTACTTGGTTCTAGTGTTATTTTGATTACTATTTTCGGTTTACTTTTTGATTATTCAAAAAAATAGTTGACAAATCTTAAGCTTTTGAGTATTATAGAGTTTAACGATTTTAGAAATAAACAAGTTGAACAGAAAAGTAACAATTAAGCAAAGCATAGAAAGCTAATGGTTGATGCAAATTAGCGTGCGTACAATTGTGAAAATGACCTGTGATTGGTGTTAACGAATTGGTTTACCATTTAGTTGACAACGCTTTGGCCCGCGTTATTGGGCACACCATTCGGCTAGGATCATCTCCCGATGCCCGATGGTTAGTGAGCAAGCTAATAGTAATATTAGCTTACAACTCAGAATGGTAACGCGCTTTTTAGCCGCTTCTGTATTTAAGTTTACAGTAGCGGTTTTTTTGTGTGATAATCACTATGTTTTGCTTGTTTATTTTTAAAATCCATGTCGAACCATTACACAAACTACTTGGGAGAAGAAATTATGAGTAAATTAACAAATTGGGTTATTGGTGGCGTAGCTGTCATTACCATTGGTGGCATCGCCTATGCAACCTTTGGACACAAATCTACTGAAAAATCAAATAACAAAATTGTAACAGTTGGTATTATGTCAGGATCAAAGCAGGATACTGACATTTGGAATTCAGTGTCTAAAACAGCCAAAAATAAATACGGCATTACCCTAAAATTCAAGCAGTTCTCAGACTACAATCAACCAAATAAAGCCTTAGCTGCTGGCGATATTGACATTAATGCCTTCCAACACTATGCCTTCCTAGCAGCATCAAACAAGGCGACTGGCGATAAGATTGTTGCAATAGGCGATACCGTTATCTCACCTATTCGTTTATATTCAAATACCTACAAAAAAGTGTCAGAATATAAAACAGGAGATACTATTGTTGTACCAAATGATACATCAAATGAAAGTCGGTCATTATATGTCTTGAAGGCTGCTGGATTGATTGATCTGAAATCTGGTTTAACCACAGCAACGGTGAAAGATATTACCAAAAACCCAAAATCATTAAAAATTAAAGAGTTAGCAGCCGATCAAACTGCACGGTCGTTAACAGACGTACAGGGTGCAGTCGTCAACGGCACGTATGCGGACACTGCCGGATTAGACTATAAAAAAGCAATATTTGTTGAACCAATCAATAAAAACTCTCACCAATGGGTTAATATTATAGCGGCTAAAAGTTCTAACAAAAACAAACAAGTCCTGAAAGATGTTGTTAAATCATATCATACACAAGCAACTAAAAATGCTATAAACAAAGCCTATGATGGTGTTGAACTTGCTGCTTGGGACACTGATTTTAGTAAATAATCGTACCCTCATTTAGCTTAGAAATTTAAAATGGAGACTACTTATGAGTAAGAAAACAAATTGGATTATCGGCGGTATCGTTATTGTTATAGCTGCTGGCGCCTACTTAACTTTTGGCCATCAAAGCAACAAATCTTCTGAAAAAACTGTCACAATTGGTGTTATGGCTGGTGATAAAAATGAAGATGAAATTTGGAAGTCTGTCAGTAAAACTGCTAAAGATAAGTATGGCATTACCTTAAAGACCAAAAAATTTACCGATTATCTCCAACCAAACAAAGCACTTTCTGCTGGTGATATTGATTTAAATGCTTTCCAAAACTACCCCTATTTAGCTAATTGGAATGAACAATATAAGACAAATATTGTCGCAATTGGTGATACTTGGACGACACCGCTTCGAATTTATTCAGATAAATATAAAAACGTTTCAAATATCAAGTCAGGTGATAAGATTACAATCGCTAATGATCCAACCAACGAAAATCGTGGTCTACACCTACTGGCCGAAGCTGGTTTAATTAAAATTAAGGATACAACAAAAGCAACACCAAAAGATATTACTGAAAATCCAAAAAATCTGAAAGTAACCCCCGTCGATGGTTCACAAACGGCTTCTTCTCTAACGGACCCAACTATTGGTGCATCTGTTATCAACACAAACTTCGCAAAGTCAGCTAAAATAGATGTTAACTCAGCCATTTACGTTGAAAAGTTAAATAAAGACTCTCAACAATACTTTAACTTTATTGCGGCTAATAAAAAGGATAAAGATAAACAAGTGTATAAAGACGTTGTCAAATCATTACAAACAGATAAAACAAAATCACTGGTTAAAAAGTTTTATGGTACAGCCCAACTTACTGTCTGGGATTATAAAAAATAAATCATTGATTAACTAAGTAGCAATCTGCAATTAACGTTGCAGGTACATAACGTCTTATAGGAGAAAATACGATGAACATTCGTCAACAATACATGACACTCCTGGAACAACTCGTTGCAATACCTAGTGTTTCGGCAATGGAGACTCATCTGCCAGAAATTGCGACTATTATTGCAAATGAATTTCGAAAACTCGGTGCACAGGTGATTTACGATGATACTTATTTTGCACCCTTTATTCTCGCTAAATTTTCAAGTCATAATCCTGATGCCAAAACACTAGTTATTTACAATCATTATGATGTTCAACCAGCTGAACCATTAAACTTATGGCAGTCTGATCCTTGGCGTTTAACTGCACATGATGGTAAATTGTATGGGCGTGGTGTTGATGATGATAAGGGTAATCTCACGGCAAGATTAGCTGCTATAGCAGAATATTTAATTGAAAATAACCAGGAACTGCCCATAAATATCACTTTTATCGTTGAAGGATCAGAGGAAACTGCATCACGCTATTTAACAGAGTATCTGGCTAAGTATCAAGATCAATTACAAGCTGATCTCGTTATTTGGGAATCTGGTGGTAAAAATGCCGAAGATATTATTGAAATATTTGGTGGCAATAAAGGCATTGTTACCTTTGATCTATCTGTCACAACTGCAGCTAATGACTTACACTCATCTCTTGCTGCAATTGTAGATTCTGCGCCAATGCGCCTATCTCGTGCCATTGCCACGTTGTTTGATTCACTTGGAAATATTGCTGTGCCACATTTTTACGATGATGTTGTTGCACCAAACGACCGCGAAAAGGCACTTGTACAAGCATTACCATTGACCAGAGAATCACTTATTGCCCAACATGGCTTAACAGTCCCACTCTATTCTGATCGAAATGGTGACGATCTCAAGGAAACATTATATTTTAAACCAACAATTAACATCGAAGGTATCACATCAGGTTATAATGGTAATGGTGTTAAAACGGTTTTACCTGCCACAGCTACCGCCAAATTAGAGTCACGCTTGGTACCAAATATGTCCCCAGACTTGACCTTACAACGTATATCTGATCACCTACAGGCGGCTGGTTTATCCGATATAGTGATCACCAAGACACTTGGCCAACTCGGCTATCGTAGTGACATGTCTGATCCTGAGATATTACGTGTGATAGATGTCGTAGCTAATTATTATCATGTCTCACCAGTTGTACTGCCAACATCACCTGGTACAGGCCCTATGGCAATTATTCACCAAATTTTACAAGCGCCTATTGCAAGCTTTGGCGTTGGTTACGCTGATACAAAAGATCATGCACCCAATGAAAACATCCGCTTATCGGATTATAACCAGCATATTGATGTCATTAAAGCACTCATAAAGCGCTACGAGCTGTAATTAAACATCTTATCCATTGGTTTTAAAAAAGGAGTCAATAAATGAGTAACCCCATAATTTCACTAAATCATATCGATGTCACATTTTATCAAAAAAAGCGTACAATTACAGCCGTCAAAGACGTTTCTATCACAATCAACCGTGGAGATGTTTATGGCATTGTCGGCTATTCTGGTGCCGGAAAATCAACATTAGTTCGTGTCATTAACCTATTACAAGAGCCTACGAGTGGTTCTGTTATTGTTAATGGTGAAACATTCTTTCAAGCTGATAACGGTAACAACAAAAAAGTGCGTATCAAGGCAAATGATCTGCGTAATCGTAGGCGAAAAATTGGCATGATTTTTCAACACTTTAATTTACTCAATGAACGCACTGTCACTGAAAACGTGGCTTTTGCCTTGCAACACAGCAAGTTAACTCAGGATCAAAAAAAGTTAAAAGTCACAGAATTATTAAAATTAGTTGACTTAACAGACCGTGCTGAACAATATCCGTCACAACTATCAGGTGGTCAAAAACAACGTGTTGCCATTGCGCGAGCACTAGCAAATGATCCTGAAATTTTAATATCTGATGAGGCAACTTCTGCATTAGACCCCAAAACTACGAATCAAATCCTAAGTTTATTAAAAAAGCTCAATGAAAAACTTGGTTTAACAATTGTTTTAATCACCCATGAAATGCAAGCCGTGAAAGAAATTGCCAATAAAGTTGCTGTGATGCAAAATGGTGAAATTATTGAACGTGGCTCACTACTTGACATATTTGCTCAGCCAACACAGCAGCTAACCAAAGAATTCATTGAAACAGCAACAAATATTGATAAAGCTATTGCAACAATTTCTGCGCAACCCTTGGTACAAAATCTTAGCGATAATGAACTATTTATCCGTTTGTCCTATGTTGGCGCAACAACAGATGAGCCTTTAATTGCCGGTTTATTTCGTGATTTCCAAGTCACAGCTAATATTTTATATGGCAATGTTGAAATTTTACAAAACACGCCAGTTGGCTCCCTACTTGTTATTCTATCAGGCACAGATGAGCAAATTAAGGCAGCAACATCAACTTTAGCTGATCATCATGTTGAAATTGAAATACTAAAAGGCGGTAAATAACTATGATAAAATGGTTTTCAGATACGTTCCCAAATGTCGTTTATCAAGGTTGGACCGGTGATACAGGCTGGTGGACTTCTATTGTTCAGACATTTTATATGACTTTTTGGTCAGCTATTTTTGGTGGTATTCTAGGTTTGATCTTTGGTATTGGTTTAATTATTACAGCACCAAATGGCATTGCGCCAAATAAATTATTGTTCTGGTTCTTTGATAAAATTGTTTCTGTCTTTCGTGCAGTGCCCTTCATTATTTTATTAGCATTCATTGCACCTTTTACGAAATTAATTGTTGGTACTCAAATCGGAACAACCGCAGCTTTAGTGCCTTTAGCCCTTGGCGTTTTTCCATTTTACGCGCGACAAATACAAGTCGCTTTAGCAGAAGTTGATAGTGGTATTGTTGAGGCTGCTCAGTCAGTAGGTGCCTCGTTTTGGGACATTGTCTTTGGCGTTTATTTACGTGAAGGTCGCTCTGAAATTGCTCGTGTGTCGACAGTTACTTTGATTAGTTTAATCGGGTTAACGGCCATGGCTGGTGCCATAGGTGCTGGTGGACTTGGTAATATGGCAATTGCCTACGGTTACAATCGCTTTGCGACAGATACAACACTTGTGGCAACATTACTCGTTTTGATTTTTGTCCTTGTTGTTCAACTGATTGGTGATTATTTAGCCAAAAAATTTAGTCATAAATAAATTCTCAAATATCTCTCTTTTTTACAAAAAATAAACACCTTGAAAGTTATAGTAACTTTCAAGGTGTTTATTTTTGTTTGGCAACTGCCTCTTCAAATGCAATTTATATTTTGAGGTAAAGATCACTAAAAGAGTTCAGGCTCATACCTAAAATTATAAGACTAACAATTATCTATCGTTTCAACATTTTAGCGCATTAATTTACCGTGTTAATGTAAATTCAAAACGTTCGCCAACATAGTAAGAACGTACATATTCAAATGGTTGCTCATTTTGATCAAAAGATACTTGACGCACATTCAATATGGCATCCCCACGTCTAATTTGCAAAAGTTCTGACAAACGTTCATTCGCCAAAGTCGCTGAAATTGTTTGTTCTGCACGTCCAGGTTGGATCCCTGCTTTTTCTAATGTCAGATACAAAGATTCTGTCAAATCATGGCGTGAAAAATTACTAATTAATTTTGCCGGCAATGTTGTTCTTTCAAGTAAGATAGGTTCATTGTCACCCATCCGCAAACGCTCCATCACCAAAACATCATCATCATCTGCTAATTGCAGGTGCATAATTTCAGATGCAGATGGTGATGTTACTTTATAACTAACTGTCTGCGTTTTTGAAATACGACCGGTATTAGCCATTAGTTTTGTAAAACTTGTCATGCCTAATGCACGCTCAGATACTTTTTTCTCCGCCACATAGGTGCCAGAACCAACTTTTCGTTCTAATAAGCCTTCATCGACAAGTGTCTGAATAGCTTGTCGTAGCGTCATACGCGACACATTAAAAGTTTCTGACAACTCGCGTTCAGCAGGTAAACGTTTCGGTGATTGCCACTCTCCGGCTTCAATACGTGATTTTATTTGATTATGAATTTGAATGTAACGTGGTATGGCGGGTTTTGTCATTAATTTTTCCGTGCAAAACGGCGTCCAAATGAATAAGTCGCCTGTAATTGCATATCTTCCTTGTTAAAAATATTAAAGTCGGCATCTTTACCAGCAGACAAGTCGCCTTTTTGTGTTAATCCAAACTCTCGTGCTTGATTGACTGAAGTCATTTGCACAGCATCATGAATATCAGCGGATGTAAACTGTTGTATGTTACGGAACGCATCATCATACGCTAATACTGAGCCAGCTAGATGCCCATTTTCAAGACGTGCTTGCTTATCCTTAACAATCACTTTTTGCCCACCAAGTTCCGAGATGCCATTTCCCAAGCCTTCAGCACGCATTGAATCTGTCACAAGTTCTAATTGATGCGCACCCTTTAAGCGAAAGGCAATTTCCAACATATCAGGGACAATATGAAAACCATCGGCGATTAATTCTCCTGTAATTGATGTTTCTAACATACCATGACCAGTGACACCAGGCTCACGATGATGTAAGGGCCTTTGCGCATTGTACAGATGTGTCATATGCGACGCACGTGAATGTATCAATTGTTCACGCGTAGCATTTGAATGACCAATTGATGGGATGATATGATGCTTTAACATAAATTCTTCAAAGTCAGGTAGGCCACCGTTTTCCGGTGCATAAGTTACTAATCTGATACGCTCACCAGATAATGTATACCACTTTTTAAGCAATTCAGTATCTGGATCAATAATGTATTCTTCCGGTTGCGCACCCATAAATACCTTGTTGATGAATGGCCCTTCCAAATGGATACCCTGAATAACAGGATTAGTTTTAGCAACTTCATTAATGGTTACCAAGGCACGTTCGATATTCTCAGGTGACTGCGTCATCGTTGTTGGAAAAAGCGACGTAATACCTTCAGTAACCATTTTATTAACCATGTCGTTGAGTTTTTCAGCATCACCGTCCATGGTATCCAATCCGTAACCACCATGCTTATGAACATCAATAAAACCAGGCACAACGAGCTTCCCAGTTGCTTCTGGGATCAGTTCATCATCGGCTTGTGGTGTAAAGTCAATCATATAGCCGACGTCATCAATAACATCTGTGAAGCGTATAAAGGCATCTGTTATATGCTTTGAACCTGTATAGAGATCAATATTTTTTAATAATTTAGCCATGATATAAATATTAGCAAGCACGATACACTCATTGTGAGTAACAAAACAGTGTTTGCCATTCCTCCTATTTATTCTTAACTTTAATTATAATTGGTATAGACCGATTTTGCAAATTTAATCAATAGAAAAAATCAAAACAAATTCTATTCACCTAGGTTAATATCTGTATGATTGGTACCGGCCGCATACTTATGGGCAACTTTTGATGCTGCCGCAGCAGCTAATGCACCAACTATATCATCCGCAAATGTCGTCACTGCTGCCGTTGTTTTTCCTTTGCGGTCCAATTCGCCAACTAAACCGACTTTTATTTTATCGATATAGCCATAGTTTGTTACCCCAATTGTATCAAAAGACATTGCAATCGCAGTGCCCAATGTTTCGTCCACACCAAACAACGTGTCATCATTTTCAACCAAATCTTGTAATGGTGATTCTAACAAGTGTGCTTCTGCCAAACGATCTAACTCCAAAGCAACCCAGATTTGATGCTGAACGACACGCTTATGTAAGACACTAATGACAGCTTCCTCAACTTGTTCAATAGTTAACCCTGGTAGATAGGATTTTTCACTGTCATACCCAATTATGGCAATTTCACGGAGCGTGATGTGATGCCTGTTTAGTTTTTCAACTGTGTTCTCGTATGTTGCATATTGCATAATTTCTCCCCCTACTGTTTTATCTAGTATATACAAAAAAAGAATATTTAACAAAGGTCATTTTTAGACTTGCAAAACTCACTAAACTTCTGTAAAATAGTTAGAGTAATTGCCCCTTGGCCAAGCGGTAAGGCGGTGGCTTCTGGTGCCACTATCGTTGGTTCGAATCCAGCAGGGGCAATAAGAAAAAGCGATCAATTGATCGCTTTTTTTATTGCCCCTTGCTAATGATAGACGCGTATAATAATCTTTATCAGGAGGGTTTGTGCATGTTTAATTTTTCAAAGTTTATAGTTGGTGTCCACGAAGTCATACTTTCTTTTCCAGAAGAAAGCCATGCAGAAGCGCTATTCTCAGCAATCACACGTGACCGAGAAACATTAGCTCGTTTTATGCCGTGGACTGATACAACTCTTACTGTTTCAGATGAACGGCAATTTATTCGTTATGCACGCGCGCAAAATGCAAAATATAATTTACTTGTATTAACTATTCTTGCTGATGGGCTACCTGTTGGCATGGTGGATCTTCACGACATCAACCACGTCAATCATACTGCCAAAATTGGTTACTGGTTGTCCACTTCTGTACAAGGACAAGGCATCATAACAAATGCAGTATCACATCTTGTGGCAATTGCATGCGATAAACTATCGTTACATAAAATAATCTTAGAAGCAGATAGTGAGAATAATAAAAGTATCGCCGTAGCCAATCGCCTTGGTTTTACATTCGAAGCCAAACTTAAAGATCAAATTTACTATCATGGGACTTATAAAGATTTGAACATATATGTACAGTTCAATCCCAGCACCACTGCGAATAATTAGGAGATAGTATGGCCATCAATGTTGAACCTTTTTCAGAATCAGATATTAAATACGTTTATGACGTTGAATACGGTACATTATCCGATCGTACCTGGATGGCCTTTAATGGCCCCTATTTTCGAGATCCTATCCCAACATGGCATGAATTTCAACAAAAAGCGCCTGAGCTAATTGATAATGCGCACCATCGTTTAATTTGGTATAACGACCGTATCGTCGGTGAAGTTTCTGCACATTGGGCTGATGGCAAGCTTCAACATTGGTTAGAAGTTGGTATTATCATTTATCAAAAAAGTGATTGGGGTAAAGGTATCGCCAGCGTTACCCTAAAAATTTGGCTCGCAGAACTATTTTCACAACATGCAGAACTACCACACATTGGCCTGACAACCTGGTCTGGCAATATCGGTATGATGCGCGTTAGTGAAAAAGTCGGTTTTGTGCATGAAGGCACAATACGATCAGTACGCTATTGGCAAGGCGCTTATTATGACTCTGTTAAGTATGGTGTTTTGCGTGCTGAGTTTGCGTAAAAAATTCATCATCAATATTGATTTTTTCAACTGTCACTTCTTGTGTCGTCACACCTAACTTGTATCTTCTTAATAATTGA
Organism: Leuconostoc gelidum subsp. gelidum KCTC 3527; assembly: GCF_000166715.1. GTDB lineage: Bacteria > Bacillota > Bacilli > Lactobacillales > Lactobacillaceae > Leuconostoc > Leuconostoc gelidum. The sequence goes on from NZ_AEMI01000016.1 coordinate 78,948, forward strand.
ATTAGCATTTCACCAACAGCGATTGTATCTCCGGACGTCCAACTTTTAACTTTAGATAAGCGACTACTTTATGGCATTTACCCTTTTAAGGTGAATTTCTGTCATTTCACCCAATTGTGCTGTTTCAACTACCTGTAAACGATAACGATACCTACCAGGTTCAAACAACCGCTTCCCCTGTCCAAGTAACACGGGCACAATTTGTATCCAAAATTCGTCAACCATATTGGCTTCAAGCAATGGCTTTAAAATGCTCCCACCGCCAACAACCCAGATATTATCACCCGTTTGTTTTTGATAATCTTTAATAATATCGACGACATTCCCTGAAACATAAGTCGTATCTGTTTGACTCATATGATTGCCACGCGAAAAAATAACTTTTTCTTTACCTGCATAAAGCATTTCTTCACCCATAAGCTTCTGTGCCACTTCAAATGTTTTTCGGCCCATTACAAATGTACTAATCTGTTTCTCAAACGTTTCATAAGTTGATTGACCATTTAAATTAGTATCAAATAGCCACTGCAAATCATCATTTTCGTCAGACAAAAAGCCATCCAAACTTATGGCACCGTAAAAAACTACTTGACGCATAAACCACACCTCTTTTTGCTTAAAATAACAGTTACTAACTTTCAATGCTCATTTTAACATAGTTGCATAATCAAAAAAATTATGTTAAATTTAACTTGTAGTTTAATATTTAACAATCTGGGGTGCCACGTGGCTGAGAAACACCCATTGAACCTGATCTGGTTAATACCAGCGAAGGGAGAATTGCTTTTTTTGATGTTGTACTAGGCAAACTCTTGGCTCATAAATGAACCAAGGGTTTTTTATTCGCTTAGAAAGCACTATATAAAAAATTTTCGATTTTAAACCATTTTGTATGCCAGACATAAAATAACAACTACAAAAAAATTATTGGAGGCATAATCTTATGCAAACTATTTCAAAGTCAAAATCAACACGTTGGGCACTTCGTGATGTGTTGTTACTGGCATTCGTCGCTGTCTTTATCGGTTTTATTTTTTGGGTACTTGGCCCAATTTATAATTTATTATCAGCTGCTTTAACACCATTGGGTTTAGCGCCTTTTGCAAATGAGCTTTTAATTGGTGGTTGGATGATGGCTGCCCCCCTTGCTAGTATTTTGATTCGACAAGCAGGTGCTGGTGTTTTAGGTGAATTATTTGCTTCTGCTGTTGAAATGCTACTCGGCGGTCAATGGGGTGTCGCAACTTTGTTATCTGGCTTTGTACAAGGTATCGGTAGTGAAGCGGGATTTGCTGTTTTAGGTTACAAAAACTGGGGCTGGCGTGGTATCTTTGCCTCAGCAATTACCGGAACAATTGTGACTTTTATCTGGTCTGCTTTCCGTGATGGTTACAGTTCTTATCATATTGGTCTATTAATCGCCTTGTTCATAACACGCTTTCTCTCACTTTTGTTTTTTGGTGGTGTCTTAGTTGTTGCCATCCAAAAACTGATAGAAAAGGCTGGTGTTTTGCATCGTGACTGATTTAGTGGTTGACCATGTGAATTTTGCTTATCGCGAAACACCAGTGTTAACCGATATTTCACTCAAATTACGACCGAATAGTTTTAATTTACTCGTTGGTCCAAGTGGTAGTGGTAAATCTACATTGCTTAAATTATTATCCGGATTATATCCAACATTTAGTGATGGCACATTGACCGGTAAATTAACTCTCGGTGGTTATGATATTCATGACATTGTTCCTTATCAGCGTGTGACACATATTGGCTACCTATTTCAAAATCCAACACGTCAATTTGTCATGAGAACACCCTTTGAAGAACTGCGATTTAGCCTTGAAAATTTACAAGTTAGGCCTGAAGATATTGAAAAACGTATTACAGATGCCATGAAAAGTGTTGGTATGACAGCATTTATGCACCATGACTTATTGAACCTATCTGGTGGCGAAAAACAAAAGGTTGCACTAGCCACCGTTTTAGCTGCAGACAGTGATTATTTATTATTAGATGAACCTTTTGCTAACGTTGATCCCGTTGCAAGATTACAACTAATCGACGTTATCAAAGCCTATCAAAGTCAAGGCAAAACAATTTTAATAACAGATCACGATTGGAGTGGTTATACAGATGCGATTGATGATATTTTTGTCATGACAGATGGTCGGCTACATAACACATCATCAGAAGAACGACAACAAATTTTGGCCAAGTTACCAAATCAACCGACCATTCATACAAGCCTACCAAACGAAAAAGAAGGTATTATCACACTTGAATCTGTGACGTTAAAGAATGGCAAACGCACGCTGTTATCAGCGACAACCCGCCTATTGCCAAAAGAAAAAAGAATTCTCATCACTGGTCCAAACGGTGTGGGTAAATCAACGTTACTGTCTGCTTTGGTTAAATTATACCCTTATGGCGGTACAATTACCTACCAACAAGAAGATATTGCTAAGCGTAAAATAGCAAAACATGTGCAAGACATCGCACTTGTTTTTCAAAATGCTGAACAACAATTTGTTGCCATGACCGTTCAAGAAGAATTGACACAAGCGCAAGCATTAAGCCATTCCCCTGAACTTTGGTCTGATGATACAATCGTTACCGTTTTAACACAGCTAAATCTTCATGATCTTCGTGACCATATTGTTTACCAGTTGTCTGGCGGCCAACAGAAAAAATTACAGGTATTATTGATGCTAATAATTGGTACCCCAACGTTATTGTTTGACGAACCCTTGGCAGGACTTGATAGTGCTTCACAGCAACATCTGCTTGATATCATTGCCGACTTTACCACACGTCAACATCAAACAGTGATCATGATTAGCCATCAGTTACACGCCGTTACAGATTGGTTTGATTATCATTTGAAATTTGACAATCAACAGCTCAATTATATCGGTGGCGCCTCATGAACCCCTTGATCAAGTTTACAACGGTTATGGTTATTGCTTTGGAGCTTACTTTTATAAAAAGCGTGACACTCAATGTTATTGTTATTGGCGTTAGTGCCTTTTTATACCTATTTCTTAAACTCCATTGGCGCCAATGGTTGTGGTTATTTATACTGCCCTTGCTGCCTGGACTAGGTTCTTGGTTTTCGTTGATGTATTTTGGTACTGGGGATCATGAACACATGGCTTGGATTATGTTATCACGTGTTTTCGCCTATCTATGGTTAGGTGGTTTGTTTACATTAAAACTTAACGATGAACGTGATGTTTTCTTAGCTACTTTAGAGCAAAAGGCCAAACTTAGCGCAACATTTGTTTACGCGTTAGTTGGTGTTTTGAATTTCATGCCGGCCGTTAGCCAAGAAATGAAAACCATTCGTGTCGCTTCGCAAATGCGTGGTCAAACACTGCATATTTGGCAGCCTCAACTCTATTTTAAAGCTATTTTGGCGGCCATTCGTTGGTCACAAAATCTAGCTGAAGGTATGGTTAGCCACGGATTTACTGAAGGCGCGGCCCGAACACACTTACAAGTCGTTACAATTAAACGACGTGACTGGTTCTTGTTGATCATTATCTTAATCGCTTTTCAATTATTATTACTACCCAATTGGTATTGAGGAGATACTTTATGACTTTTTCACAAGATATATTAACCCGTGCACAACCAATCATGGATACCATTATGGTTCACCCGTTTGTTAAAGGTATCGCAACTGGTAACGTACCTGATGACATTTTAAATTATTATGTTGAACAAGATGAACATTATTTAAAAGATTATTTGCAAGTCACTGCACTCACAGTGACAAAAACAAACGATACAAATGATATTGCGCGCCTCCTAGAAACAGCACAGTTTATTAGTAACGAGTCAAAAGCACATGAAATTATGTTAAATATTACTGGCCATCATGTGGAAAATTGGCGTCGTAGCCCAGATACACAGCGCTACACGGATCATATGTATACATCAGCTTACCATGGCACTTATGCTGATGCGCTTGCTGTTTTGTTGCCATGTGCTTGGAGTTATGGCGTTATCGGCCGTGAACTTGTTGCACAAGGCGCAAACAATGACGCCAACCCACTTAAAGAATGGATTGAAATCTACTCACCACAAGCAAACGATGAGATTGATTACAATGCTTGGCGTTTTGATGCTTTAGAACGTGCCGTTGCTAATCTCAATGATAGCCAAAAAGAACAGGTTATTCAAACATTTTTAAAGAGTTTAGAAATGGAATGGCGTTTCTGGGAAGCTGCCTGGAATCAAACACAATGGCGGTTTGATTTTTAAAACAACACCCACAATAAAACAAATCAATAAAAACAGGTTAATGTGCGTATCGTCATTCTAAGCACACTAACCTGTTTTTATTTTGTCTCATAACAAAGACAGAATCTACCTAGAGTTTGCTTGAATAACAGGTTATAGTGTCAAGTCACACAAATAAAACACCCTCTACTATAGCAGAAGGTGTTCAAACATCTCGTTAAAGACATCGTATTTTTAAAACCATAACCCCGCAGTTAAGCCAACATCATCTCCAATGCTTGGCTTCTGTAACTTAACATATACTGCCAATCCTGCTTTAGAGATTTGTTGTTCTAAGGCTAGCTTTCGAAATCCGACTGCAAGTGCCACAATAACTTTGCGTTCATAGGTCTTCTTTTTTAATTGTAAAATTGCATGTTCAACCATCGCTTGCTCAACACTGGCATCTAAATGAATCGTTTCTAAATAAGATAATGCATCTTGTTGCTTTTTAAAAAGTGTCATGTCTTACTTTCCCCCTATCAATACCATACCAGTTCATCACTGCCAATTCAACTGACAACTTAAACCCATGCACTACCTTTTTTAGGATTCGCTTGAAAACTTATTTCGTCAGCATTCAACATTTTAGTTAATTAATATCTGTATAATCTATTTTTTCGCATAACTGTCTATCTGTAATAACATATTCACAATATCCTCCTCTGTGAAAGATAAATTCATTTGATGTATCGTCTCATGTGGACGTAATATTTCTCGTGCAATTTGACGCAAGATGTTCTGATCATTCATTATGCCTAAATCTTTCAAACATACCGGAAGACCTAATAAACGTTGAAAATCTAAATATTTTTTATAGGTAATATCTGATGATTTTGAAAGTATAAGTTGCCCTAACAGACCAAAGGCAACCTTTTCACCATGCATAATAGCTGGAGATATAAATGTCGTTAATCCATTAGCAATACTGTGTGCTGCTGCTTCCCCACCACTTTCAAAACCTAACCCACTCATCAAAATATTAGCCTCAACAACAGCTTCAAAATGATTATCGACAACGTGTGCGTTATTTGCTTCAATAGCTAACTCAGCATTTTGAAATATTGTTTTACTCGCTTGTTCCGCTAACACACCTGCAGTTATTGTTTGACTATCACCAAACATATTATGACCGCTACCACAATGAACGGCACGATACTCTACAAACGTAGCTAGTGCATCTGCCATACCAGCAATTAAGGTACGTACTGGTGCATTGACAATGATCCCAGTATCAACAATAACTAAAGCCGGACTATCATCAAAAAAAATATATTTTTCAAAATTCCCTTGCAGACTATATTTAGCTGATAACCTTGATGTAGGTGCGTCTGTTGATGCTAAAGTTGGCACAACAACAAGCCGACATTCAACTTGTGCAGCAATAATTTTTGCAGTATCAATGACTTTCCCGCCCCCAACTGCAATGACAATATCAGCATTTGAATGATGTATTTTTTGGCACAAACATGACAATGCATAATCATTAAAATCATCACTAATAGTGAGAACTTCACTAAACAAATGTTGTTCATTGAGTTTATCAGATAGCGGATTTGCTGCAATATCAATAGCAACACCGTTACTAAGAATAACCGCACGTTTCCCAAGGCGTTTCATTTGATCGCAATGATTTAATAAAATATCTTGCCCTTGTATATACAAAGATGGACTGGAAAAACTTTTCATCATGCTGCCTTTCTCAATTAAATGCTTTGACCACCATCTATTACAATGGTTTGCCCTGTCATGTAGGAACTTTCTGCTAAAAATTCTGCAGCCTCAGCTAATTCTGTGACATTTCCAAAACGCTTCATTGGGATAGTCTCTAATATACGTTCTTTAATCTTATCAGATAACACATCTGTCATATCAGATTTAAACATGCCTGGTGCAATAGCATTAACACGGACCTGTCGTCTTGCTGCTTCTTTGGCCAATGTTTTTGTCATACCAATTAAACCTGCTTTACTAGCAGCGTAATTAACTTGACCTATATTGCCATGCAGGCCTACAATGGAACTCATATTAATAATACAACCAGATTTGGACTTTAACATATGTTTCAAAATTGGCTGTGTCACATTAAATGTACCAATTAAATTTGCATGAATAACTTGTGTAAAATTTTCTGAAGACATATTAACAGCCAATTGATCCGCCGTGATACCCGCGTTATTAATTAAAATATCAACACCTTTGAATTCATTCGTTTGATATAAATCTGCTATTGCACGATTAATTGCTTGCTGATTAGTCAATTCAAATTTCACTTCCAGTGGTGGCAAGTTAAATTGAGACTTTATTTTCTCGTCTATACCATAACGAGAATGTAAAATAACTTGTGCACCAAGCTGATCAAAATGCCTAGCAATAGCTAAGCCAATTCCTCTTGAAGACCCTGTTATTAACACAGTTTTTCCTTGTATCCGTTCTACCATACGCTCATCCTCATTTACTATTATGCTCGTTCGACTAAATCTTGATGTATTAAATGACGTCGAACTAAATCTAATGCAACAAATGTCGCCTCTTCAATATTATCTTGATGATTTTTTGCAAATATTTGTGATGTGACTATCAATTGTTGCTGATTATCAAATAACCCAAACCAAACTTTTTCATTAACATATTCTTGATGACCAATGCTTTCGGGTTTCTCTGCTAAAATTGCCAACCCAATGTTAGCGCCTAATCTCTTTTGTGTTAATTTTGCTAAGCTTTTAACTAATTCAGCACCATTATCACCTGATAATTCAATCTCATCATCTGTTAAATCAAGCAAGGCACTCATACCGTTAAAACCACCAGTTACTAACTCCGTATTTGACACAACGTTTTGTAATGTTGATTGCACCAAGCCACGTGTAAACACTTCTGTCATGGCAATTGTTTTCTCTTCTTCTTGTAATAATTGTGCGACAACTTTCTCTAAGGTACTATGCTCACCCACACCATAAAAATAATCACCAACTAATTGATTAATTTGCGTTGCCATCTTTTTATTCAGATTGTTTGCTTTGTTCTCTGATGATGAAGTTGCCTTAAGTCTTATGATCACTTCATGTTTTTTGGCATAAGTTTTAATTGTGGGATTCGTTTGATTGACAATTAAGCCATCAATTAATTGCGATAATCTTGATTCACCAATGCCAAAGTAACGCATAACTAATGAACTTAGTACTTGACCATGGCAATATATTTTTGCAAATAATGGCAACACATGTTGATCAAACATTGGTTCCATTTCCCATGATGGACCAGGTAATAATAAAAAATCTGGTCCAATAGAATTTTGATAAAAACTGCCCACAGCAAACCCAAAATCATTTTTCAGGGGCACAGCACCTTTTAAAAAAAGTGCCTGACGATAATTATTATCTGCCATCTCGATACCAACATCATCATGCCATTTTTTTAATTTTGATAGCGTATACGAATCTGGTATCAATGGCTGATTAATAAATTGAGAAACAACTTGCTTCGTTAGATCATCTGTTGTAGGTCCCAGGCCACCGATCATAATAATCAATTTGGCACGACTGACGGCCAACTTCAATGCTGCATGAATGCTCTTTTCATTGTCACCCACAATAGATTGGTGATGAAAGTCAATGCCCATATCATGCAATGCACGCGCAATATATGGGCGATTAGTATCAGTTATTTGTCCCAACAACAATCCTGTTCCCACAGATATGATTTCAGCTTCCATGAGTCAATAATCTTTCTCTTTTGATTCGATTTAATGTTTTGATCAGCGGTTGAAATGACGTCACTTCTTGATACCGATCACCAATTAACACGCCATCATATCCGATTTTTTCAGCCACATTGATGCCCTCTTCGTTGATATGTCCGCCCATAACTAAATGATATGATGATAACCCACTACTATTAGTTAGTTCATCCATATATTGCTTTAATTTCAAATACACTGCTTCTACCTCTACATAGGAATAGACAGATTGATTATATTTTGTCGATTTCAAGGATTCATAAGCTATAATCACGCGTTGATCACTCAAATCACTATTTTTCAAAATGGATTTCAATTCACGGATAACTAAATCTGGTCCACTATGAATTCCCAAACATATAATTGGCACAATATGATTGTCGAGACAATTGATTAGACGTTCGTTAATAAGATCTGTTGTTTCATTTAGCAATCTTCTGCGTTCTAAATGACCCACAAAAGCATATTGAATTTTTAATCCGTTCAATACGCTAGCAGAGACTTCCCCAACTGTACGTTGTACTAAACTAATGTTTTGCGCAATAATTTCATAATTGTGATAACTATTGTGTTCTGGTAGCGTTGGTGCAACTAATAATTTAAAATCAAGAAATTCACGCTCAATATCTTGTAACCATTTTAACTGTTTTTCATAATGCATCATATTTTTAAAATTAACAATACAAATCATACATTAACCTCTTCAATAAATTGTTTTTGTTCAGATAAATATAATTCTATCTCTGGATTATGAATCACATCATGACACGATATAACACCATCTTGAGACCAACTAGTCAATCCAATAAACTCTAATGCTTTTATGGTGGGTTGCAATATGTCCGATACACTCATACCATTAAAAAATTGATTATTATCATTAAATGCTGCAGTGGGTGCATTCCATGTTGTAGATAACATAAATTTTTTACCAAATAAACGTCCACCCTGCCCATACTTTGTGTAATCTAAACCGTAAAATATGCCATAAGCAAACACATCATCAAAATAACTTTTTAAAGCGCCCGGCACATTAAACCAATAAATGGGAAACTGTATAATAATTAGATCAGCCCATAGCCATTTATTGATTTCCTCTGTTCGTTTATAATCTTCGATAAACGTGATTTTAATATCATGTTTATTCTTGAATTGCCTAACATATTCTGTAAACAAGCGATTATTTAATTGGCCATTCGCATCAACATGTTTTTCAAAACCATTAATAATTAATATATTCATTTACCTTTTCCTTATTTTAACTAAATTTTGGTGATTTTATAATGTGTCTAGTATTTGGTTTGGGAATACGACAAAAATAGGTTTTTGTCGTTTCGTTTAATTTAAGAAATCTCCCTCCCGACAATAAATTTTGATGTTTTTCTGTGTATTCTGCTTGCTGTAACAGCATACTTGAAATTTCGACTTGTTCATTTAATTGGTGGGCTAACATCCAGTGATAACATTTATCCGTTATCACTTTTTGCACAAAATTATCATGTAGTCTCCTATGATATTGCCAAACAATATTGCATAGATTATAATTAACTATGTGAATTATTTTACTATATATTTTTTTAATTGCACATAACGCACTATTTTGTGCGTTAGTTATTAATCGAGGAAAAATGCCTACTATTTCAATTTCTACAAAACAAGTCATAAAGCTCATGGGATCTAAATGGTCTATTGAAATTTTGCTGACTATCTCAAATTTACAAGTAACCGGTTTCAATCAACTACAGCAAGAACTTTCTAGTATCTCACATAAGGTGCTAACTGATCGTTTAAAAGAACTGGTTGTTCATTGTTTAGTTAGTCGTACCATAGTTGAGCGTATTCCCTTAAGGGTGATTTATAAAATTTCGCCAAAAGGGCTTTCTGTACTGGCGATGTTAGCGCAATTGGATGATTAATTAAATCAAAAAGCATCTGAAAATGGTCATACACATTTTCAAATGCTTTATTTTTTTGCTTTCGGATTCAATTTAAAGCCATAAAATGTACTGCCTTTAAATGTTTGTTTTGCTAATTTACCGGTCGCCGTGTAGATTTTCCCACGTTTAGACTTTGATTGAAAACTGATTTCAGCACCATTTAACATTTTGGTTAGTTCATCATCAGTAAAAATATGCCCACTCCATTCACGAGCAAAAGTAATTTCTTCGCCTTTGAATAGGCCAGTCATCTTTTCTGTTACTTTTTTCTTTGGTACTTGTTTTGGTTTACCAAGCAAGGTTTCCAGTTGCTCTGCATTGTCTAACATAATCGGCATATCATGTTCAACCACCTTTGTCACTGAATCTAGCACTTGGTCCATTGTCATGTCAAATTGGCCAACTTGATCCATCATTTCAAATAAACGTTTGGTGATTTTAGGCGAAGCAATCCACGTATCTTTCACCATAATAGCAGACACTTGCCCTGTTTCTGTCAATCCTAATTTACCACGCGTTTCAGTTAACATCGCTTTAATACCACGAGACATCTCAGATAATGTTGACACACGTGTTGCACCAGTACCAACATGATGTTTTTCCAAAAAAGCCATAATCCATTTAGTCGTTGGTGTTTGTGGCTTTGGATTTGCTCCTTCATGCAAATATGGCGTTGCTTGCGGTCCTAATTGTGATGCAGTTGCATTTTCTTCTTCCTCTTCTTCAACTTTAATGGCTTTTTGTGAATCATACACTAACTTAAAATTCATCTTAAGTGGTCTATTAAACGCCGTTTTAAATTCGGGGTAATCTTTCAAATTGGCCGTCACATGATCGTACACATAATCTTCTGCCAGCATTGCTAAATAGTTTTTAGCCAAAACATCATAGATTGCTGGCCCACTGGCACCAAATTTTACCAAAGATTGTGTTGTTTTTGGTAAATTTTCACCGGGTCGATTGGCCCCATGCGCACCTTGTGGTTTAACATGGGTTGTCCGTGGAGAACGGTGTGTTAACAACATCTTGTCGACACCAACAACATCCGCAATCTGATCAATCAACGGTAGTAATTCATTAAATTGTTCCGGGGTTACGGTCTTGTCTTCTGTGCGTGGATATGAAACAATTTGTGCTTCATACATTTTTTGGTAAGTACTTAGCACTTCTTTTGAAGAAAAACCACGCGGCGCTAATATTGAAGCCAATCCGGCTAAATCTAGTAGCTTGCCCGGTGCTTGCGTTCGCGTTTGATGTTTTTCATTGATAACGTCGGTCTTATGATACTGACTGAAATCAATTTCTGCTTCTTCTTTCGTCGCAAACCGCCACGGAATCACATCCCCTTGGGGTGTCACTCTGCCAAAAACATGTTCTGCAGGATCCTTAAATTTCACTTCAAAATATGGTGTTTTGACATAATTTTTAATCGCATCAAGTTGTTGATAAACACGCCAAATAATGACAGATTTCAACCGACCTTCACGCGCGACTACTTTAAAACCTGCTTTTTTAGCTGCAGTGGTTGCAATTCGAGTCAGTTGCATTGAAGCAAAGTCCCACCGATTACGGCTTTCACCTTTAACATATTCACCATCAGCCATCTTATCTGAAACATCTCGTAATTGATACATGGCCTTTTGAATGCCCGATACTGACTCATCCATAAAGTTCGCACGTAGCACTTGACCCCGCCAGCCAATCGCATCCAAAGCCTCCCAAGCAAGTAACTCACCCTCACCAGAAGGGTCAGTATCAGTTGCAATGACAATCGCATCGTACCCGGATTTTGATTCCTTCTTTAAGTCATCAATTATTTTTTTTGTTGATTCCACCTTACCTGTACGCATATTACGTTGACGAATATACGTCCGTGCCCATGAAAAATCAGACAAATTCCATGGCAAATGTTTTACCAACCAAGATTTGTATTGCTTTTTTAATTCTTCGGCAACCATTGCTTCAGGGTCTTTTAACGTCATGACATGACCACGCAAATTTGCTATTTTGTAAGTGAAATCGTTAAATACACCGGTCTTACCACCAAGTGCTTTCGTAAAATTGGCAGCCGCCGATGGCTTTTCAGTTAAAATGAGATAGTTTGTCATAAGTTTTTTTAGTGTCTTTCTTGTATTCTTATCTTTCATTTTAACAGATTAGATGTCATTCAGGAATGAACTGCTACACGCTTCATTTGTAAGGTTACTTTTATTTATGCTACAATTAGTCATAAACTATAGTACACTGAGGATAAGTAATAATATGTCGTATGCAATACATTGGGTAATGAGATGTTCATTCTACCAGTTGGCTTCATTTTAATTGGCCTTATTGCGATTATCATAGACAGAAAATTAAAAAAGATCGTTAAATAAAAAGATGGTGTGTCTCTAAAATGTTACTTAACATTTTAAGGCCACACCTTTTTTATTTTTAAAAATGAATAAGATTACACAAGTTTAATTCGTGACAACAAGGTGCGGTACACAATGGCAACAACATACACCCCAATCACACGATCTAAATAATCTGTACCCACCTGCACCAAGAAAACTGAAATTGATTGACTCAAGCCAAAACCATTTAGGACTTGAACAATCATGCTTGATCCAGATGATGTGATACCATGAAACAAGATCACTGTGATAATTGTACTAATAATCGTAGCTGGTATAGAGATGATAAGTGCAACCCACCAAATATTTTGAAAATCTGTTGGTTTAATTTTTTTATAAACAAATCCAGATATTAGCGCAGTCGCTATTTGACTGGGCATAAAGTAGATTGAGAAAAGATCTCCAGTAGTACCATTAACTAACGCCGTTAGAATGCCAGTGAATAGACCACCAATGGGTCCAAAAAAGGCACTCCCCAGCAAGGTCCCAATTGTATCCAAATAAATAGGTAAACGTGCATACAACGCAAGGTGACCACCGACAATGTTAATCACAATAAATAATGCAATTAACGCAATTTTTTGTGCTGAGACATGTTTTGTCATGATAACCGCTCCAAGTTGGTCGCAATATTATCTAACTCTTTTTCAATGTCAGCGGCATCCCTAATCAGTAGGCCACTAATAATGTATGACATGACAGCTTTAGCATCCACAGCTTGCAAAATCGTTGCGTTCGGTTTTTTTTGCCAAAAATTTGCACGGTCGACAATGCTTTGTCCAAGGGCAACCCCTTCAGTTACAACAGTTACATATTTGTCGATGCTCTGTACAAGTTCAGGGTGTAATGCATAAATAATTACTAATGGATCATTGATAACAGCCCCTAAAACATGCTCTTGTTGCCAATGAAAATCAAAATAAAATTGGATAATTTGAGCAACAAATGCGGATTTTTCTGCATCCAAATATTGCATCATCTGCAGCATATTTGGCGTGAATTCGAGTTTGCGCGTTACATCTAGTGGCACAAGCTCAATATTCAATGGACTATTTTGGAACACGTAATCAGCAGCATCAGGATCGACCCAGAAATTATATTCCGCTACAGGGGATGTATTGCCATTCGTCTGGTCAGCACCACCCATCACAATTAAGCGTGACACCCGTTGCCAGATATCTGGTTGTTGCTCAAGTGCTATGGCCACATTAGTCAGCGGCCCTAGTGCTAAGAACCAGACATCCTCATTTTCAGACAACAGCTTGGCGTACCCTGCCTGGGCATCGCGTTGGATCGGCTTAACGTCAGTCACTAAGGTCATGTTACTTTCGCCCAAACCATCGTCGCCATGCGTATCCTGTGCACTAACATAATCATGTTTTAACGGTAATTCTGCACCCGCAAAAACCGGGATATCCAATCGATTGGCTTCACGTAATACTTTCAATGCATTCTGAACACCAATTACTGTGGGCACATTGCCTTCAACAATGCTAATACCAATGACATCCAATTCTTGTGACCGCAAAGCCACAAGAATCGCCAAACTATCGTCAATGCCTGGATCAGCATCAATGATCACTTTTTGTTTTCGCATTATCTCTCCTACCTTTCAAGGTTACTTGGTTTTTTATCCTGGGCAGAAATTATTATACAAATTCCGCTTAGATACTTAATGCTCTTAAACAATGACAAATACTATTATACCAGTCTTACTTGATGTTTTTAAACTAATCATTTTTCTTAATCGATACATTGTATTCTTTATCTAGGGCTACAATAAGGCTACAAAAAACCACGTAACTTAATACGTGGTTAGTCCATTTTTTCAGGTAAAGGCAAATTACCAGCTTCAACATTTTCTTTCATCGTTTTGAAAGTTTCGATCAGATTATCAATGACTTGAAGCACATCATCTTCATCTCCTGAAATGTTGCCGTTTTCTATTTCATTCTCAAATCTGTTAAATGATACATTAGTGACATCAATATCATGTTTTTTGAAATAAAGCATGTAATCTAGTAACTCGGTCACACGTTCCTTGTCGTGAACGTGGTGTTTGCCTAAGAAGTTAAATACCGTGTTATCATCAGCTGTGATTTCGTCATACACCTGTCCGCCAGTCTTACCTAACACTAACCCTATGGCACGGTAAAAACGCCCAGCGTAGTTACTGACGTCTTGTAACAACAGGTTCTTGAATGATGATTCAGATATACCGGATATTTTAGAAACTTCATATCTAGTAGTGTTGTTTGATTTCAAATATTCATCTAATTTCATGATTTACCCCTTGTTAACTAAATACATATAAATCATATCGCTTCGGAAGCATAATCTTTCATGCGCATCCAGTGGATCTCCAGACCTATGACCCTCTGAATAAAAACTCTCGTCAATTCCGTTTCCGCGATAGTTTCGAGCATTAAAATGCTTGTTAACGTATGCCTTAGCTTCTTTGTAATTTTCTTCGCCAAATCTTTCAATAAAATAACTCATGTCGTTTACCTCTTCCTTAACCTTGAATTAAGTATACCATTATATTTAATGGTATACAATAGATTAATGTTACGGTTGTATTACAGTTAAATATAACGGCAAATATCATTAAGCGCTCATACGAGTTATTTCGTATTATTAGCTAGAGGAAATTAATATGAATAAAGAACAAACAATACGTGTGATTTTAAAGATCATGCCGCCGCGCACAATTAACAAGAAGACTGGAATAGATATCTACTTACTTGATGCGCACCAGAAGTATGGTGAACCTATTGGTGAATTAACCGAAGAACAGCAAGCTGCACTGGATAAATGGTGTGATTTGTTACAATAAAAAAAGGCCAACTGGATTTTCTAGCTGGCTTTTTCTGCGATTAATATTATCTATTAACCGCTAATTATTCTTTTCGATTGCATTTTTTATCAAATACATCCATAATTACGGTATCATTATTATTTTGAGAAGACACGATGCGATAAACTTCCTGTATTTTTTTATTGTTCCCACCCTTATTACTAACTTGACTACGAATATTTAGCGTAGTGTTAAAATACCCTTCACTAAATGGATTCGCAACACCTAAAGCTAAACACGGTTTATGTAGACGTAACAATGCATCAACTGATAAATTCATATACTTACCACCTGGAGCAACACGAGCATTACTGGTTAAAATTTCAGGAAGATAATCAATTATAGCCATCTTATTTTCAAAAGTTTCTGGCTGCCTATTTGATTTACCTTCGTAATAACAAAAATCTAATTCATTCCAATTTATTTTATTATTTTTAAGGTCTCTCCAAAAAGTTTTAGCGCCTAAAACACCATACTTCAAACCTAACAAATGTATAAAATGATATTTATGCATACAAATACACATTTCGTGTGTTTGATTTTTATATGAACCATAAGTATAAGTTATTGATTTATCAATAAAATTATTCTCAAAAAATTGTTGAGCATTTTTCCACTTTGAATAATATCCACGTTGAGAAATGTATGATTGTGTCAACTTTTGTTTTGTCATCTAATAACACGTCTCCAAGGACTTGTGAACCGTGTTATTATCATCGGAATAAGGTCCATTATTTTTTTATGTACGCAAGTGTTTTTAATAGTCCAGGGTAGACTCCTCTAAGACTGACGAAATCATCATCTTAGTTTATACTCCTCATTTTTAATCCGAGGTGGATTCTCTGAGCGTATTATTTATACCTCAGTAAGTGTTCCCTTTAGGTCACTTGCAACCTTATAAGATTAAACAAGACAGAAGAAAACAACAAATAGCAAGACGGAAACTTATCGATTTCTTCTAAGATCATAATACACAATTATAGTTAAAAATGCAAATATTCATTCTTAGTTAATATATTTACGTTAATTTATCTTTCTACAAATATAAAAAAGCCCAACCAGAAATTAATCTAGTTGGGTGTTTTTATATGCTATTTAATTATCCATTTTGTACTTCAGTCATTGGACCAGCCTTTAGCCATACTGGTTCGCCACCTATTTGTACTTCAACACTATCAGTATTTGCATCTACGTCACTAACCGTGAACACTTGACCAGCAAATGTGAAGTACGATGTACCTGCATTTGAGAAGTCTTGATCTTTAGTTGCGATACTATTCTTGTCTGTTTCGGTCAATGGGCCAACTGGAATATAGTTGTTGTAATCAACTGGCAATACAGACAATCCGTTATTTACTGCATACCAATTACCCTGATATTGTACTAAATCATCAAGCAAGAATGTTCCTGGTATTTTAACCTTTGAACCTTTTTCTAAATCTTGATCAGGCGCACTTGGACTAACGTTTGATGACTTACTTGGTGCAGCTTGTGAACTACCACCTGCATAGTGGAAAAAATGATATTCTGGTTGATTATCAAGTAACCAATAGGCATCATGGCCATGAATATTAATTGCACCATTTACAGCGCCAGCTGTATACCATGAACTATCAATAATATTAATACCATCATCTACAAATAGACCAGTATGGCTTACACCACCTGCACCAGATCCGTAGTTTTTTCCCCACAAGAAGATATCGCCATCAGCAATATGATCGCCATCAACTTCAACAAATCCTGCTGCTTCTAAATCAGCCTTCAAAGTACCAGTATAGTGCGCACGTTGCAAATAGTTAGCGTTCCATGCGCCGGCATGTTCCAACACGTGGTAAACAAAACCAGAGCAATCAAACCCCAGTGTACCGCCAATATCTTGACCATCACGTTCGTTCCATTCCATGCTATAAGTTGCACGTCCTAAATATGATTTTGCCACCTGTAACGCTGTTTGTGCATCATATCCCATGATTATTTTCCCTCGTCCTCTTCCTGTTTAATAGCTGGGTGCCAATCATGTAGCTTAGCTACTGCTTGCTCAATCACGGCATCGATTTGCTCATTGCTAAATAACTTGTCAATGTTGTTTGCAAATAGTCGCTGAATTAAGAAACTCTGTGCTGCTTTTTTCTTATCAACACTCGTCTCTGCATTATTTTCAGCGAACGTTACGGCTTGGTCAGCCCAATTTGAAAACTGAATCAAGCGCTTGTTTTTCGTGTTGGCATTGATAAATTTAATGGCAGCGTGTGCCACGGCTGTTAAAATGCCACTCGTCCACAATGCTACTAAAATGCCCATCATATCTGTCTTACTCATTTTTTCTCCTTCAAATAAAAAAGACGGCTTAGACCGTCTTCATCAGTTCATCGATTTTTTCAGTTAGCTTATTGACTTCACCACGCAAGGCTTCATTTTCTTGTGTCAAATTTTTATTATCGCTGCGTAATGAAGCAATTTCTTGGCTTAATTGTGATACCTGCGATGATAATTCCTTGACTAACGCGCCTTGTGTGGCAAACATCTCACTAACTGTATCATCATGTTTCTGGGTTGTGTCTTCTCGTTTACCACGCCATGCGAAATAGCCTGTGGCAATGGTACCAACTGCACCAAATATGAATGCTAACTGTTCAATGGTACTCACCACCTTTCAATTTATACCGTGGCTCTTCCCAAGCGCTAAATAGCACATTTGCCGTGATTACCGCAAATATAAATGGCACAATTGTCACGCTGCTGCGGTAAATGTCGTTCATCGCGTAGCTAACGGTTAATAGCGTCCACATGCCACCCGACAAGGCAATAAGCACTAATCTGATGTAGTGCCAATAAAAGTCCCACAGCGAGTTAACCAGCAGTGTGGCACCAATTAACAAATAGGCAATACCAACAGGCGCATCATCTAATAAACCAAGCGCTGGCGGCAAACGTAAATCGAGTTGCTGATAATGCAGCATGATGATGATGCCAATGATTATTTCTTCAGTGGCAATCGTCACCCACTGGCGATTTTTCCAAAAGTGTTTTTTCATCACGAATCCTGCATATCTTCTTTTTCGGCCGGCTTAGGAGCCTCTTGCAATTGTTCCTGTAATGTCTCCACTTGAGCTGATAACATGGCTGTTTCACGGTTCTTTTGGCTCAGTTGAAATAATAGGTTATTAATAACTTTTTCTGCGTCTAAGTTCATTATTCAGCCTCCTTAGGTGAACCAGTTGCAATTCCCATGATATCAGCTACTTGAAATACCTTAGCTCTGAAATCTGCTTCTTGTGCTTCCACATTAGCCTTATCAGCTTCATAGGCCACACGATCTTTGACTGCTAATTGAATTGAAACCGTGTCGTTTAAGTTGGCGTAACCAGTGGCTACCTCAACCCCATTCTTGTCCGTGTAACTTGAATTGAAATTTGCTGAAAACATGTGTAATCTCCTCTTTCTGTACATTAAAAGGCTAACCGCTCTGATTAGCCCCGTTTTAGTTCTGTAATTTGTGTTTGTAATGCTTTAATTGACTGGATTAAGTATCCTGTAATCGTGTATACGTCAACGCTTTTTCCGTCTTCACTGACCCAATCCTTTGGAATGTACCATTTGCCATTCACATCATCAATCATGGGTGATACGTGCCTATTATTGACATCATCGCCAATGAAGTTATATTGTTTGACATCTACTTTTAGTGTCTCATTTAAGGCGTATTCTTGATTAATGTCGCCAATATGCTCTTTCAAGCTAACCAGCGAAGATTGGGTAAGAGACCTCACACCTAAGTCAATCTGGTTACCGTTTGAGCCGTAGAAAAACATCTTGCCATTATCGTTTGAAACAATAGCATGCCCAGTATTCAGCGTGATGTTTCCTGAAATGATTGGGCTATCTGTTTGCACATTGGTATTACTGATATAAACTTTCACACCACTACCATCGTTAGCTGCAAGTCTCAATGTTCCGCCGGCATTAATGTACATTGGTTTGCTACCATGACCAGAAATAGCATCTGCAAGCACTGTTCCTGTAGTTTCTACACCATCTTGACCAACATAACTATAAGAAGATGCTTTATCTATTAGGGGTGAACCTGCCAAAAATGACACACTATAATCCGTCATGGTCATATAGTTATCATTCGAACCATCTGACCAATTTTTTGAAGACATACTGAAATAGTCAGGTGCTATTCTAAAATCAAAGTTGGCATTAGATGTTGAGCCATTAGTATGGGATATGTTAACTTTACCAGATGATATTATAGCCCCTTTTGTGGAATCTATGCTGTAGGTTACGTTACTCAAAATCATCTTATTATTTGCTGCAGTCGTTACTGTATCTGTTGCAACTGTTGAAGTGTTTAATATGAAACTAGTCTTATCCATATTTATAACATCAGACTTAATCACACCACCCGAAGCGATATTCATTGACCTGTTAACATTGAAATTGAATCCAGTAATTGTGTCACCTGTCAGTTTTGATACATCTAGATTAGCAATCTTAGCACTGGTAATGACAGCATTACCAATTTGTGCGGTTCCAATGGCACCATTAGCAATGTTGGCTTGGCCTACTGTAAATTCATTAGTGATTCTAACCTTACCATCTAATACAATATTCTTACCAGCAATCTGAACACCAGAACTATCCTGATTGATTAAACTAATAATCTTACCGTTGTTGTCTGTGATAGCTGAACTTATCTGTGATGACGTCTGTGTCTGAATACTTGTGGCTAACGTGCTACCTGAGACGATAGACGTTTTACTCAATGCTGTTTGAAAGTTAGCTGAGATGTTACCACTTGAATCACGCACAAAGTTGTTGATGCCGTCTGCGGTATTTTTGACTTGCGATACGGCACTATCAGTATCACCTACTGTCTTTTTCAAAGCAGTAAACGTTGTGTTGCCATCTAATACAATATTCTTACTAATCAGTGACATGCTGCTAGAATTTCCAACAATTCCACTGGTGATGTTGCCAATGTTATCGTTGATACCAATGCTCCAATTATCTTTTAATAGAGATAAAACTGTATCTGAATCAGTTTTAGTATTTATCTTTGCAATGAGTGAGTCACTGGTTTGAGTAATTGTTGAGTTAACACCATTAACAGCACTAGTGATTGAACTTGTTGTAAAGTCCTTAGAACTTTGCAAAGTATTAGAATCACCAGTTTTTCTATCAGTTATCTCTTGTTTAACATTACTATTCGTTTGACTGATTGTTGTTACTGAATCATTATCGTTTGCATACCAAGGAGACCAAGTTCCAGAATTGAGAGTTCTGACATAGGTTATCTTTACACCAGCAACACCATCATACCAAGCTGTTTGTTTAATACGACTAGTGTCTGAGGTTCCTTGTTCAACCATCAGATATAGCCATGAGCTTGATGTCGTTGGACCATTGGTCTTGGCTGCAGTTGTGTTAAAGAAGAACGAGCCTTGCTTAGTATAATCGTTAAAGTTAAGTGAAGAATATGGTTGCCAGAAAGTGGAGTTTTGCAAAGCTGGAATATCAGTACCTTGAACTTTGCTTAAAGCACCTTCTGCTGTTTGAACACGGGTTGATAAACCAGTGGTTGGATTAGAAACTATACTAGATACACCGTCTGCGGTGACTTTTACTTGTGCTAGGGCTGATTCTATATCCTCTGGAGCCGGGGTCCAATCAGTTGGTATATTACCTTTTTCAAGTTTTAATCCTACCTGTTGTACATTACCACCAATAGAACCTGTTGTTGGTTCAAAACGTATCGAACCAGTCAAACCACTAGTTTTTGTAAATCCAAAAGGCTGTGAATTTATTCTGACCCAGCCACTGTTTGCTGGTAGGTCTATTATTTTGTAGTTTTGTAATGACACCGAACCACCATAAAAATAAATAGCTATAGGACTCGTGCCAGTATTTCTAACCCAAGCAGACATGACAAATTTATCATCAACTGATTGTATAACGCCTTGACTTTCTAATGCACTATTATTATATTTAGGACCGCGCCATTGGCTAGCTGTTTGTACAGCGTCTAATCCTTGGTACACATCTTTTACTAAATCACCACCAATAACCCAATTACCATTGCCAGAAAAGTCTTTAGTTCCTAAAAATAGGTTTCTACCACCGACCGAAAGGTTATCAACCTTAGTAACAGTAGCATCAAACCCGTCAGCGCGTTGTTGTAATGTACTAATTGAACCTGATTGCTTACCTTGAATAGTTTGCAAATCACTTACAGTTTGCTTCGTTCCGCTGGCGTCTGATTCAATTGTGTTCATACGAGAATCTTGTGAGGTATCTTTTTGCTTGATAGCGACAATATCTTGTTTCGACTGGTTGGCTGTTTGTGTTACGTTGTTGACGTTAGTTGTCAACTCACCTGTCTTAGTGTTGTAATCACTCTGGCTAACCTTATTTTTCAGACCATCTACTGCGGTTTGTGCAGTCGTTTGTGCTGTACTGATACGACCGTTTGCGTCAGTCTTATAACTACTAAAGTCACTCTTAACGCCAGATACGGAGGTTTCGATAGTCCCCATTCTGGCGTCTTGCTTACCATCTTTCGTTTGAATATCAGTGATTGATTGCTTTGTTCCATTTACATCACTAGTGATTTGGTTAATCTTATCAGAGTGACTATCTTGCGTTGTCTCGATGTCACTTATGCTTTGCTTAGTTCCGTCAACATCACTTGATATACTGTTAATCTTAGAGGCTTGGCTCGTGGCTGTTTTTTTAATGTCAACAATATCCGTAGCCTGTGAATCAGCCGTTTGTTTAACCTGTGTATATTTTGTTGATAAATCGCCAGTCTTTTGGTCATAGTCAGTTTGTGATACTTTAGTTTCAACAAGTCCCAAAGCTTGTATTGCGTCTGTTTGTGCCTTAGAAACCTTGCCATCGTTAGTCGTCTGATACTGCGAGATGGTTTCTTTAATTTGGTTATCTTTAGTCGTGTAGTCTAAAACAACATCTTCTGGAGCTGGAGTCCAATCAGTCGGTATAGCGCCTATTTCTAACTTAGGTAATTTAATGTATACATCTAAAGCAACGTCAATACTATTAAAGTAAATAATAACTGGCTTTACGCCAGTAGCAGTAGCAGTTCCTGTTGATGAAACTCTAGTCCAATCTGTTGGAACGTTTCCAGATGGCTTATTAAATGGTGATGAGTATTCAATGCCAACCTGTGAATAAACACCGGTTCCTTTAATATCAAAACTAAATGCCCATTGTTGACCTTTTGTAATTATATTACTGACATTATTAACCTGTGAAAAATATATACCGGCATACTCTGAACCGCCCTTTGGTGATGTTATATGCCACATATTAGTAGTGCTATCATAAGTAACTTTGGTTGACGTTACAGGTTCATTCTTACCTACATCCCACGATAAGGTTTTTGAGTTTAATAGTAGGTTTCTACCACCGACGCTAATAGCATTAATCGTATCAGTAATGTCACTTTTAGCCTGATTAACTGCATTAGTGGACTTAGTGTCTAATTCACTAACTGCATTCTGTCGGTCTGTAACCTCTTTGGCTATTGTGTTTAGTGCGTCAGACTTAGCTTGATTAGCATAAGTTTGTGCTTGTGAATTAGCAGCAGCTACCGCAGCGTTACGAGCTGATGCCTCGCTGGCAATACCGTTTGTTAAGTCTGTTTTAGCAGCTGACAAGGCGTTCTGCGCTTGATTGAATTGAGATACTGCTTCACTCTTAGCGTTCGTCTCTGCTGTATTAGCTGCTTCCACTGCCTGTGACTTTGCTGTTGCAATATCATTTACTAGACCTTGCTTCACTTCTTCAACGTGTTCTTTGGCTTGTGTGACTGCGTCTAATACTTTTTTATTAATATCAGCACCCATTGATGGGTTAATTTTTTCAACCCACTCACCATCAGTATACGAATACATGTGAGTACCATCAGATAGTTTAACCCAACCTATATCACCCTCTACCACATTATCTGGTAAGTCTTGTACGCTATCAACAGTGTATGTTGTCGTTTTTCCATCAGCACTTGTTTGGGCATGAATTGCCTTTTCCTGTGCTGTTACCGCTTGTTGATAAGCAGCATCCGCTTGTGCTTTAGCATAATCAGCAGCTTCTTGAACTACTGTTACGTCCTTCTTGATTAAGGTAATGACATTAGCACTTTTGTTCATATTATCAGTGAAGATAGAACTAAATTCACCCAACACAAAGGTGTTAGTTTCAGGACTTGCAAATGATGTGCTTTTTTGAATAACCTTAGAAGTTACTAATATTTCAGGTTTCACATGAAAGTCTTGAACAGCTATGGTATCTCCTATACCAACGATTTGGTCGTGTAATGGTGTCACGGTATAGTTAAATCTAGGGTGATTGAAGATAGACATTTGAGCATTAGCCCATGTTAACAAGGCCTGTGGCTCACTTAATAGGGTGTTAGTAATACTACCCTCTAAGTACACTGGTTGTTGTTGGCTAGCACCTATTGCGTACTGTAGCCCGTTAGCGTTGTCATCAACAATATACTCCATACCATTGTTAACACTACCAATGTGACCCTTAGTTGGGTCTGTATCGTTAGTTAAACCTGTGACGTACAACTTAGTGTAAATCGTGTCTGATAATTCTTGGGCATTGATATTTTCAAAGCCCTTAGCTCCGCCATAACGGATTAATTCCCCATTGTCTTGACCAATATGACCGAAGTAAATAATACGGTCGGATATATTACCAGATTCATCTAATTCAATCCAGCTGTCCACGTCCACATCATATTTAGTTTGTAAATCTTGCAATACCGCTTGTAGGCTGGTATTTGTACTAACAGTGTAGTCAATTACAGTAGCTAAATCATCTTGAATGACTACTGAAAACGGTGCATTCTTGTAGAGGCTATTAACCACAGTCGGTAGATTAGCCTGTTTGAACGTTGTTTCAGCGTTAATAATCTGCTTACCTAACTCATAGATAGCTGTATTGACACCACTTATGGTTACGAAGCCACTATTACGGTCTGTTTCAGCAGTAATCACTTTCATCAAGTAGTAATGATTATTGACATCGTCGAAGTACATTAAGTAGTCGTTAGTTGATATACCACTACCTAAATCAGTAGCTTCAACACTAACCGTGATTGAGTGTCCCCATTGCTTAGCATTACCCTGCTTGTCGTACTCATTAAATGCCATTGCTGTTGAATTTGTAGGGTCTGAACTATTATCAGTGGCTATTTGTTGGGTAATTGTGTCAGCAAAAAAAGCGGTACTTCCTTGGCCGTTATTTAGGGTTAACTTACCCTTTACTTGTAGGCTTTCATTTAATACCGTATAAGCCATGTGCTTCCTTTCATTATTTCATTGCTGGTCGATAGGTGTATTTAACATTAGCCTTATCAGCACTTGGATAGAAGCTAATCTGTTCCTGTGAACCACCCTTTAATGCTGGGTAGGTACTTGCTGGGCTAAGGTATTGGTTAGCTAATGCACCATTAATATAGACATTTTCAGTTTCCACATCAATAGTGGCACTATCACCCGCATGAATAATTGTATGCGCCTTTTTTATGGCGTCTGCGGTCGTCATTCCAGTGACCCATAAATCGGTTACTTCTAGCACGTCATCTGAATATGACTTAACGTATTCATAACTAGCTGGTGTATCAGAAGTAGCAGGCGTTGTCTTGGTAATCTTATCCTCATGGATTGGTGCCTTACCGAAATAGTAACCTAATTGTCCCAACTTTGCGTCAAACCCATTAGGAATATTAAACGTTTCATCTAATACAATATTCCCTGTCTCTAATGCGCCTTTTATTTCTGCAACATTAAATTTAAGGGTGTTATCAATCTTAGTAATTTTTAAACTTCCCCAGAAATCAGTTAAGGCTGAACTGTCGTTATGATCTGGCTCTCTAGCTTCTGAAATAACCATACCAATTTCACTGGCACGACTAGAATTATCATCAACCCATTTACCATATTGGTGGTCTGTGGTTGTGAATTTCCAACCGTTTCCGTATCCAGGGTTAGGTGTACCAACATTGTGCCATGTTTCAATATATTCAGTTAAGCCTACTGATGATCCCCATACGTAGTTACGTTTCTTGATATCTTGGTAGGTTTCAAATGCTATTGGTTCATTCCAACCGTGATCTAATCTATTAGCACGTACCCAATCTTTTGATAGGGTGTCTACCTTAGTTTCTGTCGTGTATTGTTGTGGACCAGTTGCCTTACCATTGGCATCACGTGGTGTCTTCCATTCTTCGGTAGTTTGTTTCGTGTGTACCCATTTATTAGCATATTGCGCGGTTTTATTTCCGGCACTGCGGTCATACCATGACGCATCATATAGGACTTGCGTGAAATCGGTTGTCACACGCCTGTCTACAGTTAAATTGCTTGATATTGAAGTGTTTAATGTCACATCATAGCCATGCTTATCAACTAACTGGGCACGCGCCCATGCTGTGTTACCAGTTCCCCAGTAACCAAATCCATTAGCTAAATTGGCTTGTTCCTCAGCTACTGTTTTGCCAAACAAAATATAAATATAAGTTAATCCACCAGAGCCATAATCTTGAATACCAAATCTACCAATCTTATGACCGTCAGTGCTTAATAAGTAGGTTTCAATACGTTGGTAGGCACGATCATAGTACCGTCTGTGGATTAATCGCGTACTCATGTAATAATTACCATTGGCACCAACATTAAATTTCTTGGTTAGTAGTAAATTACCAAACATAGTAGCTTGACCTGTGTAATCTTTTGGTGCTACCCAAAATTTATCATTCAATATTGACTGACTTGTTGAACCCATTGCCATAGTGCCGTCTGTTGTTACATCAGCATTAGCAAGCGCAAATGGTTGGGTGTTCATGTTTGTTACTTGAGTTAAGGTTGCTAAATCTTCAAATGGTTCCCTGTAGACAACCGGCATGAGGTCCTGTGTATTAGTATTATCAGCATACCCAACAAATACACTCTCACCTTTTGAATTGACGTAGCCAAAGTTATTGCTATCAGCCGTGAAATTAAACTGATAAATTGGCTTAGCTGTATCATTACCTAGCGGTGTAATAGCTAGTTTATTTTGATTGTCTGCGGACCCAACTTCACTAGCTAAATAACCATGTGGGTCACTAGCCGTGAATTGTAAGGTTAGGGTAGAATCCCATGCGCCTTGGCCAATGTAGGCTGGTTCAGGTATCGATGTGAAGTGTCCGTAATAAGTCCGTTCAGGAAACGCACCAAAAACAAGTGGTACCTCAGTGTTACCAATTTGAATGAGGGTATTGCTAATCTGCTCAACATTCTTAATATACTCATCAGCACTAGTTGCAATGACTGTTACAGGTATATTGAACACCTTGGCACCATAATTATTACCTAGCCACCGTTGACCGTACATACCAGATACATTCTGGGTCATCTCACTGATAGTTGGTGTAATTGGTAGGCTCACATGACCAACCATTATTCCTAAATCACGTGAGTTAATTCCTATTGCGCCACTTTCAAAGTTACGGCCAACAACAAATTCATCATCTTCTGGGTTAGGGTATAGGCCATCAATAATTGCCTGGTCAACTGCTATTAGCTCATTAGCCCCCTCGCTTGGCTCTACGTAGGCCATTTGACTAGGTTCATTACCATTTAAACTTGTATCATTTGCAAAGTTAGTATCTGGTGCATTAACATTGTCATTTGGTAAGGTTGTATTCTGTATGTCTGTTGCCATTTTTTACCCCTTTGTTTTATGTACGAAAAAAGGACTTAAAAGTCCCTAATTCTTAGCCCTTAAATAAGAGCTGTGACCTGTTGTTTGTTTGCTTTAGTTTATTTAATACGTCATTAGCTTGATTAGCTGATACGACTGCTGGTGTAGGGTTTGATTGACCTTGAACCAACTGAAGTAATAGTGATATTACCTGTTCGCCTTGTTTAATCATATTATTAAGCTTGTCTGCTAATACATTAGAATCAGCACCATTATTCGAAGTAGTATTATTGCTAATCGTATTGGATGCGAAGTGAGTGACCGTTTCGCCTAACAACTCCATGGCGCGCGACTTCTTTGACAGATCCCATGGAATTACTGCTTCAGTCATGCCGCCCTCTGCAATGTGTGCCACGTGGGGTACGTTAGTAATTGTTCCATTAGCGTATCCATGACCATTACCCAAGAATGATAGGTCACTGCCATATCTTGATTTAGCGTAATTAATACCAGCTAACATGTTGTCGTAACCGTTCATGATATTGCCATGACCAGCCAATGCAAACGCATTAAATGTACCCGGCTTAACCTGCATTAGTCCAGTCGCATTACCATCGGCAAGTCCATCGTTGCCGCCAATAGCACTGGCATTACCACCTGATTCAGTCTGTATCTGCTTCAATATTTTATTAACCATATCGCCACTAGTGCTTAAACCAAGTTGACTTAGGGCTTTTTTAACGTCCCCAGACCAGCTATTTACATCTCCACTAGTACCGGTTGAGCTGTCATTTAAGGGTGCAATAAACTTCTTAATCCAATCAAACATGCCACCTGTTTGACTCTTGATGAGCTTTTGTAATGGATTAGTAGTTTCAATTTCTTGTTCAGGTTTCATACCAGAAACGCGACGATATGGCGATGATGATAACGATTCAGACCAAGAACTGATATCAGCCATACCAATATTCGGTGATGATCCTGGTGACATAGCACTATACATTTTTCCGTTTCCGGCATAAATTCCAACGTGATCTCCACCACCGGGTCCGAAGAATACTAAGTCTCCAGATTGTGGGTTTGATACAGCTGTTGAAGCGTTATATTGGTCCCCAGAATACTTAGGAAATGCAATACCCATTTGAGATAAGGCATACTCAACCAGACCAGAACAGTCGAAACTATCGGGACCCGCAGCACCCCAAACATATGGTTTACCACTACCTAATTTTTCAGCGTGGTTAAGTAACTCGGAAGAGCTGCCACCCTCTCCGGCAGACTTGGCCATGGACCACATTTCAGACCACCAACTCTTAGCTTGCTTTTTAGTCGTGTCAAAAAATACGTTGTCGCCAAGGCCATTCATGACACTGCCTAAATCACCCTTGCGAGTTGGATTGAATTTCTTTTCAAGTGATTCGATTGGGTGTGCAGCAGCATCTGTGATAAATCCAAACATCTTAGTGAACTTATCAACACCATCTTTCATGCCATCCCAGACATTTCCAACAGCATTACCTACCCAACTACCAGCACTTTGAACGCCGCTGAACAATTTACTGAATAGACCAGTACCATCAGCAAATCTTGACATACCACCACTTAACATCATGGCAGTTTCTTTAGCGTTTAGTACCTCTGTTCCCGGTAATAAGGGACGTATAACATTGGTTCCTTGTACTAATTCTGATTTGCCATTAGGGTGCAATAACATTTCTTGATTACCAGTTTCAGGGCTATCATTCCCGTCATTTAGCATAGCCAAAGTTGGTTTAGTAATCGAACGTCTAACAGATCCTAAATAGCCAGTACCGGTAGCGAATCTAACAGCTAACGGTTCAATTGTCTTCTTGGGACCTCCAAAAGCACTTAACAAACTATTAATTGTGCCAATTCCAATATTGATTGGGGTAAATAAGCCGTTTAGTCCTGATTCAGCGCCACTCTTCAACCACTTCCACATTGTTCCTAACGCACCAGAAACACCGTCTCGTTGGTCTCTTGCACTTTTAGTCGTATTATTTTTCTGTTTATCAGCCCAATCTGATAAGGTATTACTTTGCTCACGACCTAGTCGTGTGGTGGTATCTTTTTGACTCTGTAAATGACCAACAACACCATCTTTTTGGAGCTGTGATTTGTGTGTCACATCATAGCGTTGCTTTTCCGTTTTATCAAGAATATCCCCATACTGTTGATCAGCAGACTTTGTTGTCTTCTTTCGCTGCGTTTCTCCAGCATCGATACTATCATCTCGCTGTTTACGAGCGTTTTTAACAACGTCATCATATTGTTTTTTACTGATTGTTTTATTTTGGTAATACTCTTTATCAGCAGCGGAAACGGAACCCGTATATTTACCGTTTGCAGCCTTAACGACATCATCACGCGTTTTCTGCGCTTCACCAACAATGGTGTCATGATTCTTCTTAGCTTGGCGCTCGTCTTCAACGATTTGCTTTAAACCAATTGATTTTTTAGCATTGCTCAAACTTTTTAAAATATCTTCTTGTTTGGTAGCTGCTACTTGAGTTGATTTTGAAACACTAGCATTAAGTCTAGTTTCAATACCAACAATATCTTTTGTATATTTGTTATGCAGAGCTTCTAGTTCCTTGTTCTGCTCACTTTTATACTTTTTAGAATTAGTGCCGTATTTATTCGCTAACCCCTCCAATGTTTTGTTGCTACCACTTTGAATTTTTTCAGCATCTGAATAATATTTTTCAGACGTCTTTTTCATATCATCAGCTAATTTTTGTTTAGACTTTTTTTGCTTTTCGTCATTAGACTGTGACTTTTTTAATAACTCATCTTCTTGTTTCTGCGTGATAATACCGTTTTTGACAAGAATATCTAGATTCTTTTTAGAATCTTTTTCTTGATTTTTATAAAAATTATCAATTGTTTTTTGAAGACCGGCATAAATGTCTTCAACTTTCTTCTGATTTTGTTTCGTATTTTTATCATCAATATCAAGTTTTATTTTCGTACTAGAATTTAATTTGTCAATTTGACTTTTATAATCAGAAGAAAACTTTTTCATTGTTTGAGATGATGAATTTTTATAAGCCGCGTCCCAATCATCGCCTAGCCAAGCACTAATGCTCTTTGGGTGTGATTCTTTGAATCCCTCTTGATATGCTTTACCAAATTTCTTACCTATTTGTGTTCCAGCTGTGCCACCTAGTGCAGCACCAATAGCCGTGCCAATACCGGGTGCGATTAATGAACCAATTCCAGCGCCGATTGCAGTTCCTGACAGCGAACCGAGAACGCCACCCTGTTGAGTCCTCTTAGATGTTTCATTGGTAGCCTTAGTTGCATTATATGCGCTGTATCCAGCTTGACCTAAACCAGCTAGGACACCAACATATGGCAATGATTTGGTTAGTGCAGGTATTAATGTGGCAGTTAATTTTGATAACATACCGACTTCTGATGAAGCGGCAACAGTTGAACCAGTTGAGACAATACTACCTACTGCCGTTGAACCAACTTTTGTAACTGCAGATTTACCGCCAGTGCCTAATCCAACAGCATTAAGGCCTGCTGTTACTTTTAAGACGCCATTTAGCTCTTTGTAAGTGCCAATGGCTGTTCTTACCCAACCTATTGCATCACTTATTTTTTTAAACGCCCAGATACCAGCTAATGTCTCACCTATTGTTACTAATTCTGAACGATGACTCCAAGCAAACTCTATCGTATTTACAATTGAACGACCGACTTCACCAGCCACTTTTGACAACTCTTTGAGTTGTTTTTGACCCTTGTCTGAATTAAGAGCACTTGCTAATTTAACAGCAAAATCAGACACGGACGGCAACAATGAAGCACCAATAGAATTAACGATCAATTCCATTGATGACTTTAACTGCGCTAGTTTTGCGGTAGTCGTATCCATGTTCTTTTGAGCCAAGTTTTGAACGTATCCCTGACCATTAGCTGCGTTCTTAACATTTGCATTGAGTTTTTCAAGCTCATCATTATTTTGAGCAAGAATGATACCAGCTTGCATACCAGTCGTACCAAAGAGGGCATGAAATACGTTATTTCGCGTGTCGTCATCTTTAATATCTTTCGTATGATCGTTAATAACTTTCATAATGTCAGACATCTTTTTCAAATGTCCGTTTGAATCAATCAGTTGATCACGACTGATACCGAGTTTAGACAACATATCATTGGCTTGAATACCCTGCGCCTTACCCTCTAACTTGCCAAGTGCGTCTTTCTGCTTTTCCAAAGCCCTAGAAGCAGAGTCGGTGGCCTTGGTTGACTTATTTTTGTTACTAGTATTATTTTTTTCGGCTTCGGTAGCCTTATTTAATTTATCTTGCGCCTCTTCAACTTTTTTATTTTGTTCTGCTACTTTTTCATTCAGTTTATCAGCAGATTGCGCGCTACCAGCCATAGCTTCTTGCTGGTCTGCCATTGCACCCGTTAACGAGTTAATAACCTTACGCAAACCTGTTCCAGCTTTATCAGCTTCAAGACCGTGGTTAGATAAGATACCAATAGCAGAAGATGTTGTAGATAACTCAATGCCGGCTGAATGAGCAGAATCGCCAACATACTCCATGGCCTTACCCATTGATTGGAAGTCGGTTGCTGTCATATCAGCTGCGTAAGCAAGTTGGTTGGTTACGTCTTTGGTGTTTTTAACCATTTTATTGGCATCATCAACACGTAAACCATATGCATCAACAACTTGAGATGTAACGCTCAAAACGTTATTAAAATCATCTCCAGAAGCAACAGATGCCTCTAATTCTGAACGCATTGAACCTAGTGCAGCAGACGAACTATAACCACGTTTAATTAATTCTTGATATCCCTCTGCAATATCAAATTGTGATTTACCGTATTCAACTGACAGCTTAGCGCCATCTTCTTGCATCTGATTGACATTTTTTTGGGCTTCTGCGTATTTTTCGCCACCTGTTGTAGCTAAATTAAGCGTCTTAACATATGAATTTTCTAAAACGGCAGCAGCTTGAACACCCTTAACCGCAACTGCGCCAAGTCCCAACGCAACTAAACTGCCTACTGCTGCAAACTCTTTAACTTTTTGAGTAGCAGCACGAAAACCGTCGCCCATTTTTTCAGTCGCACGGTAAGCAACGTTTGCACCAGATGAAAAACGACCAAATCCGTAGGGATTGGCCGAGTTAACTTCGCGCTGTGCGAGTTTGAATTCATCCTTCATCTTAGAAATGTTGGTAGCGGTATCGTTGATACGAATTGTTTGCTTGCGGTACGCTTCACTAGCGATACCAGAATCAGATTCAACACGTTTTAATTCTGCTGACTGCTTTTCGTATTGCTGTGATAAATTGGATAGAGAAGATTTGAGAGAGTTTGCTTGTACAATATTAGCTTGACGTTCTTTGTTTTCAGCTTTCAGGCGATTGACGTATGAATCAGATACGGCATTAGTTTGCTTATATTCGTTTTGAAGTTGAGCTAAACCACTTTTTTGGTAGTCCATTGATGACTTAGCGCGCTGCTGTTGCGCTTCAAGACTAGCTAATTGTTGATTGGCTTGTTGAATACTTTTTTCGTATTTCAAAAAAGACTCGGCACCATCTTTAGTAGAGGTATCCAAGCCTTGTTGTCTTTGCTTTAGTTCATTTATTCTATTATTTTGGGCGTCCATTTGGCGTCCAAGTCCTGCGTATCTCTCTTCTGATGCCTTGACGTAATCACCAGATGATTTAGCAGCAGCTTCTTGTGCTTTCCACGCATTCTTAACTGAATTTACAGCATCACTTAGCCCTTTTAAACTATTTGTCGCCTTAATAACATCAAGAGCAATAGATGTCGCCATCTCTGCCTGAATTCTATCAACCATTTACTCTCCTTCCATTGGTATCTCCAACCCCATTTGTCTCGCAATATCTAACGGATCAGCGGCGCGTTTATCCGGCTCTTTTGCATTCAGCATTTCCATAAATGAAAAATACTCTTGCTTATCAATGTCGCCTGGTAAAATACCATATTCTTTAAATAATTGCTTTTTGAAATATCTAAAATCTTCTAAACTATTTTTTTGGTCGAGTATCAGTCGGCTGATTCGGCTGAGATATCTTTTGGGTCTTCTTGTTCCTCTTTTTCACGAAGAATTTTTTCCTGCTTAACTGCAAGTTGATATTCCTTATCAGTTACACCGCGGAGACGATCTGTGATATATGAAAAAGCTTCTTTGAATTGAGCATTATTTATGCTATCTTGGATAGTTTCGATTTCTTCGTCACTTAGCGAAAACATATCTTGAACGAATCCAATCATTAAGTTCTTGATTTTGCGTTCTTCAATCATAGATTCTAACGCTTCCATATCTTCGCTATTTTCGAGCATAAATTTGTCATGTTCCAATAAATTAATGCCAAGTTCGTTCATTTTGTCGAACTGGCCCATTGTCATTCGAACACTCACTGTTTTGTTCAAACCAAATTTATTCAACTTAATTTTTTCTGTATTTACGATCATTTTGAAGCTCCTTTTTCTTGTTATGTACGGGTAAAAATACCCTGAATATTACGATTATTTAAAGTAATAAAGTTACACTTTTTTCAAACCTGTTATGAGAAAACTTCTCATTGTTACAAAAAACGTGTAACATTACGAAAAAAACGTAACAGCTGTATCTCTTCTCTTGCAACGATTTTGTTACATTTTGTTACAAAGTTACATTAACTACTATATAAATATATATATATATTATTACTAGGTTTAAATCAGGTAACGGTAACGTTTTTTGTAACTGAAAAAATAACCGCCCACTTCTTGGGTGCAATACCACATTGAAATGTATTGTTAATTTCTTAGGCGATTAATTTAAAAATTAGTTTCCGACACCTGATCCTGAACCACCTGTTGGCGCAGTATATCCTGGGAATACTTCGGCCATCATGGCAGCTTCATCAAATTTTGGATCTGATGATGTGTACACCTTAAATGACTTACCATTGAACATGTCCTTGATCAATGGACTCTTTGAGTTGAATGTCATTTCATCATTAGAGTCAACTTCGTTTTGGTTATTGGTTCCCCATGTCTTGTTACCAGCAGTAACATGGGTATTTGTCAATGCGTAATAGATATCGAATGACTTATCCAATGATTGAGATTTAAACAATGCGTAGATAGGATGAGTTGTGTCACTCTCCGTGTAGCCACCCTTAGAGTCTGATTCCATGCCTAAAATCTGTTGCTGAACACCAAATTCCAAGTCTAAGAACGTTACTTGTGCCGTTGGATAGGCCACTCCCTTTGATGCGCGTTTTTGCTTGTTGTTTGCAAATCCGGGTGTTACTGTTCCACTTAAACTAGCAAACTGCACTTGGGTCAAGCCCTCAGCAGTGGCATTCGTATGACCGTCTGCGAAATAGACGCCTGATGTATCAAGACCGTCTGTTGCTGTAAGAACCTTACCGGTTAATGGATCTGCCTTAGCAAACCATGCGCCTACAATACCTTGTGTTGCCATGAATTATTCCTCCAGAATATAATTTTTAGTAAAATAAAAGACCTTAGTCACCTGATTGGTTTTAGGGTCGTTTATATGTGATTTAGATTGGGTCATGTGCCAATCGTTTCGTTCTAACAAACGAGCAACCTTGATTTCAATATCAATAATAGATTGATTGAAATTAATGCCATAAAATATCTGTAATTCGACACCATAATTTAAATTTCTGAAACGGTTGTTAGCTCTCTTGTCTAAATCATTAACCGTTTCAGTGATTAATATAGTGGTTGATTGCACATCTTTTAAATATTCTTCGTCAATACTGTTAACAAATATGGCATCAGCGAATTTCAATGTTTGTAGCAAATCGTCTACTTCATAAATTGGTAATATCATAATACCTTGCCTTTCAGTAGCCGACGGTACTCAGCGTACTGTGCCGCTAAAACAGCATGGCGTGAGTTGCGCCTTGTATTATCAACAAAATGGTCACCGACTATGAACTTCGTCCCGTCATTTAGTAGACGAGCCACACGCGCATGGTTAATACCTTTTTTAGTGAACCCAACTAATGATGAACCATCTCGAATGTAATCAATGTTGGTATTTGATACCACAATTGAGTCAGCTAGGTGATTAACATTGCTAGTATTTTTGTGGTCATCATCATAGTGTTTCGCTTTAGTCACTTCGTGTAGCTCTTTTTCGTAAACAGCCGCACCAGCTAACGTTATTTTTTGACGTTGTTTGAGATTAGGCACTAGTTTATTCACACCAAGTAGCCATTCATCTAACGCTTTATCAAGTTCCATCAAACACCCCCAGTGGTTCCTTGGTAATTGTGATGTAATCAAACTTAATTGGACTGTTACTTTCATCAGCAGAGATATATTTAATATCATGAACTTTACCAGTTTTTACGAACCTAACCTTTAAGTTCTCTGAAAGCTCCATATTGTGCCTTACAGCGATTATTTTAGTTTCTTGTATATCTGTACCAAAAATAGTATCAGACTGCGTTATCGAGCGACTACGGGGCGCAAAACGCATTTGATGACTAACAGATACAAATATCTTCTTTTTGCCGCCTGTATTTTGATTATCAACACTCTTTATCGTCCCAAATTCGACTTTGCCAATAAAATTACTAGGTTTTAACTTCCCACTAACCATTTGGCTTACCTACCTTCCATCTGATTTTGTTCAGCATGTACTGGTAAGACTTAGGATAGGCGATTTGCTGACCAGATAAAGCACCACGGTTGTAATAGTTGAAATCAACTAGCGTTCTAACTGCTTGGTTGAAAATAGTTAACTTTCGATATTCTTCGATATCAATTGAGCTATCAATCGAACCACGTGCATCTTCTTCGGCATAGGCAATTAATTCTTTTAGAATATCGTCATCACCATCGATAGCGAGATAATCTTGCATATTTTCAGCCGTAACGCCTGTTGACGGCGCACGGGGTGCATTTGTTTCATCTGCCATGTGCTACTCCTTACTTTCCGTCTCCTGCAGGTACAGTATCAGTGTTAGTAATGAAATATCCAGCGTTGGCATCTGCTTGAGAAACACCAAAACGGAATGCCCCACCTAATAGTTGTCCATAAATGTGGTCATCTTTCCAAGCTAATGAAACCTGGTTACGGTCAGCAAACAATACTCCTCGCTTCAAGTCCCCGATAAATGCCACTTGGTCTTCATCCGCTCCAAGCAAATCATCATCAACAACATAAATAGGCATACCTAACAATGTTTCACCCGCCGTATTAGCAACAGATGCTGATGATTCTTGTAACAAGTAACGTCCATTCTTGTCTTTCAAAGTATCAACAACGTTGTAAAATGATTGGCTTGCAACAATTGCGCGACGGTAAGCTCGATCTAAGTCAACATTTTTGATGTGCTTGATTTGGTCTACCAAAGTTTCTGTTGCAGTAGCCTTAGCTGTAAACTTCTTCAATACTGGGGCGATTAACTCATTGTAAGTGTTAACTTTTTGTTCGCCCATATTTTGTGTCACAATACCG
Source organism: Leuconostoc gelidum subsp. gelidum KCTC 3527 (assembly GCF_000166715.1). Classification (GTDB taxonomy): domain Bacteria; phylum Bacillota; class Bacilli; order Lactobacillales; family Lactobacillaceae; genus Leuconostoc; species Leuconostoc gelidum. The sequence continues at coordinate 115,393 of NZ_AEMI01000016.1, forward strand.
GTCACATCAACAGCGGCATCAGCAATTGATTCTTCTGAAATCGGAATTTCACCACGATATGTGTCAACGCTCCATGCCACGTCTTGAAATTCAGGAGCAGCAAGCGCAGGGTTAGCTACTAATTCTGCAACTGTGTGGAAACGATTAGTTGCACGTTTCAAGATTGGATATTTTCCACTTTTGGTTGTAACAGGCACCTTAGTTACTAATGTTGACAAGTCGACTACCGAGTTAATCTCAGCAGATGGATCATAAATAATAGATTCAGGAATCAACAACTCAACTTCTGTAGAAGAAACTTGTTGTGATGCATCTTTAATGACACCATTCTTGTGAACGAAGTCATTGATGGCAATTTTCTTTTCCTTTAGATCTTTAATCTTATTATCAAGAATATTAGTTTTCTTGCCCTCTACCTTTGGTTCTGGTTCAACGTCTTCAAAACTCTTTAGTTGAGCATTCAAAACATCACGGCGTGTCTTGGCACCTGACAATTCATCTTGTGTCTTCTTGATGTCTTCAATTGAAGATTTATCATCAATTGTCATATTGTTCAATTTAGCATTTAAATCAGATGCCTTAGAGCTGGCATCGCGAAACGCTGCTTCAAGTTGTTCTTTAGTCATGTGTTATTCTCCTCCATTTAAAATAGCCAACTTAGCTTGCACGAGTTTGTCGTGTTCACTAGGTTGACTATTAGTTGCGTTGTTCTTTAATTCTTTATTCTCACCGATTAATTTTTTTACTCGATTGAGAATTTTTTGTGGTAATACGGCACTAATCGAGTTGGTAACTGGCTCCTTTTCAAACGTCATTAATTCATCAACTAGCCCAAGTTCTAATGCATCATCTGCTCCAATCCATGACTCCTTATCCATCAAGTCTAAGAACTCATCAACTGGACGACCTGTTTTGACTGAATATGCTTTTGCAATCGCCTTATCGGTAGATTTAAGAGCATTGGACGTTTTATCTAGCTCATTGTGGTTCCCAGTTGCGTAAGTTGAGGCATTATGAATCATCAACTGAGCAACTGGTGATATTTGGACGGTATCACCAGCCATTGCGATAATTGAAGCGGCACTATATGCCGAACTCTCAATTTGAGTAACTACCTTACCTGAATAATTGCGTAATGCCGTGTAAATTTCATTAGCAGCATCAACTTCTCCACCCCCTGAATTAATTCCGATTTCAACATCAGAACCATCAGCTGGTAGATTATCAAGAATATCAGCAGGTGAAGTGACGGTCATTCCTAACCAATCACGGTAAATTTCTGCATCATCGTTATTAGTGATCATGCCATTAACATCTAATTTCATTCACTATCTCCTTTCTCCTGATTTGGTGCAGCTGGCGCAATATAGATAGGCAAGTTAGATGGCAGTACACCGAACTTTTTAAGCATAAATTCAGCCTGTGCTTGTCCTATTGTCCCTACCTTGACCATGTCGTTTATTTTGTCGATCCTCGTTGAATCATCAATATATTGCATGTCAAGTGACAAGTCTGCTGCATTCATTTTCAAGGCAATTTCATCAATCTCTGGTGCAACATAGCTGATTAGATTTTCATAGTACAGGTTTTTAATCTGTTGACTGTTGCTATGCTGACTTTCTGTTCTGTTACCACCCCCTAACATATCCACCGGCACACCAAACGCCTTACTAATTTGACTAGCTGAGTACTCCGCATTGTTGTTCAATGCCTTAAATACATCAGCTTTCATCTCAAATTGGCTAAACGTCGAGTTAGAATCAAGCACCATTAACCGGCCACTATTAGCGCCATTGTTTGCCTTTTCAAACGCTTCACGCGCTGCATCAGCATCACCTTGTTCAAGTAATGCATTACTAATCTGCAATACAGAAGTTGGCGTGATACGATTTTTAATCAGGTTCAAACTCTGATCTGCACTTGCTTTTGAAACAGTTAACTCATTTGATAAACTCTCTAATGGCGACATCCCCACAAGATACTGATAAGTCGCATCAGGCATTAACCTGAAATGCAATATCTCATCTTGTGTTAGTTTCCGTTCAGGATGATTATTGTATTCAGATAGCGTATAAACCGCACCTTGGTTAGCATTATCAATATCAATACTGATAATTGAAGATGGCGGTATCTGTTCCAAGTAATCTAAATCAAGTGGAACATAAGCATTACCACTCAATAGCAATTGGATGATGATTCCTTGCCAAAATGAAAAACGACCAATCAACCGAGATGGCTGATTAAGTCGTTCACTGACATATGTGTTTTCAGTTTTGAATTTAGCACTAGCAATATCACTGGCTATACGGTTGATAACACTGAAAATATCACTGTTTTTCAATGCGTTTGCACCACTAACGTAGCCAACTGGTAACCCGGCTATTTGAGAAATGATAGGATCGTATCCATGTGTTGCGGGGTAGGACGTATCACTAATCTTATGTTGTCGATTTCTCGAAGTCATTAAGCCCATTCATTTACTCCATCCCTTCTTTATCAAGCGTTACCGCCATGATGACCAGTGAGACACCAGTAGCAATAAAACCGACAATAAAATTAAAATAAAAAGCACCAATATCAATTAGTGCAATCCCTGAAATAAATAAAATAACGCTTAATAGGTTCTGCCAAATAGCAGTAATAAATTTTGTAAAGTTTTTTATCATCCGAACATCCTCTTGAAATAATCTTTCTTTTCTTCATGGGTCAAGTCATTGTATGGGTTATAATTATCATCTTTGAAATCTTCAAAATAGAATTGCGCGCCTGTGTGAGCACTAATCAAGGCATCAGACGTATCGATGTGATCACTAGTTCTATTCAAGCGGTCAATCTTAACTGCGCCACCTCTATCTTCAATCAACACAGCGTTCGTAAACCCATCAATTATCAGTGGGTCATTTAATATTGAAGCCTTGCCATTAATAAATTGCGCTTGCAAATCTTTAGTCGGATTAGATAACACTTGTGAGTTTGGTCTAACGGTGGATACCGGCCACTCATCGTGGTAATTAACAAGACGTTTCAATATCCAGTCTCCCAAGTTAGGGTCTAATGCTATCATCTTAACCTTTAAATCATTGTCAGCAATGAAATTTTCCAGCCAATGATAGACTTGGTCTTTATCAATCGTTCCCTCTGGACTTCTAGTAACTTCGCACAGCCCTTGTTTTTCCAGTTCGCGATAATTCAGGCCATCTTGTTTTTCCTTAGCTTCAATCGTCTTAGCTTGTGCAAAAGGAATAAAACTAAATTGCTTGCAGAAATACTTATCACTTTTTAACTCACGATAAGGGAAAATAAAGCCAAATGACGTATTATCATTAGTTTGACTGCCATCGAATCCAATGTAGACATCACGACCGTGGATATCAAAATCATCAATGATGTTTTTTTGAATATTTTCGAGCGATAAGTAGCTATTTTGAAACTTACGGCTCCAAATATTGAGTGATTTATTGACAAATGTAGCAAGTTCGCCACTTCTATCGGCATCATCTCTATCCTTGATTAAACTTCCAAGAGCGGAATCGTAATCCTTTTTGCTCATTTCATTTAAGTTCGGGTTAGACTTAGCCCACGTTTCTGGATCAAACACTTCATTTTCGCTATCCTGCGAGTAAATCATTTGGAAAGTATTATCAGCCTCACGTAAATCATCTTGTTCCATGATCTTGCGCATTAAGTCTTGGTCTTTTTTAAATTTCACCTTAGCGTTTGGATAGGCAGTAGATATCTTAACGAACATACGGTTTTTAATACCGTTTTGGCCTGATGTAATTTGGCGTAACGTTTCGTTTTTATTGGGTTTAAGATTACCAATTTCGTCATATATAGCGATGACATTATGAAATGAGTCAAAACCGCCACCCTCTGATGTTCCCTTACGAATTGTGTTCTTGCTGATACGACCAATAACTTGTTGTGTTTGTGCATCAACATCATTTTCTTTGGCCCATTCTGAAAACTCCGGCATCTTCAATAGTTTTTTCGCTTGAATAGAAACATCATTAAACAGTTTAGTGGCGTGTTCGCTATCGTAACTGGCGACCAGAAAATCTTGTGATGTCGCTTCAGCAGCCACCATAAAATAATAAAAGTTCATCAGCATTGAAGCAATGAACGTCTTTCCTTGCCGTCTAGCCTCGCTGAAATTAACTGTCGTATATCTAGTTCCATTTTCTTCAGTTCGCCAACCTATCACACTATCTAACACGAAAGATTGGTTAATATATGGCTTTAGATTAACTTTAAAATTATCAGGGTTGGGAAGTATCCTAGTGAAACGTTCAATCATAGTGACGTAATCAGGCTCATAATGATATGGAAAATCATCACTACGCTGTCTTCCTAGGTCCTGCATATGTCTGAAACAAGATAATTGCGCATCACGACCAGTAATGTATTTGTCGGTAAATAAGACATCATAAGCATATTGCGTAGCTGGATCATTATATTTATCTAAATAGCGTTTGTATCGTCTTTTTTCAGACTTAACAGCCGATTTAATATTCGTAACGCCCACTAAATTAAATTTCTGCACCGAACTTCACCAACCTTAAACTGTCTTCTTTATCGCCATCTAAAACGGTTAAATCACTAGGTACTAATTGACCGGAACGAGAATCGAATGATAGTCCCAAGTCAACAGCTAATGATTTCAACGTCTTGATGCTGTCGTTCATTATTCCATAAGCTGGATTTTTCTTTGAGCGATCATACTTCGTTTCTTTTCCGACAACTAATTCTAGACCTGTTTCTTCATCTAATTCTGTCTTATCAACTTCATAGCTAACAAATATACCATTCTTTTGAACATCGGCTTCTGCCATTCTATATGTTGAATATAGCGAGCAGAACGATTCCAAATTAACAGTATCTATTTGTTTTATTGTTCCTAACTTTTTAAGATCAGGAACTAACTTTCGCCAAATTGTTACCCCATACCCATCCAAATGACGAGGGGGATTATCTTGCAGTTCATCAAGTTCATTCTGTTTGTCTTTGAACTCTTGATTTCTTTCGCGACGGTCTGCCCGCAAGCCATCGTCCGTCCTTGTGGTTCTTTTCCTTCCAGAATTACGTTTATTTACCAAACAATCATCCCCCTTCTTCAAAAGTTTGTGGTATAGTATAAACATATATAAATCACGTTAAGCGTTGATATAACAACGTTTCAAATTACAAAATAGCCCATTTGAAAACTTTTGATTTCGTCATTCGCAATAAATTAAGACGCCACCTTGTGACGCTTCCTCCAACAGCCCCCACCCGGGGGTATTTTTTTATTTAACGCGAACATTTTAAACAAATATTAATTAAATACACTTATAAACACGTATGATAATTTATTTAGCAATAAAATTTCCGTTTATAATAATTATTGATGAACCAGTCATTTGTCTTATGTTTTCATAAAGATCATGAGCTTGTTCTTTACTAAGCGACGAAGCTGAAACGTTATAAACGACAAATGTATTTATTTTACTGATATAAGTAACATTTATATTTTCCACGTCTTTTCCTCCTTATATATCTGTTCATAACTATCTAAGACAATCATTCAGCGACAACCAAACAGTCAAACATCATTAGCTAAGACAAAACATGACAAAGTTAAACAGAAAGACAAATAGAATTGATAACAATATAAATATAGAAATGAACAACCAACAAATATAAATTACTTCAAACCATTTCATCATTCAATCTTCTTTCAACTTATCATCATGTCGCTTGATTGAATCAAGTATCCAATCGCGTGCTTCATCCTTACCCCATGACTTACTAGTATCTATGTTCTCAAGCATTAACCCATCGGTGTAGACATCCTCTTCAAGCATCCCCTTGTACCAGTGACACCTCTTACAGATAACCCACAGGTTATCCTTATCTAATTGCTTACGTCTGTCTATCTTTCTGGGGATGATATGATCTACAACTAAGTAACCTTTGGTTGTGCTTGTACGTCCACAACACTCACACGTGAACAACGCCTGTTGCTTCATACCAGCTGATAGATGCTTCCATGTTTTGTTCATATAGAACTCATTAGCTTCCTTATCACGCTTATGCAGGTTGTACTCACGTTGTTGTCGCTTACGTTCATAAGATGACTTAGGTTTGAACTCTGGCTTGGGTCGGTACATATCCTTGTGCGTGTCACAGTATGGGTTATCTTGTGCATATGGTATCGAGACGTGGCAGTTAGTCTTACGGCATATCTTTACTCTAGCCATATGCTTATACGCGTTCAGATATTGGCGTGCGGAAAGTTTCTTCATCTACGAATTGATGATATATACCTGAAGGCGTAGTTTGTTCAACGATTACATACCTTCCGAAAATATGACCTTCCACAATACGTGCCTTCAATCCATCAGCATCAAACACATATTTTTCTGGATTGGTAAGCAGTTCATCCGCGTCGACAATTACAAAGGTTCCATCTTCTAGAACTACAATATCTACACTTGGATTGCTTTCGTTAAATTTAATTGTGTTAACTATGTTTTTATTAAAAATATATTTAATTTTAGAACTTCTAATAATGTATAGCGATTCTAATTTTTCTCGTTCGTTTTGCAAATCACGCTTCTTATTAAGGATTTCTCCGTTAATTTCTTTTATGCTCATTTGTTCTAGTTCATGATTAGTCGGCACGTGTGTAGTATCTGTAACTTTAGCTTCTTCATCATCAATAGTATCAATGGTTGATTCCAGTCCATGACCATCACTTTGTGAGACTGAAAACTTATTACCATCCTTTATCACAACCACGCTGACATCATCAGTCTCAAACGAAATGCTATTTCCCTTAAGCAGAACGCCATCTTTCATAACTTCAATACCAGTTCCGTTTAATAACTTAATTTCTTTCATGACTTTTCTCCTTGCGTGCTTGATAATTTAGTAGTATCTAGGATAGGAATAATATGGGTATTCATGTATTTGTAGTCACGTTTGCCATCTACCCATACAATCGTTTCATCATGACCACTCTTCCTCTTGTCTAGCTTTCATGCCAACCCTTCCTGCTCGTGCCATTGTTAACATATGCGTTAACTTTTTAACATCTCCACCTGTTGCTAATCTAGTACTGATTGATATTTCGCGAATATCCATGCCATCTAAACCACTGGCTGTACTAACAAATTTAACAATCCAACCGCCATTTACAGTTACCGTACTTCGTGAGCGTACTAATTTGACATCTTTGCTCGTTAATCGTTCGCTATCAGCATACTCTTGCATACTCATTTGAATATCTCTGTCATCTCTGCACAGAAATACATTTACTGTATCTTCCATATTTTTTATCTCCTCAATATAACTTGCGTCAGGACCCTCGATATAATGTGTAGCTTTAATTAAAAAACGTTCCAAAACGTCTCCAATAGCGTTAAAAATGCTCCTAATTATTTTAAACACGTTTATCTCCTTAACCAAGACATGTGGCTATTGTAATCAATGTTGCGGTTATCCACGACTTCCGCTCTAATCTGCACACGCGCTCTTGCATGCCTTGCTACACTCTCGCGCCTTATCTCATCTGCATGTTGCATATTAATATCTGTGGCATCGCGTATGTGTCTGTTGCGTTGTCGCTGCTCTCGTATTAATTCTTCATCGTTCATAATTTACTCCAATAAAAAAACACCAATTAAGGTGTTGTGATTTGATTACTTATTTTTTCGCCACACTCTTTTAAATGAATTGTATAGATGAAGTTCTCTCAATACTTCCAAAAACAACCTAAAAAATGCTTTATCTAATTCATCCCAAGCTTCTACGAATGCTGTTGGCTCTTTTTTCACAATCAATTCCCCGATTAAGGTTTATCTTTAAGTTGCTATAAATGGCTGTATTAAGGCATTTACTTATTTGCTACCATCATTTTTGATGGTCTCAACTATTAAGGATTACTTAATAGCTCAATATGTACGAGTGTTTCCACTCATTAACAGATACAGACCTACTAGACCGTCTTCCTTGGCTAGCAATGTGGGTGGCAGGAATCGAACCTGCTTATCCTCGACGTCCCATTGACATCTGGCATTGTTTATCCAGACGACATTCACACATGATAGATATTCCAATCTATCTATTTAACCCAAGCACTGACTTGTTCCTGCAAGATGTGCTCTTCGTAATTCTTCGATAATACCATTATCGCACTGTTTTTAGGTCAAAAACGCTACAATTCCGCTTGTATCATACATATATCACTTTGACATCACAATACGGTCGCTAATATGTGTTTGACTTCTGTGCGATATGCCCTTGCTGTACTCTCACCCACATGGCATTGCTGTGATACTTTGGCCCATGTAATTGATTTAGACGAGTAGTAACATCTCATGACGTTCTGCTTGTCTTTTTCAAACGTTGCTACCCACCGCTCGATGTCTTCTTTTTGTTTATTCAACTTGCTAAGCAATGGATCACTCTCAATGTGTATCATCATATCTTCTAGTGGCCGTGTATGTTTATTCTGCGCACGACCACCGCCAATATTATCATCTTCACTTCGAGAATAGACTTTTTTCCAACCAGTTATCATGCCTTTCTGAACGATTGGCAGATACTTATCTTCATCATCAACATGCGGGTTTCTCAAATCATTATTACGCTGAATAATCATCAAGTCTAATCTCCCAGTGAAGTAGCTGCGCAGTATTCTGTCAATTCTATCTGCCATGTCACTCCTTTAATTTTAGTTAATGCATCTAATCCAAATTTTAAAATTATCCGCAATCCCAGTATGATAGCCGTGAAAACAATGCCAAACTCGATTACATGTTGTAAATTAGTACCTATTCCAATCATTTGAAAATACCTTTTTGCTTGGGACAATCGACATAACAACAAAACCATCTTTTTGCGCGTATTCTGAAATGAATGTCACATCGAAGAATATAGTTGGTGCTTCCTGCAGTGTGGCTCGATCATAAATCTTTGGTCCACTTTTCGGACCAACACCACGATTCTTAGCATAGTGACCATATTCAAATGCCGTCAATGCTAACACATCACCAACCTGATAATCACGATCATTCTTACGAATTTCAAATGTCTTCAACCCGCTGTTCACATCATCAAAATATTTTGTATCTAATTTCAAATCTTGTATTCTCATCACTCATCTCCTCCTCCACAAGCCCATGCGTATACTTTTTTATCTGCCATTATTTTTCTCCTCAATAATCTTAATAGTTTCTGGGTGTAACCATGCCTGCATTAAATCTTCATCGGATAGTTTTTCAAAATCATCTGTTTCTAGTGAAAATATATCTTCAATTAACCAATTAAACGAAGAATTATTTAAATAGCGTAATAGGTATTTTTTCTCATGTTTAGTCATTTCAATAGTTGGCGCATATTCTTTTCGTAAAGAATCAACAACTTTATTTTGAGTTTCCAAAATTACTGCAACATCATGCATGGTCGGTTGATAAAATTTTTCTGGTATTGCTAATCTTAATTCTTCTATTGCTTCATCAAATGTATATGCCATAATTACTCCCAATCTCCAAATACCATTTCTTTGTTGTCAAAATCAGGTGCTGACGTTTCGTAGTATAGAACATCATCAAGTGTTAACCCTGCTTGATCCAGTAATTCACATTTTGCTAACATGACATCTGTTAAATATTCATGCCTAGTTGTTGAAAAGTTTTTAGTATACCTGTTAACCGCTGAATTACCAAATGGGTAATTACTAACAAATTTAGAGTCTTCAAACTTTTCTCGCTCCCACAAAACTACGGTAACTTCTCCCTTGCTGTTCGGAAAAGTCGTAAATAGCCATTCAGTTCCCATCTCATCTTCCTTTCAAAAATTCATGTAAATCAACTATAAATTTAGCTTGCCAATCGGTCATTATTTCTCCTCCAAAAACTTATCTAAACTCAAATCAAGTGCCTTAGCTAACTTCACTACTGAACTAAATTGCGGGTCACGTCGCTGACCGCGCACAATTAATCTGACATTGTTGCTGTCATTCAATCCAGATATTTTAGCTAACTGCGAGTAAGTGTAATCAAGATCTAACATGCCTTTCGCCACAACACGACCAATATGTGAGTTGTATTTTGAGTGCGCGTAATACTCAATCGCTTCCTTACGTGAAATGACAATATCTTGCTGTCTTGTGTTCATGTTTCAACCTCCTGACTAAAATTTATTATTGTTAATCACTTGCACATCTATAATCACTCTTGGTTGCAAGCCGTAAATCTTGCTGTTGATTCCCTGGACGATTGCATTGTCGTCTTGCCACAATATGCCGTTCAACGCGTCTTCTGTACTTTTCACAAAATTGCTCAAGTCTGGTTTCTTACGTGGTAGTAACTCGCCATCAATCGCCATCTGTCTCTGCTTAACAGTAAATGACTTAGGTATTGACCTGACAAACGTCATACTGACTGACAAGGCACCTTGTGGCATTTCATACCCACGCTTTTTGGTTTCAGAACGTGCTATCAGTCCTAGCGTATCTTTGTACAATTTAGTCTTTTTTGGATCGTACATTCTCACGCCATTGCCAAATCTAACTGCTCTGGGTCGCTCCTGTTGTTGTGGTTCAATGAAAAACTTGAATATCATAATAACGCTCTCTAGTCCTTTCTAAGACGTTTGAAATTTTAAACGTCTATTTATACCAAACAACTATTTAATAGCAATGGCAGTGTGTTAAATTACATTTAAATCAACATCAGCGTATGACACCTGTTTTATTTTCGCACCGAGGCGTTTGGCGACTGATAGTGCTGTTAAATTATCACTGAATAACTTGACTCGTCTGCCGTCTCCGTCGTGGTGCCACATGTAAACTTTTGTGCCGTCTTTTTTAACCAAAATCTTTGATAATATGCCGTATTCTTCATGCTTGACAATATGTGTGAGATTTATTTTTTGTGGTTTATTTTCAAATTTGCGTTTAGCACCGCGTTCAAACGATAGTACCTTAACTTCATGACCTTTATTGAACAGCTGTGCGACTGTTCTGTTAGCTGTCACCCTGTCCTTGTAGCTTGTTTCAAACTTTCCGTCGACATACAATTCGTAGTATCTCTTACTCTCTAACCGTCCCAAATCTTCGTCCTCTGCTTTCTAATTCTCTTAATATTTCAGGTGTGACCAACACACCATTAATGTGATATTTACTTTTAAATTCCGGTAATCCAACACGGTGTAACTCCATGTGATGCGCGTGGCTTAAACTAAACACCGTGTTGCCAACATTGCTAATGGCGTTTCTATCGCGTCCCATACCGACCGCGTGTTCGCCATGAGCTAACTCAACTGGCTTTGAGCCATCGATGACATCGAAACCATTAATTAGTGACATATATTCCCAATGTTTAATATCATCTGGTTCAAGCGCATCTAGTGGCTTAAATTTCAATGGCACATCATGCTCGGCAACGAAGTCCAACATGAATGTGATGAGTTCAGCAGCTACTGACTTTTCAACATCTCGTAGTGAGAATTCATCAACATCTTTGAACTCTTCAAACCACATCTTGAATAATTGCTTGACATATTCAGGCATATCACCAGACCAGTTCGAGATGTCTCGGAATAAGGCGTAGATGAACTTACGTTGTTGCGCGCTAATTTCACGATCATCTCGTACTTGTATTTCAATCAACGTTTGTTTAAACAGCTGATAAGTTGCCATGAATTTATTTGCTGACTCATCATCTTCAAATCTGAATATGATTTCATTGCCTGCTTTTTTAGTCGGATATGCTTGGAAGATTTTCATTAATTCTCCTCATGGGCTTCACACCCTACCGCATGGTTACGCCATGTCGTGCGGACGCAGGTAATTCTGACAAACCTCTTCCACTGTTTTTATCAGTTTAACGACGATGATTTGGTCGTCACTTCATTTCAGAAATTCAGATATTTTTGTCAAAGAATTTTGAAAATCTCTGCCGGTGTACAATTCATCAGCCGAAAACTCTTCAAATAATTTTGAAAATGCCCGTTTGACGTTGATTTGATAAATTTCAAATTCTGTTGGCTTTGGCTTTTCGTTCTGTTCAACCTCAGCTAATCGCGCACGCATCACAATTTCATTCTGTATTTTGCTAACTATTTTGCCAGTTGCCGTAAACGTCCCTAGCTTTCGCCAATTATCAGCGTTCAACTTATGCTGCGCATCTAAATCATGCAAATAATTTTGTTCTGAAACAAATTCTTCAAGAACTGGCATGTTGGCTTCAAGACGTTCACGTTCCCACGTGTTAGTCCGCTCAACCAAATCTTCACGAACACTAATTAATGTGTCTAGCGCTGCGACTGCTCCGTGATTTTCTTCGTAGAATGCCGCACTTCTTAGTTTGTCTTCTTCTTTCAGACTTTTCTTGATGAGGTCGGCATTCTTTTTCAAATCACTCTTCACAGCATTCGTACGTGATCCTTGTTGAGCAGTAGCAATGACATCTGGTAGAGACTTATATTCTTCTGCTACCGAGAGCAAGTCGCTGTAATTTGTCATGATACCGTTTTCGAAAGTTAATGCTGGCAATACTGTTTTTATTTCTGTCATTGTAATTCTCCAATCTCATCAAACAAGGGCGCATCTGTTGGCTTAGTCTCTTCTACATCTGCAAACGGATTAGGAATGTCATCGTTGATTGTTACTGTTTCTGGTTCTGTTTTTTTCTCAGGCTCACTTTTTGGGACATTAATAATTGTATTTTCGTGTGAATCTACCGGTGTCACATCAACAGTTGCACGCTCTTCACGGTCATCTTCTGTCAATGCCTGTGCAATCTTAGATGTCTTTGGTGCAAATTTAAGTAAGTCTTTCATGACTGTTTTAATGGCCATAGCATCGAAATTTGAATACCATGGTGTCTTGGGGGTGTTGCCCCATTTATCTTTATAATCGGGTCCCTTAAACGTCTCGCTGAATTCTGTTGCGTGTTTCAGGACACGATGCATTGACCAATATTTAACGATGCGCTCGCCAGTTTTGACGTCGGTATAATAAGCAATGTAACCAACCTTGTTTGCTTTCTTATCCATTTCTGGGTCATAATCTTCATTACCAATCTTTATCTCGTCAAACAGTGAGTTGTATTTGACATCGTGACCTTCATAAACAACGCTGCCGCCAATGTGAGAAATCAGTCCTGTATTTTGAACTAGCTTGATGATGCCACGATATCCTAATTGGAATTGTGGTTTAACATCTGTCGTGACCCATTCGCCATTAACCTTTTTACGTTTTCCGTAAGGAATTACGTAAGCCTCACCCAAATCAGGCAATACTGATAGGTCAAGTACCGCTGCACGCATGGCCGTGCTTGTTAACTCGCCCATGTTTGTTTGTGCTAAATCAGGATTGAGTCCAACTAATGTTGATAACCCACTCAAGAATGAGGGCGCGTTGTCTTTCAAGACTTGCGCAAAATGTTCTTGCATCTTGTCACTGTTAATTAATTTCTGTCGTGTTGCTACTTCATTTGCCATACTAATCTCCTGTCTAATTAATGCTCAATTTTAATTCACTCAGTTCTTCGTTAATTTCTTCAATGTAATTGAATACCTGATCTACTTCCTCAAGCGCATTGGATCTCTCTGACTCCAAATACTCAATGCGCGACTGCATGCGCTCCCAATTTCTATCTGGTTTATCAGGATTGTAAAAATCTAACGCGTCCTGCACCATTTGACTACCTCCATATTTCCTGATATTCTTGAGGTATAAATTATCGTTGAAAATATTTATACCTCACATCTAACCACTCCTATGGCTAGGCGTTTTTTATTTGTAAATAACCTCAAACCCCCAATCGCCACCGAGAAACGAACTCAACGCCCTCACTCTTGCATCTATCCAGTCAAACGTGTCGTATGTCCTAACATCACGCTCGACAATCACACCATTTTCTGTTCTTACCGCTTGAAACACCTTAATCACTCCCTTACATCTTCCAGACCGACAAATAATAAAATGTTTGCTGATTTTTTAGTTACCAATCGACTAATTAGCTTGTCATTGTACATAGTGCTTAATTCGCTCCGTGTGTTATTTGAAGTGATAATGGTACACTTAGTCCTTTTATCGTTTTCGTCCACCTCGTAGCGCGCGTCAGCCACTCTCATGTAAAACTGTTGTAAACGCTCGGTTGCTTGACGAACTGAACCAGCCATACCGACTTCGGAACCAAAATCATCAATCACTAAGACATCTACTTCTAACATTGATTTCTCAACGCGTTTTAATTTAGCTTTAGCTTGCAAGTCTGAAAAATCAAACATCACCGCTTCACGCAAGGCTACAGCACTAACAAACATGGTCGTCTTATTCGTATACTTCTCAAACGCATCAACTATCGCTAATGTCATGGCTGTTTTACCAACACCGGCAGATCCGTTTAAGAAAACATTGAATGCTTCACGTCTTAATCGTTTGAACAAGTTTTGTGTTTGCTTTTTAATTTCAATCGCTGCCGTTTTATTTTGTTGTCGTTCTGGTAACCAACGTTCAAATGAAAATGTCGTCTTCTTACCTGACGGCCACAAACTATCGCGTTCGTAAACCTTGCGTTTTAGTGCCAGATAATCTTGGGCTGATTGTTTTTCCGCTTTTTGATCTATTGCAACCAACCGTTTTTGCAATTCATCTTGACTAAGAAACTCACCACCCTTATCTCTAATCCATTGCTTAGCCACATCTGATACGTTTTGCATTAATCAAACCTCACACCATCTTTCCCCATCACGGCTATTAGTTGTTCCTCTCGTGAGAGATTACTAATATCTTGTTTTGGTTCTGCATTGGGTTTGCCGCGGTGCTTAATCTCACTAGCTTCAATATCAGATACTGTGAATAATTTAGACTGATACCAACGTTTGGTGATTGACAATACATAATTTAAATTACTGACACCATTCACTACTGAAATTTCAAACGCTTTGTTCAAAATATTAAATGACTCATCAGTGTTGCCATTTTCTTTGGTGAAATCTATCAGCTCATCATTTAATTTTTGAGAAGCAATTGGAGAAATTGTACCGAAGCCATTTTTTTCAAACACCGCCACCAATTTTTGGTAGCTTGTTTCTGGTTGTTTCTCTATATCTTTCTCTATCTCTAAACTCTTACTCTTACTCTTACTCTTACTCTTACTCTGTGTGACATTTTTGCGACTGTCTTGCGACAATGTCGCATTCTCTGTTTTAGCCCGTTCTAATCGCTTTTGTTTGGCTGCTTCAGTTTCAGAACCTATCATTTCTTCAATTTGGTTCATATATATTTCGCCACTGTCCAATATGTTAATTAATCCAATTTGTTCAAACATTTTCATCGCAACTCTGACGGTGTCTACGTTTGAATTAACTAGCTTAGCAAGTGTTGGAATATCATAAGGAATGATTGTATTGCCAACAACTCGTTTCAAATACCCATCAAGCTTCAAAGATTTCAAGCACATTTTCAAATAGATAAGTGCGTACTCTTTTCCGTTTGGTTGATCTTCAATGTATGCCATGGTGTCGTCATCGAAGAAATCTTCTTTGAGTTGTAGCCAGAAATAACGTTTTTTTCTGTCTGCCATCTCTACCCCTCTACCGCATGATTAATTTGCCATGCTGCTTCTTCTGGCGTATATCCCATTGAGATGAGCTTTTCGTAATCACGCTGTGCTTCGCGCTCATCAAACTTGCGTTCGTCGTGTGTGAACCAGACAATGCCACCAATGATGATGACGAACCATACTACTGCTGTTATCATGTGTTACCTCCTAATCGAAATTGTATTGCGTCTTAGATGCGATAAATTTAAGCACCCCTTGTTTCGGGAATTTCAAACGGCCGTTACCATCTTCAAATTTCGGAAAACCTTTCATGCTGACTAAATCATAATAATTTTCCTTGTTGTATCCAGTCATCTTTTGCAGTTGACCGATTGATAATAATTCTGGGAAGAATAGCACTTCTTCTTTTTGCGTTAATGTCATAAGTATGCCTCCTAATCAATGTCCAATGGCATGTATGAAACATCGTTGCCATTGGATTGAATTTCGCTATTAGCAATCAATGCTGATCTAATAGCACCATGAAACATTTCTTTTTGAATGAAATATTCATATTCGATTGTATTTTCCGTATGCGGATCAAAATCACTAGATGAATTCATCATGATTGAATCTGCTTCCGCTAACAGAGCAATTACTTTTCCCGATACTTTTTGGTATGATTCTTTATTTGTCATATTTTTTCCTATGCCGTCTCATTTAAATCCAGTGGAATTTGTTCAATAATCGTTTTTGTTGCCGTCGATGGTTCCCATGTATCAATGAACCGAATAACTGAATCGTAATCTTTAGACTTAATACGCGAACGGTTGCCAGCGCCTGTTACCTGTTTGATCTGACTATTCAAGTCTTTAAACAATGGACCGCGATTTTCTTTAGATATACGATGTATCGAAGCGTAACTGTGAACACGATGTGTAACTGCTGTCCCTATTGCTCCGTAGTCCGTGGCGTTAACAGGTTGATTTTCTATGAATGTGTCTACTTTTTCATCAATGTGTTCAACACGTTCGCTAACTTCCAAAATTGAATCATTTTGCAATTTCAGCATTTCGGTTGGTGTTAGCTGTTTAAGTTGATATCCTCCCGTTTTACGAATTCTTGGCAAAACTTCTGACGTGACCCAATCTTGGAAATTTTCAGCTGTTTCGTTATTAGCTTTGATTGCTAATTTATAAAACTGTGGTTCGGTGATGAAATCACCTCGTTTTATTTTCGACACTTTTGTCGAATTTTTTAAATATTGATTAACGCGGTTCCAAATCACATATACAATTCCATTATTCTTCGTTTCAACCAATCCCAATCCGATTGCTACGCTTTCTGCATCGAACATGACTTGTCCGTTTTCTTCTTTGACTTTCAGGTTGTCAAATACCTTAATTTCTTGTGTCATGTGACACCTCCTATACTCCAGTTAGATCTCGCATAATCCTAATAGCATTTTCTGCCGCCGGACCTTGCGTTCTTCCAGATACGATGTTCGACCAATCTGCCGGACTTAAATTTCTGCCTGACTTACCATTGATGTAGTCTGCAATTTCTTTGTTACTCATCTTTCGTAAAATACGCGCAACCGCTTGTATCTGGTCAATTACTGGCGCGGTCTTAAATTCTAGAACTGCTCGTTCCGTCATAACTAAACTCCTTTCTATTATGTTTAGCAAATTTATTTGACAACTATAAAACTTTATAGTATGATTGCATTATTAAAAACACTAACAACAACCCTGTTATCACGCGGTTTGTAAACTCTCACATCTCATATCGCGGGGTGTTTTTAGCAACGCTTATTACAAATATCTTTGCTGTATCTATAGAATACTATAAAGTTTTATAATTGTCAACTTTTTTCTATAAAGTTTTCTATTTTCAGCAATTTATACGGAGAAATACTATCATGACCCTATTTGACAGAACAAAAGAAGCTGCACAACTACAAGGATTATCGGTATCAATGCTCGAGAAACGGGCAGGAATATCAGAGAATGCGTTGTATAGTTGGCGAAAAAGTAGCCCTAAATCAGAAAACCTACAAAAAGTAGCTGACGTCTTACATGTATCAACAGACTATTTACTTGGTCGCACTGACGAACCGAACCATTATATGACGGAAACAGAAAAGATGTTAAGCGGCGTTGATTTATCTGAAGCCATTGACCGTTCTATTCCATTAACTTATGGCGGTCACGAACTAGATGATAATGATAAAGAAATAATACGACGCCTATTTGAGGAAAAATAATGTATGAATAACGAAGAAAAGGTTTGGAATGTTCTTGAAAAATTAGGGTTAACCGTAACCGTTTATGACAATCTTCACGCTAATGCCGTGACTGTTGATAAACAAATATTGGTTAGCGGAACTATTTTAAATAGTACTGAATTTGTATATGTAATGGCTCACGAAGTAGCGCATTATGTGCTTCATACAGATCATCGCCATAACAGCATCAAAAATGAAGCAGAAGCTAATAGATGGGCTATCAGATTTTTAACAACAGATGTTCATCACATCAGAAGTTATGTTGAATTTATGCAAATAAACGGTATCCCGGGTAAATTACTTGATATGGTACAAGATGTATTAACACCGATAATGCTTTCACGTGTAGAATAAATATATGTGCCAAGCAACCACATTAAAAGGTTTTGGGAGAGATAATATGTTAAGTGGGATTTTGTTGTTACTGTGGATTGTAACATCTATAGTATTTTTGGTAACGCTAATCATATTTATAGTTGAAAAACAAAGAAAAAAACAAGGAAGTATAAATAAAAAAGTACTAATAATAATATTTGCTATTGGGATTATTTTTTTAATCGCAGGTATCACATCCGGCAATTTAAATAAAGATAGTAATAGCAGCTCAAATAATAAAAAAACAGCAAAAGAACAAACTGTCTATAAGGTCAAAGTTGACAGTGTAAAAGTAGATGATATGTCAAATTGGGAAATTAAAGGAACTACAAATGCACCAGATGGGGCGAAAATGTTCGCCACTTACGGAGACAAGACAGACAGTGACTTTTTTGGAATAAACGCTGCATCTTCAAAATCTACTATTTATTGGTCAACAACTAGAAATGGTAGATTTACAATGCTGGTTGATCCATTGACCATGCACTATGAAAAAGCGTATCAAGGTAATCAAGCTGTCAAAGCTTATTTGTTTGCCGTGACAGGATTAAAAGGAAAATTAGATTATTATAGTCTAAATCCGAAAATCAATAGTAATTTAAAGTCAACCATTATTGATAGTATCAAAATAACTAATTTAACATTAAGCGACTCACAAGCAAAATATTACAACAATTTAGGAAGTTCAAGTTCTAGTTCTTCATCAAATAGCAGTGAAGAATCATCGAGTTCTTCATCATCAGATGCAGATACTGATTCATCATTAAGTCCCAAGGGAACTGCAAAAGATCTAGCTACAGGCACGTGGTCAGCAGGAAAAGATTTTGATAAAGGTTATTATAAAATAACAGCAACAGGTGGTAGTGGTAATCTAAGTTCAACTAATAATTCAGATGGATTTGATTTTTCAGCAATATTAGGAACAGACGCAGATAATGATTTAGGACAAGTTACTTCTTATACTGGATTTATATTAAAAAATACAGAATTAGAAATATCTGGTCTTCAAGGCGTCCATTTAGAACCTGTTAGTCCAACACAAGAAATAGATATTACTAATATACCCGCTGGTGATTATATAGTAGGCGGATCAATACCAGCTGGTCGTTACAAATTATCTGCTGTTCAAGGAAGCGGTAATGTCACTTCGACGGGTGGTTTAAATGAGGTAATAGGAACTCAAGCTGATACAGATATTAATCAAGTTACTAATACAACTGTCACATTAAAATCAGGCGATATATTGACAACCGGTCTTCAGCAAATATCGTTATCAAAACAATAATAAAATAAAAAAAGCACACCTTGTCGGGCAGACAATCAGGTGTGCTAAAGACTAAACGCACGGGGCGTTCTTTTATATTATACCATGTAAGCCCCTTTTTTAAGTATGAGCTTGAGGAGGCTTTTTATTATGGCATCAATTTATAAACGCGGTACTAGTTGGACGGTAAATGTGTCATTGGTTACTGGCGGAAAGCGTACTAGAAAAACAAAATCAGGGTTTAAAACAAAACGCGAAGCTGGTATATGGGCTACTACTATTGAAAATAAAAAGAATAATGATGAGCTGTCATCTGTTTTTGTTCCTGATATTACTGTGCCTGAATATTTTGGCAAGTGGTTAGAAATTTATAAGGGTAATATAAAGAGTAGCAGCATGACCGTGTATTTAGCCACGCTACACACAATTGAACGTAGTGACATACTTTCTACCACCAAAGCATTTAAACTAACCAGAGCGCGTGCGCAAGAGTACTTAAATGAATTTGGGACTACACACGGCAGAGCAACTACTGCAAAGCGAAAAACACAATTAAAGTCAGCTTACCAAGATGCAGTTCTTGATGGACTGATTAGAACTAACCCATTTGAAAGAACGGTAATAACTGGAAGTGATCCAAAAGACAGTGAGTTGAAATTTTTGGAAACAGAAGAATATTTAAATTTAATTGAAGAAACAAAAATAGTTAGTTCGCCAACAAGAGACATCATATTAATAGGCGCGTTAACAGGCGCAAGAATTGGGGAAATATTAGCTTTAACTACCGACGACATAAAAGATGGTATCATTGATATTAATAAGACGGAACAATCAGCAACTCGAAAAATAGACACCACTAAAACAAAGAATTCTATCAGACAAATAGATGTTCCGGTATGGCTCACTGAAAAGTTATTAAATAAGTATCATGGAAAATTATTCAATATAACACAGGTTGCTGTTAATAAGGCTTTTAAAAAATTGCAACGACAATTAGAATTTAAAAATATTGTTTCATTCCATGGATTGCGCCATACTCACGCTAGTTATTTAGTATCACAAGACATATCGATTGAGTACATCAGTAAAAGATTAGGACACGCTGATACAACCACCACGATGAGAATATATGCTCATCTTTTACACTCGAAACGTCAGCAGGAAGTTAAAAAAACGATCGAATTATTTAAATAAAAGGCTACAAAAAGGCTACAAAGCAACCAATAAAGTTGATTTGTAGCCTTATTTTTTATCCTGGGCAGTTTACGAACCAGTCCAATAAACAATTTATTGATTTTGATAAATGCGTATTAAGTATAACAAATATTTTGTGAGAATACTGCTTAAATGATCATTTTATACGATATATTTAAAGTTATTTTTTATGATCCCTTTGCGTTAATGCTTGATTAATACGACGCGCATTATTGTGTCCTTGTTTTCTGAAATAGATAAAAATAATGATATAGGTAATCACGAATGTTGGTATATTAGTAATCGTAATCACATGACTTCCAAAAGTTAACCAGATGAAAATACCATATGTTAACATCTCTAAAATGAAATGACTAATGAGTTGTGCCATAAACGTTATTTTATCATACTCAAATATGAGAGATAATAAGCCCATAATTGCACTCATGGTCATTAACAAGTAAAATTGCTTCATTGTTGGTGTGCCATGATTTAAAGTAAACGATAATAATGAGATAAATGATCCAACGCCAATGCCAACTAATAGATAGGTTATTGATTTTTTAAAGTATTTCATCTTCTGCGCTCCCTTCCAATCTACTTAGAATACCCTTAATAAACCGCCTAGACACAGTAACGCGTGTCTGATTTGTCAAAAAAGCATAATAGTTACCAGAAAATGCAGATTCCATCTTTGACAAATACGACAAATTCATGACTTCAGATTTAGAAATTTGCACAAAATCATATTTTGAATTTTCTTCTAAAAATTTTTTTAGTGTCTTTCTAGTCGTTAATTTCTGGTTATTTTTTAACGTAAATGTTAGATCATTGCCAAAACTTTCAACGACAATAATGTCTGCCTTATCCACAACTCGAATATTGTCAGCCGTTTTAATGGCAAGTTGGCGTGATGATGTATTTTTGGATTTAAGGTACCGTGCTATATCCGCTAATTGTTCAATATCACTACCTGAAATAAGCACTTGAACATCTTTTAGTTTGTCATCAATATTGATGTTTATTTCCATTATTATTGCCCACAACCACTTTCATAATTACGCTAAGAATACCTAATAAAATAAATAGATATAAACCTATTTTACCAGATATATAATCTGTATCATTGAGACGATTTGTATAATCAGTTATAAATAATTTAATTGGCAAATAATTCCCTAATTTACCAACATTCAGATTACCCATAATTCCCGAAACAATCATGATAACAAAATAGCTAATCATAGAAATACCATAAACACGCGAAAATTTCTTCAAAAATGTTGTGAGTAAAAATACAACCATAAAATATATAGCCGCGTTTAAAATTTGAAAAATACCCATTTGAATCATTATTGATTGACTTGGTATCAACAAGTTAAAATGCGATAGAAAAATCCAAGAGTATATGATGCTGGACAATAAAACAAATCCTGTTAATGCTATAAATTTGTGTATAACTTGTGACATACGTGAGTAACCAAAGAGTTCAGCGCGTAATGTGAAACCTTGTTCTACTTCTTGCGAAAACAATGAACTAAATCCAACAAGTACCATTGAAAGTGGTATCGTACAAAAGAAAGTCAAGTAAACTTGGTTCAGTGCTTGCGGTACATTAGAATAACTACTACCAAACACGAATGCCATCATTGGCGCGAACATAAATCCAAAGAATAACGTTATCATATTGCCTAATAAATTTTGAAATTCAAAGACTAATTTTCTTTTTTTAATCATGTCATTGTCCCTTCGTGATTGCCGTATAAACC
This sequence comes from Leuconostoc gelidum subsp. gelidum KCTC 3527, assembly GCF_000166715.1. Lineage (GTDB taxonomy): Bacteria > Bacillota > Bacilli > Lactobacillales > Lactobacillaceae > Leuconostoc > Leuconostoc gelidum. Next base: position 137,821 of record NZ_AEMI01000016.1, read on the forward strand.
AATTCAATATCACCTTGTGTCCGCCTAAAATCATCACCATTATCAATAAGTTGTCGCGCGACTGAATACTCTTCCTCCGGCTGGTGTATGCTAATACTGTTCCCCGCATTATTGCCGACAATAAAGGCTGAATAGCCGATATATTGATTAAACAAATTCTTTGGTTTATCAAACGCCATCACTTGTCCATCATGAATAATTAGTAATTTATCCGCTAACTGTTCAATCTCTTGTGCATAGTGCGTCACCATAATAACAGTTGTTTGATGTTGTTTGAAATATACTTTTAAATGATTAATGAGTGCCTGTCGACTTTCAAAATCAAGTCCAGTCGTCATTTCATCTAAAAATAGTAATTCTGGTTCTTGATAAAGGACCATGATTAAACTCATACGTTGTTTTTGTCCACCAGATAAATTCTTAAAATGCAAAGACAATTGTGATCCAAAATCAAAAAAATTAATTAATTCAGCCAATTTATCATCTCGCTTAATACGTGTATTTAGTAATCCCTCTATTATTTTTTGATTCGTCATGGTATCAACGTAGTGCTGCTCCTGCATTAATACTCCTACATTATCAGTCTCAAGTGTTACTTGCCCCTTAAATCGCACTAATCCCAAACAACTATTCACTAACGTTGATTTTCCTGACCCTGATTCCCCCATCACGCCAATAATCTCGCCTTTATTGATGTTCAAATTTGGCACAGTCAAAGCAACTTTACTACCATAAGTTACGCTTAAATTCTTAATTTCTAACATAGTATCTCCCTTCTCTTACTGGCTTTATTGTAGCAATTTAGGACATCAAAAAAACCGCTTTTGTGATAAGCGGTTACATACAAGCTATAAGATTTTTGTTTAATGTATCAATGCAAGAACAACAAAATTAATCAAAAAGAAAGCGGATACGATTAATAGTACAGGTGAGACTTCCTTAAATTTGCCTAAGGCAAACTTCACAATGATAAAGAAGATGAAGCCAGCCGCAATCCCATAAGAAATTGAGTAACTAAAGGCCATAAACACAGAAGTAAAGAATGCCGGTATAGCAACCTCCAATGATTCCCATGAAATTTTCTTAAATTCACCCATCATCATAATACCAACTAAAATAAGCAATGGTGAGGTAGCTGCTGTCGGCACAACACCCACGAAAGGTGCAAATAATATCATCAAAGCAAAGCCTATGGCTGTGACAATATTTGCCAATCCAGTTCTGGCTCCTGCAGCCACACCAGATGCTGATTCAATAAAAGTTGTTGTATTTGATGTACCGACAATGCCAGCTAAAGCTGTTGTAAACGTATCAACAATTAGCGCACGATCCATTTTGGAATTGAAACCATTACTAGAATCAAAAGCTTTTTGATCTTGTTTTGAAAAAATACCCGTTTGATTCCCAATACCAATTAATGTGCCAATGGCATCAAACAATCCGCTAAGTCCCATAGCGAAAATCGTAACCAACGCCAATGACGCATTATGCCAATTATTAAATAAACTACCTATGCCTTGTGCTCCTAATGACTGACCAAAAACATGACCCAATTCACCAAATGCATGACCAACTGATGTACCAGCACCAATGTGCGTATTCGTAACACCCATTGGAATCCCAATTAGTGTGGTTACTATCAACGATATCAGAAATGCACCCGGTACGCGTCGCATAACTAATATAATTAAAATAATAAAACCAATTAATGCTAGTACCGTACTTGAACTATTGAACTTAGTTAATTCTGGCGTCACACCACCGTTAGCTAAAATACTATTCAACGCGCCATGTACTTCGCCAGTAAAAGGTTTGCCATTTAATGTGATGATATTTCCCGGATCAACAATAAAGTTAATAAAGCCAGCATTTTTTAAACCAATATAGGTTACAAAAAGTCCAATACCACCGCCAATAGCTGCTTTTAATTCAGATGGAATTCCTTGAACGATAGCCCGTCGGCCGTGTGTCAACGTAATCACAATATCGACTAGGCCAACTAAAAATACAATAGCCAATGCCTGTTGCCAAGTAAAGCCAAACCCAAATACAATGGTATACGTGAAGTAGGCTTGCATACCAATACCTGGTGCCAGCGCAAATGGCACGTTAGCAAACAGACCCATGAATAATGTACCAAAAACTGCCACTAAAATGGCTGCTAAAAATACAGCTTGAGTTGGTATGCCGGTCTGTCCTAAAATTTGGGGGTTTAAAAAGAAAATATATGCCATTGACACAAATGTTGTAATTCCGGCAACAATTTCACGACGAACAGTCGTTTTATTCTCTTTTAATTGAAATAATTTCTCCATTATTTTCTCCTATACAATGATGTCAATTAACAGCCTATTTGTATGAATATATTAATGGAAAATAAAAAATTGACGCACAAATGGCGATCAATTCAGTAACTTATTTATGATAGTTCCAGCATGGGTGCTGGCTAGAAACAATCGACCATTATTCGATACTATATCAGCTAAATTTCACATAGAATAGTTTAGCATTGATATTCCAAAATAACAAGTCTGTATCATGATTAGCATGTAAAAAAATAGGTTTGGTGTTAGAAATATATACTGTCATGGCGTTATCATTCAAATGATCTAGGACATCTTGATACTCAAAAAACTAAAAACCGTCTGCCACTAGTCAGTTTGAGCATTTTTACCAACTAGCAGTTTATATAAGTAAATAACAATATGAATAATCATCACTAAAGCAAAAATAATATAAAACCGTTGATGTGAATCGAATCCATGGGTGATGTATCCATAAAGTAAAACAATTATAGTTGCTAATAATAAACCAACATTGAAAATATTGTCTACTGTTTTACCGATTTTCTTTTCTAGTAACACTTCCTTATAATTTTTATCTTCACGTATCAATTCATCGAGTGAGATATCATATATTTCTGATAAACGAATAATGTTTGATATATCCGGATAACCTTTTCCACGTTCCCAATTTGAAACAGCTTGACCTGATACGTTTAAATTTTTAGCCATCTGTTCTTGTGATATTTTTCTATCTTCACGTATGATTTTTATTTTTCATCAATAAGCATTTGAGTCCCTCTTTTGATAATTAATAATATCATCTTATCAGTAAAGCGTTTGTATTGTCACTAAAGTATTACTTGAGTTGCTTTTAGGCTATAGTAATTCTCCTCGTCACATAGATTTTTTTAAAAGATCGGGACGCTTACAAACATATTTTATCATCAGCCACCTCCAAACGATTATTAACTAACTGCACTGTTTGTCCAAATAGTTGGTCACTTTGTCCTTCTTTCAAATTCGAAAATAAATCTAGTACTTCTGTTATCTTCGGTGTTGTCATGCCTTTCTCACCTTTTCGTATGGCAGTGCCGGAAATATTATCTCGTCGCAATTTCACAAATGGCTTAATCCAAGTTTCGTCATAGATATCATGTGATAACATACCACCTTCATCCGTTCCCAATAAGCCATGCAACTTCATATGGGGGTGGCGTTTTTTGATAGCTTTAATAATGGCATAAAATCCATCTTTTTGATAAAGGTTGGGTTCAAATAATATCTCTACTTTATTCTCTAACCCAGCTTCTTTTATTGCAATTTTTAACATTAATAAACGATTTTCTGCCTCGTAAAAAACTTGACCGGTTGGAAAAAAATTGACAAGTGGGTCAGCAATCGCTGATTTTTCATAGTAACGTTTACCAGCACGCTGATCAACAATCTTAATCATTTTCTTATCTAAAAGATACTGATGAATCTTAGGAATAACTGTTGGGTGAATGTAAACTTTATCTAACTGTCGTTTATCAATGAAATTCTTTAAAATTGCAATATGTGACTTGTGTACGGGGTTAAACGTCCCTAGGAATAAGCCAATCCCACCTTTAGATGGTAGAAACCCCCAAATATCTGTTATCAAACTGATGAGTACGCCAATGACACCCAGCAGTAGCCCCATAATAATGAAAAACACTTGCACATTCTTGTATCCTAGTGCAGCCAATGCACTGATAATTACATTCAAGCTCAAAGCAAAAAAAATATTAGCGAATCGATTCCCTTTCCCATGATTACTTAGCGTAATTGCCAGATATTGTAGGCCTTGTGATGCCAAAGAAGTTAAACAAACAGCTCCAATTAAACCACCAACCATTTTGAGATTATTAGGATCGATAATATTTCCTTTAACTAGCAGACCTAAGGCTAGAAAATTGTAAAGACTCTGCCATACTAATTTTGCTAACTTACTAAGGAAACATCGAACCAGTTAACCTAAAACCTTTTTGTTCTAAATAAGTACTTATAAGTGTGAAAATGGGTAAGAACAGTGCTGTAAAGGCGCTAACGCCAATCAAATAAAGATTCGCATATTTTCCAGTTGGTACAGCATAAGCAAAGTACATGATCAATCCCATACTCAGTGCAATTTTCAAAAAAATACTATGAACTATTTTCATAAAAAGTCTCCAATTTTAATTTTTGTGATACGACGGCTGGCAGATGCAACAATTAAGCTACTTTCAAAAACGAGTAGTAAAATAATGACAATGTCATATGATAACGGCAACTGAACAGAAAATTGTGTTAATCCACCTAAATTAACAAGACCATTCAATAAAAATGATCCAATAAATTTATCAAGAATCAAGCTCAATCCAATGCCCAGAGCAAGTGCAAATCCCGATCTAAATAAATACTGAATTTTCAACTGTACGTTGGTGAAACCTAACATTTTTTTCAAGGCTAACTGCCGTTTTTCTGTTTCAATCGTCAAGTAGCTCACGAGATAAACAAACAGTCCGGAAATAACGAGTGTCAAAATTAAGATCATATTGGCTAACAATTTAACTGCAGTTTGGATTGTTGTGATTAAACTTTTTGAACTTGCGCTTATATCTGTCAGTTGGACATTATCTCGGTGAAACCCAGCCAACAGCTTATCTTTCTGACTTGTACTTTTCAGGTTAATATAAGTACTGTTCATTGGTAAATCTAAATCAACTAAACTGTACGCTTCTTTTCCTAGGTTATTAATGGTTTGATATGTCCCCACAATAGTCATCTCTGTGTTATTAGATAGCTGCGTTTTGACATGAACTTTTTGTCCAACTTTAAGTTTTAATGTTTTTATGAGATTACTTGATAGCAATAATTCATGCTGGTTTTTGGGCGTATGCCCTGATAATACTTTCATTTCAGACGGCATTTTACTGTAACGGTGTAAAGGTATCACTTCATTTTTTAGAAGAACCTTAGTTTCTTGAATATAACCACTTGATTTAATTGGCGTCAGAGCATTGATTTGTTGTAACGCTTCACCTCGTATTGTGTTATCTGGCGTGCGCATGACAACATCAACCTTTGGTAATCCAAAAAGACTGTCAACATGACCTTTAAAGCCTTGATTGAGAGTGGCAATCATTAAACTCAAAAATAAAAAAAGTCCTATCACAAGCGTAAAGGTCATATAATGTCCAATTTTTTGAATATAGTCTTTAAATGCCACCCCTATTTGCAGAGGTAGCGGATTTTTAATCAAATTAAAATTAAATTTGCCTTGATTGGATTTACTTTGCCCATCTTGAAAAACTGATGCTGGCGAAATACTACCAGTCTCTTTAAGTGATAATAAGATAATCATCATGGAGAGACCTAACATCAGCAAAGTGATAGCAAGTACAACAACAATATTAAGTGATATATGTCTAACACTTGTAAAGCCATTTAAGTGCCAGAAAAATTTAAATGCTAAATTACTTGTCACAAAACTCGCCAGTATAGCAACAACTAGCCCAGCTATGTTACTCAATAAAAAAGCAGACACATAAGCCAACTTAACTTGACGACCACTCATGCCTAACGTTTTGAATGTCGCAATTTTTTTACGATCCTTGGCTATGCCAGACACAAGTGCAAAGCGTATCACAAACTGACAAATTCCAAACAAGAAAATAGCAGCTAAAATAATAACCAAAGCCACAATAGTAGGTAACATCGTGTAGGCTTTCTGAATGTAGCCTTTATCATAAATCAAATCTGCTTTTAGTCGATCGTGATAATCTGTTAAAAGCTTCTCTGAATTTTTAGGTGCTTTCACTAAGTTAACAAAGGCCAGCTGAGTCATTTGGCTACCTTTTTGAGCTATCAAAGTATTGAAAGTCGTTTGTGACACAATGCCCTGCTTATACTTGAACAGTGGGCTACCAAGGAGCTGATCTTCGTAAAATCCCTTCACAGTCAAATTTTTATCACCAATTTGAATCGCATCACCACGCTTAAAATTACCAGTTGATTCTAGGTATGACGCAAGTACAATCTCATGGTTTGACGGTGCCTGTACATTGAAATGTGAGGTATCATCAGAGAGCAGCAAAGTAATATTTTGCTTATCTTTGCCTTCAACTTGCGTCATAAGACTAGGTGCAGATGACACCCTTTTTACATTTTTAAGACCTTTTAAATCAGCCGCCACATCTTGTTGCGTATCTTGTTTGACAAGGATATCAGGTAACTTATGAGTGCGGTATGCTGTTTGATAGTGCGAGACATTTGCTTGATAAGCAGTTAAGACCGTAATCATCGTTAAACTTGATAAAAAAGTTAGAATAACAATTGTCACCATAAAGGCTTTTTGTCCTAAAATCAATGACTTGATAATCTTTTGCATGTTACCACCCCATCTCTAGTAGCCAAGCTTCAACTTCTGCTCGCCTAGTTTTGAGTTGACTAGCGTCATAAGGTGTAAAACGACGATCACCATAAATCTGCCCATCTTTGATGAACAAAATTCTATCAGCACGAAGCGCTGCCTTTAAATCATGTGTGACCATGACAATAGTTTGTCCGCTTTGATTATTTAAAGTGAGATTATCTAATACCTCTATACCAGAAGTTGAGTCCAAGGCACCAGTTGGTTCATCTGCAAAGAGGATTTTCGGTTGATTAATCAAACTTCTAGCAATCGCCACACGTTGCTTTTGACCACCTGATAAATGATTAATTGCTTGATTGGCATGAGTCTCTAATCCCAAGCCAGTAAGCAAATCTTTAGCACGTTGTATCACTTGCTTTTTAGTCTTTGATTTCAGTAGAAATCCTGGCAAACACACATTTTCTAACACACTCAAATGTTCAATCAGGTTAAATGATTGAAAAATAAAACCAATTTCTTTGCGTCTAAATCTTGATAATGATTTATCAGAGAGTTTTGTTAAGTCTTGGTCTTCAAAAATCACGTGTCCGCTTGTCGGCTGATCCATGGTTGATATGTTTTGTAGTAGTGTTGATTTCCCTGCACCTGAAGGTCCCATAATCACGGTAAATGCCGATTCAAAAATGTCTAAATCAATGCCCTCTAAAATTTGGTTATTGTCGTCATATCGCTTAGATAAGTTTTTAACTTGGATAATACTTTTCTCTATCATTGGTTTATGCCCCTTCTTGTGATATATTAACTATAATAAACAGAAGTTATATTATTCACAATAAGGGAAAAAAAGTATACTATGCCAACTACCTGTCCAGTTCAAGACACAATTGCTGTCGTTAAAGGAAAATTTACCGTTGAAATTCTAGAAGCGATTCATAATGGTTATAATCATTACGGCACGATGAAAAACCAGATTCCCACTATCAATCCTAGAATCCTTGCGACAAGGATAAAGGACCTTGAAGCCAATGGCATCATTACACGGGAACATTTGCCCACTATTCCGCCACAAATTGCCTATCATTTTACAGATAAAGGATTAAAGCTATTGCAACTCGTGCCTGAAATTAAGGCTTGGTATGGTGATTATCATGAATGAGTTATGAGTTGATTCATTCACCTAATTCGAATTTTGGTGTCCAATCGGCAAAAAACTCCTCGGTAATTTAGCATACATATCAACATATAATACTATGATAAATCTATAAAGCACTTGATTTTGAATTATCGAATGTCGTTAAAATTACTCGAAATAGATATTAAAAACGGATGACCAGCAAATTGCCGATCATCCGTTTTTATATCGTTGAATATTTTGTTTCCAATCGGCTCAAATCACCTGGATCCATCGATGTTCTTAAGCCACTAAACAGTTTTGCTCGCTCCTCTTTTTCTGAAAGTTCTAACACCATTTCAATAGTCTGCATTGACGTTCCATTAATTTTGACTCTACCACTACTGATGATTAACGTGAGTATCCTAAGAAACAGTGGTTGCAAATTTTCATCAATTTCATCAATTTTTGATGTTACTAGATTGAGACTAATTTTCTCGCTACTTAATTCCAAAACTTTCTCTGGATTCGACAGGAGTTTACCAAGCTTAACCTTCGAACTTTCACTATTTTTTCTAAACATTCTAAAAATAATATCAAAGTATTTATTAGCTTGACTAGTCATAATTTCTTTCAACCACTCATGTTGATGAGGAAAATCATAATTCGTGTAAAAAATATACCTAAAAATCGTATATACATTAATTTTATCCCACGTAATACAGTCTTCTGATGGATTTATTTCATGTAGTGCAACAACAGCAACATTTTGCTCTATCAATGGATCATTATAACCTTCATGTAGAGCAAAAAGAGTAGCATCTTTAAATGCGCCTGTCCCTTTATTACCTAACCGATATGCTGATGAAAAACCTTTAAGATCATAAATTGTCTTTGGAATACTATCCTTGTACATTTCATAATGTCTTCCCATCATGAAATGACGAATATTATCATCTTCAATATCATTAATTTTTTGTTGTGCAAGCTCTTTATCATCTGGAACTTTTTCAACTACAAGTTTAAACAAATCAAGATAACTTCCTAAACTTGAATTAATAAAGTGATTGTAAGTAAATTCCTCTCCCTTATTTTTATCAGGGTAAGGTAAATCAAAATCACTTGAATCTATTTGCCAAAAAGCTGTGCTGGCCTCAGCAACGAAATAATGACTATTCAATAAATTTTTAAACATCTGGGCATCATAATAATCAAATTTAGAGATTTTGATGTCACTGTACATTTTTATAACGTCGTGGACCATCTCATCATCTGACTTTACTTCGCTACTTTCTTCAAATAAATACCAACAATACCAGTCCTTATATTCATTATAAAGTTGTTGGATATTGTCAGTAAACAGTTTTACAATTTTATTTGCAACTGTCGTTTCAGGGTTAACAAGTATCTTTTTGAAAAACTTCGTAGTTCCAGCAGCAGATTGCTCAAAAAGGTCATTTTCCAACCCAAATTGAACACCATTATTTTCGTGTCTTGTTAATTTTTTAACTATGACACTATCATTATCCAAAGCCAGATCTTTCTCCGTCACAAAAGAAGTTTGCTGAACTTCCTTTGCCACACCACCAAAAGTCATGCCATCCTCATACTGTACTTTTTCAATGTCTCCACGCAATTGTATTATTTCAGAATGATTTTCAGCAAAAAAATTATTGAACAAAAAACCTAAATTTTTATCGGAAAAATCAACCTTACTGATAATTTGACTAACAATATGCTCAGAGAGTTTTTTCTTCTCATTAACCTTCATTAATATTTTGATAAATATAGGATGACACAATAATCTTTTATCTATCTTACTTTCCCAGTTTTTATTCTCTATTTTAAATTTATCATCTAAAATAGCATGAAAAAGCTGAGAAAAGCCACCATCGTCGATAATATCTGCAGCAGATTCCAATATTATAAGTTTAAAATCATCACTGTTTAATATATTGATAAGTTCTTCTTGAGCTTGAGGTACCAAGTTATAAGTTAGTGGGTTTTCCGCGTCATAGTAGCCTTCCTGATAGCTATGCTTTTTAATTTCTTTAACTAGAAACCATCCCATAACATTTGGCCAATCATAGAAACTCAAATACTCAATGTCCGGTTTAGATCCCAATGATTTCTCCAGATTTAGAGTTTGTTCTTCAAGTAATTCTAATCCTCTAAGAAAAGAAACAGCAGATTCTATGCGGTATGCCCAATTTTGTTCTCTAATATAGTTAATGATGCTATCAATTTGGGCAGGATTTAAAACCTTATGATTTGTTTCTAATGCCTTCCAAATTGATTCAGGAATATTTTTATCGCGACTTTCAAAAATATCACTACTTAAAATTTGCGGCACTCGTTTTGTAATAATTTTAGAATTCAAGCCATCAAAATAGTGTTCAAGACGTCCAGAATCCGTATTGTTTAATATGTTTACAATGATTTCATCTGGTGTATTTTCATCTCTAAATTGATACCAATCATCATTACTTTCTGGATATGCTACATTACGTATGTCATTAACTAATTTTTCCACAAATGAAGATAGCATATTATAATCATCACCATACCAAAAAACTTGTGTGTGATTTTGATCAGAGTGATAGTCTTTAATAATTTTTCTGATATAATCACCTGACTCATCCTCTCCATGATTTGAAGCTAAAAATGAAACATGGTCACCACTTATTCCAGAAAGAAGCGAAAGTATCTCATCCTCTTCCATACTAGAGCCAAGGAACACCAGCAAAAGTTTTTTCTCATCAATCCAATGACGAATCTTGCTAATTGGCTGGGAATCAGAATAATAATGTTTTTTGTATGAGGATGATGAACTAATAAAATGTTCTGGTCTACCACTTGGCATACCATGCAAATGAATAACCGTATTCAGTGAAACCTGATCTGTTCGCTCGTCAAAGTCTTCAATATCAGTGACCGTTGCACTAACTGTTTTCATATTATCAAGATGCTTTTCAATCTGATTATCATAGTTTGTCGTAATATAAGAAGCATCAAGATTTGCTAATTTCGTTAAGACAGGATTATATTCAGTGATGGGTGGTAACGCTTCAAAATAGTATTTCTCAAAGTCTAGCTGCCTCTCTTCAAAAGTGTCCTGACCAAACGCTTGCTTAATCATTTGATGAACTAAGTCAACTTTACGTTTTTTATCAATATTTGAGCTTAAAATTTGGTCCAGCGCGTTAACATATACTCTAGATTTTTGCATTGCAGGGTCATCATTAATATGAGATTCCCAATATTTTATCAATCTATCAATATATTCATCCCAACTCGGATAGCCTTGAATTCTTGAAATACCCGCACCAATAAAAAACATGAGTTTGCCATTTTTCATTGCTTCGGCCATTTTGTTAACAATTTGCTCGTACTCAGGATGTGTATGAAATTTAAACTCTGGCATTTCAATCCTTTCTCATTTTATTGCTTTCACAGTATCTTCGATAAAATTGATTTCATTATACCTCCAAAAATTTTTGATTAATATCACATGTTATGCTGGTGACCTAATTCATTTCATTCCCCACACCCTCAAACTTCGCCTTCATCGTCGGATTACCACGTGTTAGTTTCTTAACGCTCACATCATCCAACTTATTATTAGCTAAACGCAATTGATTCTCAGATGTCGTCAATGACCGTTTAACGGCTTCCATGCGTGCAATCGATTTATCAATCTCGTCAATAGCATTTTTGAAATTCTTTGAAGCACTCTGGTAGTTTTTACCAAAAGCACTTTTAAAGTTGGTTAGATCACTTTCAAAATGCGTAATATCAATATTTTGTTCACGAACTTGTTCTAATTCCTGCTTATATGCAACAGTATTCAGTGCAGCGTTACGCAACACGCCGATAAATTGAATGAAGAATTGCGGGCGAATAACATACATTTTTTCATAGTCATTAACTTGCACAATGCCTGTATTATATAAGTCGCTATCAGCTTCAAGCATTGAGACAAGGACGGCGTACTCAGTCTCTTTTTCACGACGATCTTTGTCTAATTCTTTAAAGAAATCAGCATTCTTATGCTTAGAGGCTGTTGTGTCACCTTCGTTCTTCATATCAAACATAATACTAACAAATTCAGTCTCATCTTGATAATCACGGAAGATAAAGTCGCCTTTTGAATTCGTTTCAGATAGGGTATTGTCTTTTTCAAAATAAGCATTAGGAAAGGCATATGGGCGGATTTTATTGAATTCAGTCATCGCATACTGTTCCAAACTTTCACCAATCTCTTTAGTTGATTGACGTGCCTTGAAATTCTTATAAAATTCTACCTGTTCGTTTGCCGTCTTTAATTGGGCTTCATACTGGCTTTGAATATTAGCGAGCTGTAACTGCTTTTCTTGGTCTTTTAATTGCAATTGAGACGTTAACTCTGACAATTCCTGTTTCCGTTGCGCTAATTCACTTTGTGTTGCCGCATCTTTTTTCAATAACTGCGTTTCTAAGTCAGATTGGCTTTGTTGCTTAATTGAAGTAATCTGAGCTTCAAGTGCAACAATTTCTGATTCTTTTTTAGTAATAGTTTCTTGTAGGTCTAAGTCTTTTTGCACTAATTGTGATTTAAGTTCAACTTCATTTTGTTTGGCAATGCTTTTAAGCTGTGTTTCTAATTCAACGATTCGTGTTGCCTTATCATTAATATTTTCTTGTAACTGTTGTTTTTGTTGCTGTAGTTGGTTCGCTAACTCGGCCTTAGTTTGTTTGTCTTGCTGCAATTCCCAGTCTTCCTTAGCCTGTGCCAACTTTTCTTCAAGAATTTCCGCTATTTTGCCATTAATCACACTGGTATCAATATTCTGCTCATCAGTTAGGTCAACAACATCCCCTAATTGGGCAGCTTGATCCAAGACAAGTTCTGTCTGTGACGCAATATGAAATTTAATTTTTGACATACTCAGTTAGTCTCCTACCCGCTGCTTTTTAGCAAGCGCAATTAGTTTCATTATAACAAAAATTGTTTTAACAATTAAATTTTATCATACCAATTTAATAAAATATCTGTATCACTTACGTAAATAAAAAACGTCTTAAACTGCACTCCAGTTTTTGGGTTCAGTTCCAGACGTTTTGATATACCTATTTATTTTTGACGTTTTTGCATGATGAAGTACAATGGTAATCCTGCAAGTGTTGCAGCGACGCCAATCAATGCTAATTGCCATTCTGTTAGAAGTGTCATTACAATAATGAATAAACCACCTAAAATAGCAATAATTGGCACAACTGGATATAGTGGTACACGATACGGACGCTTTAGATCAGGCTCTGTATGGCGTAACTTAATGACTGCAACAAAAACCAAGGTGTAGAATAACCAAATAACGAAAACCAGCATGTCTGTTAGCATATCAAAGCCACCCACAAACATTAACCCAATCGCTAGGACAAGTTGAAAGATGCCAGCAACATAAGGTATCTGAAAACGATTTAACTTCACTAATTGATCCGAGAAGGGTAAGCCTTTTTCCAAAGCCATGGCATATGGTAATCGCATACCGGTCATTGTATAGCCATTCAACGTACCATAAATAGAAATTAAGATACCAATTGTAATCAACTTACCACCGAAACCACCAAAAATTTGTTGCGCAGCATCCATCGCAGTGTTAGCATTTCCTTGAATCGCACTAAATGGTAAGGCATGCAAGAAAGCATAATTCACAAGCAAATAAATTACCATGATACCGAGTAGACCACCAGCAATAGCGCGAGGCAAGTCACGCGTTGGATTTTTCATCTCACCAGCAATATTGCCGACATGAATCCAACCATCATAAGCATACATGGTTGCCAATAATCCAGCTCCCATAGCAGAAGCCCAGCCACCAACCGCATGACCCGGAGTCACTGGGAAAATACTGACGTCAACACCCCCTGGCTGTAATAACCCAAAAATAATAATTAGTGCCAATGGAATCAGCTTGAAAAATAAAGTAATCGATTGAAATTGACCAGCAATTTTTGAGCCCAGCATATTTATGGCTGCGACTGACACCAGTGCGGCAATTCCGGAAGGAATAATAGCCATATATCCCCAGTGAAAGAGATTAGCTACCTGCGTGCCAAAAATAATGCCTTTAGCTGCCAAACTAGCTGGAAAATAAATAATGATTTGTGCCCAACCTAGTATGTAACTTGCTAATTTACCGTAGGCGCGTTCGATATAGACCAACATACCACCGGTTTGTGGTAATGCAGCGGCTAATTCAGCCCCTGTCAAACCCGCAGCTAAACTGATCAAGCCACCAACTAACCATACAAACAATGACATGCTCGTTGAGCCTGTCGCATCAGCGACACTTGAAGCCTTATAGAACACACCAGCACCAATGACTGTTCCCACGACAGTTGAAATTGCCGGAATTAGCGTCATAGTGCGATTAAGATTTTGATTTGTCCCCATTTTTTCCTCTTTAACTACATTTAATCATACTCTTCTATATTACCAGTTTGCGCGCCGCAAAGAAATCACTTTACTCATTTTTTTCCCGATACTGATTAAAACTGAAGTAGCATCATTTACTTGACACTAACTTTTTTTGATGATATTCTGTTTTGAGATAGTAATAGCTACTGACACGATTAAAATCGTGTTTGCGTTATCCTGCAATAGTGGATGTAGACTGGGCGTTGTCAATGCGACGCCCTCTTTTTTATACACTTTTTTACAAAATTGAAAGAAAGCGTGCTTATTTCTCATGACAAAAATTCAACAGCGTGCCTTAATATTATTGGTCGGCTCACAACTTTTAATTATGCTTGGTATTGGTTTGATTATTCCAGTTGAACCTTATATTAAAGCAGATATGTCACTCACAGCAACTGATATGGGCATCATGGCAGCCTTATTTGCTGCTGTCCAATTTATTGCCTCCCCCATCATCGGTCGTTTTTCAGACAAATTCGCACGTGTACCGCTAATTGCTGCTGGTTTGCTCCTTTTTGCCGTTTCAGAGGGTCTGTTTGCATTCGGTATTGGTCATTCACTCTTGCAGCTAAACATCGCACGTGCCTTAGGAGGATTAGCGGCAGCATTGTCAATGCCAGCGATTACTGCACTGGCATCAAACATGACAACGAGTGAAAATCGTGCGCGAGTTATTGGTTGGCTATCAGCTTCATTTAGTGGCGGTATTATTTTGGGTCCAGGTATCGGTGGTGTGCTAGCGAATATCGATCACACCTTACCTTTCTTTGGTTCTGCGATTTTAGGTCTGGTTGCTTTTATCATCTTTATTCTTTTTATGCCTGACGAAAAAAAAATTCGCATAACACAAAGTTCAACGCAATATAATGATATCAAATTAACCGGTCAGTTTTGGTCTGTCGCGCTAATCATGTTACTCATTATGATTCTCGTAGCTTCATTCGGATTAGCAGCATTTGAAAACATGTTTAGTCTCTATTTTCATGATGTTCGCGGTTTTAATTTAACTGAAATTGCCTGGTTTTTAGTTGTCAACGGTTTCTTATCATTAATCATACAGGTTGTCTTTTTTGAAAAAATGGTACGCTATATCGGTGAATTAATGGTCATTCGTATCAGCTTCATATCAGGATTTCTAGCCATTATATGGATCCTGTTTTCGCAAACTAAATGGGAAGTCTTTGTCGCCACACTCATCGCCTTCGTTGGCTTTGACATCTTACGTCCAGCAATCACGACATTATTGTCACATGTGAACGAGGAACGACAAGGTCTAATCAACGGTTTGAACATGTCCCTAACCAGTGTCGGTAATATCATTGGCCCAGTGTTAGGTGGTGTCCTCTTGGATATCGGTAGTAACTTACCTTACACATTTGTAGCGGTTATTTTAGCAATTGCTAGTGTGTTGACGTTTACAATTCGGTTTAAGAGATAAAAATTGATTTTCTTTTTAAAAGCATCTTGAAAAGGATGTTTTTTTATGTTCAGTGTTGGTAATACAGCTTCTGAGTAATCTTGGTTTAATTGAGAATACCAAGTATGTTTTAATGACACACGATCAACGTCTTTGTTAACGTAACCCGCATTCATCTTATTATCATTAAAATTACGGTTACGATATTGCTCAAAGTCATTTCCATAATATTCTAATTTACCGTTACCCTAGTAATGAGTCCTCTTGACTGAATTACCATCGGTGCCATAGAAATAATATGTGCACTATGCACCTGTCACTTCAAACAAAAAAAGTAAACCAATCAAGGCTTACTTCTACAAATATAACGTCATTAGTGCCGACGAGAGGAATCGAACCTCCGACCCCAGGTTTACGATACCCGTGCTCTACCAACTGAGCTACATCGGCAAGTAGATAATTTAATAATTATCTGATAACTCCGACTGCCGGGCTCGAACCGGCGACAACCTGATTAACAGTCAGGTGCTCTACCAACTGAGCTAAGTCGGAATAATTGCTTAACACAACTATTTAATTATGCCAGTTTCCTTCTCATTTGTCAATACTTTTCAAGACATAAAAAAAGCAAACCCAGTTAGGTTTGCTTCTCATAAAACTCCGACTGTCGGGCTCGAACCGACGACAACCTGATTAACAGTCAGGTGCTCTACCAACTGAGCTAAGTCGGAATAATTGCTTAACACAACTTAACTATTATATCTAATAACTATGGTTTGTGTCAAGCTTTTTTGATAATTAATTATATTAATTAACGCATTGTTGGAAACAATAAAACATCACGAATTGTATCAGAATCAGTCAATAGCATAACTAAGCGATCAATACCAATGCCAAGACCACCTGTTGGTGGCATACCGTATTCCAAAGCCTCAATGAAGTCTTCATCAATGTTTTCAGCTTCATCATTACCGTTTTCACGCTCAGCAACTTGTGCTTCAAAACGCGCACGTTGATCAATAGGATCGTTTAATTCCGTAAAGGCATTGCCGTACTCGCTGCCCATAATGAATAACTCAAAGCGATCAGTAAATCGTGAATCATCAGCGTTTTTCTTTGCTAAAGGTGACACGTCAACCGGATGACCATAAACGAACACTGGTTGAATCAAAGTATCTTCAACAAATTCTTCAAAGAATGCGTTAATAATATGACCAACGCGCCAATACTTTTCGTATTTAACGTGCTTGTCATCAGCTAACTTTTGCGCTGTTTCAATAGACATTTCTTGCCAAAAATCAATGCCAGTTTGTTCTTTGATCAAATCAACCATGTGCTTGCGTGCAAACTTGACACCGAGATCAATTTCCGTGCCTTGATAGGTCACTTTGAGATCGTCAGACACAACTGCCGCTGCTGCCTTGAAAATACCCTCAGTTTCATCCATCACATCAGTAAAATCCATATAAGCAGCATATGTTTCCATTGTGGTAAATTCTGGGTTATGCTTTGGATCCATCCCCTCGTTACGGAAAATACGTCCCATTTCATAAACACGTTCAAAACCACCGACAACTAAACGCTTCAAATATAGTTCAGTCGCAATGCGCATATACATATCAATGTTTAAAGCATTGTGGTGTGTAATAAATGGACGTGCTGAAGCACCACCAGCCTCAGTCTGTAAAATAGGTGTTTCAACTTCCATAAAGTCTTGTGAATCCATGTAGCCGCGAATAGCCGAAATAATTTTTGAACGCAATTGAAATTTCTTAAACGACTCTTCATTAGCAATCAAGTCTAAATAGCGTTTACGGTAACGTGTCTCGACGTCAGCAATACCATGAAACTTATCAGGCATTGGTCGCAAAGCTTTTGTTAAATGAGTCAATTCTGTTGCCAAAATTGTCAATTCGCCGGCTTCTGTTTTCATGACAATACCCTTGATACCAAGGAAGTCACCCAAATCAGCACGTTTAATAATTGGGTAATTTTCACCTAAATCATCACGTTTAGCATACATTTGAATTTTACCAGAGACATCTCTGAAATCAGCAAAAATAACTTTCCCAGCCCCACGCTTAGCAATCATACGACCAGCAATAATGACTTCATGCTGGGCTGCTTCAAGCGTTTCAAGACTGCTATCATCGTATAAATCATGCAATTCTTGTGCTTTGGCTGTCCGTTCAAATCGTTTACCAAATGGATCTAAATGCAAATCGTCAACAATCGTTGCTAACTTTTGACGTCGTGCCATCATTTGATCATTAAGGGCTTTTTCTTCTACCATGTTTTTAAAGCACTTGGAATACATCGTTAAACCACCATGTCTCCGAGTGCATTTCCTCCAGTTTATTTCGTCATCTATTGACCAGTTCTAAAATTTCTCACTAACAATTACTATACCAAAAAACAGCCTTAATCTCAAAGATCAGTCAGCATTATTGGCATTAATTTCCAAAATGACGTCTTGCAATTCTTCAGGTGTAAAAAAATACCGTTTACCTGAAAACTTTCCAACAATTTCAGCACCATTATCTTCATCAATCATAGCTTGAATTTCAACAGCTGGTAGTGTTGTTAACATTTCTCTATAGGCATCTTTTGTTGGCTCTGCTGCTAAACCAACACCCGCCACCTGCAAAATTTCGACTTCACCTTCTCCAAAAATAGCTTCCAATATTTTCAAAGGTGTATAATTTTCAATCAACATATCAGACAAAGGTTTCATATTTTTTAAATCTACTTCGAGTTGATCAATTGCTTCATCAGTTGCATCGGGTAATGCTTGAACTAAAAATCCACCAGCAGATTTCACTGAATCATCATCATTCATATAAACAGAAACACCAACAACCGATGGAATTTGTTCTGATTGCGCCAAATAATACGTGAAATCGTCTCCAATTTCACCAGATATCAGCTGACTTTGACCAATATAAGGATTTGAGTATGGCGCGAATTTAGTAATCTGCAAAAAGCCATTAGTCCCTACCGCCTGCGCAACATCTAATTGATTATTATCATCAAAAATAGGCGCTAACTTATCATTTGTGACATAACCACGTACACTGCCTTTAGCATCTGCTTCAACGACAACATTGCCAATCGGCCCACGGCCATTAATCTGGATTGACATGCGTTCTTCACCTTTAAGAACAGATTGCGCGGTTAAACTTGTTGCTAACAGGCCACGGCCTAATACGACAGAGGCCAAACGAGATGTTTCATGTGCTGCGGTTGCTTGACGTACAAGATTGGTGCCATTCAAAGCAAAGGCACGGAAATATTTATTTTTAGTGATTGTTTTAATAAATTGATCTGCCATTTTTTCCCTTTCTTTTTTAAATATTATCGATTATTTAAAATAAAAAAGTTGACGCTATCGTCAACTCTTATTTTACTTATTTTCATCAACTTTGTCATCATTTGAAGAATCACTTGAATGATCTGCTTCTGAATGATCATCGTCTTCAGGTTCATCATGATTTTCAAAGCGTGCTTCCGCTTCAGAATCCTTAGCATCGACTGCTGCTTTGGCTTCATCAAATGATTTAGCTGTTGCCAACTCATCATTATCTTGAATATCTTTACGAGTAAATTTACCTGTTTCATAGATATCTTTAATTTGCTTTTCGTCCAAAGTTTCGACTTCTAGCAAGGCTTCAGCAATAGCAATCAACTTATCTTTATGTTCAGAAATGATTTTTGTGGCATCATCGAATGCCTCTTTAGACAACCGACGCACTTCTTCATCAATCAAGCGCGCTGTTTCTTCAGAATAGCCACGGTTTCCTGCTTGTTCGCCATAACCAACACTCGCGTTGCCTTCTAACTGAACCATGCCTAATTTATCTGACATACCAAATGCAGTAACCATTTGACGTGTCAATCCAGTTGCTTGTTGGAAATCATTTGAAGCACCTGAACTTGCTTCATTGAACATGAACAATTCAGCCGCTCGACCACCCATTAATCCAGCTAATTGTTCCTTAGCTTCTGAATAACGTAAATTATAGCGATCCGTCTTAGGTGTCATTAGAGCATAACCGCCAATACGACCACGCGGTACAATTGTTACTTTACGAACAATTGATGCCTCAGAACGAATAAGTCCTACTAAAGCATGACCTGCTTCATGATAGGCTGTTGTACGACGTTCTCTTTCAGACATGCTGCGATTTGTTTTAGCTGGACCTTGGAAGATACGATCTTCAGCTTCATCAATATCTGCCGCGTCCACTTTTTTCTTATTACGACGGGCTGCCAACAAGGCAGCTTCATTTAAGAGGTTTTCCAGGTCAGCACCAACATAACCTGGTGTTTGTTGCGCCACAGCTTTCAAATCAACATTATCAGCTAGTGGCTTGTTTTTGGCGTGAACATTAAGTATGGCTTCACGACCCTTAACATCCGGCGCCCCAATCAATATTTTACGATCGAATCGACCTGAACGGAGCAAGGCTGGATCTAACACATCAGAACGGTTAGTTGAAGCAAGAATGATAACACCTTCTGAGCCTTCAAAACCATCCATTTCAATCAAAATTTGGTTAAGTGTTTGTTCACGTTCATCGTTTCCACCACCCATACCAGTACCACGGCGACGACCAACAGCATCTATTTCATCAATGAAAATAATAGCTGGCGCTGATTTCTTTGCGTTTTCAAACAAATCACGAACACGTGAAGCACCAACACCAACAAACATTTCAACGAAATCTGATCCAGACATTGAAAAGAATGGCACGTTTGCTTCACCGGCAACCGCTTTAGCCAATAAGGTTTTACCAGTTCCCGGAGGGCCTTCAAGTAAAACACCCTTTGGAATACGGGCACCTAAACTAACGAATTTTTTAGGTGACTTTAAGAATTCAACAACTTCAACTAATTCTTGTTTTTCTTCTTCTGCACCAGCAACATCAGAAAAACGTACTTTATTATCTTTTGGATCTGACGGTTTAGCTTTAGATTTACCAAAGCTCATCATACCGCCTTGACCACCCTTGCCACCTGCTTGACTCATCATCAGATAAAAAACACCAACAATCAGTACAATTGGCACAACTGAAACTAGGAGATTTAACCAAAATCCAGATGATTCCTGTTGTTTAGTTACCAGATCAGTTTTAGTCGTTTTAGCTGTGTCTGTCACTGACTTCAACGATGCATCATTTGGTAATACAGTTGAAGTAAACTTTGTGACTTTTTGTGACTGCTGTAAAATACTAAAACCTTTATCTGATTTAACAGTCTTTGCTTTTCTATACTCACCAGAAATGTTATAAATACCATTGCCCGGCTGAACTGTGATTGACTTAAGGTCTTTATCGCTCAATGCTTTCAAAAATTCGCTTGATGTTAAGGTTTTAGAAGTTGACTTATCGTTACCAAACAAACCATAAATCATACCAACCACAGCAAGAAAAATGAAAACATAGAAGATAGAACTCTTTAAGAAACCACCTTTTTGATTATTATTCATGAAGTTTCCCCAATTTCTAGAAGTTACTTAGTATAAACTTCTTTTTTCAAAATGCCAACATATGGCAAGTTCCGATACAACTCTTTGTAATCTAAACCATAGCCAACAACAAACTCATTGCGCACATTGAAACCAACATAATCAGCCTCAATGTCTACTTTTCGTCCAGCCTTTTTATCAAGTAACGTAGCCACTTTAATGGACGCTGCACCACGTTTTGCGAGTAACGCTTTCATAAAGAGTAAAGATTGGCCAGTGTCTACAATGTCTTCTAAGATAATGACTTGACGTCCCATGATATCAGAACGAATATCAGTCACTAGGGTGATTTCATCTGTACTCTTAACACCACCATGATAGCTTGACACATTGATAAATTCTAAATCAATATACAAATCTACCTCGCGTAATAAATCGGCTGTCCAAAGATAGGCACCCTTTAGCACTGACAACACAACTGGCTTTTCCCCAGCATAGTCTTGTGTAATTTGTTGACCTAATCGTACTGCTGCATCGTGTATGTTAGCTTGATCAAACAATACTTCTTGTATATCATTATTCACTACTTTTCCTCAATTCGCCATGCTAACCAATATGGTTTCACATCTTGTTTGCTAACAAAATCCGCATTCACACGCCAATGTTTACGCATTTTGACTGCGATAACCTCATCATTTTGAGTTGCCAAGACTTGCATATCTTGACGTTCTAACGTTGACAATTTCTCATCAATTGCTAACCGTCGCAACTTTTTATGTCCATGTACGAGTGCCAGTTTATCACTGGTTTTCACTGGACGCAAATATAATTGTGTCGGCAATTGCGCTAGATTAAATGAGAAGCATTGTTCATCGCTGTTTGGTTCAGAATTTGTCCACAAAAACGTGTTTTCTGCGAAATTTTGCCACTGGTTTAATTTTAACATAATTGGTGGCAAAACTTGCAGTGTATTTGTCATTTTTGTACTGTTTTCGAGATGAATATATTGATAAGACTTAACAAAGTTAACATTTTTCGATAATTGTACCGTACCAGTAGGCTTTTTATCGTTATTAAGTAACTGAATGACTTGCAAAATCTGTGCTTGCTTAAACTGATAAATACCTTTTTTTTGAATATAATGTTTAATCGTCGGTTCTAGCCAAATATTGGGAATAGCTTGCCAACTATTCTCAATTGCTTGCACATATATTTCAACTTGAGCAGTGATTAAATCATCTTGTTTTTTGATTTGCTGAGCAAATGCATTAATATGAGGAACCACACGGGGATTAATTTTTTTAAGTTGTGGAATAATGATTTGTCGCAGAAAATTTCGAGGGGTATACATGGCATCATGATTTGTTTTGTCTTCATGCCAATTTAAGTTGTGATTTTGTGCATAACTAACCAATTCCTGCTTAGTTATCAACAAAAAAGGTCTAACAATCCGCCGATTTTGTTGCCGCATGCCAGCTAATTGCATCAATTGTCCACCACGTATTAACTTTAATAATACCGTTTCTGCTTGATCATCTGCATGATGTGCCACTACGACAGTCGCCGTATGGTATTTACTAGCCAGTTGCTCAAAAAATTGATACCTGAAATCACGTGCTTGCTTTTCTACTGCAGTATCTGGCACATTCAACCATGCTGTTTGTTCAAATATTGCATGATATTTATCTGCTAAGTGACGGACGAATTTTTCGTCCGCATCACTTTCCTCACGTAAATGGTAGTTAACATGGGCAACAACAAGTTTTGTATCTGGCAACTGCTGGCGTAATGTATGCAATAGCACAACAGAATCGACACCACCAGAAACAGCCACAATAATTGTGGCTTCCCAATGATGTAATTGTAATTGTTTTTGAATTTTTTCAGTCATTATAGAAAAAGCACCAATTAGGTGCTAAATTAATTATTATCTGATGGTAAGTTATAAATTATCTCACCTTGCTTTGTGTAACCATATTTGTCACGTAAAATTTGCTGTAAGTAAGTCGGATCATCTAAACGTTTTCGACTAGATTTCAAATCACTATTAGTCTTTTGAACAGCCGTTAAGCGATCTTGAGAAGCAGTTAACGTCACATTTGCCGTATGCAGTTTAACTTGGCTAATCAACAATTGTATCGCAAAGATTGTTGCAAAAACTGCACCAAAAAAGAGAATCTTCTTCTCACGATTAGCATGTGCCCTTTGATAATGCTTTTTAGCTTGCATATTGGCCGGTTCAGAATTACGAATAATAGCTCGTATCTCTGGGTTAACACGCTGTTTATGCGATTGTCTTCTGTTGTAAGTCGACATATTTCACCTATCCCTAGTGTGACATGTTCTTAGCATTTTTTCAACAATCTTTAGATTTGTTTAAACATTAAGTTATTTTTCATCACTAGTTTCTCGAAAATCTTGTGAAAAAGTCTCACTCACAATTTCATACATATCGGCAGAAGCCTCTTTTTTTGTTGTTTCAACAATTTTAGCTACCTTCACTGTCAAAGTTTTATTTCCAAATCGCACCTCAAGCTCATCATTTGTCGAAACATCTGATGACGATTTAGCCACTTTACCATTAATTGAAATACGGCCTTGATCAGCAATTTCTTTAGCAACTGTTCGACGCTTAATTAAGCGTGACACTTTTAAATATTTATCTAAACGCATAGTTTTTTCCTCTTGATATTCTTAATTTTTATGACAAAATTTCATTTCGTTACTTGCTGACGTGTGATTACGACCAACAAAAAATCACGTAAAATATTCAACCAAATACTACTCTCAGCCACATCATTGACTGTTATGCTAATTTGTAAATTACCGGTCTCTGTTCGCACCGCCACCTTTAATGGCACATTGGCCAATGTTTCAAAAATTGCTTCACCGGCTAATGTCGACGTCGCATCAGAATTAAATACTATTGCTAACTGTTGCTTCTGTCGTCTTATATTCGTTACTTGTGCCTGATCAGCCAGTTGTTTGATTTGACCAACAAGCAAAAGCCTAGCCACTTCATCTGGCATATCACCAAAACGGTCAAGCATGTCAGTTTCGATTTCTTCAAATTCTTTATCTGTTCGTGCTTGACGAATACGTGTATATAATTCAATTTTTTGTGCATTATCGGGCACATAAGTATCTGGTAAGTAAGCCAGTACGCCAAGAATTAATTCGGCATCTGTTTCTGTTGGTTTGCTCGTTGTCACTGTTTGGCCCTGTTTTGTGGCAACAGCGTCTTTTAACATCTTCGTATACATATCATAACCAACTGAATCGATGAACCCATGCTGTTGTTTACCCAGTATATCACCTGCGCCACGAATACTTAAATCACGCATGGCAATACGGAATCCTGAACCCAATTCTGTAAAATCACGAATCGCTTCTAGACGTTTCTCCGCTTCTTCACTTGGTGTTCTTGAAAACGGATAAGTAAAGTAGGCGTATGCTAAACGAGCTGAACGGCCGACACGACCACGTAGTTGATATAGTTGTGACAAACCCATATGATCTGCGTTTTCAACAATTAACGTATTTGCATTGGGAATATCAACACCTGTTTCGATAATTGTTGTTGTGACTAAAACATCATAGTTGCCATTTAAGAAATCGTATAAAACACTTTCTAACTGTGTTTCAGACATTTGTCCATGAATGGCACCAACACGTGCAGATGGCACTAAATCCTCTATTTGACTAGCAACACGATCAATGTCGGCTACGCGATTATGCAAATAAAATACCTGACCACCACGGGCAAGTTCCTTTTCAATGGCATTTCTCACAATTATCCAATCTGCCTCTAGAACATAGGTTTGAATCGGATAACGATTGGCCGGAGGCGTTTCAATAATTGATAAATCTCGCGCACCAACCATCGCCATATTCAATGTTCGTGGGATCGGTGTTGCAGTTAAGGTTAATACATCAACGCTATGACGCAATTGCTTGAGCCGTTCCTTATGTTTTACCCCAAAACGTTGTTCCTCATCAATAATTAACAGACCAAGATCTAAAAAATCAACATCTTTACTCAGCAAGCGATGTGTGCCAACAACAATATCAATTTGATGTTCATTTAATTGTTTGATCACAAATTTGTTTTGTGCAGTTGTCTGGAAACGACTCAGTACGCCAATTTTAATATTTGGAAAATCATTGAAGCGTGCTAACATCGTTTCATAATGTTGTTGGACTAAAATTGTTGTTGGTGCTAAAAATGCCACCTGTTTTCCCGCATGTACTGCTTTAAAAACTGCACGCAAGGCCACCTCTGTTTTGCCAAAGCCAACATCCCCTACTAATAGACGATCCATTGGTCGCACTTTTTGCATGTCAACTTTAATTTCTTCAATAGAGCGGATTTGATCTGGTGTTTCTGGATAACCAAATGCCATGTCAAATTTCAATTGTTCTGTATCATCTGGCGGAAAAGCATATCCCTGTTGCGCTTCACGCTTGGCATAAAGATCTAATAAATCATCAGCAATATCTTCAATTTTTGCTGCCACTTGGCGCTTAGTTTTAGCCCATTCAACACCCCCGAGTTTATTTAATTTAGGTGCTTTTGCAGCATCTGACGCACCAATATACTTCTGGATTAAATTCAACTGCGTGACTGGAATAAAAATCTTAGCATTTTTTTGATAGGCAATAGATAAATAATCTTGTTTACCACCATCAACTGTCATTGTCTGTAAACCTTCATAACGACCAATACCATGATTGATATGAACAACGTAGTCACCAACATTTAATTCACTATATGACTTTAAACGCTCCGCATTATTAATTTTACGCTGTCTTGGCGCCACTTGCCGAGTTTGAGTAAACAATTCATGTGCTGTTAATACGATTAAATGTAATTTAGGCCATTCAAATCCTATGGCCAGGTTGCCTTTCATTATCTGCGCCTGATTTGGTTGAACCTGACGGGTTTCAATAATTGGTACCTTAAAATCACTTAAAGACTCGCTGAGATGGTGGCTTTGTTTTTCATCGTTAATCAATAAAATAACCGTCATACCCGCATCTTGTGCATACTGTAAATCAGTTCTAAGTGTCTCAATTTGACCATAGTATTGGTTAGCCGGCCGAGTAGTGACTTCTTCAATATTGGTGAACTTAATGTTATTCAAGCCACGTTGAAAATTTGCTAAATAAATAACCGCACTTTGATTTTGCGTTAACAGATCAGCAAAGTCTGCGCGTAACACTTGTCCAGGAATGAGTTGATAGGCTGACAACTGCTTGTCTAACCATTCTTGATCATAAGTTAACTGTTGGATCTGCATATCTTTTAATCGCGTGAATTCATCCACAAAGACCAAAACATCATCCGAAAAATAATCCAATAAAGTTGTTTCACCCTCAAAAAAATGGGTCGCATAAGGTAATAATTGGTTCACACGCCCATGCTCATTTAACACATGTTGTGTTGCTGAAAATCCTTCTGTCGCATGTTTTTTTGCAACACCAGTCAGCTCTTTGCGATAGTTATTAAATGCCGTCTCAATCGTTTGTTTAGCAATATCATACTGCGTCTCTGAGACAATGAAATCAGTCGCTGGCTGCACATGATATTTTTTAAGTACAGTCGTACTTTTTTGTGTCGATACATCAAAATTTTTCAATTGGTCCAATTCATCATCAAAAAAGTCTAAACGAATAGGCTCATCACTAGTCAATGGGTAAATATCAATAATAGAACCACGTTGTGCAAATTCACCAGCACCTTGCACTAATTTTGTAGGTGTATAACCCATCATCATTAAGGTTTTTTTGATATCATTTAACTGATAAGTTTGACCAACTGTCAATGACAATTTCGCCGCATCAACTGTTTCTGGTTTGGGTAGTAAACGTTCAACTCCAGCTAGACTTGTCACAATAACTTTAGCCTCGCCTTTTCGCAAGGCTAATAAACTAGCAACTCGCTGCAATCGTAGGTCAGGTGAACTAATAGCAATTTCTGTTGCCAAAGACTCTTCTGCAGGAAAATTAAAAACATTTGTCATAAGACTTGATAAATCTGAAAATAGTTGATCAGCATGCACTTGTGTGTCTGTAACGACTAACATTTGACGTGGATTTTCTTGATATAAGGCTGCGACGCTCGCAGCTCGTGCACTACCATTGACGCCTAAAAGCAACTGTGAAGAACCATCAGTCGCTTGCTCATTAAGATGTTTAATTGTATCCGATTGCGCTAAAAAATGAGTTAACATACTTTAAAATTTGTTCCCCTATCAGTCGTTTGATATACGCGTTAAATTATTCTTAAATATTAGCCGTTATATTTATTACTCAATTCTGATACGCCGTTACCTTGAATCCATTCTTCTATTGCCAATGTGCTACGATCTAACATATGATTAACATCATCAGTTTCAGCGCGTGAAAATTTGCCTAAAACATAATGAATGACTGCCTGCTGTTCATGATTTGGATGCCCTAAACCAAACTTAAGTCGTAAAAATGTTTGTGAGCCAGTATGTGCCATGATGGATTTCAAACCATTATGACCACCTGCTGACCCTTTTGCGCGAAAACGCAATTTACTAAAAGGTAAATCCATATCATCAACTAACACCATCACATCAGTGTTGATGTCACCCCCATAGTAATCTAATATTGCGCGAACTGCTTTACCAGAGTCATTCATATACGTCGTTGGCTTAACCAATACCACTTGCTCACCATCAACAGTTAACTTCGCTATTGTAGCAAATTGTTTGCTAGGTGCAAATGACACACTGTGCGCTGACGCAAAGGCATCAATAGCCATAAATCCAATATTATGCCTTGTTTTATCATATTCTAAACCAATATTACCTAATCCAATGATATATTTCATATTAATTATACGCGTTTCCTTACTAAAATTCTCAATCTTAACTACCAGTATAACAGAATTCTGTGTTATCATGATATATGGCTATTTAATGATAAAAAAATTAATTTTAGGATAAGTATATGCTCCATGAAACTTTAATCACCCCAAAGTCAGAACTAACTACCGTGACTGAAAATACAACTATTGCACAAGTGAACGATTTATTTAATTCACCAAGCGAGTCACATACGCGTACTATGCCAATTTTAGATGAATCTGGCAACCTTTTTCGTGGCAATGTTTATAAGCAGCATGTGTACGAACATATTGCTAAAAATGGTGATATGAACCTGCCAGTCACGACAATTATGCGCAATTCAACTAAGTTTATTTATACAACCAGTCAATTTTATGAGGTTTTTTTTGCCATTCGCGACCTGCCTTTTATTGCTGTACTAGATGATAATCATCATTTTACCGGCATATTCACACACGATGCATTAATGGATTTATTATCGCAAAGTTGGTCTGTTCGCACTGGTGGTGTTGCCCTCTCTGTTGCAACACATAAAGCACAAGGCGATCTTAAAAAAATTTCGACAATCATAGCCAAATATTCAAATATTGAATCTGTGTTAAGTTTACAGCCATCAAATGGCACCATTACTTTAATGTTCACCTTACCACTTGTATTTGATAGTATCACATTACAAAAACTCGTTAAACATTTAGAAAAAAGACACTTTGAAGTGATCAGTATTGAAAATTTACAACGTTTTAACTAAAAAAAGCCCTAACGGGCTTTTTTTATAACCATATACCAGCTAAAATAACTATTGTCATGCCACACATCACGATGACTAAGTTTTTAATAGCCAAAACAAAGGTTTCTTGCTTCACCGGTCGTCTAATAAACGCACGTGCATTTTTAATGACAATTGGCAATAATATCACCATAGCATAGCTCGTAATCGGTAACCAGCCAACTGACGTCGCAATTATAATCTCAATAAAAGCAGCGATTGTCCAAAACACATAGACTTTTTTACTTGACTCAATACCAATATAATGGACAAGTGTTTGTCGTTGATTCTCCTCATCTTCATCGTGGTCTGCAATGTTGTTAGCAAACATAATTTCGGCAATGAAAATAGTTAAAGGTAAACTAACAATTAACCATTGGAACAGGACATTTACTGTGGGTACCATACGTGTATTGACGTAAACTTGTGCGATAAAAATGAAATATCCCATTGTTATACCAGACACAACTTCACCAAACGGTGTGTTTGTAATTGGTTTTGGACCAGCAGAATATAGATAACCAATCAAAAAACTAATAATACCAATAATCCAAGTAATATAATCCGTTCTGAATGCAACAGCAATACCAGCTAAAACAGCAATACCAGCTAAAGTTTCAGCAACATGAAGCACTTGCTTATTAGTTATTACCTCACCTTGCGCCTTTTCACGTAAAAATTCATTGGATTTTTGACGTTTTGCATCTTCATATCGGTTAAATGTATTAACTGCCAGATGTACACTGATGGTTGCAATAATTAATAACACTGCATTCAACCAATTGACGCGAGCATATTGCCATTGACTGTACGCCAAGCCAACCATCAAGGGTGCAACGCTAGGAATTACCACGCGAATTTCAACTAAATCTAAAAACTGTTTTGGTGTCATTCTTAATTTAAACCTCTAATAAAACATTTTACCAGAAAATAACCCCAAACGGTTTCTCATATCTTGATTTTTATAACAGACTACAAATTATTTAGTAGTGAAGACTTGGTAAGCTTCACGCAAACTACTAGCATACTCGCCATTGTCACGCATTGGTGCGTCCATAGCAAATCCCAACAAAAAGTCCTGCACGTCGTCATCAATCAATTGTTCCGCCAAGGACATCAAGTCATCAGACGTTGGCACATCAACATTATTTTTGAGCGTTGCAACACCAATATCACCATAATTTAGCTCTGCACGAAAACCTACGCCAGCTGACTTAATATCAACGTAAATATTTTCATCTTTATCAATCCATACGCGAAAAGGTGCTTGGCTTTCAAATGTGTAGGGAATATTAATAATTTCGGCGGCAGCAGTCAATGCTTCGCCTTGTTCTTTTTCAGTTAAGCCGTGTTTTTTCATTATCATGATCCTTATTTTCATTTTTTGACCATGTCAGACAACTTGCACAGTCTACCTTAACTATGCACCTTATTACAAAATTTGCAAGTTATAGCTCTTATAACAAGAGGCTATAAAGCAAGTTTCATCATTGTGCGTCTCCTGATTATTTTTATTTCACAAGTACTTGTTCTTTATACTTAATCGCGTTATATTGTATTTATATGAAAAAGGAGCTCATAATGTCTTCAGAAATAACAAAACAACAAATCGCTGAATTTAAACAATCAGCACAATCACCGTTAACGACAATCGCTCGTCGTGCTACCACAAAAAACGGGATTCACAATGCAAGTTTTAATCAAGAAATTGTTAATGCAAATGTACCGACTTTTTCAATTGATTTGAACACGGGTAAAGTAGCCAATCAGAAAAAATCTGGCCGTTGCTGGATGTTTGCCGCACTTAATACGATGCGTCATGATATTAAAGATTTATTCCATTTAGATGGTGATTTTCAGTTGTCTCAAAGCTACACTTTTTTTTGGGATAAATTTGAAAAGGCTAATTACTTTTACGAAAATGTGCTAAACACTGCTAATGCCCCTCTTGACTCACGCCAGGTTTCTTTTTTAATGGCAACGCCACAACAAGATGGTGGTCAGTGGGATATGATTGTATCACTGATCGAAAAATACGGTGTCGTACCTCAATCTGTTTACCCAGAGTCAGCAGCAACATCAGATTCTCATGAGTTTAACATAACATTTAACACCTTATTACGCCATGATGCGATTATATTACGTGAACTTGTGTCTCAAAAATCATCGCAGAGTGATATAGACCGCACACGTAAAAATATGTTATCTCATATTTACCGTGTCTTATCGATTACATTTGGTGAACCACCAGTCACTTTTGATTTTGAATACCGTGATACTGAAAAGCAATTTCAAATTGAACGACAGTTAACACCACAAACTTACTTTGAAAAATTTGTTAACTGGGACTTGTCAGAATATATATCAATTATTAACGCGCCAACCGCAGATAAGCCCTTCAATGCAACGTACAATGTTGACATGTTAGGTAATGTTATTGGTGGTCGTCAAGTGAAACATTTAAATGTGCCTATTGAGACAATGAAATCATTTGCTATCGCGCAACTAAAAGATGGCAAATCCGTCTGGTTCGGTGTTGACATGGGTCCGCAAGTCGATCGTACAAGTGGTCTCATGGCTGACGGTATTTTTGCCACAGATGACTTATTCCAAGTTCATTCAGATATGACAAAAGCGCAGCGTTTAGCCTATGGCGACAGCTTGATGACACATGCCATGGTTTTGACAGGTGTTGATTTGGATGACAATGGTCACCCAATAAAATGGCAAGTTGAAAACTCATGGGGTGAAGAAGCCGGCAAAAATGGTTACTTCACAATGTCAGATGAATGGATGAGCGAATACGCCTATCAAGTTGTTGTCAAAAAAGAATATCTTGGTCCAGAATTAGTCGATATCTACGATAATGCCACACCAAAACTATTAGCACCATGGGATCCCATGGGTGCCTTAGCATAAATAATTCTGCGACTATAACATGTCAGAGTTAAAGTTAGCATCAATCATTGCATCAGGTGCTAACTTTTTTAGTGTCTTTAAACTCATTTTCACGGTACTTGTGCTTGTATAAAAATATCATTCTTTGAAAATTCGTCTCACCAAAAATATAAGTTCCTAATACCAGTTCCTTGGTAGCATTTGTTAACAATCCCAATAGGATTTTGTCAATTCCAGGCGTATAAGACTGTTTCAATTTTTCTGAAAGTTGATAAAACTTGAGAAATAAATCCAAGGGAAAGCCTTTAATCCTAAACGTTCCAATAATAATATTTGATTCTTGAATATTCCAATTAACCTTAGTACACCAATAATATATGGAATCATCCTTAACCATTAAGATCGTTTCCTTCCAGTAAAGATACCTACAAATGTAAATGCGGTAATAATCCAAGCAGCTAGTAAAAATGTTTGTGTGAAAGCACGAGTTAGTTGATTGTTCTTCAAATATTTGAGCTGCACGAACAAATCTTTAAGTCGTTCACCAATATCTAGCCTCGAAACACCTTGATTTATATTCGTAATCGACGTGTTGATTTTTCCTTTTTGCGATAGTGTTGTAGCCAGTTTTTCTTGTGCTTGTAACAACTGTTGTTGCGGATTTGATTCCTCTTTTGCCATCAAATCAGTTAATTTTTTTCTGAAATCAGTCGCATTATGAATTGTTGAATCCGTTCCAGCCTGATAAATAACTATTAACCCTGACAACTGACGCATACTCGTTTCTTTATTAGATGAGTCTGACATGTCATTTAGGATACCTAATTGTTGTTGATACCCCATCAAAACTGTTGCTGCACTTGGATTGCTTTTAACTAATGTATATAGAACGTCTGTATTGGCTGTTTCTATTTCTTTCTGTACACTTACGATTTGATCAGACGCTCTTGAGACTGTCTCAGGTTTATCTTCAAATTGTTTCTGAAGATCAGACAAACCATTATGAATTTTTCGCAAATTGTTATCTTGCGGTGATTCTCTTGTAGTTGTCTGTGTCACTAGCTTAGCCACATCACGCTTAAGCGAATTCTGAAAATCAGGCTTGCTTTTTATTTCTTTTGACTCAATTCCCTTAGTAACACGATCATTAATTAAAGTTGCAATGTTTTCAGGCAACTTTTTTCCGGTAACCTGTTTAATTGAGTCATGTCGAATGATTGTTTTTTCAACATCGACATTGTGAGTCATTGTGCCGACCAACAAAGCAATACCCAAACACGTGCCCAACTGTCTAGCGGCATTGACCACACCCGAAGCAATACCAGCTTTATTTTCTGGAATATACTGAACGGCTGCCACGATTGATAAACAAGCAAAACCAAATCCGATACCCAACACAATCATATAACCAACCATGAATTGTTTTGTGGTAGTTGACGACAATGTTGCTAATAAAAACATACTGACTGCCATCAATCCCATTCCAGTAGTAATAACGATTCGATACCCGATTTTTTCAGCCAACTGAGAACCGATTGGCATTGAGATCATGACAGTAATTGACATAAACATAATAATGTATGACGTATTTAGCGCACTATAATCTCGAATATCTTCCAAGTAAAAATTAAAAATCAATGATGAACAAACAATCGCAAATCCACACATAAAGTAAATCATTGTCGATGCAAAAAAGGTAATTTCCTTAAACAAATGTAATTCAATTAAAGGTGATTTTACTTTCCTTTCAATTAAAAAAAAGATGATGAGTGAAACCAACGAACCGCCCATTAAAATAAAACTATTGCGAGATTGCCAGCCTATATCGTAGCCCTTGACCAAAAGAAAAGTTAACAATGATAAACCCAAAGTAAGGAAAAGTAACCCACCAAAATCAATTTTCTTTGAAATAGTTGGGTCAACAGATTCTTCAAAACAACTCAACAATAAAATAAAAGTTATTATTACAATGGGAGTATTTACAAAAAAAATCCATTGCCAACTTAAAAATTTAAGTAATAATCCCCCAATAGGAGGTCCTGCTGCTGCTGCAACTGCCGTAACTGCACCGATAATTCCAACTGCCTGATTGGCTTGTTTACGTCCGAAAAGTTCAACTGATAGTGGAATCATAATTGGTGTCACAATCGCACCACCAACTCCCTGAATAAGTCGCATGATAATTAATATCGGTAAACTATTTGAAAAACCACATAACATCGATCCCACGCCGAAAATAATCAGACCGACTGCCATAGTTTTCTTTCTACCAAATTGATCACCAAATTTTGAAGCAGGAATGATGACAACGGACATTACCAATACGTAAATTGTGCTAATCCAATTTGTATCGGTTAAATTTGACTTAAAAAAATCTGTCATATTTGGCAAGGCAATATTAGTAATAGTTGTATCTAATGTCACCATAAACATAATGAGTGACAAGGTAATTAATCCAAAAATTTTTTTCTTACTTGAAAACATCTACAAAAGTCCTCCATTATTCTTTGTGTTTCTATTAGATACAGTTTACAAAGGAAACACAAGTAGCAAAAAAATTCGCTCTATTCGGCTGATTCTTTTCTTTCTTCTAAAATTTTTATAAACAGCTGTTCTGTATCATTACCGACTTTTTCAAGGTCATTCAAAATTTCATCTGGTAACCCAGTATATATCTGAGCAATACTTTTATTTAATTCTTTTGAATAACGCTGATGTGCTTGAAAAACTTGATTGCCTTTATCCGTCAACGTTATCACAACCTCATTTTCTGTCACCGGAGAGATTGCCTTATTAACTAAGCCGCGATTTCTAAGATTTTGAATTCTTTTTGAAACAGCGCCTTTGGTGATTCCTTGCATCAATGCTAATCGAGTAACGTTGATATTAGGTTTATTACCAATCATCTCAATTGTATGAACCTCTGAAACATGTAGTTGCGTGTCGGTGCCATAAGCGAATGGTGTTTTTTCGATCTCATTATAGCGGTTCACAATTCGTAAAAAAACATCACTTAATTCTGCTAACATTTCCTTTTTCAATTTCAGTCCTCGAAAATATTTATTTTTAATGCAAAATAAGCTTACTACTTTTTGTTTCCTTTGTAAACACATTCCATTAGAAACACATCGATTTTAAGATTTGAGACTATAATTTGTGGATTCTCAATATCAATGCCAACTTCATGTTCATTTGAAAGATAAATTGCTACATAATGGTTTTCATGTGCATAATTAAAGAAAGCGTGATCAAATTTATAAACGGTTTATTATTTGAATCATTGAAAATAGATATTTCTGATATAGGAATATGGCAGTGTTGTTGCAAAAGGAATTTACTAAAATTAAGACCTACAATAGCATTAATTTAATGTCATACCAATTATTATGCCCTTTTTCACACTAAAACCATTAGCACCCATGGGTGCCTTAGCATAAATAATTCTGCGACTATAACATGTCAGGCTTAAAGTTAGCATCAATCATTGCATCAGGTGCTAACTTTTTTAGTGTCTTTAAACTCATTTTCAAGGTACTTGTCCCACTTGTAATGAACGGTTTAATATGTTTACCGGATAAATCATTTGCCATTAAAAATCCTTGCATCGCTAAAGACATATCCCCTCCCCACATAGGATAACCTAAATAAATCACATCATCTTCTATATCAATTTTATGAGCAGTCGGGATAACACCCGTTGCTTTTTCTTTCGTAAACCGCGCCAAAACAAGTGGATTATTTTTATATGGTTTATCAAGTTGTATTTCGTAAAGTTTGTCTTCAGTCTTTTTGGCAATTTCTAGCGCTAATTTTTTAGTATGCCCTGTTAAAGAATAGTAAATAATCATCATTTCTCCAGTAAATATCTTATAGTACAGTCATTGATAGTATTATAGTTTATTGTGAAAATAATATCAAATTTAATATATGACATAATCTGCTATATATAAAAAACGGGTGCTAAGTATATAACCTAGCATCCGTTTTTAAAATATTTATAATTAATCACAGCAATAACAATAAGATTAAATTACATCATACCTGGCATACCACCTTGTGGCATGGCTGGCATAGAATCATCACTTGGCAACTCAGCTACAACGGCTTCTGTTGTTAACAACAAAGCTGACACTGATGCAGCATTTTGCAAAGCTGAACGCGTTACTTTAGTTGGATCAACAATACCAGCTGCAATCATATCTACCCATTCGTTTGTTGCGGCATTGTAACCAAAGCCTTCAACTTGTTCTTTCAACTTATTAACAATCACTGATCCTTCAAAACCAGCATTTTCAACAATTTGACGAACTGGGGCTTCTAAGGCCTTAATAACAGTATTAATACCAGTTTGAACATCACCTTCTTCTGACAAAGCAGTCACAGCTGAAATAGCGTTAACTAGCGCTGTCCCACCACCAGAAACGAAACCTTCTTCAACAGCGGCACGTGTGGCATTCAAAGCATCTTCAATACGATACTTGCGTTCCTTTAGTTCAGTTTCAGTTGCGGCACCAACATTGATTACGGCAACACCACCAGCCAACTTTGCCAAACGTTCTTGCAACTTTTCACGATCAAAGTCAGAAGTTGTTTCAGCAATTTGTTGCTTGATAATGTCTACACGTGTCGCAACCGCATTTTTGTCACCTGAACCTTCAACAATTGTTGTGTTATCCTTTGATACATTAACCTTGCTTGCTTGTCCAAGTTGATCAATTGTAACATCTTTCAAGTTCAAACCAAGATCTTCAGTAATGACAGTACCACCGGTCAAAACTGCGATATCTTCTAATTGTGCTTTACGACGATCACCAAAGCCAGGCGCCTTAACTGCAACAACGTTGAATGTGCCACGCATCTTGTTCAAAACGAGTGTTGGCAAAGCCTCACCAGTAATATCATCAGCAATAATCAACAATGCACGGCCTTGTTCAACAACACTCTGCAATACTGGCAAAACATCTTGAATATTGCTAATCTTTTTATCTGTGATCAAAATATATGGGTTATCCAAGTTGGCTTCCATTTTATCGTTATCGGTCACCATGTACTGTGACATATAACCACGATCAAATTGCATACCCTCAACAACGTCTAATGTTGTTTCGATACCCTTTGATTCTTCGATGGTGATCACACCATCATTGCCAACTTTATCCATGGCTTCAGCAATCAATTCGCCAACTTCTTCATTAGAAGCAGAAATTGATGCAATTTGTGCAATTTCTGCTTTTGTGCTAACCGTATGTGACATTTCATGCAACTTTTTAACAGCTGCAGCAGTAGCCTTTTCAATTCCTGTACGTATGCCAACTGGATTAGCGCCGGCAGTCACGTTCTTTAAACCTTCAGCTACAATTGCTTGTGTCAAAACAGTAGCCGTTGTTGTGCCGTCACCAGCAATATCATTTGTTTTTGAAGCAACTTCAGCTACAAGCTTTGCACCCATATTTTCAAAGTGATCTTCAAGTTCGATCGCTTTAGCAATTGTGACACCATCATTTGTAATGGTTGGTGCGCCATATGACTGTTCCAAGACAACATTACGTCCCTTAGGCCCAATTGTTGTCTTGACTGTGTCAGCTAGCTTATCAACACCAGCCTTCATCTTTGAACGTGCATCTTCTGAAAACTTTAATTCTTTAGCCATTATTAAAATACCTCTTTAGAATTTTTTATTTAATACCAATTTTTTGACGTCGATTATTTTGTGTTGTTTACTCTACAATTGCAACAATATCTTTTTCATGGAGTGCGAGGTAATCTGTACCCTCAAAGGATACTTCTTGTCCTGCATACTTGTCAAACAATACTTCGTCGTCAACTTTAACTGCTAATTCACGAACAGACCCATCATTTAATACATATCCTGTACCTGCAGCAACAATCTTACCAGTTACTGGCTTATCCTTAGCATTATTTGCTAACACAATGCCACCAACTGTTTGTTCTGCAGCTTCTGTTACTTCAATAATCACGCGATCACCTAATGGCTTTAACATGAGAAAACACCTCCGATTTTTAGTTTTAGCACTCTTTTTAATTGAGTGCTAAATACAACTTTAAGTATATCACTTTAGTACCTATTGTCAATAAAAAGCGCTTCAAGTTGGTTAAATTTTATCTAACCTTCTTGAAACTCTTGATTTATAATATTTTATCGTGATACTTTTAATTAAACAAACGTACCACCGTGTGCTTCACTTATGTCATATGCAATTATGAACGCTTGCGGATCTACTGCATGCAGGCCACGTACTAAATGATTATATTCGTGATTATCTAAGATAACCATCAACATTTCACGGGCATCGCCCGTATAAC
This sequence comes from Leuconostoc gelidum subsp. gelidum KCTC 3527, assembly GCF_000166715.1. GTDB lineage: Bacteria > Bacillota > Bacilli > Lactobacillales > Lactobacillaceae > Leuconostoc > Leuconostoc gelidum. The sequence goes on from NZ_AEMI01000016.1 coordinate 175,802, forward strand.
CACCACGCACACCCATCGCCGTATAACTAGTTTCGTTTTCAGTAAGATAGACTTTCACATCTTCAATACGTGTATTACTCGTAATATAAATCATCTTTCGACGATCTAATCCAGTTTCAATGTAGTTCATTACGGCTGCTGTAATGATCAAAGAAAACAGTGCCAGTATTAATGCTCCAAGTCCCTCCGTTAATAAGTTTCCAAAAGACACAACAGTATCAATAATTAATAATGATAACGCTGGCGCAATTCGAAAATATTTTTTTAAAATCATAGGTGGAACGGCCGTCCCACCACTAGAAGCATCAACACGATACAGCATTGCGACACCTAAGGCAAAAATAGTGCCACCAACTAGCACTGCAAAAGTCCGGTCTGTCAGTATTTGAAAACTTGGTGTCACTTTTAATAATATCGGCAGTACTAGACTACCAAATGTAATACGAGCAGTCGTGCCACGATCTAAAAAAATCGCCGCCAAGATGATCATCAGTAGATTGACAACCAAAACTGTGATTGCCCTGTCAAAACCGGCTAACTCATACATCAAGATGGCAAAACCTGTCGCACCACCTGCAGCCACTTTCGCTGGCACATAGAAAAAATTAATACTTACCGCAACAATTTCTAATGCAATAACAATTGTTAAATATCGTACAACTTGAAACTTCTGCAACAATTTCATTAAACGCCCTTCTTGTTTTTCTTCTTAAATATCATCGATAATCGCTTTAGAACTGTTGGATTTTTTAATACTTTATCATTACCAATATGCCCGCGAACTATTTTTAATAACCGACCAGATTCTGATGACGAAAAATCAAACTTACCTTTATCAGTCTCTATTCGAAAACGCCGACTCACTTTATTATTTGATGATACACTGGTATACACAGCTGTGATGTTATCCCAGGGAACTTGGATGAAATCATCAATATTATTGTCATTGAAAAATTCAAAAGCTTTGTCACCAATTAAGAACTTGCCATATTGTGCACCAATGCCTAAAAAAGAGATGCCTTGTACAGTGAATTCTACCTTTTTATTCAGTGATTGTACCATTTATTTGTCCCCCTTTTTTCTATACTCATTTGTATAATTGTAACAATTATTTAAACAAGCAATATGTACAAAGGCGCTCGTCAAATTGGCGAGCGCACTTTATTAATTCAAGTATTCAATTACATAATGTGAAGTACACGCATCAAGATACCAAAGATAAAGATACCTACAATCATAACAATAGGTGAAACCTTTTTCTTAAGCAACCACATAGCCAAGAATGTTAACAACAAGCCCATCAATCCAGGAATCAAGCTATCTAAGTTAGCTTGCAAAGTATTGGGTGCCATCTTTGTTAAAGATAAGCCAGAAGCTTGATCGGCCAATATTTGTTGTAATTTACCACCGGTAACTGAACCACTAGGGAAGTTAATGTAAGCCCCTTCGGCTAGTTTCTTAGCTGGCAATGAAACAGCAAATTTAATCGAAACCCAGCGTTCCACTAAGACTGCCAGGATAAACATACCAAGAATTGATGCCCCTTTGGTAATATCCTTCAATAAACCACCTGAAAGATCTTGTGTAATAGCAGATCCTGCACGATAACCAAATTCTTGTGTATACCAGATAAATGACATACGAATCAGGTTCCACAAAACAAAGAACAGGATTGGACCTAAGATGTTTCCTGAGAGTGCTAATGAGGCACCAAGTGCACCTAATATAGGACGAACGGTGAACCAGAAGACTGGATCGCCTATACCGGCCAAAGGACCCATCATACCTATTTTAACACCTTGAATCGCAGTATCATCAATTGCAGCACCGTTGGCACGTTCCTCTTCCAAGGCCAATGTCACACCAATAATAGGTGAAGCAACATATGGATGAGTATTAAAGAATTCCAAGTGTCGCTTCAATGCGGCTGTACGGTCTTCTTTTGTTGTGTATAACTTTTTAATAGCTGGAATTAAAGTATACGCCCAGCCGACGTTTTGCATACGTTCGTAGTTCCATGAACCCTGTAAAAATTGTGAACGCCATGCGACAGACAAACGATCATTACGTGTTAGTTCAATCTTTTCAGTCATCGTATCGCTCCCTTCTAATACTGGTTCAAAATGTCGCCAACCGGATCACCCGAATTACCGCCATTTGAACCACCGCCATTATTGCCACCCATCTTTGATAGATTGATGTAAATCAAAGCAAGTGAAACCCCAATGGCACCAAGAGCAATTAATGTTAACTGACTAACAGCAGCCAAGGCAAAGCCAATAGCAAAGAATGGCCATACTTCACGTGTTGCCATCATATTAATAACCATTGCATAACCAACAGCAACAACCATACCACCACCAATTGTCATACCACCGGTAAGCCAATCAGGCATTGCAGTTAATGCTGCTTGCACTGCAGCAGCCGGAATAGCAATTAGCAAACCAGCTGGAATAGCAATACGCAAACCTTGTAGCAAAATACCAACCAAATGTAAGCGTTCAATGGTCTGATACTTACCTTCCTTGGCTGCCGCATCAGCACCATGGGTCAAACCAACAGCGATTGTACGGACAATCATGGTCAGGAACAAACCGGCAACAGCCAACGGAATAGCTGAAGCAACGGCAACACCAATACCAGTTGACGTGAAGTTGCCACCTTTAACCATGATAATGGACGAAGCAACTGAGGCTAGCGCAATATCTGGTGCCACAGCTGCCCCGATATTAGCCCAGCCAAGGGCGATCATTTGTAATGAACCACCCAGCATAATTCCTGCTGTTAAATGGCCTGTGACCATTCCAATTAATGTTGCCGAAACCAATGGTTGATGAATTTGAAATTCATCTAAAATACCTTCCATACCCGCGAAGAAGGCAATGATTACGACTAAAACCATTGCGATTATAGACATAGTTTAAACACCTTTCCTAATAAACGTTTTTTAAATTACTTAACGTTAGCTTTCTTAATTAAATCAAACAAGTTCGCACTGCTATCACTTGGTACCTTACGAACATCAAACTCAACGCCCATGTCACGCAACTTCTCAAAGGCCGCAACGTCTGTTTTATCCATTGACAACACTTTGTTAACCATCGTTTTACCTTCTGAATGTGCCATAGAACCAACGTTCAAAGATTTAATTGGCACACCACCTTCTACGGCTCTTAGAACATCTTCCACTGTTTCAAACAATAGGAATGCATCTACACCACCTAGACGGTCATCAGAAGCAACTTCTACCATTTTACTAATTGGTACGATGTTAGCTTGGACGCCATTAGGTGCAGCTTGTTGAATCAAACTCTTACGTAATTCATCATGAGCAACCGCGTCAGAAACAACAATAATGCGGTTTGCTTTTGAATCCGGTGTCCAAGCAGTTGCAACTTGTCCGTGCAACAACCGTGTGTCAAGCCGTACCAGTTTAATGTTAATGTGACCTGACTTTAAGCCTGCGGTAGAACTCGTTGCTTTGGCTGTTTTTGGTGTAGCCACCTCAGCCTCAGGCACTGATCTCACACCATCTTTAGCCACTGGTACTAAATACTTGGCCAAATCGGCCGCTGTGTTCATCCCAAGTCGACCACCATATGCTTCAATAAGCATGGGCAAATTCAAACCAGCAACAATTGCTTTATGTTCTGCATCTTGCTTTTGAATTAAGCTAGCTCGGTTGAATGGTGATCCTCCCCATAAATCGACCAAAAACAATGTGTCATCATCATTATCAAATTTTGCTAATGCCTCTTGATAATGCTTATCTAAATCGTCTGGCCCTTCTGTGGGCTGAAATGTGACAACTTCGACGTTTTTTTGCTCTCCGAAAATCATTGAACCTGACATTAAAATGCCTTTTGCAAAGTCACCATGACTGGCAACAATAAGATTAACCATCGATAATCTCCTTCTACATAAATTGTTTACCTATTGATTATAACAAGGTACTCTCCAACGTGTAAACGCTTTCACCAAAATATAAAATATTATGGTTTACATTTAATAGTATACGCTAATTGTAAAACAAAGTAAACGCTTTCATTATATTTCATACATAATCATTTTAAAAAATTACAATTCGTTTTCTGAAAATTTACAGTATTTCTTAGTTATCTAGGTAGGCAAGCTCTTGGTTGCTATAACTATCAGGTGTGACAAAACTCACCATCACGTCCCCTTGACCCTTTAACGTGTAATTCCCAGTGTCTTTTAGCATGATGAAATTATCACCTTTTTTGAGATAATATGTTGTTTCATTGTCAGTTAATGTCACTTCTCCGGCAATTACATTAAATAGCTCATAAGAATGGTGTTGATTGAATTTGCTTAGACCACGAACTGATAATTTATCAATTGTAAATTTAGGAGATGTTAAAAGTCGTGTTAAAATTGTGCTGCCTTGAATACGCGTCCGTTGATTTAAAATCGGGTCAACGTGCGGTACTTTTGTCACTGAGATTGCCTCGTCAATTTGCAATGGACGTAACTTGTTTGTTGTCACGTCTACTCTATCAAAATCATAAAAACGATAGGTCGTATCAGAACTCTGCTGAATTTCCAATGCTAATACACCAGCACCCAACGCATGAAATGTGCCAGCAGGGACATAAAAAAAGTCACCTTTTTGAACTGGAATTGTTCGTAATAGTTTATCCCATGCTTTTTCTGCTACTAGATTTTTAAGATCCGCCTGATCAGTTGCGTAATGGCCATAATACAACTTGGCATCTGGTGTTGCATCTAAGATGTACCAACTTTCAGTTTTCCCAAAATTTTCTGAGGATTGCTTATCGTTTGGATGCACCTGAATTGATAGATTTTCATGCGCATCAAGTATTTTGACTAGCAATGGAAACTCTTGATTTTCATCATGACCACCAAATAGCTCCGGCTTTTCATTCCATATTTCGGTTAATGTTTGACCCTTATATTGGCCATTAATAATGGTTGAGACACCATTATTATGCGCTGCAATAACCCACGCCTCACCAACATGGTCAGACGTTAAGCTATAATTGAATTGTTTCAGATTTGTACCACCCCAAATCTTGTTGTGAAGCTCTGGCTGTAAGATCAACACTGTCATTGTCTAATTCTCCTTTTCATACAAAAAATAAGATAGTTTAACACAATATCTTTTAAAACGTTTTACTACATCTATTTGTATGCGCTTTCATTTTAACACAAAAAAAAGAAAAGACCCACATAATATCATAGCTCATTTTCTTATCGCCCAAATATTCTTCTATCACTTTGATTTAACTTATCAAATCAACGCAATTAACTGCCCCTTTTATCTTAATATGGCAAACCATTGCCAAGATACACCAATTTCTGTATTTTTATGGTATCAGCTAGTCCGGTCATATTATTTTTTTGCATATACTGATAAACAAGCTGTGCGTTCTTACCCCTTGTCAGTCCAATCTTATTTTTTTCATCAGGAGATACTTCCCAGTCATCATTAAAATTAACCGCATTTTGAACAATGTCTCCTCTGTCATTCAATGCATAGTTTTTTAAAATAGCCACAAAACTACCATCTTGCTGTGTCATAAACTCTAATTGGCAGTTCGGTTCCCACCAGTACCCATGATACTTTTGATTTGCAAATGTAATCAAATTTTGGCGTCGTTTAAATGACCACTGAGCAAAACCAATATCCTTATTGGTATCCGTACTACTTTTTGTATTTTCCAAAGAACGATACGCCCAATCGCCTGCAACAGCAATTGGATCAATTCCTGATTCTTGAATCCAATTCCCTAAGATACCAGCTATACTAGTACCAGACATCCCATACTCATCATGCAAGTAGGCATAAATTTGACGAATATAGCTTTTATTACCAATGTTGTCATCATTATTTTGATTCGAGTTTTGGTTCTTTTTTTCTTCTACACTGTTGTGTGTTAACTTTGAAACTGATTGGTCAGCCTGATTACTTTTAATTGTTTGCGTTTGTGCTATTGTCACACCTACCAATAAAATACTCGACATGACTAAAACAATTTTAACAAAACTACTCTTAAATATTTGCATGATCATTCTCGACTAATTATTGTCTACATACTTTAACAAATAAGTTGTCGAATACATTCCCTTCTTAATATTTCGGTGTAGATATTTACGACTCATATCTTGAAACGTATAATGCTCATCAATTACTAGAATGCTATCATATTTTGAAATCATATTAATGAACTGCATACGATTCAATTGGCTGATGTCTTCTTTCGCGTCCACATTGTTGGCATATAAATAATATTTGCCAACATATTGTACAAAATAGTTATCTACTTGTGTTTTATCCGCACTAATAATCAAATATTTCTTATGAGTCAACATCATATGGTCACCAACAATATGACTTATTTTGTATGGTACACTTTCCGGATAGGTGCTTAAATTATAACGCATACCATTATTTTCAGATAATATTAGCAATGCACTCACAAAAAACAATGAAATACTCGTATACTGGTATATATATTTCTTCTTAATACTCGCAAAAGATCGTATTGTTCTTAAAGTAATGTCTTGTTCATAAAATGCTTGATCAATTGCTCGTACAGCAAAAAAAGCATAAATACCTAAGCCTAGTATGACAATACTAGAAGCATAACGATCAAAACCAGCTAATGCTAATGCCTCTTCACTAGGCATCGAAAACACGAACATTAATAACATGCCAATGTAATAAAAAGTAATGATAATATTGACGCTTATTAAACCCTTAAGTAACATTGTTTTTTGATGTGACACAATATGTATTAAAAAAATTGTCACAATAAATAGTGTATTAATTAATAATATTCCTTGAGTTGGTATAGTAGACAGTGTCATGATATGCTGGCAAAATTTCTGGACTATACTGCTAATAATTTCTGGTGTTTTAGCTTCATAAATATCGTGATAAGCAGTGACACTAATTTCATGTTTAGATAATTGATGTCCAAACGTCTGATTAACATGCCACAACCACAGAAGATAAGATGACATACTAACTATCATCGTGCTTAACATCAATAGTAACTTTTTGACTACGGTCCAATGACTGTCATGATATTTCACGACAGTCAATAAAAAATAACCGAGCACAATCATGACAAAAAACAAACTATTATTTTTAACTATACCCAAGACGTTAGTTAAACAGATAGTCATAATTGCCATCAAGTACATATTTTTGCGATAAAAAAAAATACTCGCTATTGATGCCAAGGTAAGCATTGGCAACACGTAATCAACTAATAAATTATTCATACGTATCGCAATATTAAAATAATTAAATAGTGTCATAACCAAAAACATCACGGCAAACGCCAACATTTTATTTTTATCTCTAATAACCGCTATCATGGCATACAAGCAAGCCATAAGTAAGCAAAACTGAGCAAAAATCATGACCCCATCGTCGAACCCAACAAAATTGACAAAATAGTAGCACCATAAAGAAGTTCCAATCGGATAAGATGAAAAACCAATAATAGCGCTATTAACATCTGGTAAAGCTTGCTGAGTCAACAAGTGTTTAACGATCAACGCCCAATGCGAGAAATTGTCATAGTGTAACAGCCGACTTTGCATTAATGTTGGCGTTAACAACATAAAGTAACCAAAAAAAGCAACTGTTATCATGTTAATTTTTTTAATAATTATGCCATTTTTTCGCCAATTATAAATAATAAAATAAATTCCTAAAATTACACCTATTCGTGGAAGTATCAAACCAAAAAATGATAATAAACTCACGAAACTGGCTAAATATAATATCATGATTAAGATACATGTCTCTAATAACCAAGCAAAATATTTATAACACTTAAATTTAGTTCTTAAAAGACTGACATACCCATAGTTAGAAAATACTAGTATTATTATTTTTATGCCAATAATTATCATGTTACTACCCCTTATTACCCTTTGGCAGCGCTTTATTTAATCGTTCGATACGCTTATTGATATTCTCAAAAAGAAGATCGAATGTCGTCACCCATTTGTCTCGTTTTTGAGGTAATCTCTGATTGAAACCGTCATGTATAATTTGTAATAATATTTGATAATTCAACTCATCATTTGATTCGATTTGTAATGTACAACTATTATGTTCATCAAAGTTTTTAAGATATGCTTGTACGTGTGCTGTGTATTGTGCCGTTTCAATTGACATAGCATACTTTTTTGACCAGAGTAACGTTGTTCCTTGTGGCAAATTAATTGCAATTTCTGAGGCTGTTAAATAGCTAATGCTCAAATTTGTACCCAACTGAATATCACTAATATGCACCTGACCTTCGACGTCAAACTTCGGTTCTCTATTTTTAGGTTCACCAATAAACACTAGTACAGCCAACAAAGTATTGATCAAATTATTTAATAACCAAAAAGTAATAACACTGCCATACATTATTTCTGATCCGAATTTTCCGTAATTAAATTTAATTAAGCTCACAACAGTTAGACCCAACATGATAGCCTGTGGTATCATGTACAAAAAATCTTTTTTATTATTACCGGAAATGTTCTTTTTAGTGACCTTAAACTGAGAATTTTTAATACCTATTGTCTCTAATATGACCGGTAATACTAAATATGGTGCAAAAAAAAGCTCTTGGATTTCACCCCATCTTTGGTTTGTTAAACTACTGGAAATATCTTGTTTAACTAACAACAACAATAAATAACCTGGTACCCAAAAGATTAATAATAACCAAAAATTGGTATTAACAACACGAAAATCAAATAATGCAAATAGTATTGGCGCAAATACAAACAACATACGACCAAGAAACGACCACCAATAGAGATAACCATTAAAGTATATTAATTTTTGCGCCCAAGTTAGCCCTTTGTTCGTCAATAGATGCAAGTTTTTGGTGCTTTGAATCATACCCCGAGCCCATCTTGTTCGCTGTTTAAATACACTCCCAGTATCTGTTGGTGTTACCCCACTTCCCATAGGTTCTGTCGTTGATATACTGCTGTAACCACAACTATTGATTTGAGCTCCCAGTTGGAAATCTTCAGTGAGAGTATTGGTCGGAAATCCACCTGCTTCAACGATAGCCTCACGCAAAAACACTGTATTTGAACCTGTATATATCGCACTGCTATGATTAGCATTTAAAACATTTACTTCTTTAGAAAAAAAATCTTGTTCATTGGGAATCACACGATTAGCGTAAAGATTATGTTGAAAAACATCTTCATTATAAAAGCTCTGTGGTGTTTGAACAAAGCCAATTTTTTTATGGACGCGTTTACCATAGCTCGCAAAAAAATAAGGTACGACTGTTGTTAAAAAATCAGTATACGGAATCATATCAGCATCAAACGTTCCGACTAATGATGAGTGGCTATATTTTAACGCATGATTAAAATTACCAGATTTAGCGTATTGATTGTGACTTAAACCAATATAGTTAATATTAAATTTTTGCGCTAACACTTTCATTTCACTTCTATTTTGATCATCACATAAATAAATATGTATTTTATTTTTGTTTGGATACTTTAAAAAAGTACATGCATTGATTGTTTGATAGAGTAAATCGACTGTTTCATTATGTGTGGCAATTAAAATATCAACATCAGGAAAAACATCCGCCGATGTCACCACAGGTGTCGGCGTTGCTTGATACGTTTTTTTATTCCAAATCAAAATAAAAGCTGTTGCAATAGACAAAACTTCACTCACCCACAACAATATGCCATAAATTATCTCAAAAAAAGATTGATTCAAAGGTAGTGTAAATAATAACCGCCACACAAGATAAACAACTGAACAGACTAATGCACCAGTATAATAGATTTTTTTCATTCTACCCATTATCGTGGACCTTTAAATACAACATGTTTTTGTACCTGATAACTCACAAAAAACAAGCCCGCATCGATAATCACTTTTAACATTGTAATATTAACGTGTGTGACATATTGATTTGATATAATAACAAGCCCTGTAGATAATAGCATTTGAGTTAACACTAGCGTATAGTAGCTAATTAGGCTCAAGCGATTGTTGTTTTTAAAAACAATTTTCCGATTAATATAGTAATTAAATACGGATGATGTTACTCGAGACACAATTGACGCAATAACTATCGCCGCACTCACCGATAATTTGTTTAGTACGCCAATCATGAACATAAAAATAAGAATATCTACAATAAATGAACTGATTGCCCCAAATATATATTTGAAAAACACGCCATAAATACTCAAAGAATCATGAATTATTCTAAAATGAGATGATTTATTATCATTTAAATAAATTGTTTTGATAGGTACCTCAACAATATTAATGTCATAATTTGCTGCTTCTAAAATCATATTCATTTCAAATTCAAATCTGTCACCTTTCATATTAATCAATGCTTTAAAATACATTTTAGGAATAACTCGCAGACCAGTTTGCGTATCTGATATTTTTATGCCTGTCGTTATCTGCATAAATTTTGCTGTTACAAGATTTCCAAATTTACTGCGTAGAGGTACTTCATGATCAAAAGCTCTTGTTCCTAGTATTAAATCTTTTGGCTTTGTTAAAAAAGTGTCCGTACACTTTATCATATCAGTCACACTATGTTGTCCGTCAGAGTCGATCGTAATTAAACCAATCGCTTCTGGTATACCTTTAAAAACATAATTAATAGCTGTTTTTATTGCTCGTCCCTTACCAAAATTAATGGGATGTTTTAAAATAGTGACTTGAAAATTTTTTTGAATATATTCAAAAATATCATCATATTTTTTTGAACTACCATCATTAACGATGATGATTTTTTGCTTAGATCCGTTCTTAGAACTGTGTAATTGCTTTATTAACGTTATTAATCTATCATCTGGATTGAAAGATGGAATAACAATTGGTATGTGAGTCATCTATTTTCCTTATCCTATATTATTAAATACAACAACTTAATTTTTATGTGAATATATCTGTTATTGATACAAATTAACTAATTTTAAGTTAATTTGTATCACATTAGTAAACACTTACGCAAAAAAAATATCGATTATTTCAACACTTAGCCCATCCGCTATCTTCTTGGCGGTTGGCGGTGATGGAAATTTTTTACCGTTTAAATACTCGATCATTAGTGAATAATTAACTTTAATACGCCGAGAAAAACCTGCAATACTTTCACCTTGCATCGCAATTTTTTCTTTGACGTTAATCGGGTCACGAAATTTCAATGTTACTGCCATATACATTTTCCTTTTTTATTATTATCTTGTTATATTATACAGTTAATGTATCACATCGTCAAACACTTTATGACATACTTGTTTTACATTTGTTATGTATATGTTTTATATTTGTATATAATAAAAAGTATATCGTTATGGAGAATAGTTATAATCATGATCACGAATAAAAAATTTGGTACACAAATTAAAGCAATCCGAGAAAACAAACATTTTACTGTACGTCAAACAGCATTACAGGGTGGGTTTTCTTCAGCCTACTTGTCACAAATTGAGAATGGTAAAAAGAATATTCCCAAAGTAGCAACTTTGTATAAAATTGCTAAGGGTTTACGTATTTCACAAGATGACATTTTAATACTTGCCGGTATTACTCATATCGAAGATGTATCAACAGATACAAATGTAGACCTTGGTGAACAACTTGAAAACAATTCTTTACTTTTGTCATTCGAAGGTAAAGAATTATCACCAGAATATCGCCAAGCAATTCTGTCTATTTTGAAAACACTTCCTGATGCTGACCATAATTCGTAGAGGACTAAATACCTATGTCTACCTATAATTCCGTTATAAATTACTTGGAAAACATTATACAAACCAATCACATAACTCTAATTCATATATCTTGTTCATCATACGATCCAGATGTTGTCAATGCCCAAAAAAGAGCTATCATTATTAATCGTAATTATCAGACACATTTTAGTTACCACTTTCGTCTAGCACATGAAATTGCTCATTTACTGACTGAAACAACACACACTTATAATTTCAGTCAACTTGCAAAATCAACCTCTGAAAAGAAAGCTAATTTAACTGGTATTAAAATATTAGCTGATTGTTACTTTTCCGATCATCAATCAAAAATAATGTGCTGGGAACGCCGATTTCAATTCATAGAAACATTTGGTTTAGGACAACTGACACACTTAGTGGAACATGTGTTAACACCCAAATAAAAAGACAAAAATCATATTTTAACACCATCTCAGCACTAAAACATAAGTTTTGTCTTTCTAATTAATCATTTTTATTTCAGACTGAATCCTTTTAATTGGGGATACTTACCTAATTTTTTGTTATCTTGTTTGCGTGTCAGCATTTTAGCATTGTTTTGTGTCCAAGAACTATCTACACCACGGTCAGCATAGTACTTCACCATTGTCTCATCATAAACAGAAATAGCCTCTACCATTTGATTCTGCTTGTAACGGTCTTTCATCCACGTACCATCTATTGGCAATTTAGGTTTGATACCAGGCTCTTGTGCTGGAAAACCAATCGAAAATCCCATAACGGCTTTAACTAATTTTGGCAGTTGTAATTTTTCTTCATATAGTTCAAAAGCACGTAGGGCACCAGCCATTGTCACACTACCTAGTCCAAGTGATTCCGCTGCAACTTGTGCACGACCAAGTGCGATCCCGGCAGAAATAATACCGCCTTCAAGCATGGCATAACTTGACAGCACCTCCTCAGCTTGTTTGCGTACCTCTGGTGTCAAACCAATCAAATCTTTATTAAAATCCACTGTCACAACAAAATAACGCATAGCACTTTCAATGTAGGCCATGCCAACTTGGGCAGTTATCTCAGCTTTTAGCGCTTGATCGGTAATTTCAACAAATGTTACGGGTTGATAATTATTAATATTTGGTCCTGCACTCGCTGCTGTCAAAATTGTTTTAACTATTTCATCAGACACTGGTTGATCTGTGAATGCGCGAATTGACTTATGATTATTGAGTAAATCTATTGTTGTATTTGACATTATTTTAGTTTGTGACAAGCTATACTAATGAACATATCGACTGCCACAATTCCTTTCCATTATGATACATAGATTTTACCATTTTTTTATGCTAAAATAACAAGAATATTAGTGGAGGTAGTTATGCAGTTTGGTCGATTTCGAATAGGACTACGTACTTTAAAAACAGCGTTGGCCGTTATGATCATTATCACGGCTTTTTATTTTTTCCATCGGCCTCCTTTTATTGCTGCATTGGCATCTGTCTTTGCATTACGTGAAAGTTGGGACAAAACACTGAGTTTTGCAAAAATTCGTCTGGTTTCAAATACAGTTGGTGGCGTATTAGCATTAATTTATTTTTTAGTACACGCACACACACATAATGCAACGTGGGTATCAATGATTTTTCTGCCATTACTTGTTATTATTGCAATTGTCTTTTTGGATGGCTTTAATTTCAATAGTGGTGTCATTGGCGCACTTGCAGCTCTGCTAATGATTTCACTAAATATTCCGGCAGGTGCCACTGTACTTTATGTGATTGATCGTATTATTGACACGTTTATTGGTGTCCTTGTATCAATTGGTGTCAATCGATTTGCGTCTCCAAAACCAAAACACTAAAAAAAAACGCTCATGCGTTTTCAAATACTCAAATAGTTTTCAATTGTCTCTAACACGCCATCATTTACGTTCGTGTTAAGGGCTTTTTTTTGTATCACTTCAAGCATAAAGTTGTCTGCATTGGGCATAACATACCCGTGTTCATACTTCTGTAGCATCTCTAGATCATTGCCGTTATCACCAAAAGTCATGACCTCTCGATCAAGCACATCATAATAATCTTGCAATACTTGTAGACCAGCAGCCTTATCAACACCTTTACCTAAAACGTCAACTGAACCAAAACCAGAACCAGTAGCATGTAGTTCATCACCAAAGATCTCTCGTAGTTCTGACACGTGCTGTTGTACCTCATTATTTGGCCATACAAAAGTGATCTCCAAAATATGATCATCAACTGTCATCAGTTTTTCAACTTGTTTCACATTTGGATAAAATTGAAATACCATTTTTGCGACAGGACCAGTAGCATGATTTGACACATAAGTTGCCTTATCACCAGTCATAATGATAATATTTTCGGCCGACTCCGGATTTTTAGCGTTCCAATCAATGACTTTATGCAGCTGTTCTGGCGACAAATGTACTGAATAAAGTTGTTCTTCATGAGTTGCAACCATCGCACCATTTGATCCAACATAATCAATTTCATATCCCTTCGAAATTGTTGGTTCAAAAAGTTCTTGTAAGTTTTTAACTTGACGTCCTGAAGCTGCAATGAATCTCATATCACGCGCCTTTAAGTTATCTAATATGCGTTCAAACCGTCCCTGACTGTAAGTGTCATTGGCTGTCAAAAACGTGCCATCCATATCAGATGCAATCATTTTAATTGTCATGTATCATTGTCCTTCTTAAAAATAATTAATTTGCTCAATACAAAGTTGGAAACAATTACAAATATATTTTGAATAATGTTCCAAATATTTGCATCTTGGTGCAACAAATCTACACCAAATGTCAAAATAAAATAACCAATAATTCCCGTCAAAACACGCGCTAAATAAAACTGCCAGACTTCTTTTACAATGTCAGCGGTCGTTGAGCTTGTTGAATGAAATACCCAGACCCGATTTGTAAGATAAGCAAACAATACTGCCCAAAACCAAGCAACAACATAGGCTATATTATGACCAGTATGGAGCATATTGTATAATATAAAGAAAACAATAATATTAACAATTGTCGTTAATATACCAAATATAACATATAACAAAAATGACTGGTACTTAATACAAATATTTTTCAAGTTCAACATAACCGCTCCAATATAATCTATTAATTATATCATATGCCATAAAAAAAAGCCGTCAACTGCTGACAGACTTAATCAAATTGCTTGAGATATTCTTGGTAACCTACTTCATCAACTACCCAATCTAATTCACCAATATATTCAGCATGAGGGTCATGATAAGCAAAACCATGTTTGAATTTATAAAGACCATCTTCGGGTACAAAATCACCAACACCACCAAAGTCATATTCAACTTTACCTAGTGATAATCCCCACTTCAACATTTCCCATTGTACCGCATACGGACCATAGTGTTTTGCGTATTGACGATTAGATCCAGCATACATATACCAAATTTCATCTCCATAACTAAAACCAATACCACTAGCAATGACTTGACCTTCAAAATGTGCTAAAAAGACTTTAAACAAGCCTGTTTTTTGCCACAAATTTTGCATATGTAAAAAATAATTTATTGGTCGATGTGTAATACCTTGGGCAGCAGCCATCATCACATACGTATCAAAAAATGCGCGCACATCATCTTGTGTATCACCACTTGTTACCGTAACGCCATCTTTTGTAGCACGACGGATTTGATTACGATAGTCCCGTTTAAAATGGGTCATTAATTCAATATCATTGGTAATTGGTTCTGCATCCTCTCCGCGACCATCATAATACAAAACAACATTTTTTCGAGGTTGTATATTACCATGCATATTTTTAATGTCACGATTGCGTGTCACAAATCCAGCTGCTTGATAAGCATCATTCAATGTGTCACTATACGCTACTTCAGGATCCAAACGGATTAAGAATACATTTTCTGGTAGTGCTGCAAGTGCTTCTTCAATCAGTGATTTTATGAGCGCAATATTCGTCACGTCTCCGATTGGACCTCGGCCTGCATACCCCAATAGTTTTCCTGGAACAGCCTCAACAGTTAGCACAGTTAAGACAGCATCTATTTGTCCATCTGTTTCATGGTATACGTAGACATGTCCCCAATTAGCTTTTAATTCACCCCACAAGGGGTCTTGTGTTACTTGACCACGTGGATCTTCACGTACGAAATTTTGATATGCGTTGACTTTTTCTGTATCGTTTAAATTTAAAATGGTCATGCGATTTATAATCCTGTCGTAATTGAACCGTAGTTATCAATAAAATAAACCAATGTTTGTAACTCGTTTGTTAAATCAACGTTTTGCACACGAACATCCGTTGGTACAGTCACACGTAGTGGTGTAAAGTTCAAAATACCCTTAACGCCAGCATCAACAAGTTGATCTGTGATATCTTGCGCAACTTCTTGTGGCACAGTCAAAATCGCAATATTAATACGTTGTGCTGTCATCTGCTCTTTCAAGTCAGTCATGGCATATATTGGTACACCAGCCAAAATCGTACCGGCACGTGATTCATCAACATCAAATGCGGCAGAAATACGCATATTTGATGATTGATGAAAGTTAAAGTTCATCAAGGCTTGCCCTAAGTTACCGGCACCAATTAAAGCAACGTTAATTAAACTATCTTGATCAAGCACATTCGCAAAGAAATCAAGCAATGCTTTAACGTCATATCCATAACCTCGCTTACCCAAGGCACCAAAATAAGAAAAATCTCGGCGAATGGTAGCTGCATCAAATTTAATGGCGTCACTCAGTTCAGCTGACGAAATACGATTCGTGCCAGCATCGTGTAAAAACGTCAAATAGCGGTAGTAAATAGGTAATCGTTTTGCTGTTGCACGTGGAATTTTAGGTTGTTGTGTCATAAGTTTCTCCAGTTTATTATGTGCCAGGTTCATCAGAGGATCCGGACATATATTTAAGTTGCATGTTTTATTCACTTTGTGAACTTTTGCATAACCATTATATCATAAAAACAGGCCTATTATCAAAAGATAGTGAGCTATTCACAAACTTGTTATGATTCAAGCAACTCAAAATCTAATCCAGGGTTTGTATTAAGGTCTAGTCCAGCGAACTTTTTCTTTTTATAATTCCAATAACCGGCTGCCCCAACCATCGCAGCATTATCTCCAGTATATAGTTGTGGTACCGGTATAAATTGTGTATTTTGAAACTGTTCTAACAATTCTGCTAATGCTTGACGTAATTGCGAATTAGCTGCCACGCCACCTGCCAACACAAAACTTTTCACTGGAAAATCTTGTAGTGCACGACGCGTTCGACCTAGTAAGGCATCAATGACCGCATTTTGGAAACTAGCTGCCAAATCATTGCGATTAATCGTTTCACCTTTTTGTTCTGCATGGTGAACATAATTAATCACAGCACTTTTTAAACCAGAAAAACTAAAATCATAATTATCCTCATGCGCCATAGCTGTTGGGAATTTAATCGTTGCTTGGCCAAGATGTGCCATATCGTCAATTGTTTTACCTGCTGGATAGGGTAATTTAAGTAAACGACCAACCTTATCAAAACTTTCTCCGGCAGCATCATCTCGTGTTTCTCCGAGAACTGAAAAATTATTTTCTTCACGCATTAAAACCAATTCTGTATGTCCCCCAGAAACCATTAATGCCAGTGCTGGATATATAATTGGTCTATTAAAATTGGCAGCAGCAATATGTCCCGCTAAATGATTTACCGGTATAATAGGTAAGTTATGTGCTAAAGCAAAAGTCTTTGCTCCCATCAAACCAACAAGTAATGACCCTACCAAACCTGGGCCATAGGTAACAGCCACAGCATCCAGTTCTATTGGTTTAATATTAGCTGTCTGCAACGCATCATCTAAAACACGCGTTATCCACTCAATGTGATGACGACTAGCAACTTCAGGCACAATACCGCCAAATCGTTGATGTGAATTAATTTGTGTCGCAACCGCATTACTTAATATTGTGCAGCCATCTTCAACAATTGCCACGCTTGTTTCATCTGCACTTGATTCAAACGATATAATTTTAGTCATGATATATTTATGTACCTAACGAATTAATTCGTTACGGACACTTTCCTTTCCATCATAATAGCAGCATGGCCATTTTTATAGTATTTTTCACGGTGATAATAAACACTGAATCCCATTTTTTTATATAGACAAATAGCTGCTATATTTGATTCGTCTACCTCTAACAAAAAACGTGTGACATTGGGTAAAGAAAAAACTGTTGCCAACAATTGTTGCGCGATGCCTTGCTGCTGATTGTCTGGATGAACAGCAAGGCTATTAATTTCAATTTCATCTAAAATCTGCGTCATACCTAAAAATCCACCATCAAGTATAAAATACTGGCTTCGCGGACTTTTTAATTCATGTTCAAACACTGATTCGGGCCAAGGTGATGGCACAAACGCAGCATTTGCGAGATTAAATATGCGATTACTATCTTCAATTGTTGCGCGTTTTACTATCAAGATTATTTACCATTGAAATTGCATCTTCGTGATCACCGATATAATAGCTTTTTTTGATGCCACTTTGTTCAAAACCTAATCGTGAGTACAACATAATGGCACTACGATTTGAAGCACGTGCTTCTAGACTCATAGTATCAACACCTAGCTGTCTTGAAAAATCAAGTAGTTCATTGATCATCAGGGTGCCTAACCCTTTATTTTGCCAAACTGGCACAATTGCAATGTTTGTAATGTGCATGTCACGTTGATCGCGCTGATAGGCAACACCGGCAAAACCAATCACTTGCCCCTTACGTTCCATAACCAAATATAAACGTACATTTGGTCGTGACAGTTCACTCAAAAAATCGCGCAGTAGCCAAGGCGCAGTGCCAGCATACACAGCCTCTTCAATATGCACAAGAATATCAATATCTTCAACATTAGCGCGTCGTAGCGTAAATGAATAGCCTTTTGAATCAACAGATTTTTGTTCAAATTTAAAGAGTATCTTTGGTAATTTATTATTGCGATTAAACTTCAAAAACATAATTTTCAGGGTTATCCTCACCAGGATGTGCGGCAAGCCAGTTCAACTCTGCTTGTGTTTTACGCAAATATTGTGGGTTAAAGTCAGCAATATTGATGACTGGGCTTGCCTGTATGCCTAATGATACAATACCTTGGCCATCTGGTAAACTCTCACTTGGCGTTAACATATGAGCCCGTGCGCCAAATGTTTCAGTAATGAGCGCAGAAAAAACATCAGTATCACCTAAAAAAATAATTGGTTCATCGTAAGTTTGCAACCAGTTAAATAAATTAGCAATTGGCTGGTGTGCATCGGCCAAAATATTATTGCCTTCGCGATAAACACCTGCAAAAACATTCTCATTACGCGCATTAAACAAGGGCACAATTAACCCTTGTGACGTTACTTGTTCTGCTAAAACAGCGAGACTAGAGACACCAACAAGATCTATTTTTAAAGTATCCGCTAATACTTTAGCCACAGTAATGCCAATTCGCAAGCCAGTGAATGAACCTGGTCCTTGCGCAACTATGATACGATCAATATCTGTCAGCGTCCAATTTTGAGCTGCAATTGTTTCCTGAATTGCAGGTAAAAGTTGAATCGAATGGTTACGCGCCTCATTGGTTGAAAAAACACGTTTTACCTGATTATCTTCCGCCAAACTCACTGTCAGTGGTTGGTTACTTGTATCAAATGCTAGAATCTTCATAAGTTATATTTTAACACAAAAACAACCACCAAACGGTGGTTGTGATAGAAGTTATTTGATAGGAGCTTGATATGGCATAATTGGCGTTGCAACACCAACATTTGTCGCAAATGTATACTTTTGACTATCCAATCTAGCTAGATTCTGTGTCCGACCAGTCACAATTACGCCAGCAAACTTCGCCGTTTTGAGGTTCTTAGACACTTGCCTTTGACCGTCTTTGGCAATATCAACATTATTAACTGTTCGTTGCCCATATTGTTGCTTTAACACGCTTTTTAGTCCTTGATAACCAGAAAAATCATTTTTTCCTGCTTTTACTTCAGCTCCCTCAGTCAACTTTCCAGTACCATCATCACTAGCATTTAAACCAGTGTAAGACCCTGCCACACTCATTGTATCCAATTTATCACTATGAATACCTAACCAATAATAATTAATCATGACATTTTCGGGAATCATCTGTCGAATGTCATCATAGGAATAGCGTTTATCAAAAGTAATTGCCACTTCACCTAAAGCATTTGGTAACTGGCTTAACGTCTTAGCTTCATGTGTCGGTATACTTGGGGCTAACAATTCTTTTTTATCTTTTTCAGATTGATAGGCGTGTTCATACTTCACATTGAAGAATAATGGTTCCTTTTGTTGTGACTGCCGGTTAGTGGCAATTATTTCTTTAGTTGCTGGATTTTTATTATAAATATTGGGTGTTTGTGCAGAAGCACTTTCAATACCATGCGTGTTAAATGTCACATTTTTTTCTAGGTAGGCAACACGGTAACCATCAATATTTTTTTCGCGATCACTTTTCAATGTGCCCTGTGTTGTTTTTGTCGTTGAAAAATATTGTGATGTCGATATAATGTTTGGCGAAGATATAAGATCATCAATATTAAATTGCCGTTGTTGTTTTGATGCTTGTTTTGCCATTTGTATGCCTAATTGGTTATGAATAGCATAGAATACACTACCTCCAATTATCACTGTTGCTGCACCAGAAACAGCTATTGTTTTTAACCATTTTTTGCGTTTCTCTGTTTTAATAATCTTTTCAAAATTAACATTGTCACTCATTTTCATACCCCATCATTATGTCCTTTAGTTGCTGTCTCGTTCGATATAAATCGACTTTAATTTTGGATGAACTGACATCATATATCATAGCGATATCGTCGATGTGTTTTCGATCATCATAATATAATACAATCAACGCGCTTTGGTAATCATTTAATTTTTCCAATGCGCGTTGTAAACCACTATAATCTGCCAGTATTGGTTCAACTTCAGAATATTGTGCATATTGCTCTAGCAAAATATCACGATACCGTTTTTGTCGACGATAAATGTCGTAAAAACGCGATATAGCCATGGTCTTAGTTTATCTGATGCCAATATAATATCTGCTTGAAGTAATTTTACAAAGACATCCTGCATGATGTCTTGCGCATCATTTTTTTTAGCGCCATTATTAATCAAAAAGCCAATGATTTCATTTGCAATATTGATAAGTTCTTTTTCATAGTGATTAATTTTCATATTCCCCCCTTTCATAGATATAACGAACAAAATGGCAAATGGTTACAAAAAGTACAAATAAAAACAACTGCAAATGCGACTTCAATACTCAAGTCATATTTGCAGTTGTTCTGATTTATATTAATTTAGTTTAAAAATTGCAACGTATTATTTTGTTGCTGCTTCAACCAATGCAATAACTTCATCATTAGTTTCCGCGTCTAAGGCTTTCTCAGCTAACAACTTCATGTCAGCAGTATTCAGCTTCTTCATCAACGAACGTGTCTGCAAAACAGATGGTGCGCTCATTGAAAATTCATCCAATCCCATACCCATCAAAACAGGTACAGCAATCGGATCACCAGCCATTTCGCCACACATCGCAACGAATTTGCCTTCATTGTGAGCTGCTGTAATGACGTTACTAATTAAACGTAAAATAGATGGATTATAAGGTTGATACAAATAGGCAACTTTATCATTACCACGATCAGCGGCCATTGTATAACCAATCAAATCATTTGTACCGATTGAGAAGAAATCAACTTCTTTGGCAAATTTATCTGCCAAAACGGCTGCTGCTGGAATTTCAATCATAATTCCTAGCTTGATCTCACCCATTGACACGCCAGCTTCTTCAAGCTTAGCGCGTTCTTCTAAGTAGACTTTTTTAGCCGCACGGAATTCACCTAACGTAGCAATCATTGGGAACATAATCCATAAATTGCCATAAGCAGAGGCACGTAGCAACGCACGTAACTGTGTCCGGAAAATTTCTGTTTGATCCAAAGAAATACGAATGGCACGATATCCTAAGAAAGGATTTTCCTCTTTTGGTAATTTCCAATAACTTAAGTTTTTGTCACCACCAATATCCATGGTACGCACAGTAACTGGCTTACCCGCCATCTTTTCGACAACTGCTTTATAAGCAACAAATTGCTCGTCTTCGGTTGGTAAGTGATCTGATTCCATATATAAGAATTCAGTACGATATAAGCCAACGCCTTCCGAACCATTTTCTAATACAGCATCCATATCCTTAGGTGAGCCAATATTAGCACCCAACACAAAGTTCTTACCGTCCGCACTAACAGATTGTTGGTCTTTTAATAAGGCCCATTCTGCACGCTGAGCCAAATAATTAGCGGCTTTTTGTTGGTAAGTTGCCAACGTCTCTGAATCTGGATCAACAATCACGTCACCAGTTAACCCATCGACAATCACTGTCACACCTGCCGTGATTTTTTGCGTAGCTACTTCAGAACCTACCACTGCAGGAATTTCTAATGTACGTGCCATAATTGAGGCATGTGCTGTGCGACCACCAAAATCAGTTAAAATGCCCTTAACGAATTGACGATCAAGTTGAGAAGTATCAGAAGGGGTTAAATCTTTTGATACTAAAACGACTTCTTCATCAATTAGAGCCGGGTTAGGCAATGCCACATTCAAAAGATGTGACAAAATACGTTTAGTCACATCACGAATATCTGCTGCACGCTCTTGCATATAAGCATTATCAGTCATGGCTTCAAACATGCCAATATACATGTCTGTCACTTCTTTGACTGCTTGTTCAGCATTCACTTTATCATCAGCAATCTTCTGTTTAAATGCGCCAGACATTTCTGGATCTGACAGAACCATTAAATGTGCCTCAAATACTTGTGCTTCATCAGCACCTAAGTTTTTTTCAGCACGAGATTTAATGATCTCAACATCAGCACTAGCAACCTTCAAAGCATCGTCGACACGTGCCTGTTCAGCCGTCACATCTGTAATTGTTGTCTTTGTAAAAGACAAATCTGGATCAACTAACAAATAAGCTTTAGCAATTGCTATCCCATTACTTGCCGCGATTCCTTTGAAGTTATTAGACATTGTTATTCTGCAAGTCCTTCTGTTTCCATTGCTTCAACGATGGCTGCCATAGCAGATTCTTCATCGTCACCGTCTGTTTTGATTGTCACATCAGCGCCTTGACCAACACCCAATGACATCACACCCATGATTGACTTCAAGTTAACATCTTTTCCTTGGTATGACAATGTCACATCTGAAGTGAATTTTGATGCTGCTTGTACCAACAAAGTTGCTGGACGTGCATGGATCCCTGTTTCTGCTACGATATGAAAGTCTTTTGATTGTGTCATAATTAATTTCTCCTTTTTAGCTGTTAAACAGCCTCTGTTATTAGTTTATCAAAGCGCTTACAAAATATCAAGTGAATTGTCGGGTAAATCCTTGTTATATCAGGCAAAATCATCTAGAATGCCCATCTGACGGCGTTTCATATGTAAACGTTTACATATGAAACGCAAATTGTTTTCTGTAAATAAAAAAGAGGAATTCTCCTCTTTTACTCACAGATTAAATTCCTGATTACCTGCTGCCTTTGCTAAACGATTATTGAACGCTTTACCAATACCAATTGGTGACATTTTTTCAACATAAATTGTCGCCACTTGCGCCTCATCATCATAAAAACGTAGACCTGCAAATAATTGCTCCGTGGCATTTTCAAGGGTTTCACCAAGTGACCATGATTGCTCTAACGATAACTTCATCACTTCAATTGTTGTATCTTGTGCCATGACAACATCATGTGTTTGTAAACTATGCATTAGATCTATCGCATCTAACCTATCAAACATAACAACCCTTTTATCTGGTGCATAATGCCGATATTTCATCCCCGGTGCTTTGGGTGTCACGTCACTCGCCACTGATGTCGTACTTGTCGCATCAATCACTGTGACACCTAATACATCTTGCAGCTGTTGCTGTGTGACAGCGCCAGGGCGTAAAATAGTTGGCACTTTAGAAGACATATCAATAACTGTCGACTCCACACCAATTTGTGTTGGACCATCATCGACAATGGCGGCAATTTTACCACTCATATCATGCCAAACGTGTTGCGCAGTTGTGGGCGACGGTTTACCAGAAGTATTTGCACTTGGCCCGACAATTGGCACACCTGCGTCACGAATCACTGCACGAGCCACATCATTATCAGGCAAACGAAATGCCACTGTTTGAAGGCCACCAGTTACGATCATTGCTACTTTTTCTGGTTTAATAGGTAAAATAATTGTCAGAGACCCTGGCCAAAAGGCCGTCATTAATTGTCGCGCTGCTTCTGAAACCAAAACAAAATCATGCAATTGCTTTTCATCAGCAATAGTCATAATTAACGGATTATCTGCTGGTCGTCCCTTAGCTGTAAAGACTTTTTTGACGGCTGCTTCATTAGTTGCATCGGCGCCTAATCCATAAACGGTTTCCGTCGGAAAAGCAACTACTTCACCGGCCCTAAGTAATGCACCGGCTCGTTTTATATCGTTACTTGTTAATAATTCAGTCTCCATTATAACCATATGCGTTAACGCTTAATAATAAGCTTACGCGACTATCCTTTCACTACTCTGACCATTCTATCTAGGCCTGAGAAATCTTTTTTCAGTGTTACTTCCGCCTGTGGCAGGGCATGTTGCATCATTGACACAACCTGCTGTCCTTGTTTATAGCCAATTTCAAAATACGCACGGCCGTGATCAGATAAATAAAGTGCTAAATCTGCTGCTATTTTTTCATAAATTGCTAAACCACCATGATCGGCAAATAATGCAGTGTGCGGTTCATATTCAAGCACATTATCAGCCATTTCATCTTCATCAGTTGTTGCAATGTAGGGTGGATTACTAACAATAATATCAAATTCGAGTCCTTCTAAAGCGCTATAGACATCACTTTGCACCAGATGTAGGTAATTTAAACCAAAACGCTGTGCATTCATTTCTGCAACTGCTAAAGCATCTGATGAAATATCTGCCGCAAATCCACGTACACGAGGATTTTCTAACATCAAGGTTTCAATAATGGCGCCAGTTCCTGTTCCAATATCTAATACTGAAACAGGTTTGCCATTTTTACTACCAGCATCTTTTAAGATCCATTCAACTAATTGTTCAGTTTCAGGGCGTGGTATCAAAACCCTGGAATCAACCATAAACTCACGACCATAAAAAGGCGCATGTCCTAAAATATATTGCACAGGTTCATTATTCATCAACTTGGCCAGCCATTTTGGCCAAATAGCTGCTAAATCAGACGGCATCGTGCGTGTTATGTTTGCACGTAAATAGGCATAATTAATATTTAATGCACCACTCAATAAAAAATCGACGTTGTCTTGGGCATCCTCTTTTGGCATGCCAACACTTGTCAATTCTTCAATCGCCCACTTACGACCCTCAAGTAACGAAATTTTAACTTGACTTGGCTTTATAGGTTTCTTAATATCGTCCCAATCATACCATTTTGGTGCAGTCAATTTGTCTGGCATTATTTGACGTGCTGGTTCATAATTACCAACTTGCTTAAATTGTTTTGGTGTTTCAAATTGTTTTTCAGTCATTTTCAGGCTTGGTTCAATTCAGCCAACTTGGCTGTTTGATTTGCAATAACAAGTGCATCCACAATTTCACCCAGTTCACCATTCATAATACGGTCAAGTTTATTGAGCGTCAAGCCAATACGATGATCCGTCACACGATTTTGTGGATAATTATAGGTACGGATACGTTCAGAACGATCACCAGTACCGACAGCAGATTTACGTTTCTCCGCATATTCAGCTTCGTTTTGTTGTGCATAAAAATCATATACACGGCTAGCAAGTAATTTACGTGCTTTATCACGGTTTTTGATTTGTGTACGTTCTTCTTGCATTTTAACCATAATACCAGTTGGTTTGTGAACTAAACGTACAGCTGTTGAAACCTTATTGACGTTTTGTCCACCAGCACCCCCTGATCGGAAAAACTCCTCTTCCAAATCAGATTCGGCCAGTTCAAAATCGATTTCCTCAAATTCAGGCATCACCCCAACAGTAGCAGTCGACGTATGTACACGACCTTGTGTTTCTGTTGAAGGAACACGCTGGACACGGTGTGCACCAGATTCAAATTTTAGCTTCGAATAAACATTATCGCCAGTAATCATAATAGCTACTTCTTTATAGCCACCGACTTCAGTGATTGTTTCATCAATAATGCTTACAGCCCAGCGTTGCTTTTCTGCATAACGGCGATACATATCAAGTAAATCTGCGGCAAATAGCGATGACTCGTCGCCACCTGCTGCGCCACGTATTTCCATAATAATGTTTTTATCGTCATTTGGATCTTTTGGTAACATCAAAATTTTAAGCTGATCTTCTAATTCGATTTTTTCAGGTTTTAGCGTGTTCAAGTCTTCTTTGGCAAGTGGTGCCATTTCAGCATCATCAAGCATGTCTTCAGCATCCGAAATACCTTGCATCACTTGTTTATAGTGGGTATAAACTGCAACAGTTTCACGCATTTCGCCTGCTTCTTTTAACAACGCCATATATTGTTGGCCATCACCAGCAACATCCGGATCAGCCAGCTGCTCATTTAGCTCATCATAGCGATCAACAACTGTTTGTAATGATTGAAATATTGGGTCCATCTATTTTCTCCAAGATGTGAACTGTTTTCTACATGTCACAGTTCACGTATTTATGTTATGTACGAATTAACTGATTGTCAATTCTTATTAACTGTTTATTTAGCATGCTCAGTTACTTAATCGGAAACATTGTCGCAATTTTGTCTAAATCAGGATTGTACCAATGACGGCGGCACGTCGGAATGTAGGCTTCGTCACCACCAATGAAAACTTGAGCGCCTTGACGTTGTGGTTTGCCATTGACTATTCTCAGTTGTGTTGTTGCTTTTTTGCCACAAAATGAACAAATAGTTTTCATTTCTTCTAGTTTATCCGCTAACTCGATCAATCGTTTTGATCCAGCGAATAAGTTGTTGAAAGCATCTTGTTTTAAGCCAAATGCCATCACTGGAATATGTAAGTTATCTACTGTATAGGCTAATTGATCCACCTGTTCTGGTGTTAAAAACTGTGCCTCATCCACTAAAATAACTGCCAAATCATCACCTGTCATACTTTTAATCAAGACATATAAATCGTCTGCCGGTTTGACCGCTAAAGCCTCGCGGGACAGTCCAATACGACTTGCGACAACACCAATACCTGCACGCGTATCAGTAATTGGTGTCATCAAGAGCACTTGTCGACCTTGCGATTCGTAATTATGTGCTACTTTTAAAATTTCAATCGATTTACCTGAACTCATTGCGCCGTATTCAAAGAATAGTTGTGCCATATTTTAAACGTGTTAGCGATGTTGTATCATGACCATAATACCATCGTTTATAAACACTTTCCCCCTGACTTATCAAATAAAAAAATTATGTTGTACATCTCAGTTCAGCAATTCAAACAAAAACAGTCTCTTACTATTATAGCAATTTTTGACACAACAAAAAACCATGATTTGAAACGACACCTAAAAATTAATTAGCAACAACCTGTCGCACCGTTCCAGGTTTAAACAGTTCCGACCACGTCAATGTTTGCGACGTTTTAGGATTTACTAAATCGGCTAATCGGCTAATTGCGACACCATGAGTCGATGCAGAATCATGTAATATGAAACCATTACCTAAATAAATAGCAGTGTGAAGTCGCTCTTCTGTATACGTATCAGGTGTCACCAGTATATCACCACGTTGCATCTCAGACCACGCCACTGTTGTCCCAATTTGATTCAATATTGTTGTAGATGCGGCTGATTGGACAACCAACGGTTGCCCTGCCTGACGATAAAACCAAGCGATAAAAGATGAACAATCAAATTCATTATTGGCGATAGATTTTGATGTTCTACCACCACCATAAACATAAGGACTTTTGCCAACAAGTTTCATACCACCTGCAATCGCTTTTTCAACAATTTTATTGTTACCAACAACTGATGCAACCGTTTTTTCATATGCCAATTGTGTGTTACTCACGCCATTTTCATCAAAATAGTAACTGTTTCCGGCAATCGTTTTTAAACCATACACCATTTCACCTGTTTTTGGTTCAAAATAATATGTCTTTGAGCCAATTGTTTGAAATCCCACTAATCTTTTTTGCGTTGCATTTGCCACTAAATATCGCTTAGTGAATGTTCTTGTGAAAGTTACTTTTTGACCAGTTGCGGTTTTTTGGGTTGGTAATGCATTGATTGCCATCGCTTGAACAGGTTCAATAAATTGAGATAAGTTACTTCCCTTGGTTATTATTAAAACACCTGTCAAACTTCCAATAACAGTTATGTTTAACCACAAGTGCTGACGTTTTCTTTTTTTATTTCTTGTCATTTGAGTTCTTTTTTTATTCGGTAACATACCCATGTACCTTCTCTAAACAGTTACTTTGTATATCTCTTCTATATTAACACTTTCAGCTTGCATGAATATTAAATCAACCTGATCATAATATTGCTGGATATGACTTAACTTTTAAGTAAATATCCCCACCACACGCTTGCTCGTGGTAAAATTATAATCATGAAAGCGGGGAAATTATGACACTTAGAAGCACACTAGCACGCGTTACTGCAAAAAGTTCTTATTGGCTTTTGCATGACGTTTTACATCGTGGTGGCACAAGCTTGCCAGGCAAACTCGCGGTATCAATCGATCCCAACATTTTAACAAAAATTCAACAGGATTTTGAGTTAATTATCGTGACTGGTACAAATGGTAAAACACTCACAACTGCCCTCATCACACGCGTCTTACAGGCAGGTGGTTATACTGTTATTACTAATCCTTCTGGTTCAAACATGATTCAAGGCATCACAGGCACCCTTGTCACAGCAAATGTTAAACCCTCACCAAATGGCAAAAAACCAATTGCTGTACTTGAAGTTGATGAGGCAAACGTTGAAAAAATTGCTGCTGCTATGAAACCAAAAATGTTTGTGCTGACCAACATTTTCCGTGATCAGCTTGATCGTTATGGTGAAATTTATACGACATACGATAAAATTATTGCTGGTATTAAGCATGCGCCCGAGGCTGTTGTTTTAGCTAATGGCGATTCACCAATTTTTACACGTGGTGATTTCACTAATGAACGTAAATACTTTGGTTTTAATCATATACAACCAGCTGATTATAATCCTACTGTTGCACCCATCAATACCGATGGTATCTTATCCCCTACTGATCATTCCGTTTTAGAATATGATTTTATAACTTACGCTAATTTAGGTAAGTATTTCAGTACAACAGACAATTTTGCACGTCCAAAATTAAACTATCAAGTCACCAGTATCACTGACTTAACACCCAAATATTCAACTTTTAGCATTGATGACACACCACTGCGTATTGAAATTGGGGGGTTGTACAATATCTACAACGCACTGACTGCTTTTGCAGTTGGACGTGAGTTTAATGTCGATCCTGAAAAGATAAAAACAGCATTTGAATCTAATGCGCAAATATTTGGCCGTCAAGAAGCCCTTCATGTTGATGGTAAAGATGTCACAATTGTCTTGATTAAAAATCCCGTTGGCACAAATTCTGTCATCGACATGATGGTCACTGAAAAAGATGATTTTTCATTATTAGCTTTGCTAAATGCAAATTACGCGGACGGTATCGATACCAGTTGGATATGGGATGCAGAATTTGAAAAACTACATGATACCCACATCAAAGCAGTTGCTACTGGTGGTGAGCGCTATAAAGATTTGCGTGTTCGTTTGAAAATGGCTGGTTTTCCAGATCAAGCTGTCTATGAAGATTTAACTCAAATTGTTACTGCAATTAAAGCACTCCCAACCGATAAAGTTTATATCGCAGCAACTTATACAGCTATGCTGCAGTTACGTGAACAACTTGGCGCAGCCGGCTATATCAAAGGAGGATTTTAATGGCAAATTTCGAGATTTCTGTCGCGCACCTTTATGGTAATTTGATGAATACATATGGCGATTATGGCAATATTATTGCATTGACATATTATGCCAAACAAATTGGTGTTGCCGTTAATTATCATCTGGTATCACTCGGAGATAATTTTGATGCTGATAGCTTTGATTTTGCTTTGTTTGGTGGCGGGCAAGATTATGAAGAGACAATTGTTGCCAAAGATTTGAAAAATAAGGCCGACCAAGTACGCCATTATATTGAAAATGATGGCCCCTTACTGGCCGTTTGTGGTGGCTTTCAACTCCTTGGCCACTATATGGTCATGGCTGACGGCACTAAAGTTGACGGTATCGGCGTCATGGATCACTACACGACTAACATGCATGATCCTAAACTAACGACGTTAAATAATAAACGGCTTACTGGCAATATTGTGATTAAAAATAATGATACGGCTGAAACTTATCATGGCTTTGAAAATCATCAAGGTCGTACTTTCTTAGGTGAAAATGAACGCGCCTTAGGGACTGTTATTTCAGGTAATGGTAACAATGGGATGGATAAGACTGAAGGTGTGATCTATCGTAATGTTTACGGTTCATACTTTCATGGTCCAATTTTTACTCGTAATGGTAATTTAGCAAAGCGTGTTTTAGCAACGACCTTGTCTCGTAAGTATCCCGAAGTTGATTGGGCTGATAAATTAGACCAAATTGAAACAGAAACATTTTAGTGAGATAAGCACTATTTTAAAGTCCGTTTACAAAAAGAGACAATAAATTATAAGAAAAAAATAACACCAACAGTAAAAGGCTACAAGAAAGTTAGATAAAATCTAATCAACTTGGCGTCCTTCACTGTCGGTGTTTTTTCAACTATTCATTATCATGTTGTTTCATTTTTTCATCACGTTTAGCTTGTTTAACTTTATTCACTTCACGATGATACCAACGCATAATTATAATTAAGCCAATTGTTGAGATCAACATGGCGATCACTACCCAAATAAAAAATAACATTAATTTTGTATCTTGCGACATAAGACTACCAGTAGCGTGAACTATTTAACAGTATTCCACGCTATCACCTTTCATGTTTATTCGGTTTCTTTACTCTGATAAATGGTAATAATAAGTTGATACCGAAATATCTTTTCGTGAAGCAAATGCTGTTCGCAAACGTAACGAATTTTGGTTATGCAAAATATTTTGCCAAGGCTTTTTAGGTACAAACTGTGGCACCAACACTGTCACTGAATGATTGCGCTTTTCTGCCTGTTTAACCACAGCATCCACAAAACTCACTGCTGGTTTAATAATTGATCGATAGGAAGAGTGGATGTCCACATAACGGACATCTGGAAAATCAACTTTAAATTGATTGGATGTTTCTAGTTCTTTTTTGGGATTCACATCAAAACTCACATGCATGGCCACAACATTGTCACCAATTGATAAAGCATAATCGACTGCCTCAGTCGTTACCTTTGTGACATTTGATACCAATACAATGACTGTTGATCCATCATAATGATGACGCACCGCATGGTCATTTTTAGCATATGCCAATCTTAATTGCCGAGCAATACTCGTATAATGACCCTTAATTTTCAAGAACATATACATGACAATAGGCATAATTAATAAATAAGGCCATACATGTTCAATACGTGTCGCAAATAATGTTATGACTAATACAGCTGAAATAAAAGCGCCAATAAAGTTAATGATTGCTTTAATCAGCCAGTTTTTTGGTCGCTTACGCCACCAGTGAATAATCATGCCTGATTGTGATAAGGTGAATGGTACGAAAACACCAACGGCATATAATGGAATTAAAGCGTCCGTTGAACCATGAAAAATCAACAACAGCACCACTGCGCCAAAAGCAAGTGATAAGATACCATTAGAATATCCTAGACGATCGCCCTTATCCATGTAAAGATGCGGCAAATATTTATCGCGCGCCAAATTCAAAGCAAGCATCGGAAAAGCTGAGAAACCGGTATTGGCAGCAACTGCCAATATCATAGCCGTTGCTAATTGCACCACATAAAAGCCAATCCCATGACCGCCAAATGTCATAGCCGCGATTTGTGATAACACGGTTGAATGTGCATCTGGTCTAATACCATACCAATAGCTCAAAAATGTAATACCACCAAAGAATGTAGCCAAAATAATAGCCATGGTTGTTAACGTTGCGGCAGCATGCCGTTCCTTTGGCACTTTAAAGTTTGGCACAGCATTTGAAATTGCCTCGACACCTGTTAATGATGATGAACCACTTGAAAACGCGCGCATAAATAGAACAAATGATAAACCAGAAAAACTTGTGCCAACCTTTGCAGCTGCATGATACGGTAATTGACCGGTTATTGCCTGAAAAAGGCCCCAAAGAATCATTAGCGCTATGACAGCCACAAAAAAATAAACTGGAAACATCAAAAAATTAGCGCTTTCACGTAATCCACGCAAATTCATTCCAGTGAGTAAAATAACAACTATAATCGCCAATGGCACTGCAAAAGGTAACACCGCTGGCACAGCAGCAGTAATCGCATCAGCAGCAGCCGAAGCTGAAACCGCCACCGTTAACATATAATCAACCAATAACGAGCCGCCGGCAATTAAGCCAGCTTTTGGTCCCCAGTTCTCACTTGCAACAGCGTAGGCGCCACCACCAGAGGGGTATGCATGAATAATCTGACGATAGCTCATAACAATCGCTGCCAGTAATATCAACACCAATAAAGCAATGGGTAGTTGCAACCATAATGCGACAGCACCAGCAGCCAATAGGGCTGTTGTGATCGATTCAGTACCATAAGCAACTGATGATAACGCATCTGACGATAATAATGCCAATGCCTTTGTCTTAGATAATTGTTGGCCGCCTTCATCTAATGTTTTTAGAGGTTTACCAATTAAAATTCGTTTCATATTTTGAAACATATTATTTCTCTCAATACAGTTATTTATTACTCAACATATTGTACGCTCTTTTAACAAATAAAAAAATCCCTAAGTTAGATTTATGTTCAACTTAGGATGACATGTAATTTTTTGGCTTATTAACGCTTATAATGTCGACTGTAATTTAAATTTTATCAACAAAAGCATTAAATAATGCTTGCGCTTCTGGTACTTGCCCCATCAATAACATTTCAGGATGCCACTGTACTGCATAAATTCGGCGCTTCTCATCAGAAAATGCTTCGATTACCCCATCAGTACTAGTCGCATCTAGGATTAGACCCGTGGCTAGGTCTTTAGCTGCTTGATGATGAAATGAATTAACCAGCGTTTCTTCATTAATAACACCATTCAACCAACTCTGTCTTTTTAAAACTAAATGATGTGTAGGCATGTACCATTTAGTTGGATATTGATCATGTTTGACCGTTAGTGCATGATATTGACTTGGTAAATCTTGATATAATGTACCACCTAAGGCAACATTGATAATCTGTAATCCACGACAAATACCAAAAATAGGTTTTTCTTGTCTAATTGCCTCCGTCACTAATGCTATTTCAAAAGCATCTCGCCCACGATCTATTTCAGCTAATTTTAAGTGTGGTTCTTCCCCAAAATATTCAGGTGATACATCCTGACCACCAACAAAAACTAACGCATCAACAATATCAACATACGCTTTTGCTGATTCAGGTTGTGCAATAGGTAATATCACGGGTAATGCACCGGCATTTGTCAAACCATCAATATAATTTTTTTGAACATAATCAACATAATTCGTACCAAATCTCGGATTGGCATGTAATACATTATTAGACGGAATTCCTATTTTTTTAATCATTTTATTTCTCCAAATTGAATGCTATTTAAGACGTAATTATCATTTCATCAGTAAATTGACACATTATTTAGCATATTTATAGTTTTGATAACCAACTAATGGATAATTTAGATTTTTAACGGTCTTACTTTGTAGGTGCACATTTGATGTTTGATACAATGGCGTGACGCCATTTTCTTCATTATTAATCTTGGCTGCTTCTCGTTCTAATTTATAACGTGTATCATTAGCAGTATTTTGACTATTAATCTGTTCATAGACTTTATCATAAGCGTCATTTTTCCAATTTGTAAAGTTAATAGCACCCTTTGAATAAGCAATATCTAAAAAGTCAATTGGATCATCATAGTCAGTTGACCACGACAGTGTGCCCGCTTGGAAATTATGATTATTAAAAGCAGAAATTTCAGCATTTAAAGGTAATCGGTTCAAATTAATCGTGACATCAGGCAATGCAGATTCAATACTTTGCTTCAAGAAAACACCCACTGCTTTGTAAGAATCAGTATCTGCTGTATTAAGCGTAATAACAATTTTTTTCTGACCTAATTCTAACTGCGCTTTTTTAAGGTATTGCTGTGCTTGTGTTTTATTATAGGGTAGTGATAAACCATCATTTAAATCTTTACCAGCAATTTTAATTTCACCGCTCGGTATAATTGACTTTGCTGGTTTAGAGCCATCACCCAATGCTTCGTCAGCTAATGTTTGACGATTGATTGCTAAACTCACAGCCTTTTTTAAATTAGCGTTACTAACGACTTTGTCCTTAGCATTCCAAACAATAAAGGCAACACGTCCTGCAGCAGTTTCTTTAATGTCATCAGCATTAGTCTTTTTCAAATTAGACAATACACTACCCGAAACAGTTGCTTCATCTACTTTTTTGGTTTGAAATTGTTTTGCTGCTAACGTTGTGTCTGTTACTTGAGTCGCTTTAATGGTATCATAGTGCACATTTTTACTATCACTATAGTACTTATTTTTTGCAAATTCCCACGTTGTTGATGATTGATTCCACTTTTTAATCGTGTATGCACCATTAGAAACTGTTGTCGCAGCAGTTTGCCCATATTTTTTACCATATTCTTTCACCTTAGCGCGATTAATAGGATACAGTTGGTTAGCTAAAATAAAATCAAAGTAGGGTACAGGATGTGATAACTGAATTTTAACTGTGTATTGATCAACGGCCTGAATACCTAACTGGTTCACATTTGCATGATGGTTATAAACAGCATCATATCCAGCAATATCCTTAAAATGATTGGCACGCGTTGATTTTGTTTTTGGATCCACTTGCCTTTTGACTGAGGAAACAAAATCTTGCGCTGTTACTTTCGTACCATCTGACCATTTTGCATTTTTCCGCAAATGTAGTGTATATACTGTATTATTTTCTGTTGGTTTTACAACATTTTGAGCAACACCGGCCACGATTTCACCATTTTTTCCAGTGGTATAAAGGCCTTCTAACGTCTGTACCTCTGCCCAATTAGCACCTATTTCATCAGCATAATTAGGATCAAGTGTCGATATGTTATTTTGTGTCGCAATACGTAAAACTTTTTCACCCGCTGATTGTTGTGATTTTGTAGCTACGACAACGCCACCAATGATCACAACGGCAGCCACAAGGCCAATGATAATTTTCTTGTTCATCTCTCAGTTCCCCTTGATTATGTAATCGAATATATTAACATTAACACATATTTAAGAACTAGTGCTATTACAGCTACTGACATTGTCACGCATTAAACTGTGTTTAATACTTCTTCAAGTGCCAAAATTAAATCAGCAACATTTTCAATATAGCATATAAAAAAACGCAGTCTTATATCTAAGACTGCGGGACAACATCTCGTGTCACTACCCGGTAATTGTTTATATTTATAAAAACACACTTACAACGACAATAACTCCGAGACTATTTTCCTGATGCTAGATTGTTCATTTTCACCAAACATGAACCCTCTGTTTAATGCTCAATCAGCTCTTTTTTCTTAGTTACAAATATCATGTTATGAGTTAATTTTTTGAACAAATATGTTCAGACAACTTTACGTTCAAATGCATCACTTGAAATACATTGTGCCAAAATAATTTTAGCCCATTCTTTTGCTGAATGTAAACTGTGATCTTTAAAATTACCACAGCTTTCAATTTCAGCAGCTGGTACTTCAGTTATTTCATCACTAACAATTTTTTCAAGTACTTTTTTGAATACTTTCGCCAGTGTCTCGGCATCATAATCTACCCACGAAATAACGTGAAATCCTGTACGGCAACCAAATGGCGACATATCAATAATCCCATCAATTTCATCACGCACAAGCCCTGCAAATAGATGTTCTAACGTATGCAATCCACCAGTTTCAATGGCTGTTTCATTAGGTTGTGTCAAACGCAAATCATAGTTTGTAATGCGTCCGCCCTGTGGGCCATCTTGTGACTCAATGACACGTACATAGGGTGCCTTAACCTTTGTGTGATCCAATGTAAAACTTTCAACAACTGTTTCTGCCATTATTTTTCTCCTTTAAGCATATCTTCTGGTATTTTATCTCTTATTTTACTCTTTAATATCAGTTTAGTTCATCGCATTCTCCTAATTCATTAGTCTACACGAAAAATTTTAACTTAACTGTTCATCAGCTATTTTTTTAACTAAAGCTAATTTTTGCCATTGATCAGGAATTGTTAGTACATTACCTTCCTCTGTTGAAGAAAATCCGCACTGTGTCGATAATGCAAGATTACTTTTTGGTACATATTTTTGTGCCGCAATAATGCGAGATATAATTGCTTTTTCATCTTCTAGATCAGCTGACTTAGAGGTTAATAAGCCAAGAACAATTTCGACATTTTGCCGATTATGCCAAATATCAGACAGTGGCTTGAAATCCCCCGAACGTGCATCATCGTACTCTAAGAAAAAGCCATCATAATTTAATTGCCCCAAGTATTTTGCAACAGGTCCATACCCACCCTCGAACAAATAAGTTGATTTAAAATTGCCACGACAAATATGTGTCGATAATTTTAAATCCTTTGGTAAATCTGACAACGCTTTATTAATCACGTAAACATTATCTTCAGCAAGTTGTTCATACTTTTCCCGCTCTTTTAGGTTATCACGATTTACATTAAATTGTGTAATTAAATATGCCCAGGTTGTATCATCTAACTGAATATAACGCGCACCTAAATCATAAAAGTGTTGCAAAGTATCATGATACGCTTGTGCGATATCATTCAAAAAATCTGTCCAAGTCGCGTAATAGTTTGACCACAAATCGGATCGATGATCACGCTTAATGACTAAGGTCGGTGATGGTATCGTCTGTTTCACTTCAATCCCAGTTGGCACAATTGATTGCAGATATGTAAAATCCTCAAAAAATGGATGTGCGAAGTTAGCGTGAACTTTACCATTCAAACGTACATTGGTAGTCCGTGTGTTAGCACCATGGAATTTATACGAATTTTCTTGTTCGTAAAATTCAAAACCTCCGAGTTGCCCTAAAAAGTCTAAATGCCACCATGAGCGATTAAATTCACCATCAGTCACCGCTGATAAACCAGCTTTTATCTGCTCATCAACAACTTTTTTTATTTCTTCATGTTGTATGATCAATAACGCTTGTTTATCAATCTGAGCGTTAGCAAATTGCTCACGGGCCTTTTTTAATCGATCAGGACGCAAATAAGAGCCAACTTGATCAAAATGATAATGTAGTTTAGTTGTAGTTGTTATCATAAATTTTTACCTACGCTGTTTCGGAGTTATTGACAGCGTTTTTTCCTTTTTTTAAATTTGTGCAAGTGCTTGTTCTAAATCAACAATTAAATCATCCGTATCTTCCAAACCAACTGAAAAACGGAGTAATCCAGGTGAAATACCCACATTAGCCAATGCCTGCGCGTTTAACTCCGCATGACTCATCTTTGGTGGATAGCTAATAATTGTTTCCACTGCGCCTAAACTAACAGAAAACACTGGTATCTTTAATGCTTCAACAACTGTTCTTGCATGAGCCTCAGAACCGACGTCAAAGCTTAGTACTGCACCACCTGAATTAGCCTGTTTCATTTGAATAGCGTATCCTTCATGATTGACTAATCCAGGATACAAGACCCGTGTGACTTTGCTATGTGCTGCAAGATACTCAGCAATTTTTTGAGCAGACCGACTGGCATGTGTCATGCGAACACCTAATGTTTTAATACCCCTTAATAGTAACCAAGTATCCAACACCCCTAATGTAGCACCAACAGCATTTTGTATAAAATAAATTTTATCAGCTAAGTCTGATCGATTCACCACCACAGCCCCTGCCAAAATATCAGAATGTCCTGCTAAAAACTTTGTCGCTGAATGTACAACAATATCTACACCAAGATCTAGCGGTTTTTGTAAAAATGGTGATAAAAATGTGTTATCTGCAATAGTGAAAAGATGGTGTACTTTAGCTAAACGAACTACTGCAGTAATATCTGTGATGTGTAAAGTAGGATTAGATGGTGTTTCAATGTAAAGTGCTTTTGTTGCTGGTGTAATCGCTGCAGCAACAGCATCCAAATCACTAAAATCGACCATGTCGTGTGTTATACCCCATCGTGGCAAAATATCAGTTAAGAGACGAAACGTGCCACCATACACATGTTTACTGACCACAATGTGATCACCAGCTGATAATGTAAATAAGACACTACTGATTGCTGCCATTCCGGTACTAAATAAATAGCCATGTTTACCATGTTCTAATTTGGCGACAGCCGCTTCCCCGGATTCTCGTGTTGGATTACCTGAACGTGCGTAGTCAAAATGACCAAAATTATCGAAATCAGGTTGATTAAATGTCGAACTTAACTGAATTGGTGTATTAATAGCACCTGAAATAGGGTCATGCATCGTTGTGGCTTGAATAACATTGGTCCAATCACTCATAGTTTTGCTCCTTCTATGGCTTGCGTTAAATCATTCAACAAATCATCTTTGTCTTCCAAACCAGCACTGACACGTACTAATTGGTCTGTAATACCTAAAACCAGTCGTTGTGCTTGACTCATATCGTGATGCGTTTGTACTGCAGGAATAGTGATAAGTGTTTCTGGTCCGCCCAAACTTTCAGCAAACGA
Source organism: Leuconostoc gelidum subsp. gelidum KCTC 3527 (assembly GCF_000166715.1). GTDB lineage: Bacteria > Bacillota > Bacilli > Lactobacillales > Lactobacillaceae > Leuconostoc > Leuconostoc gelidum. Next base: position 214,564 of record NZ_AEMI01000016.1, read on the forward strand.
TGCAATGTGTAATCCCTTCAAGAAAGCGTCAACATCATAACCATTGGCTAAATAAAAACTAATCATGCCACCAACACCTGCATAATTGAGATGTGATACTCCGCTAACATCAACCAGTTTGTCTGCTAAATAATGGCCATTTTCATTGTGACGTATCATACGCACATGCAAAGTTTTTAGGCTTCGAATCAATAACCAAGAACTAAATGGATCTAATACCTGGCCGTTTGTCGCCAACACTGTTTCTAGTTGTACTGCAAGTTCATCAACGCCTGTAATCACGGCTCCGGCTAAAATGTCGTTGTGTCCACCAAGATACTTAGTCGCTGAGTGCACCACAATATCTGCTCCTAGTGTTAAAGGTTGTTGAAAAATAGGTGTTAAAAAAGTGTTATCAACAGCCAGAATGATATCTGGATATTTTGCCTTCACAACCGCACTTATTTGCTGGATATCAAATATCTTCATCATCGGATTTGAAGGTGTTTCCAGCCAAATGAGTTTCGTTTTCGGTTGAATTTTTGTTAAAAAATCATCTAAATTACTACAGGGATCATAGCTTACACCTCGTTGTGTCACAATGCTGTCAAAATAGCGGTAGGTGCCACCGTACAAATCATCACTTGTTAGAAAATGATCTCCTGTTTTAAGCACCGTAGAAAAAACTAAATCAATGGCAGACATACCCGAACTTGTTGCAAAAGCTTGAATCCCTTGCTCTAAAACAGCTAGTTGTTCTTCTAAAATATGCCGCGTTGGCGTATTTAAACGTGCGTAATCAAATCCTGTAGATTCACCCAGTCCTGGATGACGATAGGCAGTTGAAAAATATAGTGGTGTCACAATTGCGCCAGTTTTATTATCATCCGTGCCGTTACCACCTTGCGCTAGAATTGTATCTATTTTTTCAATCATCCCGTTTTTTCTCCTTCACGCGTGTGCTTTAAAGCTGGTAACAAATCAATCATTTCTATACATTGTGTTCCAGCTATTAATAATTGTCCCCAATTAAAAAATATTTTTTCGGCACTTTTTTGCCAATTATTATGAGGTTGTCCGTTAACATAATAATTTTTCGGTTGCTGTGTACTGGCATCTTTTTTTATGTCACGTTGATACTCATCTTCTAATGTTGTTGTATCATATTCTAAATGACCCGTGATATAAGTCGAACGTGCGCGCTCATCACGTAAAATAAACGCACCAGCCAAATCATTTCCCGCAACTTTTAATCGACGCGCGATGCCTTCATTTGGAATAGTAAAATATCGCGACTGTGGCATGGTCATTTGTGTTAAGTCGGCAGTCAATTGACTACGTTGATTCAAAATATGATCCACATGGTAAACACCATATACTTTTTTTATGCTGTGACGTACGGGAAAGTTACGCTCAGCATATCCGGCACCATAAGCTGACCAGCAAGTAAATAAATTTTCTCTCACATGTGTTTTTCGCCATATCAATAATTGTTGAAATTCTTGCCAGTAGTCAATCGTTTCAAATTTGATGCGATCAACTGGTGCGCCAGTCACAATTAAACCATCATATTTTTTTTGCCAGATATCTTCAAAAGTATCGTAATTTTCTTTAACTACCTCAGCATTGTTTTTAATATGGTGTGACGCTGGAATTGCATAGGTAACGCGCACATTAACTGACAAGTGCGTAAGTAACTGTGCAAATTGCCTCTCCGTCTGTAAGCGATTGGGCATGAGATTAACAACTAAAACATTTAAGGTTGGCTGTAATATTTTAAATGTACCTAATGTTAATCGTTCACGTTTCAACAAACCATTTTGTAATATGACACTCATTTTTTTGCCTTCCTTATTTTTATAATATGAAAAAGTATCAAACAAAAAGCGTCCCGTAATCTATAATATAGATTACGGGACGCTTCAATAACGTGTTACCACCCGGTGTTCATGCAGGGCTCTCGCGCCCACACCTTAACGTACGCCCGTTAGAAATCGTCGAGAACATCTGTGAAAACTTCCAGGTTATACGTTGTGCGTTAACGAGCACTGCCGATTTCAACTTACTGCGCCGTACATATGAGTACTCGCTGGCTCGTATCTATGAAACTCCAAGACCATTTTCCAACTACATATCTTACTCGCTTTCACCAAACACGAGCTCTCTTGTTAAGACTTAAAATTGTACTTATCTTTTCAATGTTTATGTTGTACTTACTATAACTTTCATTTTGTGAGATGTCAACACTTTTTTCAAATTATATTTTTATTTTTCTCATTTTATAAAATTAAAATCTTTAACAATATTATGGTATACTCTTTATAATGTAATCAAAGGAGCAAATTATGTATCAACCAACACACAATACAAACACTGTCGTCGAAGAAAACATTCAACATTCTGGTCGTAATGTCATGTTTTTATCCGCTGATTGGTGCGGCGATTGCCGTGCTATCAAGCCTTTCGTCCAAAATATTAAAGATACTGTCAGTCAAACTGCTAACTGGTTTGATGCTGATCGTGATGATAACCTGGATGTTGCCACAAAGTACAATATGCGTGGCATCCCCTCATTCGTTTTGTTTGAAAATGGCACAGAAATATCTCGTATTGGTCACGGTGAGCGTTTAACGCCTAATCAAGTACTTGACTGGTATCAAAAAACTTTGTGAAACATGTCCTAACAACGCTAGCTTATAAAAAAAGAAGTTATCTCCCTAATTAGGGAGATAACTTCTTTTTTTGACTATTTTTCAGTTTTAGCAATAAAATTTTGCACAATGTCTGCTGGAATAGCAAAACCCATTCCCTCAACACTAACACCATCATTTGATGATGCAATTTTTGAAGAATTAATGCCAATAACTTCACCCGCTAAATTAATAAGTGGGCCACCAGAATTTCCGGGATTAATTGCAGCATCTGTTTGAATAACTTGAGCCGTACCAAAACCAGTTTGTTGACTTGATAACTCACGTCGAGGTGCCGAAATAATACCACTTGTTACTGATGTTGCATAATCAGATCCTAATGGTGAGCCAATTGCTAATACTTGCTGCCCTGATTGTAAGCCATCAATTTTACCAAATGATGCAGCTGATTTAATAACAGTCGTTTGAACTTTAATCAATGCAATATCTTTTTCAACATCCGTACCCACCACAGTTGCCTTTATCTTAGCGCCACCTGCTGTAATAACTTGTAAGGCATCAGAATTAGCTACTACATGATTATTGGTAATGATATAAGCGGTACCATTGGTAATCTTATAAACCACCCCAGAACCTTCAGAAGCTGTTTCAATTTTGGATGAACTTTGACCACCTTCTTGTTGTGTTTGTCCAAATAGTCCTGCAAAACCATCGCTTTGCTGTGTCGAATTATTTTGTAAATTCTGAACCGTTACCACTGCATTTTTCACTTTATTATATGCTGTCGTGGCGTTATCATTGCTTGTATAGGCAGTTTGTGCAACCGACGCTTGACCAGATATATGAGCTACTTTTTTGGTAGCTGTTTGCTGTTGAAACCAAGAATTGGTTTGCGTACCAGAATAGACGACACCACCACCAACAACAGCTGCTACGACAGCCACAGTAATCAGGGAATGTTTCATAATATAATCCTCCTCTTATAACATATAATATACCGCAACAATATTTAATGATAATTAAAGTGGTAGTGTCACTTTAATTATCGTTCCCGTTGGTTGATTGTCTAATACAATAATCTTACCACCATGTGCATGTACTATCCATTCCGCAATCGATAATCCAAGACCAGTACCACCAGTTTGTCGGCTACCTGTTTTATCTTCGCGATAAAAGCGATCAAAGACATGTTTTTTAGCTTTGTCGCTGATACCCCGTCCCGTATCGGCAACACTCAACACAAATTTTCGTTTCTCAATCATTGCTGAAATTGATACTGTTGCACCAGACTCAGAATACTTCATCGCATTATCTACCAACAAAACCAGTAACTGATGAATACGTTTTTGGTCAATAAACACTGGTTGATTAACTTGTGTAGATAATAGTACTTGTTTACCTTCAAACTCAGCCATTTCCTGATAAGGTGCCACAATTCGTGACAAAAATTCAGCAATATCAGTCGATTCTTTTTCAATTCGTGTCATATTAGAACCTGATTTTGCTAAAGTAAGCATATTATTAGTCAAGGATGTCAATCGCCGAACCTCAGATAAAGACAATATAATCGCATCAGATTGCTCTCGAACAGTTGACTCTGGTCGCGTGAGCATATTTTCTAATTTACCCTGAATAACAGCCATTGGTGTACGTAATTCATGCGCCGCGTTATTAACGAAATCTTGTTGTTGCTGCCAAGCTTTGAGAATGGGTTTCATATTTTTTAAACTAATCCAATAAGAAACCATCAAAGCAAGTAATCCAAATGTACCAAATGACCACAAAATAACCTTTTTGAATTGGTTAAGGTTAAAAATTGTATCTGTGACGTTGACGGTGATAATGCCATATTTAACAGATTTACCATCATTATTTTTCGCACCATTGATAAAATTCACTTTAACACCGCGATAGTAATCGTTTCCTATCTGTACAGTTTTAGGTTTGGATAAAATAAATTTGGACGTATATTTAAATTTCTTTTTATAAGTAGATTGCATTGGCTCTGGTATACGATCATCAATAACAAGTTTCTTATTTTTATCATACACCCAGACATCTGCTAACATATTTGATTGTAACAATAACGGTGATTTTCTATTGGCATCGGCTGAATTTTGAAGCGCACCTGCCAAATCATATTGCTTAATTTGTTGTGTAATAGCTGTATCTGAATTCTGAAATATTGTCCGTGTATAGGACCAATAAATAACACTTCCAAGAACTGAAAATATAACAAAAAAGCTCGCAATTAACAGCAAAAACCCACGAATTTGTTGTTGCTTGTTAATCACATTAGGCATCTTTAACCTCTAAAATAAAACCAATGTTACGCAAAGTTTTAATCAAATCATTTTGCCCAACAGATTCTAATTTCCGACGTAAATTGTTGAGATAAATATTAACAACGTTGATTGTTGTGTCAGAATCAATTCCCCAGACGCGATCAAAAATCTGATCACGTGTGACAATGATGTTTTTATTTTGCGCTAAATATGTCAAAATATCAAATTCCTTACCAACTAATTTAATTTGTTGCCCATGAACTTGCACCCCACGATTTTCTAAGTTAATTAATACATCACCTACAGCAATCATATTATCCTCGGAGTAAACACCTGCGCGCCGTAGTAACGCTTTGACCCGCACTAATAATTCTTCACGGTAGAATGGTTTCGTAAGATAATCATCTGCGCCAACATTAAAGCCTTCAATTTTATCATCAAGTGAACTTTTAGCCGTCAAAATCAAAACTGGCGTTTCAACACCGTTTTTTCGCAAATATTTAATCACTTCAAAACCGTTTTCCCCCGGTAACATTAAATCAGAAATAATTAAATCATAAGGTGACTCCTGACCTTCAAATTCACCATCAAGACCATTATCGACAACATGGACATCCGCAAAATCCTCTAAAAAGCCGACAATATTATCTGCCAAATTCACATCGTCTTCTATTAATAATATTCTAATTGCTTTTGCCATTTTCATATCTCCATTGTACTGTTTTATTGATCTCAGTGTACTACTTTATGATTAATAGGAGATTAAATTTCTCCATTACAAAAAACACCTCTCATATAAAATAATAACACTTCAAATTAGGATTGTACGCAGCACCTACATCGTTTCCAATACTATGTACTCAATCCATGAGTTATCATTTCACCTCAAACAAAAAAGCATCATTCATAAAATGACACTTTTACATCACTAAAATGACTTAGCTTTCACGTTTGTTAGCCCACTTTGGCTTACCTTTATCCTTAGATACTTTCAAACGTTTTTTCTTTTTTGGCTTGTCCATTATTTCAGACGTTGGTTTTTGCTTTATTTTTGGTGTAACATTTTGAGTATTTTGTGCTGTTGAAGGTGTTGTATTCGTTTTCTCACGATCATTGCCATTTGAATGCTCACGTTCTGATGGTTCATTCTTAGTCAACGCGTCCTTTTTATCAGCAAAAGAATTAACTGCCTTAATCAATTCAAAATCATCCCCCAATTCGCGTTTCAAATCCCGTATATCATGATCATTACCAAGATTTAATACACGACCAGGTTTACCCATGCGGCCTGTACGGCCTGTACGATGAACATAAGTTTTTTTACTTTGTGGTATTTGCGCATTCACAACTAAAGGCAAGTCTTCAATATCTAATCCGCGGGCAGCAACATCCGTCACTAATAACAAAGTCACCTCACCTTTTTTGAACAGACGTAACGCATCAGCGCGTTGCACCTGGCGCTTGTCATTACTACCAATGCTCATGACACTCGCATGTGCATGACGTAATGTCGCCTGCATATTAACCAAACCACTGATTGTGTTAAAAAAAACAAGCGCCTGTTGATTATGTCTTGCCAATTGAATAAGCATATTAGCCCGTGCTTTTTGATCAACATACTGAAATTCATGTCTAATAGATGCTGGAGCATCTGTACCAACCGAAATTGGCCGTACTTCTTGATGAAATGTATCAGCGACATATTTCAAATCAACACCAGATGTCGCTGAAAATAACCCCAGTTGAACATCTTCGGGTAATTGATCTGCTAATTCTTGCAAACTATCATGTCGTTCGTCTGTCAACATGGCGTCAGCTTCATCAAAGATAATGGTTTGAATACCATTTAATTTTAAGGCACCACCGTCAACCATTGTCAATATGCGACCTAATGTACCAATAACGATGTGCGGCTTTTCTTTTTTCAGTTTATCTGATTGACGTCGCCCATTTGCCCCGCCAATCAAACTGGCTACTGAAACACCAACTAATGTACCCCATTCACGTGCAACGGCTGTTGTTTGCATCGCCAATTCTTGACTTGGTGCTAAAATTAACACCTGTGTTCGCTTTACTTTAACATCAATACGCGATAGCATCGGCAAAATAAAGGCCAATGTTTTACCAGTGCCAGTTGGTGCTAAGCCAAAAATATTTTCACCTGCTGATAAGCGTTCCCAAACCGCGTCTTGTATCGGGGTTGGTTTTTCAAATTGGTTGTTAAATTTATCGTGTAACTCTGGTTTAATTGCCATTAAATTAGTATTCTTTCTTGTCTGCTGGAAATTCTATGCCCGCAGACGAACGTAAGTCAAACAATGTTTGGTTTACTTGTTTGGCAAGTTGAAACCACTGACTATATTTTGTGTGGTTTTCAACAGGATCATTAATAATATCTGCAAAATCTTGTGCTTCATGTATCATGGGATTACCATCTGGTTTTTGTCCAATATTGTCAGCATGACCGTCACCATCATGGTATGTTATTGTATCAAGTTCAGCAATGTTTGATATTGCAATTGTCTCCTTTAAACCATATATCTCACTTGATAGATAAGAATTGGCAGTCTTACCGAATAATAGCGTCACATTAAAGTCATCATAAAACAAGCTGGCTGTGCCTTTTCCATCTGCACCATTAGTTAATAAAGTTGGCAAATATTGCACTGCTCGAGGTGCACCAAATAAGGCAATAGCTGCATAAATAGGATAAACACCCAAATCATACAAAGCACCTGCGCTAAAATTACGCGATAAGACGTTTGGTTCCTCACCAGCTAAATAGGCATCATACCGTGATGAATATTTTTGGTAAACTAAAGTCGCACCTTGTAATTGCGTCAACTCACCCATAGTCTGCTGAATCACTTTAAAATTAGGTTGATGAACATGACGAGCCGCTTCAAAATAACGCACTTCTGGATACAATGTCAATAATTTTTCTATCTCTGAAAACTCTGCCGGATTGCTCGTTGTTGGTTTTTCAACAATGACATGCACACCTGCTTCAATCGCCACTTTTGATTGTTCAAAATGCAGTGAGTTTGGCGAAGCAATATAGACTAAATCAATTCCTGTATACAAGTCACTTAACGTAGTGACAATATCCACATCATCAACTGTCAATGTCTTTAAAAATGATTCCCCGCGTTCTTGCGTTCGAGAATAAATTTTTGACAGTTCATACTCACCAGTTTCAAGTGCTGCTGCAATGAACATTTTGGTAATCCAATTTGTGCCAATAACCCCGAATTTAATCATTTTATATCCTCGAATTCTTTCTCTGTACCGTTAAATACACTTGTTGGCATCTTGATTGCTTTCAATCCGCTACCAATCGTATGGTCCTCACTGTATTGAATGAACTGGTTTTTATTTGATTTATTAGTTGTATGCGTATCAATCAACCAATATTTAGTTCCAGAAATAGTCGATGACAATTTACTTTGCACACTTGGTGTTGTATAAATTACAGTTGATTTATTATAATGTGTATTTAAAATTTGTATTAATTTAGCTAATCTATCAATACTAGCTTGTGTGTCTATTTGGTTATCTGTCACATAAAATGCAATAGGTAACTGCCCGACACGATTACCAACGTTATCAATAAAATATTGTGCTTGCGTTGAAGCATCAACACTTGCATCGTAAACTTGAATACTACCAACTTTCAATTGTGCAGACCGCGCACGGTTATAACTTGATTGATAACTATCATCCACAAAAGATGTTCCTGTAGTAGCACGTAAATAAACGTAATCAACGCCATTTGATGTTAAATTACGATAATCCACGTAACCTGATGTTTGATTAATCGCCACTCCCTGCACTGAAAAACCAGTCGGTATCGTGTTTGTCGTTAATACAATTGGCTTAGCAAATAGCCACACTGCCAGCGTAGCGATCAATCCACCAACTATTAAAATCCAAGTTATTGATGTTAGCGTTTTTTTTGTTCTAATTTGTGTTGTTTTTCCAGCGTTATTCGTCATAATATCCATTATACAAAATTTGTCAGTAAATCGCTCATTAAATATATTAAATTAACATTCTGAAGAATGAGGCTATCATCACCCAGTTAATTTTATAAATGTTTATGTTCTACCGTAGCTTTAATTGCATGTGCTATCACATCATCAAAGTTTTGTGTGTCCAAATCGTCTAACCCTGCACGCGTTGAACCTCCCGGCGAGGTAACGGCATTTTGTAACTCTTTGGCCGTTTGTGTTGATAATGCTAATGTTTTAGCAGATCCAAGTACTGTTTGTGTGGCAATATCTGTTGCTAATTCAGCTTCCAACCCATTAGCAATGCCTGCTTGTGCGAGTGCATCAATATATTTAAATACATACGCTGGTCCCGAACCGGCAACGGCAGAAAATATGGCAAATTGCGATTCTGCTAGGTCAACACTACTCCCAAGGTAATCTGAAAACGTCTTAAACAGTGTGTTGTTGGTTGTTGTTAACTCCGTTTTAGAGAAAGCTGTCACACCTTGATTAATTGCCACATTGACATTAGGTAATGTTCGAACAATTTGCGTAGTATGTGTCGCAGATATTAGTTGTTCAAGTGTGATTCCTGCCAAGACAGATACAACAAGTTTATCCTGGAAATCTAATTTAGCCGTAACATTTTCTAATTGGTTTGGTAAAAATGCTAGCACAATCAAGGAACTTTCATCAATAAGATTTTGCGCGGATAAAGATATTACGCCCCATTTTTCAGTTAGTTTAGCAGCAGACCGTGGTGAATATACTGCAATATTTTTTGCCGAAACACCCTTGCCAAGTAAACCTTTAATCATTGCCTGGGCCATATTTCCTGTGCCAATAAAACCATATTCAATCATTTCTATCCTCCAAATTTTTTTCTGACTTCATGGTTATTTCTATCATATTTTATAAAAAGCGATGAGTCTTAAATAACCCATCGCTTTTATTTTGTGTCAACTTCTGATAATTTTGTATCAATCATATCTAAGACCTTGTCACGTGCCTCATCACTCATTACAAAATCAAAGCGATCACCATCTATTTGCACTTTTGGTGATCGATCATATGATTCAAACCAAGCGTCATAGCGTTTATTTAATTCTTTGTAATATTCATATAAATCTGGATTTGCAGCAATTTGTTCAAATGAACGTCCGCGTTTTTCAATGCGCTCAAGCATAGTTTCAAAACTAACACGCACATGAATCAGTAAATCCGGATTTTTAATATCATCAACACCAGTGATATCAGCCATCATATTGTCAACAAGGGACTTATAAATATCTACTTCAGTTTGCGTCGCACGATTCAGGTCTGCTGTTAATTGGAACAAGAGCGCATCTTCATAAATCGAACGATCTACAATATTATTCGTTCCAGTGGTTTGTGCCACTTTTATCTGTGCTAAACGCTTGTTCAAAAAATAAATTTGCAGTAAAAAGCCATATTTTTTGGGATTTTCATAGAATAACGGTAGAATTGGATTGTCATCAACGCTTTCGTAAAATGCCTTTGAATCTAAATGGTTCGCTAACATCTCCGTTAAACTTGTTTTGCCGGCGCCGATAGTGCCTGATAATACAATCATGCCAATTCTCCTAATTTCAGTCAATTTAATACATACCTAGTATATCAAAAATCGACATGCTTTTCAGAGCTAATTTTGCGTTGCATTTCTAAGCATATCGAGATATGCTTCTAGCGTAAGATGATGTTGTACCATATAGCGCGCGTTAGCAATACCAACATAACGAAAATGCCATGATTCATAATCTATACCCGTTTGTGACATTGATTTTGAATCATTTAAATATCGTAAAACAAAACCATAATCAGACGCATGTTTCATTAACCACCTTTGTGATTTGAATTCATCCATTTGTGCCATTAACGCAGGATATTTTGCTAATGCATCGTTCCCTGCTAAATCAACTGCCAGGCCTGTTTGATGTTCAGATGAGCCAGGTGTTTGAATGACACTTTTCGTCAACTTTGTTGCAGCTTCTTCATCCATTCCGTTTGCTTCATTTTGTCTCAGAGAATTTTGATAAACTTCAGATTGGTCAGCAATCGACCGATATGCTGACACAAGAGTTGTATTATATCCTGCTATCTTAGCGCCGGCACGAAAATCTGTTAAAGATTTTTCAATTCTCTGATCCATTTGTTTGCCATCAACTGTCACTTTATTAAAACGAATTTCAGATGTACGTGGATGCTGTTTATTGATCAAAATTAATTGCCAATCGGACACTTTAGTATGCTTTGGTAATGTATGACGTAAGCTTTTGATAGATGATTTTTGCACTACCTGCTGTTTTTTAATCAATTTGTTACTATGATTAACGTAACAGATTGCATAAAGTGTCACAACACAAGTGATAACTAATCCTAATATTAAACCAACCAATCTTTTCGAATGCATTTTCATACAACAATTCCCCCCTGTTATTGTTAATTTTTGATACGTCATATATAAAACAAACAACTCTTATTTTGATTATAATACAAAAATGCCAATACATTTCTGTATTGGCATTTATTTAGTGGACAGCCAGGGGCTCGAACCCTGGACCCACGGATTAAGAGTCCGTTGCTCTACCAACTGAGCTAGCTGTCCATTTGTCACTTTCACAACAAAAGTTAGTATATCACGAATTTAGTGTTTACGCAACATTTTTTGACATTTCACCTATTACCCATCTATTAATCACATCATTCTCTTTGACACTTTTCGTCAAAAAATGATCCTACAAATTGTAGGACCATTTTTAGATTTATTTATCATCATAACCAGTTGGATGATTTTGATGCCAATGCCAAGCTGTTTTAATAATATCTTGCACATTATCATACTTTGGTGCCCAACCTAAAACATCACGTGCCTTATCAGAATTAGCAATCAAAATATCTGGATCGCCAGCCCGACGTGGTCCAATTTTTGATGGTATATCAACCCCTGTTGCTTCACGTGCTGCCTCAACCATCTCTTTAACAGAAAAACCAGTTGCAGAACCCAAATTGAATTGGTTTGATTCATGCCCATCAGCTAAATATTTTAAAGCGCGTATATGCGCATCAGCTAAATCAAGCACATGTACATAATCTCGGACATTGAATCCGTCTGGCGTCTTATAATCATCACCAAACATTTCAATATACTCACGCTGTCCTAAACCAGCTTGTAAAATAATTGGTACAAGATGCGTTTCAGGTGTATGATCTTCACCAATTGAACCATCTTCAGCAGCTCCGGCTACGTTAAAGTAACGCAAGGCAACCCATTTTACACCATCAGATTTGTCTGACCAAGCCATGATTTTTTCCATCATAAGCTTTGATTCGCCATAAGGATTAATAGGATTTTGTGGATCAGTTTCTTTAATTGGAATATTTACTGGATTGCCATACGTCGCAGCAGTTGATGAAAAGACAATTTGCTTCACATCATGATCTTTCATTACTTCAAGTAACGTGATCATCCCACTTGTATTGTTGTCGAAGTACTTCAATGGATTTGCGACTGATTCCGGCACGATTGAAAAAGCTGCAAAATGCACAACCTGTTCAATATTTTCTTTGTCAAAAACTTCTGATAGCGCAGCTTTGTCACGAATATCAACTTGATAAAACTTAGCCGCTGGATTGACTGCCTCACGATGACCCGTAAAAAGTGCATCCACAACAACAACATCGCGTCCACTCTCAACAAGTGTTTTTACCATATGTGAGCCAATGTAACCTGCCCCACCTAATACTAATACTGACATAATAAGCCTCTCTATTTTAGAATTATATCTTCAGTTTACACTAAAAGGACACATCACGCCACTTAAACTCAGCTTCTGCACTAACAATATTACCTAGCATGATACGATGTTTACTAGTATGTTCTTGCAAAATCACTTGCGATTGAATCATATGTCCTAAGCGCACTTCATTCTCAAATTTTAAATTAATATCAGTCACTTCATGGGTTGATAGGAATTCTGGGGTGATAACATCTTGCATCCACTCAAAATACTTTGAATTATTGACATGCTTATTGGCATCAATATCAAGATATCGTACATGATAATCATTTTCTTCAAACACCTCATCAATACCAAATTGCGCAGGTTTGGCAATACGTGGTATTTGTTTAACACGCTCAGCTTGATATTTATCAACAATATCTTGCGGTAGTCGTGCCATACGTCGATTTTCAATATCAATCATTGCCCAAATTGAATCAACACGGATAATTTCGTTTCCAGTGGTGTCAAAAAAAACAAATGGTCGACTGACAAAAAAAGGATTATATTTTGCGGCATACGTCTTAATCGTAATTTCTTCGTTTATTTTGGGACGACGTGTGATATGTACCTCATACTGCAAAATAATCCAGCCCAAACCACGACCTAAATATATTTTTTGTCCGACACCTAATGCATCACTTTGCTTCTTTGAAGCCAACACTGCCCAATTTAAAATCATTGGTAATGTTAACTTTCCAGTCGTGTCAGCTTCATAATATTCGACATGTCGTTTAATTTCAAATGTATGCATAATAGTCGTCCCCCCGTATGTGACGATTTTTCTTACGATAAATATTTAGTCAATACCATGATAATCAGAGTAAACTGCTTGTCTATCAAGACCACGTGATTTTGCGATCTGCTTGATTGCCATATTAGGTTTCAATCCCCTACTGATCAAGGTTTCAACAGCATCATGAACGGATAAATCGCGGTCGTCAGATTTATTTTGTTCTTCTATTACTCCTTGATAACCAGCAATCATCACCACAAATTCACCACGAATTTCATTATCTTTTGCCCATTCAACTAACTCTTGTGTTGTGCCACGTAAAAATTCCTCGTATCGTTTAGTCAGTTCACGGGCAAGAACAACACGTCGATCATCACCCATAACTTTTTGTATATTTTCTAGTGTTTTTTTTATGCGATGTGGTGATTCATAAAAAATAATAGTATCTCGTACGCTAGATAATTGTTGTAACTCTGCCAACTGTTCATTGTTTTTTCGTTGTAAAAAGCCATAAAAATAAAAAGGTTGCGGCACTAACCCACTAGCAATCAAAGCTGTAACACCAGCTGTTGCACCTGGAATCGGTACAACAGTGACATTATTTTCAATTGCGGCGGCAACGAGTTCTTTACCTGGATCTGAAATAGATGGCATCCCAGCATCGCTCACTTGAGCCACATTTTTACCGCCTTGTAAATCCAAAATAATGCCAGGAATTTTCATTTGCCAATTATGTTCATGAAAACTTGTCTGTTTTGTCTCAATATCAAAATGATTGAGTAGATGTTGTGTATGACGTGTATCTTCAGCTGCTATTAAATCAACATTTTTTAATGTATCAATAGCGCGGGGTGTCATATCTTGCAAATTGCCTATCGGGGTTGGCACCAAAAATAATGTCCCTGTTTGTTTTTTTTCAAAACTTTTTTGTTGTTGCATGTTATTCTCCTAAGGCAATCGTCACATCAAGCACAATTTTTTCAAGACGCGTTTGTAGCGACACATTATTTTGACGTATCCGATCATCAATAAGTACGGCATCACTTGCTCTTAGCAATTGCTTTTTTGTATAATACTGCATCAATGTTTTATATAAACCAACTAACCTTGGAAACACCAATGCATCATCCGAAACCTGCCCAAAGACAACTGTGTCACGTGACAATTGATGTAACCAATTAAAAAATAATTGCTGTTGTTGATTATCTTTTAATTGATTAACAAGCTGTGTTTGTACGTATACGAAAGCTTCAATACGACGTTGCATCATTAATTCAAACCATTTAAATAAAATTGATTGTGTCGCCTGACGCCACTCATCATCAATTAAATCACCTGATAATGCTATTGTTGTTTCAGGTTGCAGATGAACAATTTGGGCACGTGATTGAATCGTTGTCATTACTTCATTGAGATTTTCTGCTAACATCACAATTAATTGTGGACCTGTAGGTTCCTCAATAAATTTTAATAAGGCATTCCCGGATTCAGCATGAAGTGTTTCTACAGCATCAAAAACAAAAACTTTGCGTGTGCTTTCTTGAGCAACCGTCACAAATTCAGGTTTCAAAGCTCTAATTTGATCGACTTTCCAAGTTCTATTTGTGCCCGTCCCACTCTTTGGCAAACTTGGTTTGACAATTTTAACATCCGGATGATCATTTTCCATGATTCTGACTAGATTACGCTCAGTTGCACCAACAATTTGCCATGCAAGATACTGAGAAAAAGCCAGCTTTTCTGGCTGACTTGGTCCAATAAATAAATAAAAATGGCTTAACTGACTTTTGCTTATTAAACTCACAAAATGCGAAGCTTGTGTCGGATAGACCATTTGTGTTATTGTTGCGAAATTTGATTGCATTAGAACTGATGGAATGATTCAATACTTTGTGTATAAACTGTTGCGCCGCCAACTTCAACTTCGACCGGATAAGCACCAACATGAGCGCCACCAGCATCTAAGCTCACTGGTGGTACCATGTATTGTTTTCTTTTTTGTGAAACAGATTGAATCATATCAAGTACTGCTTGGACACGTTCATCTTCAATAGCAATTAAAAATGTTGTATTTCCTGAGCGTAAAAAACCACCCGATGTCGTTAAACGTGTTGCACGTACATTTGCTTTTACAAATGCATTACTCAACTTTGTTGTATCTTTATCCTGAACAATAGCCGTAATAAGTTTCATAAAAATTACTCCTTTCGAGTTTTAAGCGTTTTCAACAATAATGCACGCGTATCAGCCACTACTTGATCTAACGGCTGTGCAGCATCAATCAATTTAATTCTATCAGAAAAGTCATGTTGTAGTTGTAAATATGTTTGGCGTACTGTCTGATGAAATGATAAATCTTCTTTATCAAGCCGATCAATTTTACCTTGACGATTTGCTTTAACACGTGCTAATCCAAGCTCTGGTGGTACATCAAAATAAATTGTTAGGTCTGGCATTAAACCTTCTGTTGCAAATTGATTAATTTGCCATATATTGTCAACACCTAACCCTCGACCACCCCCTTGGTAAGCTAAAGAACTGTCAATGTAGCGATCAGAAATAACTACTTTACCGGATTTTAAGGCCGGTAATATAATTTCTACCAAATGTTGGCGACGCGCAGCTGTATAAAGTAACGCCTCTGTCCGCTCATCCATACCATTATCTTCCGCAGGTTGTAAAATGGCACGAATTGCTTCAGATATTGGATTGCCCCCCGGCTCACGTGTCGTGATTAATTCACCCCCGAGTAACGGTTTTAATTCAGAAATTAAAATTTCCAAAACACTGGTCTTGCCGGCACCCTCTGGCCCTTCAAACGTAATAAATAATGGCTTTGTCATGATATTGGTATCCTGTTTCTTAGTTTCATACAGTTCATACAGAAAAATAGTGACCTTTTTAATATGCGCCACATCATCAAAATTGATTACGATCAGTTTTTAAAACATGCGTTTGCATATGTCCAACCGTTTTTCGTCGTCTTGCCTCACGATAAAGGTAATTAAATTTTGCTTTATTTAATGCTGTTTGAGACTGTATTAGCCGTACATTTACTTGGCCATCTAATAGCGCTTCCTCAGAATTTTTCGCCATATCCCAATCTATTTTTGCCTTATCAACTTGAAAAACAAGGGCTTGATCATATTCATGACGTAGGTCACGCTTTTTTTTTCCAAAAATCATAATTCTGTTCGTCCTTGTACGGCTTTAATAAGTGTTAACTGATCTGCATAATCGATATCTGACCCAACTGCCAAACCATGTGCTAAACGTGTCACCTTAATTCCTGCAGGCTTGAGTAGCCTTGCAAGATACATGGCTGTTGCTTCACCTTCAGCGGTAACATTGGTACCAACAATAACCTCATCAATTTCTTGATGTTCTGATAAACGTCGAATTAAACTAGGTAAATTAATATCTTCTGGCCCTGTTCCCGCACTAGGTGAGATTACACCGTTCAAAATATGGTAAAGTCCATGATAGTCCCTCGTGTTCTCCATAGCCATGACATCACGAGAATTTTCGACAACAAACACTGTAGATTGATCACGCGTAGCATCTCGACATATCACACAAGGATTAATACTATTTTCCGTTATATTACCACATACCGAACAAAATGTCAGATCTTTTTTGGCAGAAACGAGTGATTTTGAAAAATCTAGTACATCTTTTTCGTCCATGCCAAGCGTATAAAAAGCCAAACGTGTCGCAGTTTTTGAACCAATACCAGGTAATTTTGTATAACTATCTATTAATTTTGCAATAGGTTCTGGATAATCCATAGATTAAAAGGCTACATGAGCCAATCCTTTCTTTTATTATTAATCAATAACAGTTACAATATCACTACCAAACATTTTTTTTGCTGCCATAACAACAGCCGGTTCCGTTACCTTTGCCACCATTTTTGGTTCTTCAATGTTTGTTAATGCCTTTTGACTACTCACGCGTGGTAAATCAGTTAAAACAATTCGTTTTGTCTCACCTGATTTGAGCTTTGTGACATATGCTGCGCGTTCTTGATGCCAATCATCTTGTGAAATAAACACCATTGATAACGGTAAATGCTGTTCTCGTAGTGCTGCTTCCAAACTATTTTGCATTTGAGCATCATGTAAAGCCTGTTCAAGCAACGCTGGATAATCAAATGCTAGCACAATAGCTTCCTCGCTTGCAGCGACAGGTTCAGCAATTGTAAGCATTGCTTGTTGTGCAACATCAAATTGTGTAATAAGTGTTGACCAATTATTTTTTACCCGACTTAGTGCTTCACGTTTAGCCATTTGTAATACCGCAAACACTGCTTGTTGCCCAGTTCGAACCAACAAATTAATATCAGCATTTTGATTTATTTGCTCGGATGACACCGGATTAACTGCTTGTTTTTGCTCTGAAACAATAGGCGTGACATTTTTAAATTTTTCAGCAACTATAGGTGTGACATTTATTGTTTGATTTTTTATATCACCTTCATTTATTGCTGCTGAAGACATAAGTGATTCATCGTTTGCTGATGATGCTTCAAAAGAGACCGGTACTGTCGCTATAGGTTCGACAAGCATGCTCAATTTCACGGTTAATAGTTCTAGATACACATCACTTTGCATAGTTTGCATCAACTGTTTTTGGATACCATCTAGTGTCAGCATCATTTGTTCAATACGGGTTATACCCAGTTTTTTTGACAATAATTGTAACTCTGATAATTGAATTGTTGACTTAATTAACTCTTCTGCAACATCAACAAGCATGATATCTCGTAGTAGACCAAGAATATCGACAACAAACCGTTGTGCATCTTTACCTTCAATGAGAATATCGTGTAACACCTGTAAACTTTTAGGTGTATCGCCAGCACTTACGGCTTTCACATACGACAACAATTCTGTTGTCGTCGTTGATCCCGTGACTTGTAACGCATTATCAACAGTCACATTATCAGTACTAAACGCAATAACCTGGTCTAATATGGACAAAGCATCACGCATGCCACCCTCAGCAACATTTGCAATAATACGGAGTGCGTCGTCTTCATAAGCTATCTGTTGTTTATTCAATATATCTACTAACCGCGCTTTGATAATTGAACTATCAATACGTTTAAATTCAAACCGTTGCGTTCGTGACAAAATAGTTACAGGTACCTTTTGTGGTTCAGTCGTTGCCAAAATAAATTTGACATTGGCTGGTGGTTCTTCTAATGTTTTAAGCAGTGCGTTGAAGGCACTATTTGATAGCATATGCACCTCATCGATGATATATACTTTAAATTCTGCTTCAATTGGTGCATAATCAACATTTGATAAAATATCACGCATATCTTCAACACGGCTATTTGATGCAGCATCAAATTCAACAATATCTGGTATCTGTGAATCATCTGTTGTAGGATCAATACCATTTATTTCACGAGCAAATATTTTAGCGGCCGATGTTTTTCCTGTGCCACGCGGACCAGAAAATAAATAAGCATGACCTGTTTGATGAGTTTCAATGGCATTTTTAAGCGTCTGTGTAATCACTTCTTGCCCAACCATATCATCAAACGTTCGTGGTCTGTAGACCCGATATAATGCCTGATATGCCAAAGTCACCACCTCCATTACTAGTTTATTGCTATGTCGTAAAAACTTGTCAATTGCATTTGTCTCACTACAGATCACAAGTTATTTACAAAAAAAGACCGCAATGCGGTCAAATATGTACACAAGCACAGTATTGAACAACCTTAGAGCTGCTACATTCCTGTCCTGACCCAGTTCGAGAGCCAACACTTGCCTGCTTTATTATTATATCTAATTTTTAAAGTTTACGCAAATACTTCTGCAATTTTTTTGGTCCATTTTGTATGCCATTTAAAATATGTTAAATATGTCTTTGGTATGAGGTACTCATTAACTGCAGCAAAATCATCCACAATTGATACAATCCAACTTTCACGATATTTTGGTAATGCAATCGTTGCACCAAACATATGTTTTAAAATAATATCTGCTTCTTTTGAATTAATATGAGTTATTTTTTGCGCATTTTTTAATGCAATACGCGGATGCACATAAGCATGTGACCCTTCTTCAAACTTCGTCACACGCCAGTCGTAATAAAACATATCATGTAGTAGCCCTGCACGTGCGGTAGCTGTTTCATCCGCACCAATTTTTTTAGCAATCAGGTAAGAACGGTATGATACTGAAATAGAATGACGTAACCGATTTGAAAAATGATGTTGTGTATATTGTGACAGTTGTTGTACTTCATCGTGTTGTAACAAGTCATCTACGATATTTAAATACTCTTGGTCGTTACGCCAAGCATTCGGATTTTGCATGTATACTTTTCCTTATTTGATAAGTCTGACTACATTATAATACTAAACAGGATGATTGTGTACCAATTTGCATTTATTTTTTTCCAAGTTTACGCTGTAAACGAATTTTTTTAAAAAAATTCTGTAATAATGCACCACCTTCTGCACCGCGAATATTGGTGTGTACATCAGCACGATGGTTTAAACGGTCATCTTCTAATAACTGATATAAAGATCTTGTACCGCCGCCTTTACTATCTTCTGCACCATAATAAACTGACGGAATACGTGCATTAATGATTGCTCCCGCACACATAATACAAGGTTCAAGTGTCACAAATAAGGCCGTGTCTTCCAAACGCCACGAACTTAATAAGTGATTTGCAGCCTCTATAGCTAGTAACTCTGCATGTGCTGTCGCTATTTGGTCTGCCTCTCGATGATTGTGTGCACGAGCAATAATGACATTATCTTTTACAATGACTGCACCAATTGGCACTTCACCATCAGTTTCAGCAAGTTTCGCTTCATTTAGCGCAACCTGCATGAAATAATCAATTTGTTCACTACTAAACTTTGGTTGTTGGATCATATGCGCTCTCCAAGATATAATAACCTTTATCTTTGTGAATAACTTTCACATTGCCAAAAACAGTGGCCATATTTTTTTGTGCTGATGGTGCGCCTTGCTTTTTTTGTAACACTGCAATTAATTTACCACCTGGCAGTAAATATTGGATGCTTTCTTGTAACATTGCCGTGACGACACTCTTTCCAGCACGAATAGGCGGATTCGCCAATATCAAGGCATACTTATCAGATACGCTAGCATATATATCGGATTGAAAAACGTTAACTAAACTCAACACACCATTTTGCTCTGCATTCTTACACGCTAATGCCAGAGCACGTTCATTGACATCTGTCATATCTACTGGCTGCTGTAAATATTTTGCTACCGCTACACCAACTGGCCCGTAGCCCGTCCCAAGATCTAATATTTTCCCTGAAATAATAGTTGTTTTATTTAATGCATTTAACATTGTCCTTGTGCCAAAGTCGACAGTTGATTTAGAAAAAACCCCACTATCTGTTGTAAAATGTAGATGATTACCTAATAAATCAAAATCAAAATCTTGATAATGATGCTCTGAATTAGGACTAGCTGTAAAATACATTTCTCCAGCAATTTTTTCTTTAGATGTATCCATTAATAGCTCCTTAAGTTTTATGTACAAAAAAAGAAGTACCGAAGCACCTCTTTTAATATAGCAAATCAGTTATGATTTCAAATTAGAAAATCTTAACTCACACTGCCAAATTCATAATTTCAAAAAACGAAATTACTTCAATGCTACTGCTGCGCCAGTTGCTTCCAAAGTTTCTTTCAATTCGTTAGCAGCAGCTTCATCAAGACCTTCTTTAACGATTGAAGGTGCATTGTCAACTAAGTCCTTAGCTTCCTTCAATCCAAGACCAGTTGCTTCACGAACTGCCTTGATAACCTTAACTTTAGCAGTACCTGCTGAAGTTAATTCTACATCAAAGTCTGTCTTTTCAGCTACGCCGCCGTCAGCTGCTCCAGCTGCTGCTACGGGTGCTGCTGCTGAAACGTCAAATTCTTCTTCGATTGCTGAAACCAAATCAGCTAAATCCAAGATTGTTGCATCCTTCAATGATGCGATAATCGCGTCTTTATCAAAAGCCATGATTAAATCCTCCAATTTTTTGTATGTTATTTTTTTAATTATTCAGCATCTGTTGCTGCTTCAGCAACAGGTACTTCTTCGGTAGTAGTGGCTTCGCCACCATTTTCCTCTTCCAACTTTTCTTGCAATGCCTTAACAACATATGCAAATGAACGGATTGGGAATTGGAATTCGGCCAACAATTGTCCAAACAAACCTTCGCGTGATGGCAAAGATGCATATTTGTTAATGTCGTCCAAGTTAGCAATGTTGCCATCGACAACACCACCTTTGATTTCCAACTTTTCGTTGGCGTCAGCAAATTTCTTCAAAATACGTGATGGTGCAATAGCATCATCATTTGAGAATGCGACGGCTGATGGACCGGCAAAAATGTCGTTCAATTCAGCAAATCCAGCCTTTTCAGCGGCACGTGTCAAAATCTTGTTCTTGATAACTTCAAGTACAACACCTTCTTGGCGCAATTGATGACGCAAATCTGTAGATTGAGCAACTGTCAATCCACGAGCATCAACAACAACTGCTGAAGCAGCATTCTTGAATTGATCAGCAATTTCTTCAACTTTTTGTGCTTTTACTGCAATAGCTTTTTCACTCATGATATATATTCTCCTTTCATAATATTATTTTGCAAAAGAAATCCCGTGTACCAAAAGACACACGGGAAAAGTTTTTTAAACTTCCTCGGCAGGATATTAAGGTACAAGTACCTCCTGAGTCTTAGGCAAAATGATTTAATTTACTTAATAAGTATATCAAACGAAGTTGATATCGTCAAACTTTACAATGCGTTAACATCCAAAGCAACGGCTGGACTAACAGTTGAAGAAATTGACACGTGCTCTACATATACACCCTTAACAGCTGCTGGGCGCGACTTCAAAACAGTGTCAGCAATTGTTTTGATATTTTCAGCCAACTTAGCTTCATCAAACGACACACGACCAACAGGCACAGCAACGTTTCCGTCACGGTCTGTACGGTATGTTACTTGTCCGCCCTTAGCATCTGAAACAGCCTTAGTAACATCCATTGTAACTGTACCAGTCTTTGGGTTGGGCATCAATCCCTTAGGACCCAAAATACGTGCAACACGACCAACTTGAGCCATCATATCAGGTGTAGCAATGGCTGTATCAAAGTCCATCCAGCCACCTTGAATTTGTGCAACTAAGTCAGCAGCCCCAACAACATCGGCTCCAGCAGCTTCCGCTTCCTTAGCTTTGTCGCCTTGTGCAAAGACAATAACCTTCTTGTCTTTACCTGTTCCATTTGGCAAAACAACAGCGCCACGTAATTGTTGATCTGCTTGACGTGTGTCAACATTTAACTTAAAGACAACTTCAACTGAAGCGTCATAGTTAGCGTAATCAATTTCTTTAACTAGCGTTACTGCTTCATTCAAAGTGTAGTTCTTTTCAGCTTCTACCTTTGCTAATGCTGCAGTATACTTCTTACCATGTTTTTGAGTCATTATTCTGCGTCCTCCTTGATTGCTGTACCGTCAACAGTCAAGTCAACACCTTCAACAGTAACACCCATTGAACGTGCTGTACCTTCGATCATACGCATAGCTGCTGTAACATCATTAGCATTTAAATCACCCATTTTGTTTTCAGCAATTGCCCGAATTTGATCCAAAGTAACGTTTCCGACCTTCTTAGTGTTAGGTTCTCCTGAACCCTTACCAACAATTTTACGTAATTGGTCAGCAGCAGGTGGTGTCTTCGTAACGAATTCGAATGAACGATCATCGAAAACAGAGATTTCAACCGGAATGATTGAACCCGCTTGTTCTGCAGTACGCGCATTAAATTCTTTTGTGAATTGCGCAATGTTAATGCCGGCTTGTCCCAACGCAGGACCAACTGGTGGTGCTGGCGTTGCTTTAGCAGCGGCGATTTGTAGTTTAACTACTGTTGTAACTTTTTTAGCCACGATTTTTTCCTCCTCGTGTTGTGGTAGACGCAGCTTAAGTGCTGCTCCCACGTATGTCTATGACATACCCATTAATTATATAAGATAATATCTTTTTTCGCAAGTATTTATTTAAATTTGCACTATTTTAAGCTTCATCCAAAACAGTATCAACATCAGCAAAGTCTAATTCTGTTGGCGTTTCACGGCCGAACACTTCAACTGTTGCTTCCAATGTTTGTTTCTCAACATCAACCATTGTAACAGTAGCTTCCATACCAGAAAAAGGTCCAGTAATGATTTTAACTGTTTGTCCAATTTCGACTGCCAAATCAACCACTTCACGGGTTACCATGCCCATACGTTTCATCAAAAGATCAACTTCCTCAGGCATTAGTGAATTAGGCTTTGACCCAGCACCGTGAGATCCCAAGAATCCTGTAACACCAGGTGTGTTACGCACAACATACCAAGCTTCATCAGTCATATTGTAATCATGTGGTGTTGCCATTTCAACTAAAACATAACCCGGAAAATCGTTTTCAACAGAGGTTTTTGCTTCGCCATCTTGAATAGTTGTCACTTCTTGTTCTGGCACCAAAATACGGAAAATTTGTTCTGACATACCCATTGTTTGTGTACGGGACTCCAAGTTAGCCTTCACTTTGTGTTCATAACCGGAATAGGTATGCACAACGAACCACGATTTTTCAATATTATCGTTATTAACAATCGCTTCTTCGTTTTGGTTTTCTTGTGATAATTCGTTATTTTCTGACATGATTTAATGCGCCCGATTCGTCTATCATTACTGTTAAATATGGTAATGATTCAACATTTTCTAAGGCTTCTCCTTCTTTTTTGCTATAAAAAAGGACCTCATAAAGAAGTCCTTGCTGATATTACTAGTATACTATATCTTTGATCATTTCGCTATTAATTTAGAATGAAATTAAAGCCACTTTGCAACAGCCAATCCACCCCGCCTAAAAATAGCGCAAAAACAACTGAGACGGTGATAACTGTCACCGTTTCTTTTGATGCTTGTTCTTGTGATAACCAAGTGACTCGCTTCATCTCTGTTGCAACGTTTCTAAAATATTTCAACATATTTTTTATAACCTTTACTTTGTTTGCTGGTGTAATGTATGCTTTCCGCAAAAAGCGCAAAACTTTTTAACTGCAAGACGCTCTGTGCGATCTTTTGATAATGCTACCGTGTAATTACGCGAACCACAAATTGTGCACGCGAGTGATACTTTTTGACTAGCCATGTGTGTCGTCTCCGTTAAATTCTCACTATATCATACCATCTACCTGTACAAAACTCAACGTTCTGAGACACCATAGAGAATTAGATCAAGCAATTGTTGTATTCTTTCTGTCATATCCAATGTGCCATTAAGACGATGAAAATCACCGAATAATGGTGCTAAACTGGTAATATAAAACGAACTGGCTACCCGAGAATCAACATGTTGGCGAAGTTTCAATGCTTCTTGATCAAAAAAAATTGCGATTGGCTTCACATAATCGCGACCAAAAACAATGCCCAATTCTCGTTGATTTTCTAATGATAATACGTTAAAGCTACCATGTATCAAAGTGAAAACATCACGCGGATGACGCGTAACAATGACTTGTGTCATAGCAACAAGCTGGTCTCTAGGTTGCTCATATGTTTGGCTTAAAATAAGATGCATACTATCTGATACTTGTTTACCTACCCGTTTGATAACCTCAACAAACAGTGCCTCTTTATCTCCAAAATAATGATACAGAGCTGGTTGTGTGATGTTGAGTACTTTAGTAATTTCGCGCGTCGTTGTTTGTTCATATCCTTTTGCTAAAAATAATTCTGTTGCTGCTAGCAAAATGCGTTCACGTGTGACTTCACTTGTACTTTTTTTTGTTATCATATTATTATTTTACACCCTTTTTAATCGTAAAATAGTATAACTTTGAGCACATCTGTAACTTTAAACTAACTTTTCCTAATCAATAATAGTATAAACGATTCAATCAATTAGTATTTCTTCAAGATTTTGACGTTGCTTTACACGGTAGTATGTCACTAATAAAATAGTAAAAATAAGCAACCAAAGTACTATTATGGCCACATTTTGTTGTACATTACCACCAAATATTAGCTGACTAATCGCACGATTTAAGGCCGTCAATGGGAATATACTACGTGTGATATTAAATAAAGCTGTTGACATACTGCTAGGTATTGACGTGACTGTAAAAATTACCTGCATTGTCATAAGAACTATTGACAACCACCAGCCACTTTGGCCTAATACTTGTTTTAAATACCAAACAATACTCATCATCGCCCAAGAAGCCAACAAAGTCACAACCGTAATGGTGAAAAATTTTCCTAATGATATCTGCCAAAATAACGCACTGGTTGTCATCAACAATACAGTCACAATACTCAATACTCCCCCAACTTGGAAATTACGCCACCACTGTTCCAATGCAAGCATTTCTTGCTTGGTTGATTTTATTGGTAATACTAAACCAAACAAAATAGACAACAGTGTCACGCCAATGACTAATAGATTTGGCAAAATAAATTGACCATCTTGCTTAACAGGTTGAATATCCGTCATATTAAAAGCCATCATTTGTGATAAAGGTGACACGTTTTTACTTGATTCCTGCTCCCCTAGCGTATCTTTTAATTTACCAGCAATGCTAGACTGCCCTTGTTGAATTTTCTTTGCACTTGATTGAATAATACCAGATTCATCACTCAACGCTTTTGTATTATTCAAATTAGCCGCCATATTACTAATACCCCCGACTACAGAGGTCTGCATTGTATAAGATACATCATTAATCGCTGAAGCCATCTCGCTGATCTTAGAAGTATCTCCTGCGCTAATTGCATCATTAAGTTGTGCAGAATAGTTTGCTAATTTTGCTGTTTCTTCTTGTGCTGTTTCTTGAAGATCACTTGCTTTCTGTGCATCAATACCATTACCAACTGCTTGCAAATTAGTCTGTAAATCATTTGCTTCTTGCGATAAATTTTGACTTTGATTTGCAAGATTCTTTAACATTGAACTATTGGCTGTACCAATCATCAAAAGCGCATTTTCATGATTCAACGCTTGTGCTAATTGACGCTGCATATATTGCGATGCAAATTGACTCTGTCCACTAGCAATTATTTGCTGCAAATTAATTGTTTTCCCAGATTTTTGAAAATCTGATAACTGGCTTGTTAATGCTGACGGTATAACCACAATGGCACTGATTTTACCATCACGTAGAGCCAATTTTGCTTGCTTTTTTGTCGTGTAGTTTATAGCCATGAATATTTTTTCATTGCGTAAACGACGAGAAAAATCAGCACCAATATTTTGCTGTTTACCACGATACTGACCACCATCATCTAGATTAACCACTGCAACCTTTAATCTACTGGCCTGCTGTGTCGTATGACCCATTGTGCCTAAGAAACCTGCTACAAATATCACAGGTATCATAGCAGCAACTAGCCACTTAGCTAATTGTCGCTTATTTTTTAATAAATATTGCCAACTTGACATATAAACCCCTTCTATGATTACGATATACTTTACTAGCATAACGATAAAATTTATCATTTGGGGTGTCTTTATAAATTTTTATGACTTTTACAACATTTTTTTAAATCAAAATTTATTTAGAATTTCTCACGATATCGTTCAGATGACATATGCCAAACAACATGAGATGATGTAGCGTTAATTTCGGTTTGTTCAAATCCTAAACGTTCAGGTACGTGGCGACTACTTATATTCTCACTGTCGTGACTAATCCAAATATCAACCAAATTCAGTTCAGTAAATCCAATTTTAAGCAAACTGCTGACCGCTTCATGCATAAATCCTTTCCCTCTCTGTAGAGGCGTCAATACATAGCCAATTTCAGCATTGCTTTTTAATATATTTTGTCGAAAATCAATGCTACCAATTAGTTCATTTGTTTCTTGTAATGCAATGCCATATTTTTTCGTGTTAACAACATCTTGCCAAAAATAAGATTTAATCGCTTGATTTTCAACATTCTCGATGCTAGTGTTCAAAGTACCCGATAACCACTGAACGGTATTTTCATCACTCAACCATTGATACATTTGTGGCGCATCTGTTAATAAAACACGCCGTAATACTAACCGATCTGTTAGTATTTCATTATAATCATCAATAGTCTTCATTATTCTACCCATTTTTATGAAAAAAGCCAGCATCAGCTGGCTTTTTTCTAGTTTATAGTAATGGTGTCTTACGTCGCATATACGAATCAACTAACTTTTCATAGATTCCTGGCTCCACACTATTTAAGGCTGGTCCCAAAACATCCATCGCTTTATCAAAGCTGTAATCCCGTTCATAGAACATACGAGCTTGTTCACTAGCGGCTGCAACACGATCGCTACTTGTGCGATAACGATTAGCATACTGTAATAACTGTTCCGTTAAAGATGCTTGGTCAACAAGCGTTTCTGTTTTCTCTTTTAATGTATCAATATCAGCTGAAACAATGTTAAGTTGTCTTTGCACCTCATCCATATCGATTAGATGTGCTTGCAGCGATTTAGCTAATCGATTCAACTCATTAGATACTGCAAAAAAATATTCTAAATAGCTTCCTGGTAATCCAGGTAAATTCATGCGTTCAACAGCTTGTTTGATATTTTCAATTTCTTGTTGATATTGACCACCAAATTGTCGTGCTGAATGTTGTGCTTTTTCAAGTCCTGAAATTTTCTCCCAAATTTCAACTTGTTGACTCTCGATTTCCGAGAAACGTTTTAACTGACTGTCTTGTTTGGCGCGTAACTCACTAAAAGACATTTCAGAAGCCTCAAGCAAATCATCGTTATGATTAACTTGTTCCTCGGTAGCATTGATTTGTTCCAACAAAGTACGTCGTGTCTCTAATTCTTTATGATTGAACTGAAACCTTTGACCTAAGCGGTCTAACGTCATCGATAATTGACCATTTTGTTCGCGTAACCGTAATAAGTCTGATGACAACTGATCGGCATTTTTAGTCACTTCTTTTCTAGCTGTCACTTCTGTTTCCATCATGTCATATAATGTATCAATACGCCGATCAATATAGCCATTTTGTTCCGACACTTCTTTTAACTTAAGTTCACCCAGTAACTGAAGAACTTGTTGGCGTTGCGCATCAATTGCTTCAAGTTCCTCCACCAATGTATCATTGGGGAAAACGTAACCTTGGGCAATGAGATCCGTGTGTCCCTGTACCAATTCATTCAATTGTTCAACATACACTGTATCTAATTTTTCAAACAACGCAGGAATGTCAGCCATCATATTTTCCATTTGTGTTGTTTCCATGGCCAATTGTTCATAAATATCAGAAGCAGTTGCGTGATCACCATTTTCCGTTAAACGCGTAAATTCATCATAATCGCCCTCAAGCTGCTTCAAAAAATTGTCTAGACCCTTATTTGCTGGTCCAAATTTAAAGTTTTCTGCCAGCAAACGTTTACGTAAGTCATCATATTTCTTTTTTAAATCGTTAATTGCTTCGCGATGCGCTTCGTCAATCTTTTTTAATTCTGTTAAACCACTACGAACAGTGTTAATTGTACTCTCCGTATCATCAACCATGGCCTCTAAACGCGATAACTCGTGCCCTGTTTTAATAAAATTAATACCCCGTGCCTCAAATAAAACAAGGTTGGCTTGTTGATCAATTTTCAGAAATTTATTATTTTTAACATCATTAAAACTACCTTCCAAACTTTGATACTGTTTTAAAGACTGTCCTGTTAATGCTAATTTGCGCCCTTCAACCAACTCATCACGAACCTTTAAAGACGCTAATTGTTCTTTTTTAGTTTGGTATGCGCTCACTCTTTTTACTGTTGTACGCTGCATAATAAATATTGCTAAATATGCGATGACAACGATACCTAAAATAATTGCTAATACAGTCAGATTCATGTGTTTTTATCCCATTTTTAATTGATAATCTCATTCTATCACGCGACTAGATGTAATGCCGAGTATCGCAATGTATTTTGCTAAATCTCAAATCGTTTACACCTTTCTTAATAACTTGCTTATCATAATCATTTCTGTTACTATTAAAAGAAGTTGTTAATTGAGTAGCAGTAAGTAAAGAAGCGCGTCAACAACGCCCCAAATCGTTAGTAAGGCCATAGCTACTGGTTCTGAGAAACGTCAAGTTCGGCGCTGCACGCATCTGGTACTTACCCCTCAAATGTACGACAAACTACATTTTGGAGGACATTATATATGTCACGTTATACAGGTCCAAAGTGGCGCATTTCGCGTCGCTTAGGTGTTTCATTGTCTGGTACTGGTAAAGAATTATCACGTCGTGCATACGCACCTGGTGATCACGGTGCAGGTCGCCGCGCTAAAATTTCTGAATATGGTACACAATTGCGTGAAAAGCAAAAGTTGCGTTTCACTTACGGTTTGACAGAACGTCAATTCCATTCTTTGTTTAATAAAGCTGGTAAGATCCGTAAGGGTACACATGGTACTAACTTCATGATTTTGTTGGAGCAACGTTTGGATTCACTTGTTTACCGTCTTGGTTTGGCCACAACACGCCAACAAGCACGTCAATTAGTTAATCATGGCCATATTATGGTCGACAGCAAACGTGTTGATATTCCTTCATTCAGCGTAACACCTGGTCAAGTTATCTCAGTTCGCGACAAGTCAAAAACTATTGTTCCTATTCAAGTAGCTGTTGAATCAGTTGTGGGTCATCCACAATTCGTTTCATTCGATGCTGAAAAGCTTGAAGGTTCATTAGTTCGCTTGCCAGAACGTGAAGAATTAGATGCCGACATTAACGAATCATTAATCGTCGAATATTACAACCGTTTGGGTTAATAACTTAATTCATTTGGTAGAAAACGTCACCGTTTTGGTGGCGTTTTTTCTTTTGTTTGTGTTGTGATTTAAATATAACGTATAATAGACATACTACAACGTATCGGAGAATAAAACATGGATATCAATGAACGCTTACAAAAAGAACAACTCGGTGGTCAATCTCAAATAAACCCTGATGAACAAAAACATTACCTTGGCACATTTCGAGAACGTGTCGTGGTTGCTGTTAAATATTCGCAACTAAGAAGCTTAGATGTTCAATCACAATTTGAAACCACTTTAAAATCACATAGTATGGGTAAAGTTTTAATTGATCAAAACATTGCTGGGGATAACTTTGCCCCCTATGTCGCTATAGCAACACGTACAAAGCACCCGTTCACACTACTCTCTCATACAACAGAATCTATGCATCAAAACGATCCAATCGCCGTTTTATTAGCCGCCGATACCGCTGTCAATATTGACAACATTTATTTAAATTAATAAGCCACTACTATACTATAAAAAAGGATCACCAAGGTTTAATATTATGCAGCAGCCTCTCGCGTATCGTATGCGCCCAACTCAAATTGAAGAAATCGTTGGACAACCTCATTTAGTAGGTAGTGGCAAAATTATTCGACGTATGGTTGACGCTAAACGCCTTAGTTCCATGATTTTATATGGCCCACCAGGTACTGGAAAAACTTCAATCGCATCTGCTATTGCAGGATCTTCGAAATATGCATTCCGTATGTTAAATGCCGCGACAGATAGCCAAAAAGATCTTCAAATCGTTGCTGAAGAAGCTAAAATGTCCGGTACTGTCGTTTTATTACTGGATGAAATTCATCGTTTAAATAAAATAAAACAAGATTTTTTATTACCTCATTTAGAATCTGGCGCAATTATTTTAATCGGTGCTACAACTGAGAATCCTTACATTAACGTGACGCCAGCTATTCGATCACGAACGCAAATTTTTCAAGTCATGCCACTTACCGAAAACGACATCAAAATCGCCGTTAAACGTGCACTTGATGATAAAGAAAAAGGCCTTGGCAATTACAATGTTACGCTTGATGATAATGCGATGACACAACTGTCTCGGGCAACAAATGGTGATCTGCGTAGCGCACTCAATGGCTTGGAATTAGCTGTTTTGTCAACGCCTCCTAATAAAAAAAGCAATGCCATTCATATCACTTTGCCAATTATTGAAGAAACTGTACAACGTAAAGCAATGTCTGCTGATAAAGATGGCGATGCACATTATGACGTCATTTCAGCTCTTCAAAAGTCCATTCGTGGTTCCGATGTTGATGCTGCCTTACATTATGCCGCACGGATTGTAGAGTCCGGTGACTTACCAATTTTGACACGACGCCTGACAGTTATTGCCTATGAGGATATCGGTTTAGCCAATCCAGCCGCTGTGCAACATGCTGTCCTAGCCATTCAGGCCGCTCAAACACTTGGTTTTCCGGAGGCACGTATTCCTTTGGCAAATGCAATAATTGAACTCGCACTTTCTCCAAAGTCGAATGCAGCCTACCAAGCACTGGACATGGCAATTAATGATATTAATTCAGGCAAAGTGTCAGATATTCCCAACCATTTAAAAGATTCACATTATCAAGGTGCGGCTGATTTGGATCATGGTACATCCTATATTTACCCCCATGATTTCGATAATGACTGGATCCCACAACAATATTTACCAGATAGTATCCATGATGTTTCATATTTCCATCCTAAAGGCAACTCGAAAATCGAGCAATCATTCTATGATGTATATCATTCTTTAAAATTGCAACAAAAAAAAGGCTTACAATGAGTATTATTTTGAAACTAATAATACAATTACTAGTTTCAAAATGTCAAGACTGGTTGTTGCCAATTTTTCGCGTTATAATAAAGTATAGATTCCTCAGATATACGCATTGTTACATCATCAGCTTTTTCCTTACAACTTTCATTTCTCGGATGGGAATTTTCGACTTGACAGATAAGCCCTTTCATTCGGTAATCTAACAAGCGTTATGAACGATCCACCTCGACAATTCCGAGGAAAACCTGCGTAACGATTAACGGTATCATGAGTGTCTCGGGCATGTCCCGTGCGTCCACAATTGTGGACGCTTTTTTGTACAGAAAAGTTTGTCAACAAATATTTTAAAATTATAGTAATTTATCAATGTAAGCGGTATACTTAAAGTATAAACAATATTAAAGGAGAATTCTTATGACAGCAAACTATAACAACATTTTAGTGCCAATGGATGGTTCGAAAGAATCAGAAGCAGCACTTGTTCGCGCCATTGAGTTAACAAATGATGCTGGTGACAATGGTATATTATCAATTTTGAACGTCATTGATACACGTGCTTTTCAAAATGTAGCCAGTTTTGATGATACAATGGTCGAAGCTGTCTCTGATGAAACACGTAAAACACTTGATAAGTATAAGCAACAAGCCATTGATGCTGGTGTTAAAAACGTTGACTATCTCATTGAATATGGTTCACCAAAAGCATTGATTGCTAAAGACGTACCAAATGAGGTTAATGCCGACATCATCGTTATTGGAGCTACTGGTTTAAACGCCGTAGAACGCTTAGTTATCGGTTCTGTTACTGAATTTGTGACAAGAACGGCTAATATTGACGTATTAGTTGTTCGCGGTTAATCTTTAATACTATTAATTTTGGTACACATGTTTTTCACGAATACTATTAAAATATATTAAAAAGTCGCCAACTTCGTGTATGAAGTTGG
>NZ_AEMI01000015.1 GCF_000166715.1 Leuconostoc gelidum subsp. gelidum KCTC 3527
TCATATACTAACGTTTAGTTTTTTTGTGTTATTTATTTTCTAAGAATGACATCGTGTTTATAAATTATTTTGAATTTTGCATACCAGCAGCAATATTTGCCAGAGAA
Organism: Leuconostoc gelidum subsp. gelidum KCTC 3527; assembly: GCF_000166715.1. Taxonomy (GTDB): domain Bacteria; phylum Bacillota; class Bacilli; order Lactobacillales; family Lactobacillaceae; genus Leuconostoc; species Leuconostoc gelidum. Next base: position 108 of record NZ_AEMI01000015.1, read on the forward strand.
ATTTCTGCTGTACTAGCTACCCATAAATTTGGAGATGCAGATTTTGCCGCTAAACCAATACCTAATGCTGTCTGACCAGCAGCTTTAATGGCTTCTACCCCCGCGCTAGCATCCTCTAATCCTATAATTTGGCTCGGACTTAACTTTAAAATGTCGCCGGCTTTAGTAAATATTTCGGGATCAGGTTTCCCATGTGATAATGTTGCTGGGTCAACGATCCCAACAAAATCATCAATAATACCCAATTTTTCAAGAATTTTAGGCGCATTTTTAGAAGCACTTGCAATACTAGCAATATAACCACCAGATTTAATTTCTGACAAAAATGCAGTCATGCCTGGTAAAATGTCTTTTGGTGTAATCTCTTGAATTAGTTCAACATAGTGAGTATTTTTTTGTATCGTAAAGGCTTGTTTTTCTTCATCACTATACTTATCTTGCTGTCCCGCAGCTGACAAGATCATGTTTAAAGAATCCATGCGACTAATACCTTTTAATTGGTTGCCTAGCTCATCAGACCAATTAACACCTATTTGCATAGCTAAATCATGCCATGCTTGCTCATGAAATTTAGCCGTATCAGTAATGACACCATCTAAATCAAAAGTAAAACCCTTAATATCTGAAAACTCAACCATTGTAAACTACCTTTCTTTCTTGTTGTGCAATAAGCGCAATTATTTGATCAGTTACCATAATATTGATATCACGATTACTGGTAATCGTTACCTCTTTAGCTGTTATCTCAATGGTTAATTGCGCGCCTTGATAAAGTTGTGTAAAACGTAATTTTGACCATTGCTTCGGCAAACGTGGATTTAACACAAACATATCATGTAGCATGTCCACACCTGCATAATCATTTTGAATAACCGATAATGTTTCACCCATCACACCCATGTGAACACCTTCGGCTGTTGTACCACCTTGTATATCATAATAATCTGAACCAATTGCATCAGTTAAAAAATCATAAGCTTGTGATTCAAGCGTTGTATTACCCTGTCGTGCAAGTTCAACATAAATACCCGCAAATACTGGTCGTGATGTTGTTGAACCATGTGTTGTCCGTTTTAAATAATAGGCTGTATTTTTAGCTAACCAATCATCTGGTAATTGATAACCTAATTGTGTAATTAACTCATGTGTATGCGCAGCGCCTAAATTATAAATTAACATCAAGAAATCAGCTTGTTTAATAACTTGGTAATCATCTGGCGCTTTTCCTTCAGATTTTAAAAGTCGATCAATACGATGAATATCACCGTATTTAGCTTGATAAGCAGAAAAATCTAACTGTTTCAACTGGAAAAATCCTTCATATTGTTCAACAATGCCATCACTATTAATTGATAACTTCAAGAGATGGCGGATCATTTCTGCTTTTTCTTGTTCATCATCAGTATACCCAACCTGCTTTGCTACTTGACTAAAATTGCTAGCAGGATTTTGTGATAATTCATGCAAGTAATTTAAAAGCCACACTAGCATAATATTTGTATAGGCATTATTAAGTAGGCCACCCTTATGTGCTCCAGGAATTTCTTCGTGAAACTCATTTGGTCCCATCACACCAGCAATAATAAATCTATCGCCTGCTGATTGTGCCTTGTTAATCCAAAAACGGGCAATTTGTATGAGCATTTCTAACCCATTATCATTCAGATGATCTAATTTCCCCGTCATTTTCTGGTACACCCACATGTTGTAGGCTATCGCCAAAGACACATGCCGTTGCAGACGAGAATTATCGGGAATCCAAGTATTATCGACTGTATTTAAATGAATTAACTGGCTTTGTTCATCCCCGTACATACCTGATTGCCAAGGGTACATCGCACCAGTTTCATTCTCAGACAAGGCATTTTTTTCAGCCACTGACAAACGGTTCGTACGATATTTCAAAATTGATCGTGCCACAGTCGATTCATTTGCTGAATAATAGGGTAAAACAAATAGTTCATCCCAGAAAATATGGCCACGATAACCTTCACCAGTTAATCCACGAGAACCAACAGACACGTCTAAATTCGGATTGGCATGACGATTTCCCATTTGGTTTAAATGAAAGATACCCATTCTGATTAATTTTTGCATCGCATCATCACCAGTAATTTGAATATCTTTTGTCTGCCATAATTCATGCCAATAAGCATGACTGTTTTGTTGAATCTCTGAAAACGTTGTTTGGTCAACCGCATTTTGAACTAATGCTGTGGGATCTGTTTTTGTTTCCAAATCACTTGCTAGCGCCATCACACGCGTGATAACCACCGTTTGTCCTGTACGCCCGTGAGCAGCATACTGGTCAATAACACTGTCATCTGTTATTTTAGTCGTTTTTGATTGCACATTTTCGCCACTTGATTGCGATGCCAAAGCCACTGTCACATGAGTTGTTCGTGTATGAGTTGTCATCGTTGTGTCAGTTATTGATTGAATCACAAATTCTTTCGAATCAAAATCTCGGTAGCGCGCAACGTTTTTATTTTCAACGCTACCATCAATTTTGGCCTCAACCGTCAAATCAACATCATAACTAGGTGTGACTTTGAATTTTAAAGCTAGACAATGCCAATTTACGGGGTCAACAATTTTGATAGTTTCAATATCAACAAAATGTTCCGGATTATCATCCACCAAAACACGATACTGATCAATTAATTCTCCTGTTTTAAAATCAAGTTGTCGTGTCAAGTTGGTCATCGTATCATTATTAATCACTAAGGGTTGACCAGCAATTGACACCGTCATCAATTGGACGTTTGGTAAATTAACTAAATCTTCATTAATTACAGCGCGTCCGGCAACCGGTGTTGACGTTTGATTAAAAACACCTGCTGCGTACAGTCCAGGGTAAAAATCGACATCATAAGTATTTGTAACAAGTGCACCACGCCAACCAAGAAATCCATTTCCTAGGCTTAGTAAGCTTTCACGACCGTAGTTTTTCACGCCATCTACGATATCATCATAAGTTAATGACCAAGTATTTTCTGCCATGTTTCCTCCTTAAATTGTCAACTTCTTACTTACCAGCAGCATCTTTAAAGGCGTTTCTCTTCTCAACTGTTTTTATTTCACTTGCGTCAGAGTCTTTAAAGCCGAAGAAGTACACCATTGCAAACGAGACAATAATTGTTGCGGCCGAAGCAATCCAGAAAATCAACATATTATTACCAGCGCCCACCTGACCTTTTGGTACAGCAAACGATGGGAAACCAATTAACGAACCGGTGAAACCATACATATTTAAGTTAAATAATCCTGCAATAAAGCCACCAACGGCACCACCAATATTGGCCATCCAGAATACACGACCATACTTTAAATTAATACCATACATAGCAGGTTCGGTAATACCAGCCATTGCTGACAGGAAGCCAGCACCGGCAAGCCCTTTAAGTGAAGGAATTTTTGTTTTCGCCCACACAGCCAGTGCACCAGCACCTTGAGCAATCATTGTAAAGTTAACAATGGCGTTCAACGTTGAATGTCCTGTTTGTGCAATTTCGTTGGCAATCAACGGTACCACCATCCAATGTAATCCAAATATAACAAGTGCTTGATACAAGCCACCAATAATTAAACCAGACAATGGATAGTTCAAATGTAGTAACCAGTTAATTACTGTAGAAATGCCTTGCGATGTTAACGTGATTGCAGGGCCGACAAGAATTAGCACTACAGAAGCCACAACAACTAATGTTAGTAATGGTTGGAAAATTGAACGTAATACCAATGGTAACTTCTTTTTAAGCCAATTTCCAACTGGTCGTGCTAGCCATGCAGCAAATATAATTGGGAAAATTGAATAGGCATAACTCGGAATATTAATTGGCAGTCCGAAGAAACTCGAATTCAAACTGACACCAAATAATGTCCCCATAATTTTACCAGGTTGAACAATTTCATTATTGACAACATGAGCATTTGTTAAGTTAATAAACTCTGGTTTAACAAGAAACGCACCAATAGCTGCAACAACAAATGGATCACTTTTCAGTTGTTGGGCAGCTGAGAAACCAACTAGAATTGGTAGAAAATAAAACGGTGCCATCGCCATTGATTGTAAAATCGTAAACGTACTCGATGCTGGATTAATAAAATAAATTGCCGAAAATGATGCTTGATTCGATACCAAACTCAAGAAACCATTTAACATACCACCAGCAGCAAGTAACCCAATGATTGGCATCATTGAACCAGTAATGGTGCCAATTATCGCCTGAAACGCGTGCACGATTGGATTTTTAGAACCATTACCACCTCGCGTTTCAGCCACTGCCTGATCTGTTGCATCATTATCAACCACATTATCGCCTAATTGCGTAATCACCTCATCATAAACATCGGCAACAGCAGGACCAATGACAACTTGATACTGTCCTAATGAATCGGCATAATTTACACCTGCTATACCATCTAAACTTTCAATGGCCTGATTATCAGCAATGTTGTGATCTTTCAAATAAAAACGCAATCGCGTAATACAGTGAATCACTTTATCCACATTTTGTGCACCACCAACACCAGCAATAATGTCAGCAGCCAGTCCTTCATACTGATTACCAGATCTTTTTACTGAACTACTCATTTTAGTTGTCTCTATTATTTCTTGTTTAATAGCTACATCAGCAACCACTTCACCAGCTGTTACCGTTTTATAATCGATAACTTTCAAACTATCTACCCGCTCAGCTGTGTTCGTCACGACCACCATCGTTGTTGTAGATAGATTGGCTGCAGTAATTTGGGCTAAATCAACAGACCCAACTTTATCTCCAGCACGTACATGATCACCTTTTTTAATTGTCCATGAAAATGGTTTGCCATCAAGACTGACTGTTTCAAGACCAATATGTGTCAATACATCTAAGCCATCTGAATTATGCAAACCAAAAGCATGACCTTGTAGGGCAATAACTTCGCCAGCTACTGGTGCAACTATATCATGACCCGTTGGTATCAGTCCAAATCCATCACCCATCGTTTTCTTGCTAAAAATTGGATCATCAACTTCTATTAATGGGATGAGTTTGCCGGCAAGCGGCGCCAAAATTTTTGTATTTGTCATTTCTTTTCTCCTATGCGTAACTATTCCCAACATCATTTCAATGGCGTCTAGAAAATTCGACACTCTTGAAGCGATCGCCACGATGACGGGATTCAGTAAATGCGATAATTCTCCCATCATTAAGAAAGGTTTCTGAACGAATCACGACAATTGACATGGGTTCCGTCAATGACATTAGCTGCCTATCTAATGTATTGGCAGTTTCAATCGTAATTGTCTTTTTTGCATAACTAATCACTAAACCTAACTTTTGCTCAAATAATTCAAATAATGATAGTGAAGTCGACAAACCTTTAATTTCTGGGACAACATCTTTTAAAACATAATCCCGGTCAATAATTACGGGTTCATTATCCAAATAACGAATACGCACAATTTCTGTTGCCGGTAAGGGTATTTGTTCACTATAATCAAAAACTAATGGAACATCTTTATCTGAAATAGCATACAGTTGCGTCCGTTCATTGAGATTTAGACGTGCCGCTAATTCACGATAACTTTCAACATGCGAAATCGGAAACGAATAACGATTTTGATTAATAACAAATGTCCCACGCCCTTTAATTCGCATGACATATCCCTCATCAACTAACATTGCAACAGCCTTTCGCGACGTCTCGCGAGCGACATGATAGCGATTCATTAGGGCAAAATCACTAGGTAATTTTGCATCTTCTGGATATTTCCCATCATTAATTTGTTTTAGCAATTCATCGTGGATGATCTGATATTTATTCATCACAAATTCTCCTCTATCGCTATTTACAGCTTAAATATAACATTATTTGTAAGCGCTTACAAATAATTAAGCTGGCTCTTTCATCTAAATGTATAGACAAGTTAAGCCACTGGTACCGTAGCATAGACTTACCAGTCTAGACAAGATTTTTTGAATTTAATCACTATTTGAACCGCTACCTAAAAATAAAACTAATCAGACACTAAAAAACGGTTAGCATGATATCGCTAACCGATCTTTTTGACACAATATTATTTTTTAATAATAGCTGAAATCACAACTTGATCATCAATTAAGTCTGCACTAAGTTCTTTCTCGCCAGGGCTATCAAGGTAAAAGTCAGTGACTTGATCACGAATTTGTTGTTCAATAACACGACGGAGTGGTCGTGCACCCATCGCTTCATCATAACCATCTTCAATCAAATGATTTTTAACAGCGTCAGACACCTGCAAAGTCAAATCTTTCTTAGCTAATGTCTGACTCACATCAGCTAGCATTAAATTAACAATTTGCTTGAGATCATCTTTACTCAAAGTTGAAAATTCAATCACCCCATTAAAACGGTTTAAGAATTCCGGACGGAAGTAAGGTGCCAAACGCGCCATGAGTTCACCATCGCTCTTATCTGAAAAACCGGCATTTGAAGTTGCAATAATCACTGTATTTTTGAAATTAACAACGTTACCTTGACCATCAGTGAGTCGACCATCATCCATTACTTGTAGTAATAATGTTAAAATTTGTGGATTTGCCTTTTCAATTTCATCAAGTAAGACAATAGAATAAGGATTACGACGCACTTTTTCTGTTAGCGTGTTACTGTTATCATCATATCCAACATAGCCAGCAGTAGTCCCAATTAACTTTGAAACTGCTGTCAAGTCTGAATACTCTGACATATCTAATCGTACAATGTTATCTTTGCTACCAAACATATCTAGCGCTAGTTGCTTAGCTAACTCTGTCTTTCCAACACCTGTTGGACCAACAAATAAGAAACTACCAATTGGTCGATTTCCTTCGTCAAATCCCGCACGGTTACGACGAATAGCACGTGCAACCATATTAACTGCGTCCTCTTGTCCGATAACTTTACCAGCCAGACGATCGCCGATTGTCTTCAAACGTTCAATATCAGAAGCACCCATTTGTGCGACTGGAATACCTGTTAAACGTTCAACAGACTCTGCCACATCATTAGCAGTGGCAACAACTTTGGTCGCTTCATCTGCCCCGGCAATTTTCTGTTCTAACTCAGCAATTGTATTTTTATGTTTTAATGCAGCTTCAAAATCCTCGTCTGCAACAGCCTTTTCCTGCTTTGCTTTGGTGTCATGCAATTGCTTTTCTAAACTAACTTTGTCTGTTACTGGATTTTTAGCACTCAAATGAGCTGCCGTCATATCCAACAAATCTATCGCCTTATCAGGCAGCGAACGTTGTGGAATATATTGTACCGCGTAATCAACAGCAGCCTTCAACACATCCTCTGGTAAGGAAACATGATGGTGCGTTTCATACAATGCAGCAATACCTTTTAAAATTTGTAGCGTATCCTTGGCAGATGGCGCATTAACAGTAACTTCATTAAATCGACGTGCCAAAGCAGCATTTTTCATAATAGTGTTACGATATTCATCTTGAGTTGTCGCACCAATTAGCGAAATTTCACCTCGACTCAAGGCAGGTTTGATAATATCAGCCAAACCTTTGCCCCCATCTTCACCGCCAGTAGAACCAGCGCCCAAAATTTGATGAATTTCATCAAAGAATAAGATAACATTCCCTGCTGATTTAACTTCTTTCATCAAGTTTTGAATATTCTCTTCGAAAGCACCACGGAATTGCGTACCTGCCTCTAAACTTGAAATATCAATCGAATAAATTTCTTTATCTTTAATAGCAGCAGGTACATCACCTGTCACAATTGCTTGTGCCAGACCTTCAACGACAGCTGTTTTACCAACACCAGCATCGCCAACTAATACTGGATTATTCTTCGTACGGCGACCCAAAATTTCTGCAGTCTCTTGAATCTCCTTGTTACGACCAATCACTGGATCAAGCAAACCATCACGTGCTTCTTGTGTCAAATTACGGCCCAACTTAGCTAATATACCTTCCTGCTTAGGTTGTCCTTGCGACTGAGCTACCTGTCGACCAGCGCTATCCCCATTAATTGTTGCCTGTTGACCCTGAGGCAACTGTCCGCTTTGACGATATTGCGCAAACTGCTCAGGTGTCACTTCTTGTCCATTGATAAGATAACGCCGGTTTTCAGAATTATAACCGTTCATATTACCCATCATATTATTAAAAATATTGTTCATATCTGATCCGAATGGATCATTTAAAAAATTGTCATTAGCCATTTAAAATTCCCCTTTTATTCATTTATATCAGACACTTAATAAGTGTAGCCACGTTCAAAGTTGTTAGCTACATCAACGCTCGTCTGAATTAAAATATAATTTTTCAAGATCTCTTAGCACTTCCCACATTGCTTGATGTTGCGCTTTAGCAAGTGCATCAAGATCTCTCATATTCAAACTAGTTGCACCTGATTGCGTTTTGTTAAATGATTTATGGATTGTTGTATAACCATATCCAGAATCTTTCGCTACTCGGTAGATCGTGAGCGAATTGTCATCCAAATACGCTTTAATATCAAATCTCATAATCATCACTCCAATTTAAAGTTTGTCCACGTACACGATCATGATCGCGATTAATAAAGTTTTTGCTTCTTATCATTTTTCCACATCTCCTTTACAATTCAATTATAACACATACGTGGTATAACACAAGTGTGGTATACCTAAATTTATCACCTGTTTTATATAGAATTAGCTGTTATACTTGATAGATAACAAAGTTACCATGGCATTGCAATGCAGAAAGGAAATGTTTTAGCGCTTGTTCAATACATAATATTAAACGATCCGCTAAAACATAAACATCATGACAGAAAATTCACCAAAAAAACGTGCCTATGCACAAAAAAATAGCAATTCAAGTGGTAAAAAACCTTTTTACGGCAAGAAATTTGATCCACGCAAATCAGGTCAAAGACAAGATCCCCATTTCGATGGTGTGGATGTACATGTCGATCAAAATTTCCCACTAACGATCAAACGCCTAGGCATCAATGGTGAAGGAATTGGCTACTTTAAACGTAAAATTGTTTTCGTTCCTGGTGCTTTACCAGATGAGGTGGCTGTTGTTAGAGTCACTGAAGTCGAACCTAAATATATTGCGGCTCGCGTGTTAAAAATTCGTGAAAAATCACCAAACCGTGTTAAACCCATGGATGAATTCGCTACTGAGGTCGGTGGCTTTGAACTCGAGCACATGACATATCCCGCACAATTAGCATTCAAAAAAGACGTCCTTGTGCAATCATTAGAAAAATTCCAACCACGCGGTTGGTCTGATTACGATTTGCGCGACACAATTGGTATGGAAAATCCATACGAATACCGTAATAAAGCACAATTTCCAGTTCGTAAAATAGGTAAAAAACTCAGTGTCGGTATGTACAAACGTAGTAGTCACGATCTTGTCGATCTGCCTATTGTCCATACACAAGACCCTGTTACAATGAAGGTTCTACGAACGATTCGTGAGCTACTTGATAAGCTTTCAGTTTCAATCTACAATGAAGATAAAAATCATGGCACAGTTAAAACAATTGTCGTTCGTGTGTCACATACAACTGGTGAAGTACAATTAACTTTTGTTACCAATACTGATGGATTCCCTGGAGACACAGCGTTGATTACGGCTATTAATCAAGCCTTACCAGAAGTCACAGGTATTTTCCAAAATTTCAATCCTGGTCGCACCAGCCTTGTCTGGGGTGATGAAACAATCAAATTATGGGGTAAAGACTACATTGAAGAAACAGTTATGGGGAAAACTTTCCAACTCTCGCCTCGTGCCTTCATGCAACTCAATTACACACAAATGGCAGTAGTCTATAAGGAAGCACTAGCTGCACTTGACTTAACACACGCTGATAAATTAGTCGATGCCTATGCTGGTGTTGGTACGATTGGTTTAAGTTTAGCTGATAAGGTTGGCGAAGTTCGCGGTATGGAAATTATCCCTGAAGCAGTTGATGATGCTAACATTAATGCCAAAATTAACTACATTGAAAATGCCCATTACGAAATAGGAACAGCAGAGGAACTATTTCCAAAATGGCAGTCTGAAGGCTGGTTAGCCGATGCATTGATCGTTGATCCACCACGTACTGGACTAGATACTGCTTTACGTCGCGAAATTTTGCGTACAAAACCGGAAAAATTTGTTTATATCTCATGTAACGCATCAACATTAGCCCGTGACTTAGTTGATTTAACAAAAGCCTATAAAGTCGATTACATTCAAAGCATTGATATGTTCCCACAAACTGCCCGTTGGGAAGGCGTTGTGAAATTAACACGCCGAGATTAATAAAAAACAGGTAGCAATAGTATAAACTATTGCTACCTGTTTATTTGATTTCATCAATTTTTTTTAATTTTTTGGCTACAATAATATTCCACAACCAAAAAACCATTAACAGCACAATGATAATGCCAACAACGATATATCGCCCCTTTTGTGTAGCCATCAATAGATGACCTATTTTCGGTAAACGGGTCACAATACCTAATGCACCAGCGCCACCTAAGTATATGGCAAATGGCCAACCGAAAGTCTTATCTTTTTGACGTATAAAGAAAAATGAGCCAATCAGTAAGCCAAGTATAATCACAATAATACCAAACCAACCATCAAGCTGAAAGCGAACTGGCGTTTTTACAAGAATTCCAATTAAGGTCACAGGTGCTATACCAATACTTACCGCTATGAAAGCAGCCGAAAACTTCAAAATTTTGTTTTGTATCATGATATTCACATTATAAATTGTTCGACCAATGTATTTAAACAAAATTAATGCGATACCAAATAGATACAGACCAGATAATCCTAGGGCACCAATATCAACAGGTTTGCCAGATGTCATCAAAGCTGGCAAAAAACTGACACCCATATAGACCATCACAACATATAAACCTGTCTTAATGACTTCCCAGAAACTGCGTGGCATTTCAGCCAATAACTCATCAGCAATCATCTTTGGATTTTTTCCAAAATACGTTTCTGCTGTGATGCCATCATTTTGTGCCTCTAAAATATCTTGTAATATCATGAGTAAATGCGTTTCTATTTTGTTTTCATCGCGCGTAAATCCCTCTATTCTGAAATACAATAATAAGTTTTCATAAAATATTTTATTCTCTTCGTTCAGATTTTTTCGTAACTCATTATTCATTTCAATCATTTCTTTTGTTTTCATCTGTTGTTCCCTCATCTATTAGTTGATTCACTGCACTTTCTAAAAATTGCCACTCTTTAATAAATTGCTGCTTAGCTGCTATACCATCTGATGTAATAAAATAATACTTTCGATCTGGTCCTTCCGCAGATGGTTGCATCTTACCCTCAACTAAACCACGTTTTTCCATCATAGTCAGTAACGGGTAAATCGTTCCTTTAGGAATATCGTCTAAACCATATTGATTAATCTGTTTACTAATACCATAACCATAATCTGGTTTTTTAACCAAAATCATGAGCATAACGCCTTGCAAAATGCCCTTAAGCATCTGACTCGAAATATTTGGCTTCATAATCTTACCCCTACACTAGTCTATTTAACATACTAGTAGTATAGATGATATCAACTAGTTTGTAAAGCCAATTAGTTGATTTAATCATGTCCAACAAAAAAAGCAGTGATATATTAATATATCACTGCTTTACTATAATGCCGACTAGCGGATTCGAACCGTTGACCCCCTCATTACTAGTGAGATGCTCTACCAACTGAGCTAAGTCGGCAACTCCAAGTACTCAAGTATGCCTAAATCATACTAGATACCCCAGAGAATACTAATTCTCTTATACGGGTGACAGGAATCGAACCTGCACGCCTTGCGGCACTGGAACCTAAATCCAGCGCGTCTGCCAGTTCCGCCACACCCGCATTGTTGTTTACGCAACTATATAAGTTTACTTGAAAAACGATCATACGTCAACACCCAATTTCAGATTGCCTTTTAATTGACATACTACATTAAACTCCATATCTTTACGTACCAACGTTTGTTGCATGATTAATTTATATTTTTTACAATGCTATACACGTTCATAAAAATAATAATTAATCATTTCAAGAACATTTTTGTCAAATAAAAAAACGAACCCGTTATTCTCGTAATATTTCTTTACTTTTTGTCAACGCAAAGAGCTCCAGAACAAAAGAAATAATCACTCGTAGAACTGCGTATACTGGTACGATCACGATCATACCAACAATACCCCATAAATTACCAGCTACCATTAATAGTAGCATAATGGTCAATGGATGAATCGCTAATGATTTACCAATAACATTAGGATAAATAAAATTGCCATCAAGTTGTTGAACAACTGTCATTACTATAAAGACAAAAATCATCTGTTTCCAAGATTGTGTACTGGCGACAATTAAAGCTGGTATCACACCAATCCAAGGACCAATATATGGCACAATATTTGTAATACCCGCCACGACGGCAAGCAACCAAGCATAGGGTTGTCCGATAATCAAATAACCAATAGCCATTGTGACACCAACAAACAACATTTCAATGGCCTGTCCCGAAATATACTTTTCTATGGTGTTGTCCATTTTTGTTGTCAATTCAGAAATTTTCTGCGCGTGTCGATCTGGAAAAGCTTTTTTAATGGCAGGTACCAAACGCTCCCCATCACTTAACATGTAAAATAATACAACTGGAATGGTAACAAGGTTAATCGTAACAGATGTGACTGTAGACACAACCGTTCCTAAAGTTCCTGCTGTAATGTTTAAAAATGATGCGGCATACTGACCCACTGCAGACCTAATTTGATCCGCATTAACAGATAAATGTAAATTTTCAAACCATCGACTATTGATAGTTTCTGTTGTAAATCGTTGCATATCTTGTGCGAAACTTGGCATTGCGGTGATCAAATTCGTTATTTCACGAATCAAGGTTGGCACAAGAACAATTAACGCTGTAGCAATAACAGCCAAAAACAAAACAAAAGTGATAATAACCGCAAATTGGTGAGGTATTGATTTACCAAAAATTTTTATTTTTTTTACTAATTTTAAAATGGGCTTTAGTACATAATAAAGAAAGCCTGCTACAAGGAGTGGTACAAATACTGTTGAAATAAAAACTGAAATAGGTCGCATCAAAAAATCAAACCCAGATACAATTAAAATTAATACAGCTCCTGCCAGTAACTCTAGCGTCCAAAAAAACAGTTTTTTTAATTTCATATTAGGAAACATTATTTTAAATCCTCCAGTGCTTTAAGTAGTTTATGTTGTACAGTAGGTAAAGATAATGTTTGCCAATCACTTGATGATAGGTATTGTTGATTGGGCATGCGATCAACCTCTTGTTTTACCAACCATATTTCCCAACGGCGATGTGTAAACACATGAACAATTGGCTTAATATTAAGTTGTTGTCCTTCAATATCATCAATACTATTGATCGGAATTAATGGGAACGTCCAAAAACCAGCGAGTAAACCAGTGTCTGGTCTTTGTTCAAATAATAACTGGCCACCTTTTTCAGAAATAATTGCAACATATTGCTGTTTTATTGGTTTCTGTTTTTTAGTTTTAACAGGAAAGTTAGCTTCCACACCGTCACGAAAAGCCGCATTAAACGATCGAACTGGCGAGTGATGACTATCTGGATTTTTAGCAGTCATGTAACTTGATCCAAGATCCATAATCGCCTGATTAAAATCTCCAGGACGTACTGGATCCACAATTGGTAAAATAGCATCATAAAAAATATGACGTGATTTTGTATTAGCAATATCAGCATCAATTTTGAGTAACCGACTGAACACACGATAAGCATTGCCATCAACAGCGGGCACCACCTCTCCAAAACTAATGGATGCAATAGCCGCTGACGTATAAGGACCCACACCCGGTAATTCCTGCAAATCATCTGCACTTTCAGGCCAATTACCATGTAACTCTTCCACAATGAACTTGGCTGCTTTTTGCAAATTACGCGCGCGCGAATAATACCCGAGTCCCTCCCATAGTTTTAACACTTGCGCTTCGGGTGCGTATGCTAAATCTTGGACAGTTGGCAAATCAGACATAAATCGCTCATAGTATGGTAAAACCGTATCCACTTGTGTTTGTTGCAACATAATTTCAGATACAAGCACGCGATAAGGCTCATGATTGACACGCCAAGGTAAATTCGCACGTCCCTCTTGGTTGTACCAATCAAGTAGTGTACGACGAAAATCTTTAATTGTTTGTTCAGACCATATTTCCATATATCTATTGTACCTTAATTTTATGATATTTTAGAAACACTTATTTGTTTAAAAGATTGATTTTTAAACCTATCTAACGTATAATAAGATCTTGTATGTAAAAACATTTGAAAAAGGAGTACCCATCATGGCATTAAAGAAGCCGCTTAATTCATTCGCCCGTGCTCGCAAGGTCGGACACAACTCAGCTAAGAAACAACGCCAAACTGCTATTGCAAAATTGCAACAATGGGCAAAAGGTAAGTCAGAAGAATTACCTGTAACAAAGTAATTTAATTTGATATAACAAAAACCAGTATTTTTACTGGTTTTTTGTTTACATCTTTATCATTATATTATCGTTAATCACATGTTATAATTATTTAAAAAGAAAGGTTGGGCGCACTTGAATATATCAAAAAAACAAAAATCAATTCTTATCATCCTTGTCATTGGCACATTTCTGGGGTTTTTAAATCAAACACTAATGAATGTTGCCTTACCTAATATTATGCATGAATTTAACATTGGTCCAGGATTAGGACAATGGATGACAAACGGTTACATGTTAGTTAACGGTGTCATGGTTCCCCTTACTGCATTCCTAATTCAACGTCTAACCACACGTAGACTTTACCTTACCGCTGTTGGCTTATTCGCAATTGGTACACTCATAGCCGGATTCGCGCCAAATTTCACCATTTTAATTACTGGAAGAATGATTCAAGCGATGGGTGCTGGCGTTTTTGGCCCATTAATGAACGTTATTGTGATGAATCTCTTTGCACCTGATAAACGTGGTGGCGCAATGGGCTTAATTGGTTTAGCGCTAAACTTTGCGCCTACACTTGGCCCAACATTATCTGGTTTTATTGTGACAAATCTCTCTTGGCGCTTTCTATTTTTCATCGTAGCACCCTTAATTATTGCCGACTTTATACTTGCTTACTTCTTATTACAAAATATTGGCGAACAAAAGATGCTTAAATTCGACTTTATCGGTGTCGTATTATCAAGTATTGGCCTTGGTTCATTACTTTATGGTTTCTCAAATGCTGGCGCAACACCATGGTCTGAATTCACCGTCTGGGGCTTTATTATTATTGGGTTAGTTGTCACTGCTTTGTTTATTTGGCGACAGTTTTCAACAAAAACACCATTACTTAACATGGCGGTTTTAAAACAACGTGAGTTTGTTATCGCCATGTTAATTAACATTGTCTTAATGATTGCTATGTATGGTGGGGCTCTTATGTTACCACTTTATATGCAAACTATTCGTGGCGCGTCAGCGTTTGTATCTGGACTTGTACTATTCCCTGGTGCCTTAGTTACTGCGTTTTTATCGCCATGGAGCGGGCGTCTATATGATCAATACGGCGTCAAATATCTCACATTAATCGGTATCTTAATTACAGCTGTTGGCACAATTGTTTTAGCCTCACTGACACTGACAACCCCATTGTGGTTTGCGGTTGTTGGTCAATTTATCCGTCAACTTGGCTTAGTCTTAGTGCTAATGCCTATTCAAACTGAAGCCTTTAATGCCTTACCTTTGGCACTAATGCCTGATGGATCAGCAATGTTCACGACAGTCCGTCAAATTGCGGCTTCATTTGGTACTGCAGCATTAGTTACTATCATGACAAGGTCATCTCTTAGCTATGCTAAAACGCATGCCAGCACACTCGATGTACTTATCCAGCTTCATGGCATAAAAATAACATTCCTGACCGCCGCAGCATTAATGCTTGTTGGTGCTGCACTCACCCTACTCTTTAGGAATAAGGCACCAAGAGACTTTATATAAAAAATAACTCTCATTGCGTGTAATAAGCACGAAAAAAACGATGGCAGTAAATTAGATAAATCTAATTTACTGCCATCGTTTTTTATGTTTAATTTAAATATCTGCTGCAGCCCAGTGATTAATCGGCCCAAACTGATGCCCAACAGCAATTTCATTCTCAATGGCCGCTTTTGTCACATCATGTCCTATTTTAATGGCTGTTGCTACATCTGTGCCTTTAGCCATTTCTGCAGCAATCGTGGCACTCAAAGTGTCACCTGTCCCATTGATATGTGTTGTATCAAAATAGCTATGCCGTAACCAAAAATCGCTACCATTTGCTAATAACACATAATCGGCAACCTCAGATTGATTTTCTTGATTATGCCAACCCTTAATGACAACATTTTTCACGCCAAATTTTTGAATATCACGTGCGGCTTCACGTTGATCAGCCTCTGAATTAATAGTCCTTCCGGTAAGTAGTTGTGCTTCAAAAAAATTAGGCGTAGCCACTTCAGCCAATGGTAGTAGCTTAGTTTTCAATGCCTGAAAGGCACTATCAGCTAACAGCTGCGCGCCGTGTTTCGTTGTGATCACAGGATCAACAACCAATGGCCCAAAATTATAAGTCTTATAGGCATTAACAACTGTTGTAATTAAATCAGCATCTGAGAGCATACCTGTTTTACTTGCCCGTACTTGAAAATCATCAGCTAAAACCTCAAATTGTTTTTCAATAAAGGGTAGAGGTAATGTTTCAGCAGCATGAATGCCAAATGAATTGCCCGCTACTGCAGCAACCAACACACTCATACCATATGTTTTTCGAATAAAAAATGTATGTAAATCAGCTTGCATACCTGCCGATCCATCTGAATCAGACCCAGCAATCGTCAAAACTTGTGGAAATTCATTCATGTCAACACACCCTTTTATAGATAATTACGATTTACTATATTATATGTCAACTATCGTTTATTTGCTATATTATTCACGCTTTATTTTATCGATTTCACAGCAAATTTTTATTTGTGGTACGGTGACCCCTGTTGAATCATAAAGGCACGGTAAATTTGTTCGATCAAAACAAGCCGCATAAGTTGATGCGGCAGTGTTAGTAAACCAAAACTCATTTGCATATTAGCACGTTGTTTAATTACTGGATCAAGCCCTAATGAACCACCAATAACAAAAGTGATATCCGAATATCCAGAAACGGTTACATCAGCAAGTTTTTTAGAAAACGCTTCTGAAGCTAATTGTTTACCTTCAATTGCTAATACAATAACAAAATCACGTGGCCCAATTTTTTCGGAAATACGCCCCCCTTCCTTAGCTATAATTTGATTATTTTGCGCCATACTAGCCTTTTCAGGCGTTTTTTCATCAATTAATTCAATGATTTCCATTTTAGCAAAACGTGATAATCGCTTTGTATATTCTGCAATACCATCCTTGAGATATTTTTCTTTTAATTTACCAACTGTGATCAATTTAATATTCATGTTATCCTCTATTTTAAACTTTCTTAATATTATGATGTATCGTGCAAACATTTGTATTTTAAAGTTTTCCACAATTATCCACACGAACAAGCAAACAATATGAGTATCATATTCCTATTATATCAGTCATTGAGATGTTCGTATGCTTTTTTATCCACAATTTTTGATGATATTACCATAAATTGTGGATAACTTTTGTGTCGCCGTTTGAGGCTATTTATGTCAGGAATGTCTGCTTCATTATGACTTATCCACAGTTTTCCACTTTTTTATCCACAGCTGTGGATAAGCACATATGTTCCCTTGACAATTCATGTTCTTTTAAATGCAAACGTTAGCATTTAACGTAAATCAAGCATTATTAATGTGTTTTTTCGTTATTTTTATAGATAAATACGTACAATAGGGTAATTGTTGCGTTTTAAGTAAAAAAATATCGATATTTTCAACTAAATAGCACTATTTAATAGTTTTTTATATTTTTAATCTATTTTTCCACAATATAGTTTCCTTTATCCACATTTTATTGACTTTTGTAAGCTTTTATCAACATTTTCACATTAGTTTTCAACATTTTATGAAAACGCTTATTTTAATACTTTTGTCAACAAATGGTAAAGAAAAAGCTAACGCTAGGCGTTAGCTTTCTAACTTTTGCGTTAACTTTACTTTAACCGTTTTCTTATCTTCTTGATGATAATACGTAATTGTTACAGTGTCATTGAGATTATGTTTATACAATTCTTCTCGTAAATCTGCTTGACCCGTCACTTTTTTGCCATCAATTGCAGTGATCACATCATATTTTTTCAAGCCAGCTTTATCTGCCGGCCCATTTTGAGTTGTGCTCATCACAACAACCCCACCATTAACAGATGCTGGGATTTTTAATAGCTTTTTTTGATCATCCACTGTAACTGCAGATAGTTCAACAAGGCCAATACCAATGGCAGGACGTGTTATTTTACCATCTCTAACAAGTTTATTCACAACATCAACGACCTGATCAGAGGGAATTGCAAAGCCCATTCCCTCAACACTAGTACCAGATGCTGACGATGAGAGCTTCATCGAATTAATACCGACTACCTGCCCTTGGAAGTTGACTAATGGGCCCCCTGAATTACCCGGATTAATTGCTGCATCTGTCTGAATAACTGTCGAACCACCATAATTTTGGCCATTCTCAGAGGTAGATGCTACTAGTCGTTTCTTAGCAGAGATAATACCCTCAGTCACTGAGGAAGCATATTCAGACCCAAGTGGTGATCCAATTGCCAATACCTTTTGACCAACCTGTATTTTACTAGAATCGCCAAAATCTGCTGTTGTTGTCACAACACTTGGATCTATTTTCAGTACAGCTAAATCAGTCATAGCATCCTTACCTACAAGTGTTGCCGTAACCTTTTTCCCGTCATGCAGCATAACTTGGATTTGGGCTGCATCGTTAATGACATGGTTATTTGTAACCACGTAAGCAGCATCTCCAGCTTTTTTATAGATAACACCTGATCCTTCAGATGATTCTTGATAACTATTAGTACCTGATTTTGAAAAATTCAATACCGAAACAACAGCATCTGAAATTTTACCGTACGCTGATGTTGCAGTTGCATTATCAGATATGGTCGTTGTTTTCGTGGCTTTGGTATTAACTTTTTGTGTCGTAGCTTGTAAGTTTTCAACACCACGTTGTCCATATAAAATTGCACCACCGCCAATAATACCAGCGATTGCACCTGTTAATATAATTTTTGTTACAGATTGTTGCGCCATTTTAGCCACCCATCAATTGAATTATGTTTATTCTACACGTTAAAAATTAATATTAGATTAAATCATTCCGACAAATTATCACCTGTAAAGGCATTAATTTTTAAAACATATTTTCCACTACCACTATATGCTTCAAATGCCCATACTGGTAAAAAAATATCGTACCCATTAACCGTCAAGGTTCTATCATAAGACAGATAACCTTTAGACAAACTATCACCACTATCAATCTCATTGTAACGATACAGTGCAATAATAGCTTCTTCTTCTGTTATTGTCGCACGATCATCACGAAGTCGTTCAATATTGACTAACTGTCGTTTAGTAAAACCCACAGGTTTACCACTTTTATTGTACTGAAAAGTCATAATCCCACTTTCAGCAATGACCGGTAGTCCCTCAATGCGTTGTGAATAGACACGATCAAAGTTCGTTTTATCCGCTGTTAATACTGGATTAAATCGATAACCAGCGCTATATGTAGCCAGCGCTGATTCATCTGAACCCGTGCCACTTTTTTTGAATGAATCTCGCTTAAATTTGGCAAACACGGTGTTTGTGTTATTCCCAGTAAAAATATCTAGGCCAGCAGGCAAAGACATCTCACGTCTATCACCATATTGTGCAGCAATATAGCTACTATAATGCACAGACGTCCCAAATTTAGGTAGTTTAATTTTTTGTTTTTTCATTTCTGAAATGATATCTGTGTTAGCATCTGTTACACGTTCTTGTGAGACCTCCCCAGAACGCCACCAATTGAGCAAAAATATATCTAACAAAAAAAACAAAATTAACATTAATATTTTAATTCGTTTAAATTGCATACTTTCCTCCTTGATTTTATAACTAGTCCTAGTTTAACGTGTTTTTAAAAAAGATGACACACTTTGCCAACCATTGGTTGTTTCAATCATCCACGTTGGTTCCATGTTGACGGCCGCCTGACTATCTTTATCAAGTAACCATTCATAACCCGGAGCGATGAAATTGTAGTCTTTCTCCTGTACACCAGCATCAGACAACTGATTAACAATATCTCTTGTTGATGGCAGAATCACATCAGGCTGGTTATTGGGTACAGGTACCCCAATTTCATTAAGGGAATACGTACTTGTCAAGTTTCCGTGTTTATCCATTGTCATATGAATAGCGCCACTTTCAGACTGAAAATAAACTGGAAAACCTTCAACATATGTTCGAAAAGTAATTTTTTGACCATTTTGCTGACTTTCATAAAAACGTGTATCGGTAAAATCAGACTGTAATAAATTAATTTGAGAGAGCCCCATATTTAAACGATTCAGATAGAATTCAGGTAATTTATTTTTTGTATTGTGATCTTCAAATGTCACTGTTTCCCAGTTTGGATCATAAACTATTTTTTGATTATTGAGTTTGTTTGTGTAAACTGTTTTATCACCATCCTGCGTTACATTAAGTTGATTAATTGTTCCTAGAAGTGCAGAAACATAGGTTTTAGGATCACGATGATTAACTAAGTAGGAATATACTGGCAATTTAATTTTTTGAGGATAATTAAGTCGCACACGATTATGATAATTTTGAAAATTAATATTCATATTTTTAGGCAATTGTTGTGCTTGTTGCCAAATATCATGATGATTTAATTTGTTGACTTTTACAGTTGTTATTTGATTTGTTTTAGTATTAACAAAATAACCATTATTTGAATGATCTAATGCTAATACAAAATAATCAAAATTAACATTTTTTCGAGTTGAAACACGCTGACTATAACGTATATTGAAGTAAGAGATTGGTACGACATCGGGGTAATGGAAAATTTGCGCTTGTTTTGTAGTTAAAATTTTTTTTATTTTGACAGCGTTCACAGTCTTTGTCTGCGCATCCGTTAATTGCGCGTTTGTCAACGCATGACGCATTTTTTTTAATTTAGCATCGGTTGCATTCATAACCAACTGTTGCGAGCCATCAGGTTGATTAACAATATATTGCGTCGGACGAAATATTTCAAGCAATTGTTTTTCTGGTTGTTGTGCCGTTGACTGGTCAGGCGCTTCATTTTTACCAAATGAACTAAAAATAAACCCTGTTAAAACAACCGAGATAACTAGCGATAGAACGAGTAACCCATTCAACAACGCGCTTTGTAAAAACTTTTGTTTATTCCGCATCCCAATCGCCCTCCTCAATGACATCATCATCTACATAGGCAAGTGAAATGTAAAAAGTTGATCCCCTATTTTCAACAGAATCGACCCAAATACGACCATTAAAACGCTCCACAACTTCTTTAGAAATTGCCAATCCTAAACCAGTGCCACCTTGTGCGCGTGAACGTGATTTATCCACACGGAAGAAACGATTAAATATACTATCTAAATCTTTACGTGGAATACCTAATCCTTGGTCGGAAATACTTAAAATAGCCCGTGTTTTAGTTTTTATTAAACGTGCTGTAATTATGCCACCATCAGGTGAATACTTGACAGCATTATTCATAATATTATCAAGAACTTGCGTAAACTTATCTGGATCAAATTCGACCCAAACATCTTCATTTGTAAATTCGCGTTGTATATTATAATTTTTATTTGGCGTATCAGTGTTTTTAGCATCACTTTCAATAATCATGTCAAATCGGTTTAACACAAAGTTAAATAAACTATTCAAATTAACAACTTCAAGTCTGACATCCATTGTCCCTTGATCTAGCCTTGATAAGGATAACAAGTCATTAATCATGCGAATCATACGCTGAGTTTCATCCTGCACAACACCCAAAAAATTTTGCGCCATTTCGGGATCGTCAATTGCGCCCTCTGCTAAGGCATCAACATACGATCGCACTGAAGTTAACGGTGTTCTTAATTCATGCGATACATTTGACACAAACATGCGCCGTTCAGAATCAATGCGTTGCTGTTCAGTAATGTTATGTAATACCACTACCAAACCAGAAATAAATCCTGACTGCCGCTTAATTAGCGATACATAAGCTTGCAATAATATATCAGTACTATCATCTGATAAATCAACGCGAAAATCATCAAGATTTTCTAACATATCACGTAATGTTCGTTTGCCCTGTAAATGTAACAAATCAATCACATTTTGGCCAATAGCTGCTTCACGATCAATACCAACAAAATTTGCTGCCGCTTGATTGATAATGGTAATTTCACCACGACGATTAGCTGCTAAAACACCATCTGCCATATGAGTCAAAACAGAATCTAATCGGTTTCGCTCAGCGTTGACAGTTTCTGTTGATTCTTCAACACGTGTTGATAATTCGTTTACTGATTGTGCTAAGTGCCCTAATTCATCAGAGCCATAGATATGATTAACCATTGAATAATCGCCACCGGCAATTTTAGTTGTTTGTTCATCAATTTGTGCAATTGGTC
Source organism: Leuconostoc gelidum subsp. gelidum KCTC 3527 (assembly GCF_000166715.1). Lineage (GTDB taxonomy): Bacteria > Bacillota > Bacilli > Lactobacillales > Lactobacillaceae > Leuconostoc > Leuconostoc gelidum. Next base: position 22,777 of record NZ_AEMI01000015.1, read on the forward strand.
GTGTTAAGGTACGTGCAAGAAATAATGCTAATGCGATACTGATAAATAAAGCTGCCAAACCTGCAATGACAAATAAGCGCATCACGCTGTTAACGTTGCGATACACTGGTAACAAACTAGCTTTAACAACAACGACGCCAGTTATATCTCGCACACGCCCTGTCGTGACACCAAGAGCTGTCGTCATGAGTTCTTTTCGCTCACCGCTTTCACTAATTGTGCGTGACGTTAAGAAAGATTGTTCTCCCGCAACAGCTCTTTGGGCATTCAAATCAGTTGTTTTTTGACCAATTGTTTGTTGTCCAGAAACTGACAAAGTACCACGAATTGTACCTGTTTTATCGATTACCTGTGCTTCTTGAAGGTTAGTGTTATTTAACCCAATTAACACATCTTGAATTGCATGGTTACCAGCATCAACATCCCTATTTCTCAATGCTGTCGTAATTTGATCTGTCACATACTTTGGTAAGGTCATTTGTTGTTGGAATGTCGCTAAATTTTGTTGTTCTATTTGACGTACAAAAAACGCACCCAACAGTTCGAGTGCGATAATCATTAACAACACAAAAACAAGTGTGATGCGAAAACGTATAGATTTAAAAAAGTTAGTCTTAATGTTCATAATTGCTGACGCTTAGCGTCTGTCTCCTTGGCGTATAACAAAGAAAATACCTTCGTTGTACTATTAAGTAAAAAATATTTGCTTTACTGGTACTGAAGACATCTACTTACTCTGCGTCAGGACGCAAATAATATCCTACCCCACGACGCGTTGCCAACCAATTAGGGTGACTTGGATTATCTTCAATTTTTTCACGCAAACGGCGAACAGTAACGTCTACCGTTCGGACATCCCCGAAATAGTCATAGCCCCAAACCTGTTGCAATAAATGTTCACGTGTCATCACTTGACTAATATGTTGTGCTAAATAATAAAGCAGTTCGAATTCACGATGCGTTAATTCAATATCTTGGCCAGCCTTTGACACCATATATGCTTGTGGGTGTATTGTCAAATCACCTAACTCGATGTCATCAGTATTCACAACAGACTCATCAATATGTTGTGCAACAGCTTTACGGCTACGTAAATTAGCCTTAACACGTGCTACTAATTCACGATTTGAGAACGGTTTTGTAACATAATCGTCAGCACCCATTTCTAAACCTAACACTTTGTCAATTTCAGAATCTTTAGCTGTCACCATAATAACTGGTGTTTCTGATTTTGAACGAATTTGACGCAACACTTCAACACCATCAATTTCAGGCAACATTTGGTCAAGCAAAACAAGATCAGGCTTTTCTTCATTGAACACTGTCAACGCTTCCTGACCATCAGCTGCGGTTACCACTTCATATCCTTCTTTGGTTAAATTAAATTTAATGATATCTGAGATTGGCTTCTCATCATCCACAACCAAAATTTTACTCATGGACGTTCTCCTCATATGTTTCTACTAGTTTGTCTATCTCTAAGTATATCATTTTTTTACCATTCTGTAATATTTAACACAAAAAAACTGAATTTAATCAGTTTTATATGAAACCCTATTAACTTACTAACACATTCATGATTAATGTAATCGACGATGAAAGCGATTTTTAAACAATGATGAAATTGCTTCATTATTATTCACGCGACGAATTGCTTCACCAATCAACTCACCAACTGATACAATTTCCAATTTATCAAATTTTTTCTCATCTGGTAAATCAATAGAATCAGTTAAAATAACTTTTGTAAAGACAGAATTTTGTAGGCGCTCAATAGCTGGTCCAGAAAAGACAGCATGCGAAGCAACGACATAAACCTCTTTAGCACCATGTGCCATAATTAGTTGTGCACCTTGCGTAATTGTACCGGCGGTATCAATCATGTCATCAATCATAATTGCTGTTTTACCCCGTACATCACCAACAATACTACCGATTTCAGCTACATTGGGCTTTGGACGACGCTTATCAATAACAGCAACCGGAGATTCCAATGCTAGCATATTATTCAGATTACGTGCGCGTGTCATACCACCATGATCAGGAGAAACAATTACGGCATTTTGTTTATCAGCAATACCTGACTCAATTAAGTAATCAGCTAACAACGGCGCTGCCTGCAAATGGTCCATTGGAATATCAAAGAATCCTTGTATTTGTGCGGCATGTAAATCTAAAGCCAAGACTCGCGTTGTACCTGCGCGTTCTAACATATTCGCTACGAGTTTTGCAGTAATCGGCTCGCGTGAACGCGCCTTACGATCTTGACGCGCATAACCGTAATATGGCAAAACAACATTAATTTGGTTAGCAGACGCACGACGTAAAGCATCAATCATAATTAACAGTTCCATCAGATTGTCATTAACTGGCGCAGAAGTAGATTGAATAACGAAAACATTATCCCCACGAATGCTTTCTTCAATGTTAATCTGTACTTCACCGTCTGCAAATCGCTTCACAGATATCTCACTCAACGGTACGCCAACTGATTCAGCAATTTTTTTTGCAAGTGGCTCATTTGAGCTTAAAGAAAAAAGTTTCAATTTAGGTTCTGGCATGTCTGGCTCCAAGCATTCTATGTTCATTCAAGTTCATTTTAAAAACATTCATATTTTTTTGAAATTTCAAATAACCATTAAACACTTAAGCTGAGAGTGTTTGCAACGCTTTTAATGCGTCATCATAATCTGGTTCCTCTGACACTTCTGGTACAATTTGTGCATAACGCACAACACCTTGAGCATCCACAATATAAACTGAACGTGTATCAACACCTTGAGAAGGGATGTAGAGCTTTGTGGCGTAACCAAATGACTCTTGTTCATCTGACAACATACGCAAATTGTGTACCCCTTCCGCGGCACACCAGTCTCGCTGATCTGAAACTGAATTTGTTGAAATTGTTAAAAATTGCACATCTTGGAATTGATCAACAGCTTGATTGAAGTGACGTGTTTGTAACGAACACGTGCCTGTATTTAAATCAGGTACAACAGATATTAAAGTTAACTTACCAACTAAATCAGCTGTCTTAACTTTATCACCATTTTCATCTTCTAACTTAAAATGTGGCAATGTGTCACCGACTCTTAGTGGTTCACCAACTAATTCTGTCACTTCTCCAGATAATAATACATTCATTTTGCGACCTCCGCATTTTTTAGTAACATCGTTATTTATAGTAAATAAACTATCTATTTACTTGCCTAAGACAAACTTTTCAATTGCTTGTGCGACACCTGATTCATTATTTGTTACTGTTTGCGCATTTGCAATATGTTTAACATCTGCAATGGCATTACCCATGGCTACACCAATACCAGCTTGCTCAATCATCGAATAATCATTAGCCTGATCACCAATGGCCATTGTCTCAGCTTGTTCAATCCCTAATTTCTCAGCCAACGCTAGTAACGCATGACCTTTAGATGCATGACGATCAATAAACTCTAAATTATTCGCAGTAGAACGAATAACGTTAACATTATCAGCTATCTCAGCAGGTACTATAGCTTGAATTGCATCTAGTTCATCACTTTCAGCGTTAGCAATAGCTTTAATGAATTCAACTTTCTCTAAAGCCGCCTCAGTGTCTAAAACAAATAGTGGCAAATTTACCAAACTATTTTCAAAGCTGGCCCAAGGATGAATTCTATGGTTCGTCGTATAAGCTGCATCTTGTGTTTCAACCTGCACATAAGTGTTTTGAACCATCATAAATGCATTAATTTTTTGAAATTCTTTTACTGATAAAGGCTGGCAAAACAAAGTTTTTTCACCACTTGCTGTTTGTACAAGCCCGCCATTATATGTAATGACGTACTGGTTATTACCTTCAATACCCAATTCTGATAAAATATCACGAACACCTGGTAAAGGTCGACCTGTTGTAATGACTATTTTAACATCATTTGCTAAAGCTTGTTGGATACTTGATTTTACTTCTGGTGTTATTTCTCGTTGATCATTGAGCAATGTGCCATCAATATCAATAGAAACAATCTTAATTTTCGACATAATTTAACATATCTTTTATAATGTCATTTGTGTTTATTTAAAAAAATAAACTTGATGGACAATTATATTTCCCTTCATTACAAAATTAATTACTTATGACACTAACTTATTGCAGAACATAATTATATTATAACAAAGAACGCGATTTCAAAACATAATATTTTGCACATGTTTTGAAATATCAAGTATAGTTATCACTACCGAACAATTTTGTTTTTGCTTGAATAAGGATACAATCATCATCAAGATCATTATTACGATTCATTTGAATGACTTCAGATAGTGTTGCCCATCTTATAGCTTCTACTTCAGATATTTGACGTGTCATATTACCTAAAAACTGATCAATACATACAGCATACCAATCTTCGATCCAGTCAACATACCGACATTTTTTTACAAATTGGAGTTGATCTCTCGTCACAGTTAGATTTAATTCTTCATGTAACTCACGAATGATTGCCAATTCACTTGTTTCACCCGTTAATGCCGAACCTCCCGTTGCTGTTGTCCACATACTGGGGTAAGTTATTTTTTGAAACGAACGCTGTTGCAGCAAAACATTTCCTTGTATATTAAAAATTATAGCATTGACTACTAAATGATAATCCCCAACGTTTAATTTGTCTCCTCGGTGATGTGTACGACCTGTTAATTTATTTTTTTCATCATAAACATCCCATAATTCTCCTATTTTATCAGCCCGCTTATCATTATTCAGCAAATTTTTTACGCCTCTCACAGCATTAAATTTAAGAACATAAAAAGCGGACTAAGCAAATGCTCAGTCCGCCTTATTTACTCATGAATGCATTCATACAATGATCAGTAAATAATTAGCATTTGAATTACTTCAAAGCTGACCAGTTCCAATCAGTAAATTCTGCAATATCGCGACCTTCGTTACGAGTAACTTCGAAGTGCTTTGCCAATGTTTCATCCATCTTAGCAATGAAAGTATCAGCAGCTGCTTGATCAATCGCACCATTAGCTGACAAAATTTCGGCAGCTTCCTTAGCTTGATGGAAACGATCCAACTGTGAATACACACGCATGTCATAAGTTGTCGTGATATCACCATCTTCACGATAACCATGAACATAGACATCACCCTTGAACTTACGTTCGAAGAAGAATGATTCTACCAAGTTTTCATAAGCGTGGAAACCAAAGATAACTGGCTTATCAGCTTGGAAGTACTTGTTGAACTCTTCAGCTGATAATTCACGCTCATCGTTCATGTTAGGTTCTGACTTCTTTTGCAAACGTAGTAATTCAACAACGTTGACATAGCGGAACTTAACTTCTGGGAAAGCTTGGTTAATCAACCACAAAGCAGCTAATGTTTCGATTGTTGGTTCTGTACCAGCAGATGCAAATGTAATATCAACATCACCAGAAGGTGCAGTAGAAGCCCAATCAATGATCTTCAAACCTTCGTTAGCCAATACATCGGCTTCATCAGCAGTAAACCATTGTTGACGTGGTTGCTTTGAAGCAATGATCAAGTTAACTTTATGGCGTTCTGAGAATGCACGATCTTGAACAGCCAACAATGAGTTACCATCGGCTGGCAAGTATTCACGAATGAAGTTAGACTTCTTTTCAGCCAAATGTGTTAACATACCTGGATCTTGGTGTGTATAACCATTGTGATCTTGTTGGAACGCAGTTGATGTTGCAATCAAGTTCAATGATGGATAATCATTACGCCATGCTTGTTCTGACGCGTGACGCAACCACTTGAAGTGTTGTGTGATCATAGTGTCCACAACACGCAAGAATGATTCGTATGAAGCAAAGATACCAACACGACCAGTTAGTGTATAACCTTCTAACCAACCTTCTGCTTGGTGTTCTGACAATTGCGAATCAATAATACGACCTTCAGGGCCAACATATTGATCGTTTGGTTCCTTAACTTCTTCCATCCATTGACGGTTAGTTGTGTTAAAGAGGCTCCACAAACGGTTTGACATTGTCTCATCAGGACCAAAGACACGGAATGAAGTTGGGTTCAACTTCATAACTTCTTCCAAATAATTTGAAAGTGTTGTCATATCCATATTTTGAGTAACTGTTGCAAACTCATGTCCACGATTTTCGTTAGTAATTTCGTTGGTGAATTGACGCCAGTCAGGCAAAGTCAAATCTTGTGCCTTAGCACCGCGTGCACGGCCACCGTTAGCAATAGGGTTAGCTGACATACGCTTGTCGCCCTTAGGTGCGATAGCCTTCAATTCATCTTTTAGTGAACCATCAGCATTGAATAATTCTTCAGGCTTATATGAATTCATCCAGTCTTCGAATTGCTTCAATGTTGACAAGTCATTTTGTTCCAAATTCAATGGCACTTGATGTGCACGGAATGAGTTCTCAATTGGGTTACCCTTTTGATCGTGCGTTGGTCCACCCCAACCCTTTGGCAGACGTGCAATAATTACAGGCCATGCTGGGATTGTACCATCTTCATATTTACCATTTTCACGCGCATCTTTTTGGATAGCTTGGATGTCTTCAATAGCTTGGTCAAAGACATTAGCAGCCAATTCGTGGTATGCTGCGTAATCATGGATATCATCATTTTCAATAAAGCGCGGTGAGTATCCTAAGCCTTCAAAGAACTTTGTAACTTCTTCATGACTCATACGTGAAAAAATAGTAGGGTTTGAAATTTTAAAGCCGTTCAAATCCAAAATTGGCAATACAGCACCATCATTCTTGGCTGACAAGAACTTTGTTGAGTGCCATGAAGTCATTGATGGGCCTGTTTCGGCTTCTCCATCACCAACAACAGCAAATGCGATTTGTTTTGGATTGTCCAAAACTGCACCGAATGCGTGTGATAATGAGTAACCTAATTCGCCACCTTCGTGCAATGAACCAGGTGTTTGAGCTGTCATGTGCGATCCGATTCCACCAGGGAATGAGAAACGTTTGAACAAGCGACTCATACCTTCTAAATCTTGTGTGATTTCAGGGTAATCTTCAGTATATTCACCGTCCAAATAGGCGTTAGTAACCATCACTTGACCACCGTGACCTGGACCACCAACATAGAACATGTTCAAATCATACTTGTTGATCAAACGATTTGCATGAGCATACAAGAATGTTTGTCCTGAAATTGTTCCCCAGTGACCAATTGGCTTAACTTTAACGTCTTCCGCTTCAATTGGTGTGTTAGTAACTGAGAACAAAGGGTTGCTCTTCAAGAAGATCATCCCTGCTGACAAATAGTTGGTAGCACGCCACCACTTATCAACGAGTCCTAAGTACTCTTTTGAATTAAAATCTACCATGAGATTTAATACTCCTTATTTTTTGAGAGAATCGTAAACCGCGAACTTTTCTCCGTCATTTACTCTTCAAGTATAACTGATTATCATTTTTTGTTCAAGTAAAAAGCTTGTATTGGTTGCGGCTTGTTTTATTTTTGGTTGGCTCTATAAAAATATTGGTACGATCCAATTATAATATGGCGTGATTCTTTATAATTATAATAGTGATTCAAAAAATATATAGGTCTGTTCTAGCGACTCCCAAAAGTTAGATCAAAAATCTAACGCACGAAAAAGACATGGCCTTAAACTGCTAACTTTTAGGGTCGCTAGATGCACCGTTGCTATTTTTATTCAGCATCAAGACTGACAAACGCATTATATCGTAAATATTTATAATGCAAACGCATAGTAGAAAATTCTAAGGGTGTGCCATCATCCATGAAGAAAATACCTTCCATAATTCCTACCGGTTCATTCGCTTTGAGTTCCAATAATTCTTGATCTTCCGGAGTTGATGGTTCAGCCATAATTGTCATAAATGATTTTGTCACCGTACGATGTTTAGTTTTTTCAATGTACTCATACACTGATCCTGAAACAATTTCTTTATTCAAACCTGGCACAACGGCGATTGGTACATAACCACGTTCAATCATAAATGGTTCACCTGCTAATCGACGTAATCGCTTGATTTCATAGACAAAATCGCCGTCATTTAAAAACAACGCTTGTTGTTGCTCCGGTGTCGCTGCTACAACTTGAAAGTCGAGCAACTCAATACTTGGTGCTTGTCCATCCACACGAAAGGAGTCCGTCACTCCGAGATTTGAACCTTCATGTTGAAAAATAGCATTATTTTTCAAATAAAGTGGATTGACAAATGTACCACTTCCACGTTTTTTAAAAATAACCCCTTGTTGTACCAAAACATTCAGCGCACGCTTAATTGATGAGCGCGATACACCGTATTGTTCAGCTAATGAACGTTCATCTGGTAATTTCAGATTTGGAAATTCACCTTGGTAAATTTTTTGTTTTAAATCCGCTTGCACGGTTACATAAATTGCTTCTGACATCATGTAAAATAGTATACCATATACTGGTCTGACCAGTAATTATATTGGTGGTGCCAATTTATGGTAAAATAACACTATTATGGCAAAGAAAAAAATAAAAAAAACACTTCCCGAACAAATAATGGATAAACATGGTGTGACTTATGAACCAGTAACACTCAATATTTTGGATAAATCTGAAAAAGAGCGCGACGTAATACTCAACACTTATAATGTCAAACACGATGATATTTACAAAACATTGGCCGCTTCAGGTGATAAAACCGGTCCGTTAATAGCAATTTTGCCAATTACAAAACATTTATCAATGAAAAAACTAGCCGCAGTGTCTGGTAATAAAAAAGTGACCATGTTATCACTTAAAGACCTACAAAAAACAACTGGTTACGTTCATGGTGCTAACAATCCAATAGGCATCTGGCAGAACAAGCACTTTCCGATCTATATTGACACCACGGCTAAGAACGCTGAGTACTTTTTAGTTAGTGGCGGTGAGCTTGACCGTTCAGATAAAATTAACCCAAATGACATTGCAGAATTGATCAACGCACCTTTTGTTGACTTATTAGAACATGATTAATATTTTAATTTCTCATATCATCTGGTGGTTTGTTGTCCCCGTTATGAGCGCCTACCTGATGAGCCTAGTATCCTCATTCTTTACACATTTAGCAATACGTCACACATCTTATAAACTGGTTGCAATAATTGGCTTTTGGGGCGTCGTTATTCATGAATTAAGTCATTTACTCGTTGCCCTGATTTTCCACCATAAGATTACTCACTTTAAATTATGGCAAATAAGTGATGATGGTGTCTTGGGTTATGTTAACCACACCTATAATACTCAAAGCTTTTATCAACGTTTAGGTAACGTTTTTATCGGTTTAGCACCTATGCTTGTTTTGACCATTATTTCTTTCATTCTCACTCAATTGACTTATGACTCATTTTGGTCCATTTTTGGTATCATGTTTTTTCTACCCAGTTTTATTTTAGGATTCAATCTTTCTAAAGCTGATTGGCTCAATTTTTGGTACGGTGTGCCTTTCTATCTCATCAGCATTATTATAATTTCAGCAATCGAATTTGCAATCAAAAATATGCCTATTCTTTTTTAATATACTATTGCGTACGATACAAAAAAAGTGAGAAAATATCTCACTTTTTTTATTACCAACCAGCACTGCCATTAGATCCAGCATTAGGATCGTCTCGAAATAATGGTGCCATTGGACTAAATTTAAATGTTGGTTTATTAAACATTAACGTTGCTGTACCACGTGCTCCTGCGCGGTTTTTTTCTAAAATGATTTCAATGGGTACAGCTTCTTCTTCATCTCGCGGATCATTGCTACCTTCATCTTCACCGCCATCATTACGATAATAATCATCTCGATATAAGAAGGCAACGATATCAGCATCTTGTTCAATCGAACCAGACTCACGTAAATCAGATAACACTGGTCGTTTATCGGTTCGCTGTTCAACGCCACGACTCAACTGTGCTAACGCCAAAATAGGTGTATGCAATTCTTTTGCAAGCTTTTTAATCGATCGTGAGACTTCTGATACAGCCTGTTGTCGACTTTCTTTGTTATTAGATTCAATTAAACCAAGATAATCAATAATAACCATGCCTATTGGATGTGGATTATTAATGCGTTGATCTGATGTCATATCATTAACAATATCTTTTTCCAATTTACGTAATTTGGCACTGATTTGATTAATTTTAATACCTGGTGTATCGTCAAGATAAATTTGCATATTAGCTAAAGATTGCATTGCCAACGTCAATGATTGCCAATCTTCTTGTGTCATTTTACCTGTTGTCAAATGGTTAGAATCAATGGCGCCTTCCGCAGCTACTAAACGCGTCACCAGATCTACAGCCCCCATTTCTAAGCTAAACACGACTACCGGTACTTGTTCAGATTTAGCAACATTCTTTGCAATATTCAAAACAAATGCTGTTTTACCAACAGCAGGCCGAGCGCCAAGCACCACCATCTGATCTTCTCTAAAGCCATGTGTTAGTTTATCAAGTTCTGGATAACCCGTTGCTAATCCAACCACATCGTTATCATTTTCAACGGCATTATCCAAATTAGCTTGAAATTCTTGCAACACATCTTTGATTTTTTGAAAATCGTCATCCCCACGATTTTCAGCTAGACCGTCTAAATTACGATTAAGTGCATCTAAAATATCTTCACTTGGTTCTGACGCATCGTATGCTAACGACATACTTCTTGTTAATGTATCAATCATACGACGCAAGATTGCTTTTTCACGCACAATATTAGCATAATGCTTGAGGTTAGCAGAAGAGGCAGATGATTCAGATATTTCCGCTAAATACGCCATACCACCGACATTATCAAGTTGTTGCATGCTATTTAACTTGTCTTGCAGTGTCAACATATCAATTGGCCGTTGTTCATCAATTAATTGTTGCATGGCCTTAAAAATGGTTTGATTTGCTTGTCTATAAAAATCATCAGATTCTATAATAGCATTCGCTTCAACCATAGCATTGTCTGATTTAACATCGAAGAAAATAGCACCGAGCACCGCACGTTCCGCATCAACATCTTGTGGTACTTGCCTATATTCGTATGAGCCCGGATTGTCCATATTTAACCCTCACTGACGTGAACACGTAAGTTTGCTGTCACTTCACGGTGCAATTTTAGCGGTACATCTGTATATCCTAGCGAGTGAATAGGTTGGTTTAATACTAGTTTTCGCTTGTCTACTTTGAGCTGTTTTTGATCTGCCAAGGCTGTCACAATTTGTTTTGTTGATACTGCACCAAATAAGCGACCATCAGTTCCTGACTTACCTTTTAATTCAACAACAAATTTTTCATCTTCAATTTTTGCTTTTAGTGTTTGTGCCTCAGCTAGTGATTCTGCTGCAGCTTTATCTTCGGCTTTTTGACGTCCTTTCACAGCGCCTAAATTTTTTCCCGTAGCTGGTTCCGCTTTTTTGTTTTTAATCAAAAAATTATTCGCGTAACCATCAGGTACTTCTTTAATTTCGCCTTTCTTACCACGGCCCTTAACATCTTCTAAAAATACAACTTTCATATACTTATCCTCCAAATTTATTTGACTCAACACTAATACATCTGCAAACTCAACTTATTAAAATAAGCTATTGTTCCTCAGCATTTTCTGTTAAAATATGCTGCAACTGTTCTGTTACTTCTTCTGTGGTCATATCTGAAATTTGTGTCGCGGCGTTAGACAAGTGTCCACCACCACCCATAGATTCCATGACACGTTGCACATTGTGTTGACCAGTTGAACGTGCCGAAATGCCTACTCGGCCATCTACACGTTTTGTAATAACATATGACGCTTCAACACCACTTATTTGCAAAAGTTCATCAGCAGCTTGCGCTGTAATCAGACCAGAATAAGTCACATTATTTTCGCCTGTCACAATGGCACTACCGGTATGGATCACTGCTAAATTAATTAAGTGGGTTCTTGCCTTAAAGTCTGTAAACTTTTCTTTCATAAAGGACTGAATCAAATTACTATCTGCACCATTCGCACGTAAGTAGCTCGCAGCATCAAATGTTCTTGTCCCTGTTCGTAAGGTAAAGTTTTTTGTGTCAATTTGAATGCCACCAAGCATCGCAGTAGCCTCCAATTTAGTTATAGGTGCATGACTTTGATCTTGATATTGTAGCATTTCAACAACTAACTCAGATGTTGACGAAGCATACGGTTCAACATAACTTAACAAAGGTTTTTCAGCCAATCCCTTTTCGGCTAAGCGGTGATGGTCAATGGCAACAACACGATTTGCCATTTTTTCCAACAAATGTGGTGCACTTGTAATCGCTGCACTTGCGTGATCAACCAAAATCAGTAACGTATTGTCCCTTACCAACTTTAAGGCACGCGACTCGTCAACAATTGAATCATTAATGTTTGATCCTGGTGCTACAATATCTGGCGGATTTTTACGAATTTCTGCCAAAAGTGATGTAATATCACTATAAACTGTTTTTTCATCAATAATTAAAAATGCGGCTTTATTTTTGGTTTGTGCCATACGCCAAATACCAAGACCGGCACCAATAGCATCCAAATCTGGTGTTGCATGTCCAACAATCATAACATTATCAGATTGTTCCATTAGCTCAGCAACAGTTTGGGAAATCATTCTTGCCCGCACTCGTGTGCGTTTTTCCATTGGGTTCGTTGCGCCACCGTAAAAACGTGCAGCTGTCTGATTTGAATTGACAACCACTTGATCGCCACCACGTCCTAAAGCCAGATCCAAATTAGTTTGCGCCATTTTAGCTAGACTAATGATATCTTGCTCCCCATAAGCAATTCCCATGGACAATGTTACTGGGGAATTCTGTTGCGCTGTTGCTTCACGAATAGCCTTCAAAATTGAAAACTTATCTTTTTCAGCGGCCGACAATGCTGTTTGATAACCAAACATCACATAGTGGAGTGTATTCAAACGTCGCAAATAAATATGATGTTTTGCTGCCCAATCACCCAAAGCACCAGTTACGTAAGTACGTAATGTCGACGTTTCTGATTCACCCATACCTTCAGTAACTTCTTCGTAATTATCCACTGAAATTAAACCACTAAACAATTGATGATCTTCATATTCAGTTGCAATAGCAGCATATTCACTAATGTCCATCATGTAAATGACACGTAAATTCTGCTGCACATAAAGTGAAAATTGTTTATCTTGCCATGTAATTGTATTCGTTTCTTTCGCATCCGAATAGTTTTTAACATCAGTAGCTAAACTCTGGTCCAAGTCAGCAAGAGTCATACCTAAAACATCACGCTTATCCAGATATGCTTGCATATAAGGATTAATCCAATCAATTTTTTCAGTATCATTTAGTAAAATAATACCTATAGGCATACGAATCAATGCTTCTTGCTCACTACGAGAAATACGATAACCCAAGCCAGAAAGATATTCCTGTGCGTTTTCATTAACTTCCTTTAACGCTTGTGTCGAATAAACCAAACCAATAACAACAATAATAACCCAAATTAAACCAAATACCCAATTATTCATCAATGCAAAAATACCACTCATGACACTCACGAAAAGTAACAATAATGTCACTGTGCCTAATTTTGAATTTTGAAAAAAAATAGGTAGTGTTTTAAAATTAAATAGTTTTTTCACAAGTAACCTCAGTGTCTTTAATATATCATTAACATTTTAGTGTTGCCACATAGCAATGTATCATACGTTCTATTTTACCACAATTGAAGTTTTTCTAAATAAACAAAAAACCCAGGTAGCTACCTGAGTTTTTGAAGACAATAATATTAATCTTCCGTAACGAATGGCAACAAAGCCATAATACGAGCACGCTTGATAGCGATCGTAACTTTACGTTGGTTTTTTGCTGAAGTGCCTGTTACACGACGTGGCAAAATCTTACCACGTTCTGAAATAAAGCGTTCCAACAATTCTGTGTTTTTGTAGTCAATGTACTCAATATGGTTAGCTGCAATGAAGTCAACCTTACGACGACGACGTGGACCGCCTTGTGGGCGACGTGAGCGTTGTGGACGTTCTGAGTTTTGTGGACGAGAGTTTTGTTCTGGCATGATTAAAAGCTCCTTTCATATCGTTTTATTTATATTTTTAAAATGGTAAATCATCATCTGATATATCAATTTCTGTTTTGCCACTAGCCGCAAATGGGTTAGCTGCTTCATTCGGTGCAGTTGATTGCGTGTTTGAATTTTGGTTCGCACTAGCAAATGGATCAACACCACTAAATGAGTTATCACTTGGTGCACTGAAGCCACCACCATTATTAGATGGTTCCGACGTACCATTTTGGGCACGTCGCTTATCACTTTCAGCACGTGATTCAAGTAATGAGAAATTATCAACAACAACTTCAGTAACGTAAACACGTTGTCCTTGATTGTTTTCATAATTTCTTGTTTGCAAACGACCTTCAACGGCAATTAAAGCACCTTTTCCAGTAAAGTTTGCAAAATTTTCAGCTGCTTTACGCCAAATAACGGCATTAATAAAGTCAGCTTCACGTTCACCAGCTTGATTAGTAAACTGACGGTTAACCGCCAAACTAAACGTACCGACAGCCGTACCCGATTGGGTATAGCGCAATTCCACGTCACGGGTCAATCGCCCAATCAATACTACTCGATTAATCATAATAAAAGCTCCTTCACCAGTGGAATTTCAGAATTATTCTGCGTCGCGCTTAATGATCATGTGACGTAAGATATCTTGCGAAATCTTAGCCAAACGATCAAATTCGTTGATAGCAGCATCGTCTTCTGCAGTGAAATTGATAATGTGGTAAACGCCTTCGCGGTATCCAGCAATTTCATATGCAAATCGACGAGTTGCCCAGTCAGCTGACTTTGTAATTGTTGCACCGTTATCAGTCAAAATGCCGTCAAAACGCTCAACAAGCGCTTTCTTTGCATCTGATTCTAAGTCAGGACGAACGATATAAGTCATTTCGTATGATGTAGCCATGTTTTATTTCCTCCTTTTGGTCTCCGGCAGCCTTGGCTGCAAGGAGTGGATATACTTTTGTATACTCACAATTATTAATGATACTACAAAACGACCTAACATTTCAAGTGTTTCGCAGAATTTTCCACCTGGTCAACAAATAATACGTGAAAAAACTTCTAAGCGCTTACGATTCGTTGTTAAATTCAACTTCTTCTAACATATCCGTAATCGTATCAATGAAATCAGAATCTTCTAATTGCTTTAAAATACCATCATCTTTTTTGCCTTGCATACTAACAAGCAAATTGGATACAATATTTTCCCACATGGCATCGGCATTACGTTCTAATTTCACGGTACCGTATTGTGCCCGCTCTTTGCGAGCATTATTTTTTGTTTCTTGAAAAACATAGGCTTTCATTAAGACATTATCAACAATTTGTGTTGATAATGCTTGTTCTAACGCTTTTCTAAATTCTGGTAGCTGCATTTTTTCTCCCTAATCGCTGTATAGTTGTTCTTATTCTAAAAAATCTCACTTATTTTGCCAACTCATATAATGCCTGTGCAAATATAGCCTGCGCTTTGGGTATATTTTCTAACAGAACATACTCATCTGGTTGATGGCTCATCACTTCAACATTTGGAAATTGCCCTCCGAATGCAACGCCACGTTTTAACAGACGCGCATATGAACCACCATTTGATATTTTATAAGTTTTTGCCGTGTTTGTGTGTTGCGCATAAACTGATTCTAACGTTTGTACAATCGGATCATCAAGATTAACCATATGCGGCTGATTACCAAATTGCGTTTCCTTGAAAATCTTAGCATTGAGATCGCCAATATGTCGCTGAACTTGTGTTAAAATTGCTGTTTCAGTTATACCGATTGGGAAACGAAATTGAATTCGTATCTGACTAGGTTGTGCTTGTCGATAAGTCATTTTACCGATATTCATCGTGAGATCACCCATAATAGCATCATGAAATACAAGCCCTACTTTTTCACCAAACACATTCTGATGATTGTCATCACCCAAAAATTCTAAGAAGGCGTGTGCTTGCCCTTCAAATGCAAATTGATTCAAAAAATGAGCTAAATACGTCCCTGCATTTAAACCGTCCTCTGGATAAGCCCCATGTACTGCTTTACCATACAAAGTCAATAAAATGTGACCATCATCGTACTGTCCAATACCAGTGATTAAAGGTGTTTGTGTTAGATATTGTTCATATGTGGCTAAAAATTGATTAATATCAAACTTATCTGGCAAACTAACTATCGCTTTTGCGACACCAGGCACAACATTATCTCGTTCACCAGCATCAAACTTAAGTAACTGCCAGTCAGAATCGACTCGTGTCTCTCCCTTAAATTTAATCGTAATTGTTTGCACGCCTTTTTCCCCTGGTACTACTGGGAATGCCCCGTCTGGTGAGAATCCCAACGTTGGTTCCCCAACTTGTGCCAAGTACGCTTTCATATCACGCCAATCAGACTCTTCATCACTACCAAATATCAAACGAATACCGCGCTTTGGTAAAAAGCCATTGTTTTTTAATTGTAATAAAGCATAATAACTGGCAATTAAGTCAGCTTTCATATCATGTGTGCCACGTCCATAAAGACGATTACCAACAATTTTGGGACTAAACGGTAGGGTCATTCGCCAAGCAGACGCGTTACCTGGGACAACATCCACATGTGACAAAACGCCAACCGTCTCAGCCGCATCATTTGGTCCATAATCAACGACAACAACCATGTTATCAGCCACACGAGTTACTATAAAACCATCACGAGTCGCTAAATCAAACAAAAATTGCAACGCTGTCTCGATCCCAATTCCAAATGGCTGTTGAAACGTCGCTGTTGTCGTATCTAAAACTGACGGGATCGCCAAAAACTGCAACAAATCTTGTTGTAGTGATGGTTGGTACTTTTTCGCTTCTTCTTGCCATTCCCTTGCTGTTTTTTGCATGTAATTAACCAATCTTACCTATCCTGAAATGGATTATATAAACGACCATTATTGCTGATTAAAAGTCCTACACCAGTAACAATAACGACAATTGAACCAATAAAAACTATAATATCACGTTTTGAAAAGGCTTGTTCTTGGTACCAAGAACGCTTTTTTCCTCTACCAAAACGACGTAGTTCCATGGCCTGACTAATTGTTTCAATTCGATCCAAACTTGTAAATATCAAAGGTATAATAATTTGTACAGCACCCTTTGATCTTGCTAATAGTGACGCTTTTTTAGATATTTCATACCCACGTGCTTGTTGTGCCAAGCTGATTGTGTGATAGTCACTTTGAACATCAGGAATATAACGCAAGGTAATGGCAAAAGAATAAGCTATTTTATAAGGTACACCAATTTTATTCAAACCTGCAGCAAACTCACTTGGATTGGTTGTGAAAAGCAAAATAATTGCCAAGGGTAGTGAGAATAGATACTTTAACAACAAGTTAAATTCATAAAACACTTGCTCTTCTGTGATTGTCCAATAACCACTACCAAACAAAGCATGATGCGTGCCATACAACTGCGCCCCATATTGTGGCGCAAGCACGGTCACCATCACCAAATTGATCACTGCAAAAACAAGTACCAATTTCAACATAAGCGCATATTCATGATATTTTATTTGCGCCATTTTCATCAAAACAATCGCTAAAATACCTAGCGCTAACAGGAAACGTGTATCGTAGGAAATCATGCCCATTGTACTTATTGCCAAAAAACCAACCAGTTTTGCTGTGCCAGTTGTGTGATTAAGCCAAGTATCCCGTTCTTTGTATCCAAATAAATTATTCATAGTCATTATGCCAAAATATATCACTTTTGTGTCAATAAAATCTTCACACACACTAGTCAGCACTTTTTTCCTTCCAAAATATTCAAACTACAGTTATCCATGGACAATCGCCGCATTTAACTCTTCGGGATTTGAAATACCCAATCGATTCGCCAATTGATAAATACTTGTTGTGCGCAAGCTCGCCGCCGTTACTAATTTTTCATTTGCTAATAACTCAGCAGGTGTCGTATCTGCCAATAGTTGGCCATCAACAACCACCAATGCACGTTCTACAAAGTTGGCTAGTAAATGCATATCATGCGTAATGATGACAATCGTTGTTTTTTCTTGCTGATTAATTGTCGCTAGGAAATTTAATAGGTCCCCTGTATGTGTCGCATCCTGTCCAGCAGTTGGTTCATCTAAAATTAAAATTTGAGGCGATAACACCAACACAGCAGCAATTGTCAGACGTTTTTTTTGACCAAAACTAAGCGCCGATATCGGCCAATGTCGCATATTATCAAGATCAATTAATTTTAGAACAGTGCGCGTACGCGCTTCAACCTCATCATTTGGCACATGACGTAATATTAATCCGCTAGCCACTTCCTCAAAAACAGTTGCTTTGGTTATCATATGGTTTGGATTCTGAAGTACGTACCCGATATCATCTGCACGTTCTTTAATTGATTGCTGTAAGACTGACTTACCATCTAGTAAAATATCGCCTGCACCAGGCATCAAAAATCCTGTCAATAGATGTGATAATGTTGTTTTCCCTGACCCATTCTTACCAACAATACCTAAAACTTCACCTTGATGAATAACCGTGCTAAATTTTTTAAACAACGGCTGCTTTTTATCATAACTAAAATCGATATTTTCAATCACTAACTTTGGCGTGTCATGTAATCCTTTTTTTACCGGTATCTTCAGTTGCTCGATGGCTACCTTATTTTCATCTACAATGACCTGCTTAACATCTGCCACGTTTGCTAGTGACGCGACATCAACATTTGCGCGACGCAATAATTTAACATATAAAGGCTCATCTAAGCCATTTTCCGGCAAAATACCCAATTGAATCATTTCAGTTGGGGTGCCATTGGCTACGATTCGGCCATCTGCCATAACAATCACACGATCAACATTTGCGCTGAGCACCTCTTCAATACGATGTTCTATGATAACAACTGTCAATTCACGTTCTGTTTGCAACTTGTCAATCATTTCCATTGCGGCCACACCAGCAGCTGGGTCTAAACTTGCCAAGGGTTCATCAAATAACAATAATTTACCATCATCCACCAACACACCCGCCATCGCTGTGCGTTGCTTTTGACCACCGGAAAGTGCTTGTGGTGCTAAACCTAAACGTTCTCCCAAACCAAATCGATTGGCCCACTTACTCACTTCTGCCTTAATATGAGATACTGGTTGATTGTCATTTTCGAGCGCAAAAGCAATATCTTCTGCCACTGTCAACCCGACAAACTGGGCATCGGAATCTTGCAATACTGTCCCAGCTTGCAAAGACAAATCAAATAGAGTTTGCTCAATAATATTTCCACCATTTAACGTTAATTTGCCCGTAACATCTCCAGCATAAGCCTGTGGAATAAGCCCATTAAGCAAACGAAGAAGCGTCGTTTTTCCAGAACCAGATGCGCCAGCAATGAGTACTTTTTCGCCTGGATAAATCTGAAAACTCACATCGTGAAGTGTTGGTTCAGCCTGTGCATGATATTTAAATGTAACATGTTGAAAATCAATTATTGGTGCTGGCATAATATTCCTTTGAATTTATTTATGTACGCAAGCATTTACTTGCTTAGCAATCATTATTCGTTTCGTAAACTATTTTTCTTTGGTCGTGATTTAACATAGGCCACCAAAAGTAATGATCCGATAATCGCAACAGACAATGAATTCACTACCGCTGTAACGGCGCCTTGTAGAAAGACTTTTTGCGCAGCCTCCTTATAAATCAAAATATCACCGATTGGTGCGATAATAAACCACGCAATAACATTCGAAATCACTTGCCAAATATTAAATTGTATTAATTTTTTGGTTGATAAGTTACCATATTCCAAGGCTAAATGTTTCTTCCCGAGACCAAGTAAAAAGCCAAAAATACCATCAGCAATTACCCAAGACCACCAAGGTGAGCCATAAGTGACAGCATCATTTAATGTATGGCCAATAAAGCCAACTAACAAACCAACTACTGGACCAAACAAACCAGCAATTAAAGCCAACCAACCTTCTGCCACATTAATAGTGGTATTTGGTACACCTGTTGGGATGGCAATAAATTTCATTAGCACAAAGAAGACTGCTGCACCAATACCTGTTGCCACAACGGAACGGACTGAAAAACCCTCAGATTTTTTCTTAGTATTCATTTATTGTACTCCTTTTTCTAAAGCTAAATTAAGCTTTCTTTGGTTAACAACACTATTCAATTTGGTCAAACACCTAAACATGACGAGATGTTTATTTGTCATAATTATTTATTTTACCAACGTCCCTTCAACAATCATTGACATCGTCCTTTCAAATTTTAAGTTAATAAAAAAGTCCCAGTTAATCATAATGATCAACTGGGACGCGAAAAACGTGGTACCACCCAAATTCAACTATTAACTACCTAAGTTTTGGTTAATAATCCTTATAGTGATAACGGTTCTAACCGGACAAATAGCTGACACTACTTGTCATCTCCACGTTCATATTCAACATTTTATGACATATCGGCTCTCACTATTCCGACTCGCTTTTTTGACACGCAATGTTTACTCTTCGCTTCATTGATTCATTAAGATATGATAATTTTAAGGCAATTCTTAATTTTTGTCAATTCATTTATTATTTTTATCAGTCTGGTAAGATAATTTGCGTTGAAGGTCCTTGTTGCGCTTGAATTTCTTGTTGCTCTTGAACAAGATAGCTTGGAAATAACGTCAAAGCCTTTTCTTCAAAGCCAACCACTGAAGAGCCTAAAATACGCGTGACTAATTCTAGCAAACGTTCTTCAAAAGAGTCTTTGTCAATCTGTTCAATTGCTTGTTTCAAAGGTTGCTGGTACATATTAATATGTACATGAGGCATCAAAGCATAATCACGGCCAATTAATGCTGACCACGCTTCAAAAACTTCATCCGGAACTTCTTCCTGATCATTTTGAGTCAAAGGCATAAAATTAACACTAAACGTATTGTTAGCTTCGCCTTCTTCATCAAAAGCTGCCTGTGTGATGTTACCGTCAGTCAATTCTAATGCATAATCAAAATCAAACACACGCCGCTCATCAAAAACATGAATGAATCCAGCCGTTTCCTGTCCTTCGTTAGCTTCATCAACAACACGTAAAATGCGATCGCGTTGTCCATTAAAAAGTTGTTGTGTAAAATATGGCATGATCTGTCAGTGTATACCTACTGTTAACTAGTATGTCAACAATCTTTTATACATTCCCTCCAATACATCTGTTACCCAATTCTAACACAAGCACGGCCTAACCGCTACGACCACAACTAGTTTTATCATTATTTAGCTAACAAAAAAGCGTCCAGAACAACTACCACTCTGAACGTTCACTTGCATTATAATGCTGTGAGATCAAATACTTTACGACCTGTAATACTTCCGGCTTTCATCTCATCAATTACTTCGTTCATATCGTTAAAGTTAACTTTTTCTACAATGGGCTTAACTTTACCTTCGGCACCAAATTGAAAGGCTTCCTTCAAATCCGCACGTGTACCAACCAATGAACCGCGGACTTCGATACCATCTAATACAGTTTTTGCAATGTTTAGAGCCATATCACCTTGTGGTAAGGCAACTGCGACCAATTTACCCATTGGGCGTAATGAGCTGACAGCTTGGTCAAATGCTGCTGCATTAACGGCCGTTACTTGTGCGTTATGCACACCACCAGTTGCCTTTTGCACTTCAGCAGCAACATCGGCTACTTTCTTACGATTAATCAAAACCTCAGCACCGTTTGCCTTGGCAGCAGCAAGCTTGTCATCATTGCCATCAATAACAGCAACATGTGCACCGAAAACATTATGAGCATACTGCACAGCTAAATTACCTAAACCACCAGCACCATGAACGGAAACCCATTGTCCGGGCTTTGTTTCACCAACTTTAAGTGACTTATACATAGTCACACCTGCACACGTAATTGATGTGGCTTCCACTGGATCTAAGCCTTCTGGTACTTTAACAGCATACTTTGCATTGACAACAGTTTGCTGTGACATTGCACCATCAACTGTATAACCTGAATTACGGACTTTACGACAAAATGTTTCATTTCCTGAAACACAATAATCACATACGCCACAGGCATCATAGAACCAAGCAACTGACACGCGATCACCAATTTTCAAATAATCGCCCGCACCTTCCGCAAGCTTTGATACACGTCCAACACCTTCATGACCAATAACACGACGGAACTGACCATTACGTTGCCCCATTTCATTTGGATTGCCAAAATCAGCCCCGGCAACATGCAAGTCTGTGTGACATAAACCAACATATTCCATATCTACTAAAGCTTCACCAAATGTTAATGGTTTCGGTGTCCAATCATTAATTAAATCAACGTATCCATCTGGTGTTTCACGTACAAGTGCTGCTTTCATAATAATACCCCTTTTTCCATGTGAACTAATTTACAAATTAATTGTACGCGCTTTTTTATTATTTGTAAAGATTACAGCTCTTTTTATTATTTATTTTGTCAGTGAAAGTGATTTGATTCACTTTCACTGACAAAATAAAAGTACGTGACACATCACGTACTACCAACACATTATTCAAAAGTTAACACTAATTTGCCTATTACATGTTTTAAAGTTTGAAATGTCTTCAAATTTTCAACATTAAACGGCTTAATGTCTGAAATAATGACCTTGATCTTATCCTCTGATACCAACTGAAGGAGATCTCTTAATTGTTCCCCATTTGATTTTAAGTAACCATGTGTGACGCGTAAATCACTATCATCTCCAACAAGTGACACTAAACGGCCTGTTGGCTTTAATACAGACAACGCCTGTTTAAGCGTATCATGACCTATTGTATCCAAAATGACATCAACACCTTCTGGTATTATTTTAGCCAATTGTTCTGCACGTGCATCAATCACATGTAAATTCGAATCAAATTGTTTTAGGAAGCTGATACCTTCACCAACCGCTGTCGTGAAAATCTCATTTACCCCACGTAATTTAGCCATTTGTAACGCAGTCAAGCCAACTGAACCAGCACCTCCTAATATCAGCACAGACTCATCTGCCTGAACATTCAAGTCTTCAGTGATTATTTGATAACCTGTTTGTGCACCTAATGCTAAAGCTGCTGCCTGTGCATAACTCACATTATCTGGTATTTTAGCCACAGTTTTGCGACCTAAAGCGACAAATTCAGCGTAACTATTCAAATGTGGTGAAGCAGCTACTCGATCTCCAATAGTAAAACCAGTGACTTCTTCGCCTAGTGCAACTATTTCACCAGCCACAGATGACCCTGTAATTAAAGGTACTGTCTTTTCTTTACCCATTAATCCTTGTCTAAATTTCACATCATAAGGATCAATTGCTGTTGCGTGCTGTTTAACTAAAACTTGAGTTGGTTTGATAATCGGCTGCACAGCTGTTTTCGTTGCAACCAATACATCAACATCCCCATAATCAATCATTTCAATGGCATACATTTTATCACGCTTTCTACATCACTTTTAGATTTATAACCTTATTATATTGCAAACTACTAGTCATGTCGTCAACTTTGCTTAACATAAAAAGTACCACCTCCATTAGCGTCTAATATAAACGCTCCTGAGATGGTACTTCATCGTGTCACTAATTAATTCAAATATGTCGCTTTAATATCAGCCATTGTACTCAAAATTGTTTTCTTATCCATAACAACTAACATTTCTGGTAGGTTAGGACCTTGAATTTCATGCGTTGTCGCAATACGAATTGGGTTCCATAAATTGCGACCCTTGATGTCAAGTGTGTTTTGAATCGAACGAATGGTATTCATATAATCTTCTGCGGTTGCTGATTCTGGTAGCGCTGTGTAAGCTGATTCCCATGCAGAAAATACTTTGCGTCCATCGTCTGATGTCAAATAATCGACCATCTCATCAGTCATGTCTCCTAATTCAAAGAATGGTTGACGCACTAACGCAACAACTTCGCGTGTGTAAGAAATGCCTTCCACGCCAGCTACCTTGATCACTTCAGCAAGCCAATCTTTTTTAGTTTCTGCGTCAGCCGCGGAAACTAAATTAGCGTTTACTAATTCTTGAATTAATTGTGGCATCACTTGATCTAAATCACGACGCATCCACTGGTTGTTAATCCATTCCAACTTCTTTTGGTCAAATTTAGCATTAGCCTTTGACAAACGCGTTTCGTCAAACATTTGTTTAAATGATTCAAGTGAGAAAATCTCGTCTTCACCCTTTGGCGACCAACCAAGTAAACCAATAAAATTGACCATTGCTTGTGGTTGATAACCCAATTCGTGATATTGTTCTACGAATTGCAACAGATTCTCATCACGCTTTGATAACTTTTTGCCTGTTTCACCGTTAATAATCAATGCCATATGACCAAACTTTGGTACATCCCAACCTAAGGCTTCAAAGATCATAATTTGTTTTGGTGTGTTTGATACATGATCATCGCCACGTAATACGTGAGAGATCTTCATCAAATGATCATCCACAACCACTGCAAAATTGTAAGTTGGCATGCCATCAGTTTTTTGAATAACCCAGTCACCACCAACTTCTTTGGCGCCAATTTCAATATGACCTTTAACAATATCATTCCATGCGTAAACTTTTTCTTCAGGAACACGGAAACGAACGACAGCTTTCAATCCCTGCGCTTCAAATTCAGCATATTTGGCTTCACGTTCTTCAGATGTTAGCCCTTCATACTCGTAAACATAATGCGGTGCTTGCTTCGCTGCTTGTTGTGCTTCACGCTCAGCTGCAATTGTTTCCGTTGTTTTATATGACTTATAAGCCCGTCCCTTAGCCAATAATTCGTCAATAAATGGTTGGTATAACCCTTGTTCATTACGTTCTGATTGACGGTAAGGTCCGTACTCACCAGGATTTGCTGGTGATTCATCCCAATCCAACCCAAGCCAAGCCAAATTATCTAATTGTGATTTCTCACCGTCCGCAATATTACGCGCTGTATCAGTATCTTCAATACGGATAATGAACTTGCCATTATAATGGCGCGCAAAAAGCCAGTTAAAGATTGCTGTACGCGCATTACCAATATGTAAGTGGCCCGTTGGTGATGGTGCGTAGCGAACACGAATTTCTTCAGTCATGTTGTGTCGTTTCTCCTAAGTGTCATTTTATCATGTTTCGTCTAGATACTAGTATACAACATTCATTAGTCTAATTTCCAATATGCACAGTTGAAACAATACTATTGCAAACTTTTAGCAAAAAACCGAATTTGTTTATTATAAATGAGACCCACCTATCTTATCCTTT
The DNA here is from genome assembly GCF_000166715.1 of Leuconostoc gelidum subsp. gelidum KCTC 3527. Lineage (GTDB taxonomy): Bacteria > Bacillota > Bacilli > Lactobacillales > Lactobacillaceae > Leuconostoc > Leuconostoc gelidum. Next base: position 48,043 of record NZ_AEMI01000015.1, read on the forward strand.
TTCAACAGCAGATTACATGTAATAGTTTATAATATCCAAATAATCATTTTTAAGATAAAAGTCATGATCCAAAGCTCTGGCTGTCAATCTGAACGCAACATACCCTCTATTTGATGGTCATCAATAACTTGTTTGAGCAGTAAAAAGCCTATGCCTTGATTCTGAAAATTCGAATCAACAGCGACAGAAACGAGTCTAATTACTGATTTATCTGTTTCATTGATTGAAAGTGTTCAATCAATTTTTGGTCTGATACAATACCATAAAATTAATTATTTTTTTCAATTAGTAAATCATTTGGCAATAAGTGTTTTCCTAAGGGCTCACGCAATATTTTGTTTCTCTTCACTTTTTCATTCAATGATAATTTTTTAAGTATTTATAGCATATTTTATTACAAGCATTAGTCATGGAAAAGTAATTATTTAATAGTATTCTGTTTCTATTCTTGCAACAACTAATATGAATAACAACGAACCCTATCATACAATTATTAAAACTGCTAGCATTAACGGCAGTGTTTATCAAGATATTTAAATATAAAAATTTTGATTAATTATAATTTTTATATTTTAAAATATATTATTTAGTGCTAGACTTATATACAAATTAGGAGGGCTATTTTTATGAATAAATTAAAGTCGAATATAAAGTTATTATCGGATGATTTTGATCCTTGGTATGTATTGCTATCAGAACCAGCAATAATTGATAAAAAAAGGTAATTTATACTGAAAATCCAAAACTAGAAAAAAATTTATAGATGTTAAGTATGACAATTTAAAAAAAGAGGCTGAGCAAAAAGCACAATTGATTATACGTGAACGATGGAGAGAATTAAGATTATTATCTCCATCTCAGCAAGTTGCAACAATACTTTCTTCTAAAAAATTTAGAAATGGTAATTCTTTTGACGTTAAAAATTATTTAACAAAATGTCTGGAAAATTCTAAAGAAAGCATTCAGTTTGTATTGCCCTCCTTTCCATTTAAAATTCCTAATCCCTTAAAAACTTGGCATCATAATTTAGATGCGGGTGAAATGTTATGTTTACAACGATTATATTTAATTTCTTTTTTAACTCAAGAATTGATGAATAAAAAGACAGAATTTATAATTATCTCTGATGGTCTCATTTATTCCGATCTTTGTGATGTAGATGCGTTTGAATATAAATCGTATAGTCAACGTGCTAAACAAATAATTGATAAAATGGGTATTCAAGATAATATTAAATATGTTGATATGATGAATGATGTTCTTAGTGATAAACAAGATGAATATGATCAAACCTTACAACAAGTGCAGCATGAGTTAAAGGATTGGTGGAAAAATAATAAATCCTCTTCTAGAATTCAATATTTAATAAATAATATGAGTGGAAATATAAATACAAATGACATAGATTGTTCAGTTCTTAGATCAATGACTCAAGAAAATGTTAATTCAGTATTTGAGGTATACTCGGAGACTTTACAAAGACGTGCTTCGCAAAAAGCGTTTGAGTTCACTTCAAAACTTGTAATATTACGTGTTATGGACGCTGTTTTACAGAAATATGAAGGTTGTATTAGAGCCACTGTTCATCCAAAACCCGGACAATTTGGGATACATTTAGTTAATTCCAATAGTCGAATTTTCCCCTGGCAAGGAGTAATCTTGAAAAACAATTCTAATGAATTTCATACCACATCTACGCAAGAAGCATGGAAAGAAGCAAAATATGAAGTGTTTGAAAAAGAATCTGGTGATTTTCTATATTATTCGGCAAATAATATTCAAGATGGGATAAACTTATGATGGTACAAAAAAATAAGGTTGTAATTAGCTTATTAATGCTTTCCCAAGCTTGCTATTTATCCGCAATGAGTGTTGATATGACTATTACTGCTTTGGTCGGCTCGGAACTGTCTCGAAATAAAGTTTATGCCACTATTCCAATGGCTTTGATTGCCATATTAAGCGTTATTGTTGCCCCGAATATTCCAAAAATTGCTACAAGAATCGGATTAAAAAACATATTTATTTCAGGCGGATTTATTGCCGCTTTAGGTGGTCTTATTTCTTGGTATGCTATAACAAAACATTCTTTCATTCTTCTTTGTATTGGTACTTCTTGTGTAGGTGCTTACCAAGCAATTGCCAATTATTACCGATATGTCGCTGCCGATATTTCTCATGGAAAAGAGGTTCGCAATATTTCTTTAGTATTATCGGCTGGGGTAGTTGCAGCTATTATTGGACCTATACTAGCAACATGGACAAGCCAAATATTATTTCCAATCTATTCTGGTGCATATATACTAGTTGGTATTCTTGGTGTCTGCGCTATGATCATTAATAGTTGTCTACCTCGTAAAGAAGTAGACAATACGATAATTTATCCAACTAATACACAAAACACGCAAAAACAAAAATACGTGAGTTTTTTATCTCTTCTCAAAAGACCAACCTTTAGAAGTAGTATCCTGATATGTCTATGCAGTTGTTTTTCTATGGCATTAATAATGTCGGGGGCTCCGATATTTATGAAAAGTATGCTGCACAGTTCTGCTAGCCAGAGAATGATGGGTATGCAGCTACATATGATTGGCATGTATTTACCAGTTGTTCTATTACCTTTTTTTTCAAAGTATATTTCGTTAAAAATACAAATATTATGTGCTTTAACCATCGGGATTGCTGCTACTTGGATTAGTATATTCAATGTCAATCACGTGACAGTTATGTTAACACTGCTTTTTATTGGTATTTTTTGGAGTTTGAGCTATGCTTCCGGAAGTGCTTTATTAACAAAATCTTATACGGCAGATGAGCGTCAATCAGCACGGGGAAAAGGAGAACTATTTCCAGTATTGGGTCTTGCTTTGGGTAGCCTTACGGCTGGTCCATTCAGTGAATATATTAATTGGTCTGCACAAATGTTCTTTGTCTTAATGTTTATTTTTTTAACTATGATCATGGTTATTATAGATTGGAAAAAGATATAATTTCTTAGAATATTAGTGAATTTCTGATTCATAAAACTTAAAATTGACTTTGACAGCTAAACTATTGTATTCAAGTAAAAACGCTTATTTTCTTATAATAAGCGTTTTTTATTTTTTAGTAACATCCTTTTGTAAAAAATTAACCACTTACACAAAAAAGCTACCAGAAAAGGTACCTTTTTGTGCAAAAATTTTATTCAAGTTTGATAACTATCATTTATTAGGTTTTTATCTTTTTTAAATCGTTTTTAAATTCGGTCGTTGGTCTAGCAAACAACCGACTGTATTCATCTCTTTGCTGTGTTAATTGATACCATAAGCACAACAAAAAATTCTCAGCCACTAATTTAATCCAAAGCCAATTTTAAAGCCTCACTTAACGTCGTTACGCCAATAACTTGTATACCCTCTGGAAACACGATACCATTCAAATTGTTCTTAGGCACAATTGCCCGTTTAAATCCGAGCTTACGCGCTTCTTTTAATCGTCCTTCAATATCAGCAACACTGCGTACTTCGCCCGTTAGCCCTATTTCGCCGACAAAAACATCACTCGGACGAGATTCTTTATCGTGGTATGAACTAGCTATTGCTACTGCAATAGCTAAATCAATCGCTGGCTCATCTAACTTAACACCGCCTGCTGCTTTCAAATAAGCATCCTGATTTTGCAAAAGTAGATTGGCTCGTTTTTCTAACACTGCCATAATTAATGACACGCGATTCCGATCTAATCCTGATGCTGTCCGTTGTGCATTGCCAAACACTGTTGGTGTGACCAAAGCTTGCAATTCCACTAAGATTGGTCTAGATCCTTCAAGTGCGACAACAATTGCTGAACCCGTTGCCCCAGCTAAACGCTCTTCTAAGAAAATTTCCGAAGGATTAGCCACTTCAATTAAACCACCATCACGCATTTCAAAAATACCCAACTCATTGGTTGCACCGAATCGATTTTTCACTGCACGTAAAATACGATATTTATAATTACTATCACCCTCAAAATAAAGCACTGTATCAACCATATGCTCCAAAATTTTAGGCCCTGCAATCGCACCATCTTTGGTAACATGACCAACAATGAAGATAGATATATTATTTGTTTTGGCAATTTGTAAGAGATCTGCAGTGACTTCTCGAATTTGTGATACTGATCCTATTGCTGATGTCACATCTGGTTCTTGCATGGTTTGCACAGAATCAATCACCACAAAATCCGGTTGTAATTCATCAATTTGTTTTTTAATGGCCGTCATATCAGTTTCTGGGTACAAATAAAATTCATCGTTACCGACACCCAAGCGGTCAGCACGTAACTTAACTTGTGTCGCAGATTCTTCACCGGTGACGTACAAAACGCGGCCCTCATGTGCCAATTGCCCAGAAACTTGCAACAACAGTGTTGATTTCCCAATACCTGGATCACCACCAATTAACACCATTGACCCAGGAACAACACCACCACCTAATACACGATTGAGCTCTTTTAAATTGGTCGCCACACGTGGCGTTTCTTCAGAAGTAATTTCATTAATTTTTTCTACTTTTGCCGTACGTCCATCAAGACTCACACGACTTTTACGATCATTTACTTCAGGCGCAATTTTTTCTTCGACAAATGTGCCCCATTCACCGCAGTTTGAACACCGCCCAAGATAACGTGCTGATGTGAAGCCACAGTTGGAACAAATAAATTGTGTTTTTACTTTGGCGATAGTTATTCTCCTTTGTCAATAATTGATTAGATGCATTGTGTAACTTGATAGTTTTTCTAACACTGTTTGCGATAACAATAGAGTATGTTATTAGTTGATTAGTTTTGTCCAGTCGATCCAAAACCACCCTGACGTGAAGCCTTTGCGACCTTATCATCCCCATCTGCCAATAAATATGGTAAGAAAATACCTTGTCCAATCCGTTCGCCTTTTTTTATTTTGACATCCTTAATGCCAAAATTAATGAATTGGAAGAAAATCTCGCCTTCATTTGAAGAATTGTTATAATAGTCTGCATCCACAATTCCGACACCATTGGGCATCATAATACGTTTTTTAATTGGTCCACTTGAACGCGAAACAAGTTGCAAATACTCACCATTATCCATGTAAGCCTTGATACCAGTGGGTATTAAAACTGGTTTTAGCATATTTTGGAGATCTGCATTATCACGCACACCCTTTAATTTACCTAATGACAAAATACTCAATCCCTTAAAAAAATGATTACTTAAAGCGCTAGGAATGACAACATCTTCTGAAGCTTCGAAGTCATATCCAGCTGCCGCTTGTGTGCTTCGTTTTGGTAAATTAAGGCCATCATTGGCTTTCGTTGAAACAATTTCAAATCCACGCATATTATTAAAGTACAGCGATGTAACTATATAGTTACACACGCTATACGTTTCCTCCATTATTAGTTGATCTTACTTTACCATTATACGGTAAAATTCGATTAATTTTAAATTGACTTTGAATAAACGTAATTTGAAATAGTCATACCCACATCGTTTAATAATTTTAAGTTTGATAATTAATTAAAAGTAATCGCTACTTATTGTTGACATTAATGATAATGATTACTATAATAAGTATTAGTTTGTTTCAGAAAGCGACGAATGGATCATCGAACAAGAAGGAGTAAAAACATGAACATCAAAAATAAACACAAACTGATAGATCCCTAAGTTGTTTAACTGTTAAAACCACTTAAAATTAAGAAAGATAGGAATAAAGAATATGAAACGTCGTTATACAATAGGTACTATAGTCATTGTTATATTAGCAGCAATTATCCTTATATTTATCGGCACGCATCATAGTCAAACAAGCAGTGCAAACAATAATAAAGGCATAAAAGTTGTGTCGTCTGTTGATTTTTACGGGGAGGCTGCTAAAAAAGTTTTGGGAAATTACGGTAGCGTACAATCCGTTATCACAAACCCAAACATTGATCCACATGACTATGAACCAAGTGCCAAAATAGCCAAAGAGGTATCCAATGCCAATTTAGTCGTTTATAACGGTATTGGCTATGACTCTTGGATGACTAAGTTAGCCAAAAATGCTAATGTCAAATCAGTTCGAGTTGGCGAAGATGTCTTAGGTAAAAAAGACGGTGATAATCCTCATTTGTGGTATCAAAGTCAAACAATGCCAAAACTTGTAAACTACTTAGCAACTAAATTTTCAAAAATAGATCCAAAGCACAAATCAGAGTTCAAAGCGAATGCTGAAAAGTACATTGCACAATTACAACCTATTCAAACTAAAATCACCTCTTTAAAGAAAAATTCAGACAATAAAGCTGTAGATGTTAGCGAACCTGTGTTTGATTACGCTTTAGAGGAACTTGGTTATACGGAAAATAACACGCATTTCGCAAAATCCGTCGAGGACGGTACTGATCCTTCACCAAAAGATATCAAAATTATGCAAGATGATATTAAAAGTAAAAAAATCTCATTTTTCGTACAAAATACACAAGCTACAGACAAAACTGTGACCGAATTAGTGACATTAGCAAACAAATATTCAGTTCCTGTCTTGAAAGTAACTGAAACAATGCCCAAAGGTAAAACATACGAGCAATGGATGATTTCACAGTACAATCAATTAGAAAAAATTCAACAAACAGAAAAGTGATACTATGTTAAGTAAAATTTTAGAAGTAGCAGAATTAAACATTCAAGTTGCAGGAAAGCCACTAATTGATAGGCTTTCTTTTACTATTTATACAAATACACTGCTGTGTATCACCGGTGACAACGGGGTTGGTAAAACAACTTTAATAAATCATCTGTTAAAAGCTGCTAAATCTAAGCAAGAACACCAATCACACATTAATTTCAATACATCTTTTGAAGCGATTCAAGTCATCCCACAGTTTAGAAATATTGATGATGACTATCCATTGAGTATTCAAAATTTTGTCACACTGAATTTGATCAAACAATGGCGCCCTTGGTTAACCTCTCTTGAAAAAGAAAAATTAAGCAAAATTCTATCTTTAGTCAATCTGACTGCCATCAAAAATCGACCACTCGGGGAAGCTTCTGGCGGCGAAAAGCAACGTGCTTACTTGGCTCAGGCACTTATAGCTCACCCAAAACTACTCATACTAGATGAAAGCACATCCAACTTAGATCGTGAATCAAGAATCAATTTATTACATTTAGTCAAGACGATTATTAATCAGGAGAATATTGCCGTCATATTTATCACTCACGATCCCGAACTAGTTAAGTTATTTGGTGACGTTGAGTTACATATCAGCAATCGTCATGGTGTCATGACTAAACTACGGTAGCAGAGAGGAAAGATCAGTATGTTTACCTATTCATTTATGCAATATGCGTTTATTGCCAGTTTTTTTATTTCTATTATCTGCGCAATAATGGGCGTATTTGTAGTTGCTCGAAAAACTGCATTTTATACACATACACTTTCTGAAATAAGTTTTTCAGGCGCCAGTTTCGCGATATTTGCAGGTATTTCACCAATAACTGGCATGTTATTATTTACAATTACTAGCTCAATTTTTGTATCATTGACGGGTCGAAATATGAACCAACGAGAATCATCAGTGAGTGTTTTTTCGGCTATTTTTATAGGTCTTGGCGTCCTTTTCTTGTCACTATCAAACAAGCAGTCAAGCTATGCAACCAATATTTTATTTGGTAGTATTGTGGGAATAAGCCGCGCAAATGTGACTGAATTACTCATTTTAATTGCAACTATTTTATGTATTACGGGCATCATGTTTAGAAAACTTAAATATATTTCTTTTGATACCATCGGTGCTCAATATAATGCAAAAAATACTGCTTGGATCTCATCGCTTTTTTTAATTTTGGTCGCTTGTACCGTCAGCGTGACTGCACAAATTGTTGGCTCTTTACTTATTTTTTCTTTATTGACTATTCCTGCATCCTCCGCTAAATATTTAGCTCATTCGGTTCATAGCATGATGCTTTTGTCGTTCGTATTTGCTTTATTTGGGACATGGATGGGTCTCTATCTCAGCTACATAACCAACTGGCCAGTCAGCTTCTTCATTACATTTATTGAAGGCATCATTTATGGTTTGGCACTAGCATACGCTAAGATCCCTAATTCATCAAACAATAGATAATTTTTGTTATGTTAATTGTTAGTTACCCAATCACCAGTAAGTAACCGATTGCTACATCAATAGCTAAAATGTATTGGGTATTATTGATTTAATCGTGATAATGATTTTTAAGACACTGTTTAGTTGATATGAATTCATACATAATCCCTGTTTTTAAAATGTGTTACTTCAAAATTCATATGTTAAAAATTAACAACACAATTGCCCCAAGTCATGCGGTATAATGAGATAAGAAGCAACTACCTTGTTATCTTACGCATTGAAAACAGAATGGAGAAAAATTATGGACTTTCAACATGAACCTGGACGTTATTTTTTACAAAAAAATGACAAAACAGTGGCTGAAATCACTTACACAACCATCAATAATGGGCAAACATATGCTATTAATGCAACAAACGTTGACCCTTCTTTACGTGGGCAAGGTATTGCCGCAAAATTACTTGATACCGTAGTTGCTGAAGCACATGATAAACACATGACAATTAAGGCTGTTTGTCCTTACGTCAAAAAAGCTTTTGCAAATAACCCAACTAAATATCAGAAAATTGAGTATAAACCATGAGTACAGATTTACAAAAAATTATTGCTGGTCGCCGTGCCACTGAGTTTGTTCAAAATGGTATGGTCGTAGGTATTGGATCTGGATCAACAATAGCCCATGTCATTGACTCTCTCGGAGAGCGCGTGGCTCAGGAAAACTTAAAAATCGTTGGCGTGGCAACCTCTGAAAAAACACGCCGCAATGCTGCCCAACTAGGCATACCAATGTATAATGTTGATGATGTTGACAAAATTGACCTCACAATTGATGGTGCTGACCAAATTGCGGATGATTTTTCAGCGATTAAAGGTGGCGGTGCTGCCTTGCTTTGGGAAAAGATTGTAGCTTTCAATTCACGTGAAAATATTTGGGTCGTTGATGCAACGAAACGTGTTTCAAAATTAAATCAATACTTACCAGTTGAAGTTATTCCCTACGGATCAAATCAACTATTTAAACGTTTTCAAGCTGACGGATTTCATCCGTCATGGCGATTAGATCAAAATGGTAATCCTGTACGCACCGACTCAGCAAATTTTTTAATTGATTTACATCTACCAATCATTGAAAATCCTCGCGAACTTGGCGATGAGCTAATTAAAATGGTTGGTGTTGTCGAACATGGGTTATTCACAGATGTTGTCAATCGTGTTGTTATTGGCGAAGACGACCATACAGCCAAAGTTGTGTCAGTAAAATAATAATAAACAGCACATCATGCATGTGCTGTTTTAATTTGGTTTTAATTCATACATGAGTAAATTTATTGTTTAAACGCTTTATTTACAAAGAAAAACGCATGTCAATATAGGTGACATATTTAATTGGTATAGTCGATAAAAGAGATAAAATGATCCTATAGGAATTTACTAAGGAGAGCCTCATGCGCACTGAATCTGATTCACTCGGTCAACTCAACATCCCAAAAACAGCTTATTATGGTATTCATACACAACGTGCATTACATAATTTCCCCATCTCTTCACAACCAACACATCCTGAATTGATTCGTGCTTTTTTAGAAATAAAGCAAGCGGCTGCAAAAACTAATGCTACCTCTGGTAATCTTGATCGGTCTGTAGCCAAACATATCGTCAGTGCCACTAAAACACTCCTCAATAATCCAATTGATTTATCAATGTTTCCAATCAGTGATATTCAAGGTGGCGCTGGCACATCAGCTAACATGAATGTTAATGAAGTCATTGCTAATGTCGCCTTGGAACAAACTGGTCGTGTGCGCGGTGATTATACTTATATTAATCCAAATGACGATGTTAACATGGCTCAGAGTACAAACGATACCTATCCTAGTGCTGGAAAAATAGCTTTATTACGTTTGCTCGATCCACTACTTTTGGAACTACAAAATTTAATTGATGCTTTAGGCAACAAGGCTGATGAATTCTCAACGACCTATAAAATGGGTCGTACGCAATTGCAAGATGCCGTCCCAACGACTTTAGGTAACAGCTTTCATGCTTGGTTAAAACCGTTACTTCGAGATGATTTACGTATCAAAACCGCACGCGACGCACTTTATATGTTGAACTTAGGTGGTTCAGCAATCGGTTCAGGCATTAATGTGAGCTACCATTATCAAGTCCATATTGTGCCAAACCTTGCAGGCATCACCAAGTTGCCATTAACACAGGCTCATGATCTGTTTGATGCCACACAAAATCTTGATAGTTTGGTCGCTTTATCTGGTACTTTGAAAACACTAGCCATGAGTCTTTCTAAAATTGCCAATGATTTACGGTTACTGAGTTCCGGACCGCGATCTGGGCTTCTTGAAATCAATTTACCGGCAAAACAAGCTGGTTCATCAATTATGCCTGGCAAAGTTAATCCAGTCATTCCAGAAGTTGTAAATCAAGTCGCTTTTGAAATGTTTGGCTTTGATGCAACAATTACCGCAGCTGCAGAAGCTGGACAATTAGAACTCAACGCTTTTGAACCAATCATATTCCGCTCGTTATTTGCTGGTATTGAGCATCTCACATCAGCAATGACTACCTTACGACTTAATGCGATTGATGGCATCACAAGTAACAAATCACGACTTGCACAAGATATTGATTTATCTGTTAGTTTCGCTACTGCTATGACTCCGATTATCGGTTATCAAGAAGCTGCAAAACTGGCCAAAGAATCTATCAAAACAGGTAAATCATTGCGTCAACTTGCCGAGAAAAAATCATGCTTTACACCTGATCAATTGACTCATATATTCAAAATTGAAGATATTGTCATTAATGCACGAACACCTGAACACGGGTTAGTTTTGCATGCACCAACACAGTAAGGCATACATCACAAAACATAGAGCCGTATTTAAGCATTTTTCACAAAAAACCAACATATCTTCGCTTCAAAGAAGGTATGTTGGTTTTTTGTGAAAACATATATCATAATCAATTTACAAAATAAATGACTCAAATATTTTAAATTTTAGTCTTTACTCTGCCCATAATAAGCATTAGCACCATGTTTACGATAATAATGTTTGTCTAATAAATACTGTGGCACATGAATATCTTGTGCTGGATTAAGTTGCATCGTGTGATAATCCATGTCTGCTACAACATCTAAAACAATCGCATTGTGTACAGCATCCATGGCATCTTTCCCCCATGTGAAAGGACCATGATCATTCGTTAACACGCCTGGGATTGCCATTGGATCCAGGTTTTCTCGTTCAAACACACGAACAATTGATTTTCCTGTATTCAATTCATATTCATCCGCAACTTCCGCCTGTGTCAACCGATCGGCCACTGGTACATCGCCATAAAATGTGTCGGCATGTGTGGTGCCTGCGGCCGGCACTGGAATACCCGCTTGCGCAAACGCTACTGCCCATTTTGAATGTGTATGCACAATACCACCTAAATCATCCCAGTGTCGATACAAAAAAGCGTGTGTTGGGGTATCACTTGATGGGTTCATATCACCTTCAACCACATGACCCTCTAAATCAACCACAACCATATCTTCAGGCCGAAGTGTTTTATAATCTACACCACTAGGCTTGATGACAAACAAACCCTTTTCACGATCAATTTGCGAGACATTGCCCCATGTGAGTGTCACCAAATTATTGGCTGGCAAGGCCATATTAGCCTCATAAACTACTTTCTTCAAATTTTCTAGCATAACCTTTATTCCTTTCTTTTTTGTGATGGCAATGCTTTGATAGCCGCCAATTCAATATCTAATCCAGCAACATATCTTGTCATAAATGCCTCAAATCCAGCAACATCAGTTGGATCTGGTGATAAAGTTTCAGATTTTTCATTAGCGAAAACAACATGACTTAAAAAGTCATCTAATGTTTCATTAGTACGCTTATTTGCAGCATATAACGACAAAATTGCCATGCCCCAAGGGCCACCTTCACCTGCAGTTTTCATCACAGTAATGTCGGTATTTAAAGCCGCAGATAACAACTTTTGGGCAACAATTGGTGTTTTAAATACGCCACCCTGTGCCACAATATTATCAGTCAGTACTTGTTCATCTTCTAATATACGCATACCAATCTTAATTGCGCCAAAAGCTGTAAATAAATGCAAACGCATCAAATTACCAATTGTGAAATTAGAGTCAGGTTGTCTAACAAGCAATGGTCGCCCTTCAGGAACTGCAGTAATATTTTCTCCCGAATAATATCCATAGCCAGAAAGTCCACCTGCATCCGGTTCAGCATCATTTAATGCAGCATCAAACAATGTTTGATAGAGTTGACTTGTTGAAATGTCACAACCAATTAACTTTACAAATTGCGCAAAAAGTTTCGACCATGCATTTAAATCAGATGCAGAATTATTAGCATGTACCATTGCTACAGGTAATCCGGTGGGTGTTGTAACAATATCAATATTACTGTAAACATGTTCAAGATTTTTTTCCAAAACGATCATTGAAAAGATTGAAGTGCCAACCGAAATATTACCTGTTCTTTTTTTGACACTGTTAGTGGCTACCATACCAGTCCCAGCATCCCCTTCAGGAGGCGCAATAATTGCTCCAGCTGTTAAGTGACCCGTTGGATCTAATAACTTTGCGCCTTTTTCTGTCAGATGACCTGCATTGCCACCAGCTTTTAATGGTGTTGGTAAAATATTGTCTATTTGCCAATTATATTGTTGAACCGATTTAAGTGAACTAAATTGATCCAGCATTAACTGATTATAAGTTCCCGTTTTTTCATCAATCGGAAACATACCAGATGCATCACCAATACCAATTACCTTCTCATCTGTTAACTGCCAATGTACATAGCCGGCTAGTGTGGTTAAAAAATCGATATTTTTAACATGCGTCTCTTGGTTTAAAATGGCTTGATAAAGATGTGCAACGCTCCAACGTTGCGGAATATTAAAATTAAATAATTTGGTTAATTCTGAAGCAGACTCACCTGTAATGGCGTTACGCCACGTTCGAAAAGGTACCAATAATTGATTATTTTTGTCAAATGCCAAATAACCATGCATCATAGCAGAAAATCCCATTGTTTTAATACTGGTTATTGTCACACCGTAGTTATCATGAATCTGATTTTGTAAATTGGCATATGCCGTCTGTAGACCTAACCAAATGTCAGCAACCGCATAAGTCCAAAGCCCATCTTGAAAATTGTTGTCCCATTCGTAACTGCCTGAAGCAATTGTTTTAAAATCTTCTGTTGTTAACACAGCTTTAACCGTGGTCGATCCAAATTCGACGCCCAAGGCAATGTCGCCTGTTTTAATTGCTTGCATTGTTTCTTCATGTGTCATCATAAACATTCTCCTAAGTGAAAAACGCTAATCAGTTCGTGTTCATCTGACTAGCGTTTTTGTTTTGATTCAGATAAACCATTTGAATTTTGTCGTGTTTTAACGGTTTGTCCCTTGTGCCTCAATTTCTTCAAGTGTTTTACCGTAAGTTTCTGGTACGGCAAATTTAATAAAGAGCACAGCAATGATTGAGATAACACCAAAAATTGCAAATACTGATGCTTGTGGCATTGCCGCAGTCATAATTGGAAACAAAAGACCTACAGCAAATGATCCAAGCCAGTTAAATGATGACGCTAAACCACTAGCACGTCCGCGAATAGCTAACGGAAATACTTCTCCTACTAATACCCAAGTAAGTGGTGCCCAAGTAAATGAATAAAACGCCACAAATATAGATAGGAATACAACAATCAACATAGGTGGAAACTTATCTGCACCAAGAAGTGCATTTAACGCAGCAGGCATCAAGAAGGACAATGCCATAATTGTACCCCCAAGCATCAGCAATGTACGACGCTTGAATCTATCCGCAATGACAATGTAAAGTAGCGCACCAAGCACAAGAATGACACCTTGAATAATAGGCCACAATAGTGCGCTAGAAGCCGCTTGTCCACTGGCTCTTTCAACAATCAAAGGAATATAGTAGAAGATAGCGTTTGCTCCCATAAACTGTTGAAAAGCTGCTACACCAATCCCAGCTGTTACAAGATAACGATACTTACTTGAAAACAACGTTCCCAAGGTAATATTTTTTTGAGCACCTGCTTCAAGCGCTACAGTTTTTTGAATGTCCTTTAATTCTGGATCAACTTCTTTATCCGGACGAATATAAGTTAAGACTTGACGCGCTTCTTTTAATTTATTAGTTTTGACCAAAAATCGTGGTGATTCAGGTAACCGTAAAACACCAAAGAAGAGTATAATGGCAGGCACTGCTGCTAACCCTAACATTAGGCGCCACGCAATTGTGTGAGGTAACCCTTGCAATAAATAGTCAACAATATAGGATAAAAGCATACCAGACACAATCATCAGCTGGTTTAATCCTGATAAGCGACCACGCGTTTTAGCAGGAGCCATTTCAGACATATAGGATGGTACTAAAGCCGAAGCGGCTCCTACTGCCAAGCCAAGTAACACACGTGCACACAACAACCAAGCAACACCATTATTTGGCGAAAATCCCGCCATTATGGCACCAATGGCAAATACAAATGATGATGCAAGAATCATGCGACGACGGCCTAATTTATCAGATAATTGACCGGCCAATGCGCCACCGACAATTGCTCCTAACATGAGTGTTGATGTTATCCAACCAATTGTACCAGCATCAGTTAAATGCCAATCCCTTTGTAAAAACGGCAAAGCACCTGTCATAACGCCGATGTCATAACCAAATAAAATGCCACCAAAAGCACCGAAGAAATAAATGAAGGCACTTCCTATTTTTTTTGTAGCTCTATTTTCCATGTTTACACCATTACTTAATATCTACGAATGTCAGATCAAATAACTTCGCTAAATCAGTCAATTGTTCAGTATCCACTGCAAAACTCAACGTTGTATGATGGCCACCACCAACTGTTAACCAGCCTTCTGCACCAGCTTTAAGCCCTGATTTTGGTGTCCAAAGTTGCTTAGCAACAGGCAAAAATGGGGTTTCAGATTCAGGTTTATTCCCGGTAACTTCATAACTAATCAATTTAAATTCATCGCCAAAGTCAGCTAACGTGACATCAATCGCATCACCTGTGCGTCCAGTAAAGACCAAACGTGCAGGATCTTCTTTACCACCAATATCTAGTGGATGCACTTCAATACGTGGCTTATCTGAGGCAATTGTTGGGTCAACCTCTAACATATGTGATCCCAAAATTGCTTCATGCCCCTTACGCAGATCCAGTGTGTAGTCTTCCATAAAGGCTGTTGCCTGGTTATGAGAAACAATTTTTAGTAAACGCGTTAGGGCTGCTGTTTTCCAATCACCCTCACCGGCAAATCCATAACCATCAGCCATCAACAGTTGAACAGCCAAGCCAGGTAATTGTTCCAAACCAACTAGGTCCTCAAAGTTAGTCGTAA
This sequence comes from Leuconostoc gelidum subsp. gelidum KCTC 3527, assembly GCF_000166715.1. GTDB lineage: Bacteria > Bacillota > Bacilli > Lactobacillales > Lactobacillaceae > Leuconostoc > Leuconostoc gelidum. The sequence goes on from NZ_AEMI01000015.1 coordinate 63,582, forward strand.
ATCCTGAATAACCTTTGTCAGTCATAAACTTCTTAAGCGCAATATATTCACGTAATTGATATTTAACATTGTGCTCAAATTTTTCGGGCGTGTTCTTTCCTTCAATAAAATCATATTTTTCTTGTAAGTCTTCATACAGCTGGTCAATATCATCATCATTAACTGCATTAACATAGGCAACTAAGTCACCTACACCCCAATAATCTACTGTCCAACCCAACTTGATTTGAGCTTCAATTTTATCGCCATCTGTCACCGCCACGTTACGCATTTTATCCGCAAATGTGACGATTTTAATTTTAAAACTCTCATTGTAGGCAACAGCGACATCCATCCATTTACCAATTTGCGTTTGAATATCATCATCGGCCCAGTGCCCAAAAATAATTTTGTTGTTCAAACGTAGGCGCGCATTAATAAATGCATATTCACGATCGCCATGAGCAGATTGATTTAAATTCATATAATCAAAGTCAATCGTGTCATAAGGAATCGTATTCAACATTTGTGTTGCTAAATGCATAAGGGGTTTATTTAATAATTGCGTACCACGAATCCAATTTTTTGCTGGTGAGAATGTATGTGCCCAAGTAATAATACCGGCCACAGAATCATCATAGTTTGCTTCCATCATTGTTTTTGTAATGTTTTCCGCAGTGACACCAACCGTTTTAAATTCAATTGGATAAGGTAATTTACCTGATTCATTTAATTTGTTAATCAGTTTTTTTGAGTCTTCTTCAACTTGTGTCAATACTTCCGGTCCGTACAAAAATTGAGATCCTGTCACAAACCAAAACTTATAATCTTTTATATCAGCCACTTTAAATTCCTCTTTTTACTGGATTATTTATAATCATGTACAGCAAAATTACATTTATCTAGAATTAATAAGTTCGTTGTAAACGCTTACAAACAAAGTTTACAACATTTATACGTATAAGTCAAATGTATTTTATTTTATCTGATGAATTACGTTTGACTGTCATATCCAATTATGTTTCCAAAATCATGTCAAATCACTTCAATTGGTACACATTATAAAAGTTGTTGCTTTTTAAATTTCAAAGTTGTATAATTTCACTTATACTCAAAAAGTAAACGCTTACAAAAGAATTAAGTTACTCAGCTATTACTATTATTATTCCCATATACTCTAGGTGTATGTAAGATATTAATACGCTTTGTTTCTATAAATTTCTATTGAAGCCATCAACATGAACTAACTACTAAAGAACTGTCAATCAAAAATTGGTATAGTCATCTAATATCTTTTTGATTGAAGCTCTAAACTAACCAAAAAAGGATGGTATCACTAAATGACAATCGTTTCAGGAAAAGAAATTATTCAACAGGCACGGACTGAGCAGTACGCAGTGGGTGCCTTTAACACCAACAATCTGGAATGGACCAAAGCTATTTTGCATATGGCAGCAACTCAAAAAGCGCCTACATTTGTAGCAGCTTCTATGGGCGCCATTAAGTATATGGGTGGTTATAAAACAGTGGCTCATTTAATTCAAGATCTAGACGACGCACTCGATATATCAGTTCCAATTGCTATTCACCTCGATCACGGTGACTATGATGCATCTCTAGCAGCTATTGACGCTGGATTCACATCCATTATGTTTGATGGTTCACATTTACCACTAAACGAAAATTTAGCTCGAACGCGTGAAATTGTACAAATTGCGCATGAAAAAGGTATATCAGTCGAAGCAGAAGTCGGTAGCATTGGTGGCGAAGAAGATGGTATTATCGGTAACGGTGAAATTGCCCCAATTACAGATGCAGTTGCAATGGTGAACACTCAAATCGATTTTTTAGCCGCTGGTATTGGCAACATCCATGGCGCTTATCCAGATAATTGGCACGGCCTGAATCTTGATCATTTACAAAAATTAACAACTGCTGTTAACGATGTTGCAGGATACAATGTCCCTATTGTTTTACATGGTGGTTCCGGTGTACCCGATGACCAAATTCTGAAAGCTATTGCTTTAGGTGTCGCTAAGGTTAACGTTAATACTGAGGCACAATTAGCATTTCATCAAGCAGTTCGGGACTTTGTTTTATCGGGACAGGATTTGCAGGGTAAAAATTACGATCCTCGAAAATTCCTGGCCCCTGGTGTCGTAGCGATAGAAAAATCATTAACTGAGCGTATGTCCATATTTGGTAGCATAGGAAAAGCAACACACTAATAACGCTATCAAAAAAGCAATTGTATTTAGGAATAAACCTAAACGCAACTGCTTTTTCTTTATTTAATGATGTATATCACTTATTCTTCCGCTCCAACGCACTCATCTGTTGTTGCAATTCACCTAGCATTTTTGTTTGCAACTTTTGAACTTCAAATAAATCAGGATTATCCTTTTGGATAATGCGATCAATTTTCGCATGCAAAACGCGCATTTCTTCTTCTGTTTTTAAATTAATATGAAAATCATTATCCGCATGTAACCGATCATAATCTGATGATCTATTTTGACTCATCAATATTAATGGTGCTTGTAGCGCAGCAACCATACTTAAAAACAGGTTTAATAATATAAATGGATACGAATCAAAATGCATGTTGAACAAATGAAAGACATTAATGCTAATCCACACAATCATTGCACAAATGGATATGATGATAAACCGCCAACTACCACCAAAATGTGCAACTTTATCCGCAACTTTTTGACCAAAAGTGTAGGATTCCTTTTGATGTTTATTGACATTGACAATTTTGAAATTTTTATCTGTTAATATATGCGTTAACCTGTTATTAACATGAATACTTTCTCTATGCTTCAGTAATATCATTTTATCAATCTTAGCTAAACGATATTTAAGTAAATGATCTAAACAAATAAAATCATTCTCTGTGCTATTAGGATAATCATGATAAATGGTATTTTGCAAATCTAAATCTAGTTCCTGTAATAAAATACCTTCTGTAATATTTTTACTCGCACCATCAACTAAACAACTTAAGCTATCATTGATTTCAGACATCATGCCAACCTCCCGCATCATTATTTATGAATAAAACTACGTATAGTCATAATATCACTAATTAATGATAAAAACAGTATAGCAAACTAGGCCGAGATATGATTAGACAAAGATCACGGCATTATTACAAAAAAACTTTATCAATTGAGACTTTGAGGCATATAGAAGCAGAATGTTTTTATCGTAAATATTTTTAAAATTACAATGAATTGATGAAAAAAATATTGTATCTGTCAAAAAATCATCCTATATCTCTTACAGATTCTCGTTCTATTAACTTAGAACTATACACGACAGAATTAGTTTTATGATGTTTTATTTTTTGCAACAACAATTGGGCCGCATCTTTTCCCATATTTTCCTTTGCATGCGTCATTGTCGTCAGTCTTGGAGACAGATACTGTGACATTTGAAAATCATCAAAGCCTATCACAGATACATCTTCTGGCACCTTTAATCCAACATCATGTATTAAATCAATCGTTCTTATCGCTAATTGATCATTATAAGCAATAATTGCGGTTGGCCTTTTCTCAGGTTTCTTTGCTAATAGTTCACTAATATCATGTAAAGCATCAGTCACTTCATCAGATTTGTACATAATTGGGGTACAGTACGGTAAAATATTGGGATGGTCCTGATAGGCTTTTAGATAACCTGCCATACGATGAACACCTTGACTATCAGAAACTTGAAAAACACCGACAATTTTTTTGTGTCCTCTTTTAATCAGATAATTTGTCGCACGTTCAAAAGCTAACTTGTCATCACTAACGAGTTTGGTTCCCTCAAAATTGTTATAGGCTGCATTGATAAATACCATAGGAATATTCATTTGTTCAAGCTTTTGATAGAGATCAATATTAGTTGTGTCTAATGCACTTTGAGTGGGCTCTATAATTAATCCACCTAAATTTTGACCCATGAGATTTGTGAGTGCTGTACGTTCGCGCACAGGGTCATTATGTGTGTTAGCCAAAACAAGAGAAAACCCATTTTCAGATAAAACTTGGTCTGCACCATCAATAATAGCTGGGAAAATATACGATGCCACATGCGTAGACAAGATGCCAATGACTTTTGGTGCATCTTCAAACTTTTTTGTGACCGACCAATCGGCTACAAAAGACCCACCACCTTGCACCCGATAAACAAATTTTTCATTTTCTAAGTCCGAAATGGCACGGCGCACTGTATATCTACTTACTGAAAAGTCAGACATCATGTCACTTTCAGTAGGCAGTTGCTGATCTTTTTTATACGTACCACGCAATATTTTATCTAGAATACTTTTTTTAATAATTTCATATTTATTTGCCATAGTAACATTATTCGTGCAGAAATTTTATTTCTAACAATCATCTGCGCAAAACCCATCATTTATTTTGTATATTTTTCAAGACACTTTCATCTTAACATATTCTCATGTGTTCATACAAAATATAGTTTGCGACATCAAATCGCCTATTCGTGCTTCTAACGTTCAAAAATTTTATGCGCGCTCATGCCAATTAATTATTAACAATGCTTCGTGTTATTATTTACCCCTATTTTCCGTTATGACACCCACGTCCTCTTTATCAGCTAATTTAAAGATGTGCCAAAATATGATAGCAATTATCCAAGTGACTACAAACATCATGACCAAGATTAATCCCATTTTATTAAAGTCTAAAGCTGCTACCCAGCGTGTCAATACATTGTGCCAATCAAACATGGCGCTAAATGACTGCACCAAATCAATAAAACCAATAAAGCCCGCTGCCAATATAGAAATGCCGGTAATCGTTAAATTATAATAAACTTTACGATAGGGTGATGAAAATACCCAATTATAGGTGGTACTCATAAAAAAGCCGTCTACCGTATCCATTAAACACATACCAGCAGTAAATAACAACGGAAAAGCCATTGTTGCATACCACGGTACACCTGCATTTGCTGCGGTAGCCGATGTTGCCAACACTGCAATTTGTGTTGCCGTATCAAATCCCAAGCCAAATAAAAAGCCAACAAAAGCTACTTGCCAATTATGTTTAATCATTCCTAATAATTTTAAAAATAAGTGATAGATTTTAGATGTCACGACCTGTTTGCCCATTTCAATGGGTTGGTTGCGCTGATGGCTCATCTTCTTAAATTTCAACCAAATGTCATGTAAAATGACACTATTAACACTAGCCAATATGAGTAACATGATTCCTGCAATCAACGTACCAATAGCACCCCCAATTTGCTCAAAAATGGGCATGGTATCCTTAGCCCACTCAACAAATACTACTGTTAATAATGCCATTAACACGACAACCATTGAATGTCCAAATGAAAAACTAAAACCCACACCTCTTGTATTTTTACCATCATTAAGCATCTTACGTGTCATATTATCAATAGCTGCAATATGATCGACGTCAAACGCATGATGTAAACCCATTGTAAACGACAAATAAGCCATCGCAATCATTTCAGGATACTGTGTCGCACGAGTCAGCAATAAAAGTATGCCGGCTATTAAAAAAATCAGAATAACGCTGCCATAGCGTAAAGCATCGGACTGAATTGTCGCGTGTTTTTTTGTCATCAACATCATAAATTTTCTCCTCGTATTGTCTAATAGTAGATTATCATGTTCGTGACTTGATGGACATTTTTTGAACAAAACATGTCCTTAACGTACAAAAAATGTCCTTTTGCATCGTTTTTAGATGACAAAATATCGTTACAAAAATTTTTTAAGCTTTAATAATAGGGCTGATTTGTTGCTGTTTAAGATACCACTCCTACGAGAAAATTTTAACTTTTGAATCAATAGTAGAATCCGTGCCGATAATCCCAAGACGGGAAAATGTCACTCATATTTTTCATGATTTTATCAACATCTAGTCCCTTTCTAATCAAGATTGGTGCCGGCTGAACACCAACAATACCATTTTGTTCTGGAATTAGCTGGCCTGATTCATCAACCATTGACACCATCACACCTTGTTCATAACGTGTATCCAAATTCTTATCAGATTGAATTGATGCGACATAGTCATTTGCTTCAATGATTAGATCAGCAGCATTTTCAATTTGGTCACCAATACCAGTGACTACGCCTCGATTTCCCTTACCAGAAGGATTAGCCGAACTAGCAAATGAGAACTTACCATATTTCCCCCACATTTCTTTGGCAATATTTTCACTCGGTGTGCCAAATTTGATAACAAAGCAGCTGGTTTCGCGTTTATCCATCATTAAATCTTTTGTCCCATCATTTGGTATCTTACTCTTAGCTTCTTCTTTCCACGGCAAGATGCAACCCAACAAGATATCCTCATCCCAATGCTTCTGATACATCTGTTCAATTTCCGGTGTCATCTGAGCTAATTCTTTTACTTGTTCTACTGAACCACATAGCACCACACCAGGCTTGTTGCGTTTACGGTTTTTAGCTGCAAATTTACGTTCCAAACCTTTGTCATCTGAAGTCATGATAATATAACCAACTTTTGTTGGGCTAACAATCATGCCGCCATCTTCTTTCAAAATGCTAATGGCTTCACTTTGAACGCTGCCGTTCCAGTGAATCTTTGTCGTTGTTGCTTCTGTCATTATAAAATACCATCCCTTTAATATTTTGCTTTTTTTTAGTTATATTTATACGTTAGTACACACTGATTGCTTGTTTCATTAACTATTGACTATAAAAAAATTGGTCGTTGCTTTTCAAAGGCAGTGATTAATTTTTCATACTTCATCGTATTATCAATATCATCTTCACCATTAATAAATTTTTCTTTCCATTGTGAATTGATATTAAAATGGAAAATGTCATCTTTATAAGTTACAGTTTGCTTAGGCAAATCAATTCGAATATATTCATCAGCTTGAATACCACGTAATATTTGGCGATTTTCTTCTGGTAAAACAATTGGCAACAAACCGTTTTTAGTTGCATTCATGTAAAAGATATCTGAAAATCCGCCGCCAATTACCGCTCTAAAGCCATAATCCGTCAACGCCCATACCGCGTGTTCTCGTGATGACCCTGATCCAAAATCATCTCCTGTAATTAAAATTGAGGCCCCCTTGTGCTCTGGCTTATTCAGTTCAAATGCTTCATTCAACGAACCGTCGGCATTGTAACGCCAATCGTAAAATAAGTCTTTGCCAAACCCCGTTTTTAAAATATTTTTCAAAAATTGTTTAGGCAAGATAATGTCAGTATTGATGTTGTCATTTGGCATAACAACCGCTCTACCTGTCTCTCTTACAAAAGCTTCCATACTATTCCCCTATACAAATTCATCTGCTGTAATATCAACGAAATGGCCAGCTATACCTGCTGCAGCAACCATGGCTGGAGAAGCTAAGTGTGTTCTTGACCCTGCACCTTGCCGGCCAATGAAATTCCGATTTGATGTTGAAGCAACATGCTTTCCCGCTGGAATTTTATCTGGATTCATAGCTAAGCATGCTGAACATCCCGGTTCGCGCCACTCACAACCTGCGTCTTCAAATACTTTGGCAATTCCTGATTTAATTGCCCGATTTCGAATTGCCCGACTGCCAGGCACTATCCAAGCAGTGACATTAGGCGCTAAGTGATGCCCTTCCATCATGTTTGCAGCAATTTCTAGATCTTCGTAACGACTGTTCGTACAGGAACCGATGAAAATATAATCCAAATTAATGTCAGTTGCCTTCATATGGGGATGCAATCCAATATATTCATAGGCATTTGCATCATTATCATCTTTGATTGCGGGTAATAATTGATCAACAGGTGTAGCCATGCCTGGATTTGTTCCCCATGTTACCATTGGTTTCAAATTTGATACGTCAAAAGTCAACGTCTCATCAAAATCACTTTCATCATCTGTGTAGAATTGTGACCAATAATTTTTAGCAGCTTCAAAGTCTTTTGGTGCTTGTTCACGGCCTTTAATGTAATCAAATGTCGTTTGATCTGGTTGTACCATACCAGTTCTTGAACCAGCTTCAATTGACATATTACACATCGTCATACGGGCCTCCATTGAAAGGTTCTCAACAGTTTCTCCGTAAAATTCAATCGCATAACCGACCCCAAATGACACACCATATTTAGCAATAATGCCCATAATAATATCTTTTGCATAAGTATTTTTGAGCAATTTTCCAGTGACCTTGATTCCCATTGTCTTTGGTTTAATTTGCCAAATCGTTTGGGTTGCTAACACATGTTCAACTTCAGAAGTGCCAATACCAAAGGCAATTGCACCAAAAGCACCATGAGTTGCCGTATGCGAATCACCACAAACAATCAACTTGGCAGGTTGTGTCAGCCCTCTTTCTGGTCCCACAACATGCACAATGCCTTGCTTATCATCTCCAATTGATGCCAATGGCACACCAAATTCTTTTGTATTTTGAACTAACGTATCCATCTGTAATTTTGACATTTGATCTTGCACATTAAATATATCTTTCGTTGGTACATTATGATCCATGGTTGCAAAAGTCAAATCTGGTCGTCTCACACGGCGATTCGTACTTCTTAACCCATCAAATGGCTGAGGTGAAGTCACTTCATGTATTAAATGTAAATCCACATACATCAGTTGCGCTTCACCAATTTCCCCTGTAATGACATGTTTATCCCAAATTTTATCAAATAATGTTTTGCTCATTTTATAGCCGCCAATTCATGTTTTTTTATATAAGCAATCATTTTTTGTGTGACTTCATCGGTCGTCATCACACCACCCATATCTGGTGTCACATAATGATTTTTAATAATATAATCCACTGCTGTAGTCATTTTAGCTGCAATACGTTTTTCATCAAAACTTTCGATCAACATCATAGCTACTGTATTTACCATTGAAATTGGGTTCGCTATGCCTTGACCAGCAATGTCTGGTGCTGATCCATGAATTGGTTCATACAAATTAGGACCATTTTCACCAATTGACATAGAAGGTATTTGACCGATTGAACCTGTGATTTGTGCTGCTTCATCACTTAAAATGTCCCCAAACAAATTAGGCGTAATCACAACATCAAATGTTGCAGGTTTTGACATAATAGCCATTGTCATTGCGTCAACATAATAGTAATCAATTGCAACACCTGGATAATTTTTACCCACTTCATTTGCAATTTTTCGCCAAAATTTTGACGTAGCTAATACGTTTGATTTGTCCACAATGGTGACATGTTTATGCCGTTTCTGAGCCAGTTTAAACCCCTGGTGCATAATTCGAGTTACTTCTTGTTCATTGTAGTAAATCGTATCAATGGCTTGATGTTCTTCAAGCTTGCGTGGTTTTCCAAAATAGGCGCCTGAAGTCAATTCACGAACAATTACGAAATCCGTATTTTTAACATATTCTGGTTTTAATGGTGACCAATCAATTTGTGCCAATGTCACTTTTGTTGGTCGTATATTAGCAAATAAATTAAGTTGTGATCTAATTTCTAGTAGTCCTTGTTCCGGACGACGGGACATATTATCCCATTTAGGACCACCAATAGCGCTAAGTAACACCGCATCAGCCTGTTTTGCAATATTAATAGTTGATTGTGGTAGTGGATCTCCCGCACGATCGATACCATCCCCACCAAAAGGTGCGTCTATGAGTTCATATGCAAATGTTTCATTCCTTGTCGCTGCCTCTAATACTGCTAAACCAGCCGTCATGATTTCAGGGCCGATGTAGTCGCCTTTTAATACGACTATTTTTTTTACTGATGTCATTATTGATAACTCACCATTTCTTTTTCTTCAACAACTTGCATAATGACCTTTAATTGTTCATTTGTAATCAAATTTGATTCTTCTGCCACTGATTTAAAAATTGGAAAAATCACCTTCATATCATCACGTGTCACATCATAGCCTAGATTATTTAGTTTTGACATAACTGCATGTGAGCCTGATAGTTTACCCAAAGGCAAGGATGCCATTGCACCGACCATTTCCGGCTTCAAAATTTCATATGTTTCTGGATTTTTTAAGTACCCATCTTGATGAATACCAGATTCATGAGCAAACGCGTTTCGTCCCATAATTGGTTTATTACTGGCAACTGGCATATGTGTTGCGCGTGCAACAATATCAGAAATGGCCTTTGAATGTGACAAAACAATATCTGTTTCGACATTGAATTTTTCATGTCGAACATATATAGCTGCTGCCGCTTCAATCATGTCAACGTTACCAGCTCGCTCGCCGATTCCGTTAATTGTGCCTTGAATTTCCGTTGCACCATGCGCAATACCCGCCAAGGCATTTGCCGTAGCCATTCCCAAATCGTTATGCGTATGTGTTGACCAACCAACTGTGTTAAAACCAACAATATTTCGACGCAAATTTTCAAAAACTTCACCGTATTCTTCTGGCGTATCATAACCAACAGTGTCTGGAATATTAATCATTGTTGCGCCAGCATCAATGGCTGCTTGCACACTTGCCACCAAGAAATCGGGTTCAGTGCGTGTTGCATCTTCGGGTGAGAACACAATGTCTTGGATATGTTGCTTAGTAAAAGTGACATCTGCTTTGATTTTGTCTAAAATTTCTTCTTTAGTCAAATGCAGCTTGAATTCACGATGAACCGGTGATGTAGCAATAAACACATGAATCATTGGCTGTTTGGCACCTTTTGTTGCTTCAATTACCGCATTAATGTCATTTCTAACTAACCGTGCCAAACCAACAACTTTTGCTTTGTTCACAACTTCTGCAATACTTTTCACTGCTTCAAAATCTTTCTGAGAAGCTGCAGGAAATCCCGCTTCAATTGCTGATACGCCATAGTCATCCAAACCTTTTGCTATGGCAATTTTTTCTTCAACTGAAAAGTTAACCCCAATTGTTTGTTCACCATCACGCATTGTTGTATCATAAAAAGTTACTTTATTTGTCATAATTTCCTCCTGAAATTAAAAATCCCGGACTAGTCAGATTGACTAGTCCGGGATTACGCACGCACATCCTTTAATTCACTAGCCATTAGGTAAATACCTAACAGCCAGCTTAAAAGCTCAACTTGCTAGGGTTTGTCTGAGCAAGTTGAGGAGAAGGGCTGAATTTATTTTATTCATTTGTACTGTAATCCGATTTATCATGTGAAAAATTTCCTTTTAATTTAATATGATAATCATAACTAATGACCAGTTGAGCGTCAAACAAAAGTTTATTTTTATTCCTATTTTATATAATTAAGATACTTTTATAACCCTAATGCCATTTTGGCGTATCTAGACATTCTATCAATTTTCCAAGCTGGTTCCCATGTGAATACCACTTTAGTTGTCTTCACTTCCGGTAAGATAATTAATGCTGCATCAATCATTTCTTCCAGCACACTACTTAACGGACAACCCATTGTAGTCAGTGTCATATTTATTATCACATCACCAGTATCATTAATATCAACACAATTAATTAATCCCAGATTAACAATATCAATTCTCAATTCTGGATCAATTACTGTTTCTAAAATAGCCATAATGTCATTTTTTATTTTTTCTGGCATATTCACCCCACCGATCCAATCATTTCAAATTTCATTAAGCGATTTAATTCTACGGCATATTCCATTGGTAATTCTTTTGTGAAAGGCTCAATAAATCCCATGATAATCATTTCTGTGGCTTTTTCTGCAGAAATACCACGTGTCATCAAATAATATAGTTGTTCTTCAGAAACACGTGAAACTTTTGCTTCGTGTTCCATCGATACATTGCCATTTAAAATTGTGTTATACGGGATTGTGTCTGCTGATGATTGATCATCAACCAGAATTGTGTCACATTCGACATGGGCAAACGACCCATCAGACTCACGGCCAAACTTGACCGTCCCACGATAATCTGTTTTCCCACCATCGTGTGCAATTGATTTTGAGATGATGGATGATGACGTATTTTTAGCATTATGGATCATTTGTGCGCCAGAATCCAAATTAACGCCTTCACCAGCAACCGCAATTGACAACATAGTGCCCTTTGCGCCCTCACCATTCAAATAAACTGATGGATATTTCATCGTTGTTTTCGATCCAAAATTACCATCGACCCATTCCATAGTCGCATTTTCATGAGCAGATGCACGTTTTGTTTCCAACGAATACACATTATTTGACCAATTTTGAATTGTTGTGTACCGGCAATAACCATCTTTTTTGACAATAACTTCAACAACGGCTGCATGTAAAGCATCTCCAGAATACATCGGTGCTGAACAGCCTTCAACATAATCAACATGTGCACCCTCATCAACAATGATCAGCGTGCGTTCAAATTGCCCTTCGTTTTCTGTATTTATTCGAAAATATGATTGAATTGGCGTATTAACGTGCACGCCTTTGGGGACATAAATAAAGGTGCCACCCGACCAAACCGCAGCATTTAAAGCGGCTAATTTATTATTGGTTGGTTTCACCAAAGAACCAAAATATTCTTTCATCAGTTCTGGATACTCTTGCACTGCCGTATCTGTATCAGTAAAAACAATTCCCGTTTTAGCAAATTCATCTTTCATACGATGATACACCACTTCTGATTCATACTGTGCGGAAGATCCAGCCAACCATTTCCGTTCTGCTTCGGGGACACCTAATCTTTCAAACGTTTCTTTTAGTTCAATTGGCACATCATTCCAATCACGATACTTATCGTTTGTTGGTTTATTATAATAATAAATATCTTCAAACCGAATGTCACTCAAATCTGGTCCCCAACTATGCATTGGCATATCAAGATATGTTTGATACGCTTGCAACCGATAATCTAACATCCATTCTGGCTCGTTTTTCTTAGCAGATATTTGACGAATAATGCCCTCGTCTAATCCTTTGCCTGTCGAAAATACTGCCTTATAATCATCTTGAAAACCTAACGCCTTAGCTTTATCAACTGCAATCGCTGCACGAGTCTTATCAATCGCCTCTTGTCTATCTATTTCCATCATCGCACCTCCTATCATCTTTTATGACTAATAATTCATCTAAAGCATGCCATGCTAGTGTGGCACATTTGATACGCGCTGGAAATTTTGTCACACCAGCTAAAATCTGAGGTTCACCAAGAGACTTAACATCGGCTGCCTCACCACGCATCATTTTAGAAAATTCTGTCACTAAAAGTGTAGCTTGTGCGCGCGTTTTCCCAGATACCAAATCACTCATCATAGATGCTGATGCTTTTGATATCACACAACCATCACCATAGAAATGAATATCAGTCACTTTATCATCGACAATATCAAATGCCAAATCAATTATATCGCCACAAGTTGGATTATATTTTTGTATATGATACGTTTCTTGTCCCAACATTTGTCGAAAATGATGCGGATATTGCGCATATGACATGATTGTCTGGCGATATAAATTATCTAAATTGTGCAAACTCACGGTTAAAATACTCCTTAATTTTTTTAAGCGCATCAATCAATCGATCAATTTCTTCACGGGTATTATACAGGTAGAAACTCACACGCACTGTTGCTGCAACACCTAAGTAATCCATAAGAGGTTGCGCACAATGATGCCCTGCCCGTACTTCTATGCCTAATTGATCCAGCGCTGTTGCTAAATCATGAGCGTGCACGCCAGCCATATTAAACGCAATCACACCTGTATGATGCTCGCTATTTTGTGGCCCATAAATTGTAATTCCCGGCATCTTATTCAGTTGTGATAGTGCATAACCTACTAATTCATGTTCATGCTTTGTCACGTCAGCCATACCAATATGAGTTAGATAATCAATAGCTGCACCTAGTCCAATAGCACCGGCAATATTTGGTGTCCCAGCTTCAAAACGCCAAGGTATTGGTTGAAACGTGGCTTCCTGTAAATTTACGCGTTCAATCATTTCACCACCATATTGTGCTGGGGTCATTTTTTCTAATAGTTCACTTTTACCGTATAAGACACCAATGCCTGTTGGCCCCAACATTTTATGTCCTGAAAAAACCAAAAAATCAACAGCCATATCTTGTACATCGACTGCCATATGGGGCACTGATTGTGCACCATCTACAATCATAATAGCACCATGTTCATGAGCCATTTGGGCGAGCAATTTAATAGGATTAACAACACCTAACACATTAGAAACATGTGTCAGGGCAACTATTTTAGTTTTGTTAGTCATTTTTTGTTTAGCATCAGTTAAATTTAATGTGCCATCATTATTGAGGGCAATGTATTTCAAACTGGCTCCAACACGTTGTGCTAGTTGTTGCCATGGTACGATATTTGAATGGTGTTCCATATATGATAAAAGGATTTCATCACCTGGTTTGAGTTGATCAACACCATATGTGCTTGCCAACCAATTCAATGATTCAGTTGTCCCACGCGTAAATAAAATTTCAGTTCTTTTTTTTGCATGAATAAACATTTGTACTTTATCACGAACTTGTTCATATTGCTCAGTTGCACGTTGTGAGAGTTCGTAAATACCACGATGCACATTAGCATTATCATTTTGATAATAATTAACCAAGGCATCCATCATAACTTGTGGTTTTTGTGACGTCGCTGCACTATCCAAATAAATCATTTGTTGACCATTAATTTTTTGATTTAAAATCGGAAAATCAGATCTAATCGTCTTCATATTGTAACTTTCTTTCTATTTCTGACATCACTTTTTGTTGGGCTGCCCGAGTCGGCATTTTCATTAAAACCTCTCCCATAAAGCCACGAATAACTAACTTACGAGCCACGCGTTCACTAATGCCACGACTCATTAAATAATACATTTGCTCGTCATCCACACGGCCCACAGAAGCAGCATGCCCTGCTGTGACGTCATTTTCATCAATAAGCAATAACGGATTAGCATCCCCTCTCGCTCGACGAGATAACATCAATACGCGTGATTCTTGTTGCGCATCTGATCCCTTGGCGCCTTTAATTATTTGACCAATACCATTAAACACCAAGGTTGAACGATTTAAAATTACACCACGTTGAAAAATATGACCAACAGTATGTCGGCCTTTATTTAGAACAGTTGTAACTAGGCCTTGCGTTTGTTTTTTTATCGTTAATCCAATGACATTAGCATGCGATGTGGCGCCTTCACCATTTAGTTGACTAGCTACTCGCATCACGACATTGCCATCATTAAATTCCGCATTTTGCCAATCAACAGTAGCATGGTCTTTAACTAGGACCTCTCGGTTAATGAATGCGGTTGTCTGTTCCCCTAAAGAATCAATATTAGCGTAAGTCACTTGTGCACCAACCTTAGCCAATACTTCTATTACCACAGAGGCCTTTGTTTTTTCAGAACCAATCGTATGCATTTCTTGCAGAATAGTAACTTTCGCATGCGCGCCAACACAAACAAAAATTCGAGCCACAAAATCTTGACCTGACATAGCCAAATGATTCAATGTGAGATGCAAAACATCATCAAATTTTACTTGGTCTGGAATATATACAAATATACCAGTATTAAATTGTTCATAGTTTTGAGCAGATAAACGATCAGCGCGTTTTGAAATAACACTACCAATGAGTTTATTAACTAAGGGCCCATACACCATCTGTGCTTGTTTCATGCCCATTACAATGACACCTTGTGCTATCATATTTTCCGACAAATGTTGATACGTAGTGGATTGCCCACTCACTTCGATGCCACTGATAGTATTCTTCAGAAAGTAAGTTGTTTTAGTATTTTCTGTAGCCGGTGTCAGCTCATCAAGTTGCCAACCACTATATCGAACTTTAGCGAACTCTGGCAATGGTAGAGATGCTATTGCAATATTATCAACCATATTAATCCTCCACAAAATACGAATTTGTTTCTTCGTCTGTCAGGTGAACATCCAAACCAAGTTCATCTCGCAATCCTGCGTACCCCTCAGCCTCCAATTTTTTGGCTAAGTTGGCATCGCCTGTTTTTACAATTTTACCGTCCATCATCACATGAACAAAATCAGGTACAATGTAGTCAAGCAAACGTTGATAGTGTGTAATCATCAGTGCCCCGAATTCATTAGAACGCATACTATTAACACCACGTGAAACAACTTTTAAGGCATCAATATCTAATCCAGAATCAATTTCATCCAAAATAGCAATTTGTGGTTGAATCATCATCATCTGTAAAATTTCATTTCGCTTTTTTTCGCCACCAGAAAATCCCTCATTTAGATAACGTTCCGCCATTTCTTCAGTCATAGCCAAAAATTCACGTTTTTCATCTAGCTTTTCAATAAATGACATCACACTAATTTGATCATCTTCAGGGCGTCGCGCATTAATTGCCGCACGCATAAATTCAGTATTAGTGACACCTTGAATTTCTGAGGGGTACTGCATAGCCAAAAATAATCCCGCGCGTGCGCGTGCGTCAACTGACATTTCAGCTAAATTTTGACCGTCAATGTAAATATTGCCTTGGGTCACTTGGTATGCGGGATGTCCCATAATTGTTTGCGATAACGTTGATTTTCCGGTACCATTGGGACCCATAATTGCATGTATTTCACCTGTATTGACAATTAAATCAAGGCCTTTTAAAATTTCTTTACCTGCCACCGAAACATGTAAATTTTCTACTTTTAATGTTGTCATATTATATATCCTTTTTTCGCTGATTAATTTTATTCAGCATACTTTCATTTTTATGAAATTTTGCAATCATACGGACATTATTAATCATTTCATTGACAATAAAATGTTGATTATGCCATATGTCGCCAGCTTCTATCAGTAACCAAAATAAATTTTCTAAAAAATAAGTGCTATCACTATCATTTGTGAAATTAATTCCATAAGTTGCCAACATCATAGCATATTTATAGTTTTTAAGCGACATTTGATACTGTGCTAATAAATAGAATATTGCTGCTTGAAAACCTGATCTATCTGCTACCATTAGGTTTTTCTGATGCCGCCAGACATCATCAAATATTTTTTCTGCTTCATTAAAAAAGCCTTGTTGATAATAATAATGGATAGTTATCGCATAAAATAATAATTGTTGTAGTTGACTAAATTGTGAAACATCAATTTTTTTGAGTAATTTTGTTGCTTTTACATCATTTTTCTGAAAAAAAACCAATGAAAAATATTGTAACAATTGATAAGTGCTTTGCTCTGAATCCAGTAGGTTATCGATGTCAACTTGTGTCATCAGCTGATGATATTTTACTAGATTTTGATAAAACAGCGCTTTCATGGCAAGTGCTAGAACCTGTTCATTAGATGTTGTTTTTAGTGTCACATGAATTGGAAAAATATCGTTGAGTGTTAATCCTAAGCGTTCACATAGTAAGATCATAATATCAACCGCTGGCACTTGTCTATGTTTTTCAAATTTAGACAAAGTAGCCTGCGTGCAAATATTGATGCAAAGTGACATTTGTGACATTTTCAAACGTTTGCGTGTATGAATAAATTTTTCTACATTAATCATTTTGACCTCTTTAATAGTTTATATTTTTCTATTTAAAAAGTGCAGACCAACTGTTTTCACAGTTGGTCTGCACTTTTTAAACACATTACCAACTGTCCACTAAATTGAAAAATTTTAGTAGACAGTCACAAAAATTAGCCTACTAATCAACAGATGAGCAGTAGGTTAACGATGGCAAAATTATTTGATTTTCTTATTGTTATTTTCATTTATTTTTCTTCTATTTTTTATATGATATATATTGATTCTAATAGAAAAACATTATTATGTCAAATTTTTTTAGCAATTTTAATTAAATAATTTATAAAATATAACTAATCACTTATGTTTATAAGAAATAAATATGTTGCTTGTTTATCATTATTATTTAATTGCTTGATACATAATAAATGGCGCTTTTGTTTTTTCATTCGTCCAACCATTATAATGATATCTTTTTTTAATCTCTTTTAATTGCGCCGTCGTAAAATCACTTAGCACCGGGTAAGTTACCTGTATATTTAAGAATCCTGCCTTTTTTAAATTATTTTCATACATACGATTGGGCCAATGAAAATCATGCAAAATAAGATTTTCGCCCTGAGAAACATGTAATGTTTCTACTCTTGATTCACCATAACCATAATGCTTACTAGTTACCCCATTTTGAAACGTTGAAAACGGAATGCCTGTCGTATTTGGATTTGTATCTAATATAATAAAACAACTACCTGGTTGAAGCACACGATATATTTCAGCCATAATATGTTGAATACGACTTTCAGAATGATTATTTATAAATACGTAACAAGCGATAGCGCCACCAATTGTATTTTCTTGTACATCCTTTAAACTATCATTTTCAACAACACCATAAACAACGTTTTTGTGTGATCTTTCTGTTTTAGCCAAGTTGATCATTTTTTGAGATTCATCCACCGCCAAAATATGAGCATTTGTTTGTTGTGCTAGTCTAAGCGATACTTTCCCCGGTCCACAACCGTAATCTAAAATAGTGTCGATTGATTTTCCTGAAAAGAATGAGAATATTTTATCATATCCTAAAACTTGTTCTAACACATCATTATACCGATTAAACTGATCAGCAATTTTATTATTTTTGAACATATTTTCTATCATAATTTGCCTGCTTTTATTATATTTGGCCACTTGTTATGTAAAAAAAAACGATATATTGGTAACAAATGTGCGACTATGACGTCGTCAATTATTTTATGATAATAAATCATTTGATAAATGCTCAATAAAGCCAATACTTGTTGCCAATATACCGATAGGCCTGTTTGCTCGATAGATTGCCAACTCATTGTCAATTGATTCTGACGTAATTGCTTTTCATATGTCATAAGTTTTTGAATCATTAACCAGTTATTTTCCTTCGGCATGCTGGGGAAAACAAATTGATTATATCGCTTTTCTTTTAATACATGAGTGACCCATTGATTATCTGGCTCATAGATATGCATGGTGCCTACACGATGATAATAATTACCTACGGCAAGGTTAAGTTCAGTTGCCATTAACTCCTGTATAATAGTGAACGAAAACACGTCACTCACCATACCTCTAAATGCGTCATTTGCCCGCATATAGGTAATCATCTGCAATTTGTTATGACGAATTAAAAATTGCAAACCAAGCGTACATGAAACATCCAAATTGTCTGCCACCGCCAATTCATTGGCATCAAAAATTTGAATCACAGCACGCTTAGAATCTGGATCTTTACGTAAAATTTTTTTAACATTTTCCCATTGATTCAGTTGTCCTTGTCCAAAATGAAAAATTTTAGAGCCATATGCTGTACCCGTCAGCGTTTGCTTATCCATTGAATAATTAGTCATACGTTGATTGTAATAACTAATATCGCTTAGCTTATTACTACCAGATAAGTACCACAAGGCCTCTGCAAAATTAAAAATAATATTACATTTACGTTTTGTATTATATATACCACGTTGCACTGGATTTTCAATTTCAAAATCAAACGCTAACTTTTCACGGCTTTTAAAGCCACGTGGCGCATTATAAAAATCTGCATGATAATAAAGATCATCTAATACAGACATATAGGCACTATCAAATGTTTTATAAGTTGTCATACCAATCCCCTTAATTAATTTTAGTAACTATCTATCTTAGTCTAGAAAATGTTGTATTTGCGATAAACAATCAGCTGCATCTGCATAGTACAGATATGTCACATTGCCAATTGCACCTAAACCAGTGACTAAATAAGCGTAGGTTGTATCTTTTTGTAAAAGTAAGACAATTTGCTTTTCACATGCCGAAGCCCACCCAATCTCTATATGTGTTCCTGGAGAAGCAGGTGTGCCTGGAAATGCCATAAATAACTGGCAACTTTTAATAGCTTGGAAATCTGCATGCGTACACTGATTTGGTGACATCATATTTCTTCCCCAATTTTCGCGTTTATGCGCATTATCAACTATAAAATGTTGATTTTCAAGTAGTTGAATCACTTTGTTGATCATGTTCTTGTTTCGCGAGTCTATCACCTGTTCTGCCGTAAGCAGTTGTTTAAATGGTGCGGCCAAGAAAATATGTTTGTTCAAAAAATGCCCTCCTAAATTTAAAAGTAACGTATAGAAAAAAGCATTTGTAATAACAATGGTTATCATTACAAACACTCTAAATAGATATGGTATGGTTTTTTACGATTGTGTGAGCAGTCATCGTATGTATCATACTTTCCTACGCTGTTTGCAACAGATCAGGTTCAAAGGGTTCAAAGTCTATCACTTCTCTCTCAGCTTTTTCAAAAGCACCCCTAGCATGTTAATTATTAATCGATTAATAACAAAATGATTCTACCACACATCATAAAAATAATGCAAACCTTAGCCACTTAATAAAATAATTTTTTTCGCTCATAGACACCTACCATGAGTGACATTATTTTATATAATTCAATACCAATATTTAAATTGGTTCGGTCCAATTTAAATATTGGTATTGACTTTTTAAGAAAGAAACATTACGCTAAGGGTGTAAAAAAATAGTTGATGTTTGACAATTTGATTTTTAAATTTTTCATAATACTTTGCAAAGTAATGATCATACGTCGCTGTGCTTTTACATGATTATTTCATGCACGTTGTCATATATCATCATAACTTGGAGGAATAAACATGAATATTGACTCAAAAGATTATCTTCGTCATTTAGATGCTTACTGGCGAGCAGCTAATTATCTATCAGTTGGTCAGCTTTACTTGTTAGACAATCCACTACTAAAAGAAAAACTCACCGCAGATCAAATAAAAATTCATCCTATTGGTCATTGGGGAACCATTCCTAGTCAAAATTTCATTTACGCACATTTAAACCGTGCGATTAACAAATTTGATTTAGATATGTTTTATATTGAAGGCCCTGGACATGGTGGCCAAGTCATGATTTCCAATGCCTACTTAGATGGTAGCTATACTGAAGCGTTTCCAGAGATTACACAAGATTTGACTGGCATGCAAAAAATGTTTAAACGTTTTTCATTTCCGGGCGGTGTTGCCTCACATGCCGATCCAAAGGTACCTGGTTCTATTCACGAAGGCGGTGCATTAGGTTATTCGATACTGCATGGTGCAGGTGCTGTATTAGATAATCCAAATCTTATCGCTGCTGTAGTGGTGGGAGATGGTGAAGCTGAAACCGCACCACTTGCTACATCATGGCATGTCAATAAGTTTTTAAATCCAAAAAATGACGGCACTGTACTACCAATTTTGAATTTAAACGGCTTCAAAATTGCTAATCCAACAGTCTTGTCACGAGAATCTGATGATACCTTAGCAGAATATTTCCATAGTCTTGGTTGGCATCCTTATTTCGTTAGTTCGTTTGATAAGTCTATCATGCAAGTTCATGAAGAAATGGCCAAAACAATGGACACTGTATTTGAAGAAATCAAACAGATTCGTGAACATGCGGCACAACAAACAAATGATAACGTTACTCGCCCAATTTGGCCAATGATTGTTTTACGTTCACCCAAAGGCTGGACTGGTCCCAAAACTTGGGATGGTCAACCTATTGAAAATTCGTTTCGCGCGCATCAAATTCCAATTCCAGTTGACCAAAATCATCCTGAGTATATACCAGATCTCGTTAATTGGCTAAAGTCATATAGACCAGAAGAGTTATTTGATAAAAATGGTCATTTAGCAGAAGCTATTCAAGAAGTATTGCCTAAAAAAGACCTGCGTATGGCAAGTAACGCTGTTACCAACGCTGGTATCATTAAATCTTTGTCACTTCCTGATCTCGATGCTTATCTCGTTAAAGATGCTAAACCAGGAAAACGCCTAGCGCAAGATGCAACTCTGCTAGGGGAGTATATCAGAGATATTATTAAACTCAATCCTACTAATTTCCGTGGTTTTGGGCCAGATGAAACAGCCTCTAACCGTTTTCAAGACGTTTTTGAAACAACCAATCGTCAATGGTTGCTACCAATTAAAGAGCCAAATGATCAATTTATGGCACCTGAAGGTCGTATTATTGATTCGATGCTATCTGAACACTATGACGAGGGTATGTTAGAAGCATATACTCTGACAGGTCGACATGGGTTCTTTGCAAGTTATGAAATCTTCATTCGTGAAGTTGATGATATGATTGTACAACACTTCAAGTGGCTGAACCATTCGCATGAGGTATCATGGCGTAAAGATGTACCAGCTATAAATATCATTGCTGACTCAACAGTATTCCAACAAGATCATAATGGTTATTCACACCAAGATCCTGGTGTCACAACAATGTTATACGAAAAACAGCCTAATTTTGTTCGTGAATTCTTCCCAGCAGACGCCAATAGTTTAGTTGCAACTTTCCAACATGCTGTACAAATGACACAACAAATCAACTATATTGTTGCAAGTAAGCATCCCCGTCTGCAATGGTTTTCTCCTTATGAAGCACGGCAACTTGTTAAAAACGGATTGCGCATGATTGACTGGGCAAGTACTGATCATGGTGAAAAACCTGATATCATTATTGCCTCTGCTGGCTCCGAGCCAACTACTGAAAGTTTAGCAGCGATACAAATTCTCCACCAACATATACCAACATTGAAAATTCGTTATATCAACGTACTCGATTTGTTTAAATTACGTGCAGACGCAACTTATGGTTTGAGTGATGATGAATTTGATAGTTACTTCACAACAGATACACCTGTCTTGTTTGCTTTTCACGGTTATGAACCTATGATTGAATCGATTTTTTTCAAGCGTCATAATCACAATCTAACAGTTCATGGCTATCGCGAATTTGGTGATATTACAACACCATTTGATATGCGTGTACTCAATCAAATTGACAGGTTTAACCTGGTCAAGTCAGTGATTACGGCACTACCACATGATGTCGCTATCAAGCATACTGGTCTTATTCAAGAAATGACAGATATGCTTGATAAACATGTTATCTATACAAGAACGAAAGGGGCTGACTTGCCCGAAATAGAAAATTGGCAGTGGCAACCTTTGAAATAACTTTTTATATATTTTAAATAAAGCACATTTCATTTGAAACTCAAGTATTGTTTACTTGAGTTTTTTGCGTTTTTAGTCATAATAGAATACAAATGATTGCTTAAAACAACTGCAACAATTAGTAGCATACTCAGAACTATAAAACTGAATGGTTATAACCGTACGCCAAGCGTTGGCATCTCGTAAATGTTTGATAAATTTGGCCGTTGACGGTACGCATACACCGTAGTTGGCTGGTTAAAACGATGATTCATAACAGAAAAAATATCGAATTCTCGAATTAAACGATGAATATGATTTGTCTCATGGTGTAAAGTTAAGACAGTTAAAATTCGTGGCACCCCATAAGCTTTTTAGTTTTTCTACTGCATTCTCAGCAAAAATCCCTTTAATAGGTTATCTTCTCGTTGTCGAATCGTCCTGCAATAATTAATCCAATCAAAATAAGTACTCTTGGATATCAGATCAGATGAAGCATTGTGTTGAGCTTAAAGTTGTGCTTCAATAACGATTAAGTAATTGGCAAATGGCTCCTTTTTGTGTCACCTGCATGTTTTCGCCCAATAAAACTGATGCAATTGCTTATCAAGTTGTGCGTGATAAGCTCTCATTTCTTCTTTAAGTCGTGTAACTTCTTTTTGCATCTCATGAAACTCAGAACGACTAACAATCTTACCGTTCGTTGGTATCAGCATCAATGATTTGGGCTTTTTTCACACAACAAGTACCAGTTTAAACTGCTAGGTTGTATTCAGTTCGCCGACCGTCCCTCGTTGTACAAGGCAATGCTTGATGATTTAAATTCAAGTGAGTATCTTTTAACTTTCATAAATAAAAAGCTTCTACATTTAATTCCCTCGAGTTCTGCTCTAGAAATAAAGCAGTTCAGATTTTCAATATGCGAGCCAATTAATGAGGAAAAAAGTATTCAGGAATTACAACTTCACGAACACAATTTAAAAAACAAGTAGAACTTATCCAGCTAAATGACACATTGGTTGTCACAAAATTAAATCACTTTGCTCATAAAACACGAAAAACATTAAATTTAATTGATAATTTATTGAAGAAAAAGTCATCATCGCAGTTTTAAATTTGAAAAAAATTGCCGAAACCTCAATGAATAGTATGATTGTTAAAACCTTGCTATCAGCTTCTTAAATAAGACTGACATGATTATTGAATTAACACAAGCCCGTAAAATGTTTATCAAACAACATAAACACATAAACACATAAAATTAATTATTGATCCACAAGAAAAAAGATAGCCAAAATCCAGCCATCTTTGATTATTCAATAACTCACACTAATAAATTAACAGCTGAAGTATTTAATAGTTCACCAAGAACAGTATCTTATATAAAAGCCATGTTTACTTAGTAAGTTAACATCAGAACCAGATCAATTTCTTAATTAAACTATTGCTATTCTATATTGCAATAGACCGTCCAATCAGAAAAAATTATGCTAAATATATATTAACTAGCAAATAAATAATATTAATCCCACTAATCAAATAGTCACTTGAATCATACATTTGTATTGTAACAAATAACCAGATACTGAGGTATTGCTTCAGATAATTGGAAATCTAGTTAATTCGGTAATATTTTCAACCATGTACTTGAATAGTACATTTCAACTATTTTAATTCCATGTTTAATTAAGTATAATTTCTTCTTTTACCTTAGAAGTAATTTTTAAAAATAGCTACTCACTTGATATTACTTGTTCTAATGCAGATATCCACAGCTATAATAACCTAAACACTCATACCACCATCGATTACTAATGTTTGTCCCGTAATATAACTATTAGTAATCAATAATGCTGCTGCATCAGCAACATCAGATGTTCTTCCAAACCTTTTTAAGGGTATATCATTAATAATTTTTTGTTTATTACGCTCACTAAGTTTATCGGTCATATCTGAGTGAATCATTCCAGGAGCAATTGCATTAACTCTAATATTATACCTAGCAGCTTCCAATGAAAGTGTCTTAGTAAAACCAATAACCCCTGCTTTTGAGGTGGCATAATTAGTTTGCCCAACATGCCCCATTTTTGCCACAACTGAAGCCATATTTAATATGCTCCCCCCTTGCTTTTTCATAATCATATTTTTATATATCAGTTGTGTAACGTTAAACATACTATGCAAATTAGTATCAACTACTTGTATAAAATCACTTCTTGTCATAGATGAAAATAGTTTATCACTTACAATTCCTGCATTATTAACCAAAATATCAATATTTTTTTCATTTAAAAATTTGCCCAACTGTAATTGACATTCATCAAAGTTATCCACATCAAATTTTAAAAAAATAACCGGTTTCTCAAATTCTGAAAATATCTTATTTTGCGGTTCATTTCTTCCATTCAGAATAATATGCCCACCCATTGAATCTAGCTTCTTAGCAATCGCTAATCCAATGCCCTTTGTTGATCCAGTAACAAGGATATTTTTCCCATTTACATCCATTTATTCTACTTCCTTTTATTGTAGCTATCCAACTGTAGTTGAATTACTTCAATTACTGCTTTATAATATGCCATTCCATATGTTACCGTAAAGTTCTGATGATCTGTTATTCCATTACTATCCCAGTCTGACATATTACTTAGTAAGTCATTTAAATCAGATTTTTTCCTGTTTAACTCCTCTTTCAAAAAATCAATTTGTTTCCCAGGTAATAATGAATCACCAAAATAAATCTTCATCAAAAAATCAGACTTTAAAATTTCTGGCTCTGTTTTCTCATTTACAGATTTTTTAAACTCAATTTTACCAGAATCGGTAATAAAAAAAATATTTTTGTTTGGTTTATCATCTTGATTAATTCTTTTTTTAGAAACCAAGCCATCTTTTTCAAGATTCTTTAGAGTTGGATATATCATTCCAAACCCACCATCATAAAAATGGCGCAAATGAATTTGCAAAATATCGTTTATTTGATAACCTGTAAGTCCACATTTAGTATTTAATAATCCTAAAATTACCTCTTTACCTTTCATAATTTATCCTTTCCACATTATAAATTATAGAAATAATATACTTTTTTACTTTAAAAATATAATATCTTCCCATATACTGAAAACCTGTTTTTGTACTAATAAATTCTACACATTTTTTATCTATAAGATATATATATACTGAATTAATTCCAAATGTTAAGCCCAAACCAATGCTCTTTGCAGCAGCCTCCTTCAATGTCCACATTAATGTTAAGGAAATTGATTCATGGTTATTCATAAGCATTTGTTCCGCATTATGAAATAAGTAACTAAGTTCAGATTTAATAATCTTTGATTCTACATCAATTCCAATCACTGAATCACTCAAGACAATTAATTTTAATATTTCTTTATGAGAAATAGAGCACCAAATTTTTTCTTTACCGTTTGCAAATATATGCGGCTTATTAAATCTGTCCTTAAAAAATTTAATATCATGTAAATCTGGGTAAATTAAAGAAATTTCATTTAAAATCAATCTTTCAGAATTTTCATTTATATCTTCAATCATCAAATGAATCATAATTGTTATCCAAATAAATATTCAATACTTCGGAAAAGGGCAGAAAATAGTCATAGGAAATAAATGTTTTGAATATTTCTTCTGCAGTTTGCGCAACTGGTTTCAAACGGTCCGTCTCAAATATGTTATTAACTTTTTTTTCTGTTCTCTTTCTACGTCGTATTGTATTTTTTATATTAATTTTTAATCCATCTAATTCAAACGGCTTTCCATGGCCAATAAATATTTCGATAGGTTGTAAATCAACCAATTTTTTCATTTCACCTATAGACATTTTTCTAAAGCTAACCAATTTATTTTGTGTTTTATCCATTTCAATAATATTATTAAAAAATACATTATGTAAAATGATGTCTCCAGATACAATTTCGGCATTCTTTCTTCGATAACATATTAAATCACTTGATGAATGCCCCTCAACTGGTATAAATGTCCATTCTCCAAAACTCGATGTTTCAGTTGATGCTTTAATAGGAAATCCTCTACGTTTTTTTACCGAGTATGAATCGTCATATTCCATCAACATTCTATTTAGGATTTGTACTTTATACTCGTCCTTAATTATAAATCTATCAATAAGTCTTTCATTATTTTTGATAGTATTCCACTGAATTCCTTGAAAATTCAAAATATTCTCGTTATAAATAACAGGAATACTTTCCGGGAAAAATTTCAATCCACCGATATGATCAATATGATGATGAGTTAGAACTATATATTTTATATCGTCTAGCTCATTACCTGCATTCCTAAACATCCTTAAAAATACCAAAAAAGATTGCAATCTATCAGGCCCGCAATCAAACAATATTTTGTTTTCATTATCCCAATATATGTTAACATCCGGTAACAATTCATCTCCTTGTGAGACCGTGAATTGTTTTAGCATCGAACTACTCCCCTGCTTTTAATAATAATGTGGCTTTAGCTACTTTCTTATTAGTTTCAAATTTAATTTTCAAACTAACTTCCCAAAAATTTCCTTTTAAAGTCATATCAGTGCTTTCAATAAAAATATTATCATTTGGTTTTACTATACTGTAAAATGTCGAAACTACTACTTTTACTAAATAAGCCTCATGCATTTCAATATCAAGAACCTTCTGCAGTAAAATCAAAGCCGTCTGTGCCATGCATTCTATCAGTAAAACACCTGGTACTATTGGCTTATTTGGAAAATGGCCCTGAAAAAAAATTTCATTTTTTCCAAATATTTGATGCGCCTTTATATGATTTAAATCAAGATCTAATTCAATTACATCAGTCACAAATCTAAATGGTTCTTTTTGAGGAAGAAGTTCTGAAACCTGTTTCGAGTTTAAATTAGTCTGCATCTCTATTTCCCATTTTGTAAATGTAATTTGCAATTTCATTTACTGTTTGAAAATTATTTTCTTCTCCACTATTCATGACAGCCTCAACATCTAACTTAAACACGTTAGATATTCCATCAACAATATCTAATGCTTCAACTGAATCTAATGCTAACCCCTCTTCATTGTATAAATTTTCATCATCATCAATTTCATTTTCAATAACATCTTCAAGTTCCAAACGATTAATTAGAATTTCTTCCTTAATTAAATGTTTAATTTCTTCTAAGCTCATAAATCTATTCATAATTTTCGAATCTCCTAATAATTTTTTAAACTGTTAACATCAAGAACTGTCAGTTCGTTATTTATACTTAACTCCAGTATCAAAACTCTATCCCATTTTTTCGCAATACTATCTAGTAAAGCTTTGATTCCCTGGACCCCCGTTCCATCCTCTAATATAAAATCAACATTTTTACTGCTAATAAAATTATTAATTTTATTGGGTGCAATTAATAATACTTTAGTTTTATCTTGTTTCGTCGCGTTATCAACTGTTTTTTTAACAATCTTTCTAGTTGTAGCATTAACTTGATACGACCTAACTTCATTTACTTTTAGTATAGATGTATCTGGTTTAAACTCATTAACCATCTCAATCATAACTACATCTGTTTTAACTGGATGACCTAAAATTTTTTCTGTAACTGAATTGGATTCTATTCCACTTCCACT
This sequence comes from Leuconostoc gelidum subsp. gelidum KCTC 3527, assembly GCF_000166715.1. Classification (GTDB taxonomy): domain Bacteria; phylum Bacillota; class Bacilli; order Lactobacillales; family Lactobacillaceae; genus Leuconostoc; species Leuconostoc gelidum. Next base: position 92,122 of record NZ_AEMI01000015.1, read on the forward strand.
CAATATAACGTCCGCACGATTACTTTTTAGGGCCTCAAATGCAATTTCCATTGACTTAAAATCTTCGTTACCACCTGAACTAATTGAAGCCGAATACCCTTTTAAATTTAAAGCCCGTGATATTCTCCCTGAGGTAGAATTAACTACTAAATCAGGGAAATATATCCCGCTAGCTTTCCCAAAACCGTCTTTTCGTATTGAATCACTATATTTTGTAGTAGCATTCATACTGCCTAATGGAGTCCCAAAAATCAAACCATTTCTAGTCGGAATTGTTTGATCCTTAAAGACTGAGATGCCTGCAATAATTGAAACTTGGCTCAGTTGATTCATTCTTCGCTGGTACAACAATTTATCAAACTCTTTTAATGGCTTTTCAGGATTTAATTTAATTCTCTCGTTAACATTTTTTAATTCATTTGTCGTCGATTCAGAAATATAATTAATATAAACAGATTTTTCATCAATTGCTTTATATGAATTTTCTGTATTATATTTATTATCTAAATTAGTTTTAAAAATGACTGCTGAGTTGTGACCACCAAATGCCGCATTGTTATTTATAAAGATAATGTCTCTAGTCTTCTGATTTGATAGATCAATGTGTTCTCTAAAAATTTTTTTGTTCCGTGTTTCTTCACGATAATCTTGAAAAGGAAAATTACAATACAATACATTATTTTTTAAGCCAATCAAAGTTAAAGCTAATTCCGTACTTGCTGCAGCACCTAAATTATGACCCATATAGCCCTTTAATGAACTGATAAGAGGAACATTTTTACCAAATACTTGTTCTATTCCCTTTAACTCAGCAACATCATTAGCTTTGGTTCCTGTTCCATGAGAATTTATATAAAATATTTGATCACTTTCAAGACCACTGCTTTTAATTGCTTCTCGAATAGCAAATGAAATCCCATTTCCCTCTGCATCAGGTGCTGTTGGATGATGGGCATCGTTAGAAAAACCATATCCCAGTATCTCACAAAGAATATCATCACCATCGCGCAATGCTTCCTCTTTGTCTTTAATGATAAAAAATGTCGCAGCCTCTCCTAAATTAAGTCCATAATCATTTCCATACGGAGTAGCATTTTGTGTATTAAAAGTTTTCAAAGCATTAAATCCAGCATATACCCACTTAGACATTGGATCTGAACCACCGGCAATAACTGTTTTAGCCTTTCCACTTTCAATCATCTGAGACGCATAAGCAATTGCAGCTGAACTGGCTGCACAAGCTGAATTAAATGAGAATCGTGGTCCCTCAAATCCAAAGTAGTTACTTAGATCAAACATTTGTTTATATAAAGGATAATTTTTCAAATTATCCTTACCCGATTGACCGGCATCAATGTCATCAAAGTAATCAGACATCGATTGAATTCCACCATTACATGTACCTAGAGATAAACCAACATTTTGATAATTGAAGCGTGTATTCTTCAAAAGTTTATTTACTGTATAAATCGTGAGAGCTGAGCTATTATCAACATTTTCATCAATTGCGATTTTTCTCACTTTTTCCCACGTTTCATGATTCAAGTTTCCAGCAATACTTGACATAAATTCATCTGTATCAAAATAATCAATAGTTGATATCCCAGAATTAAATTTCATAATTCTTTCGTGAATTTCATCCTCATTCTCGCCTAGTGAAGACGTCACAGCCATTTTTGTAATTACAGCAGTCATTTTTTCTCCTAATATACTTCATTATTTATTTTATTGCTACATTATATTAATCAACTTAAAAACATTGGCTCTAAAATTTGTTCTTCCAGAACAGTAATGTCAAAACTATAGTAACTATCAGAAAAGGTATTGCTTCTCGATACAAACGTTTGAAAGCATTCAAAACATTACTTTGTGCCGTATTTTTTATATCTAATAATGCCTTGTTTATCCTTTTATCAATTTTAATATTACCAGTATGCCTTTTAGGTATTTTTGCTGATTTTTGGTTCTTAAGACCTTCATTAGATTTTTTAATCAAATGTGGTTTTATTTCTTCAGGAACATTTAATTTTGATACAGTTGATGAAATATAACTTTCAGATTCAATCTGTGCATCATTTAAATTTGAGTATAAACCAGATACAAAAAGTGCAACTGCTAAGACGATACCAATTTGTCGCAATACCCCAGTTACACTCTGTGATGAGGAAAGTAATTCACCAGTGAAGTCAGAGGCAGCAATAACAGTTATTGGTCCTGTAATCAACCCATATCCAGCCCCCACAAGGGCGCCATAAAAGCAAGAATATAACTGAATATTTAGTCCATTATACGTGTAGCCAATGTACCCAATCATCATTAATGAAAACCCAAATGAAATCAGAATTCTTGGACCAACTTTATTTAATGCAAAGCCCGCAATAGGTGATGTAATGAAAATAAATAAGGTAATTGGTATTAGCATAAATGAAGCATTTAAGGCATCGAAATTTTTAACATTAGTGTAATAAGTTGGTAATATGACGGTAACTGCCACTAAAAATAGATTACTAAAAATTATTACAATAGATGCACCCATAAAATTTCTATTTTTAAATAATTTCAATGGAATCATAGGTTTTTCTACTTTAAGTTCAACAAACAAAAAACTGACAAGAAAAACTACTGAACTAAACATAAATATCAATGAAGTTGTTGATGCCCATCCCCAATTTCTTCCTTGTGTTAGAACCGTTGTTAAGCTTAAAAGAAATGAGATACTTAGACTTGATCCCAAAATGTCGAAATTGTGAATGTCGTCATTTTTTTCACTAAAATCGAGTAAATTACATCCAATAATTAAAATGAAAATCACAATTGGCAAGTTAACAAAGAAGATCCATCTCCAAGTTAAATATTGTGTAATAACTCCACCAATTACTGGTCCTAATGCGGCAGCAAGTCCTTGTGTAACACCCAATACCGCTATAACACCAGTTCTTTTATCAGTTTCTACTAATTTAATTCCAAGTATCATCGAAAGTGGAAAGACTAAAGCAGCACCAATACTCTGAATAGCACGGCCAAACACCAATATTTCTATCCCATTGGACAATCCTGAAATCAGTGAACCAATACCGAATAATATGAAACCTAACATTATCACTTTATTCATACCAAACTTTTCAGCTACTCTCGTTAAAGGAATAGTCAAAGCGGCAAATAAAATTGTATAAATGTTTAGAGCCCAAGATAAATTGTTTAGAGAAGTAGAGAACGCAACACTAATCTCTGGTAACGCTACATTCATTACCGTAGTATCAAGCATGCATATGAATATTCCACAAACAAAAATTGTAAGTTTTAATCTGGTTCTGTTCATAAATATATTTCCTTAATTTTATTATTAACATTGTTAATACAATCATGTTAACAATATACATATTAACACAGTTAATATGTATGTCAACATTTTTCACTTAAAAAAATATAGGAATATTTTTTGACTATGTTGACATATTGTTTACTGATGCTACCACCTCTTGAATCCCTTATCTTTTATTACGTATAAATCTAGCATTGATGAATGATAAATACTTACTAAGTATTTTACACATCCAGACAATTTAACATATTTGTATTCAGTTTTTTATTACTAAATTGTTACCCATACATCAATATACCCTGATGATAACTTATTTTATATCATAGTTTCTCACTATTATGATTAATAAAAAAATGATACAGCTATTAAGTTATTTCACCTTAGCTTGTTGATTTATAAAAGAAGATTGAACGTTGAAATTATTTAAAATAAATGTTAGAGAGGTTAAATAAAATCTTAAAAATACCAAACATTCCAGATGAATGATAGTCAATATGGTATTGCCTTCGAATTAGGAACCACGAAATTTCAATTATAGGGTCTAGCAAATAAAAAACAGAAAAATTTACTTCACTTAATCAACATATCCCATGAGATAATTATATTTAGAACTTTTTTGCTAACATCCATTCACAATCATTAAAACTTTATGGCGAAGTTGCATTGTATTTTGATAACCAAGGCATGTAAGACCTTCTTGTTGAACGCTTTTTAAAAGATACTATTAATTGCATTAAAATATATTAAAAGTTATCTTGTGTTTCGAAAAGATTACAATCATGTATTTTGCCATATTAGTAATGATTTTGATAATTTTTGACGTTTTATTCAGTATAAGCTGTGGTCGAAATTTAAGTCATTCGTCTTTTTAATTATCTCTACATATAACTTAATTTTATAATTGTTACGTTGTGAATTTTTTGGACCAACACCCTATAATTACTAGATCAGGTTACTTTTCTAGTATAAGAAAAGTACAAATTTTTTTTAAACGTTACTTAGTCATAATAGAAGAAGAAAAGACCTCGTTAGGGAGAAGACATTTTTTTGGTTTGAGAGATAATATTTTATCGTGAAAGTTAGTAAAAATATATGTTTTTTATTTTTCTGAACTGTTTAGATTTATTATTATAATTATTTTTTAAATTATTTACAAGTTGTATCCTTTACTCGCGAGATTAATTATTATGATAAATTGAAAGAAAACTACTATTTGCCCAATTGTAAATCGTTTTGAAAGCAGTAACTAAAACATAAGCAACTATTTCTGATGACGAATTCAGAAAACGAGCAATTTCACGCATTGAATGATTGAATTAAGACATTGTTTCGATAGCAGAGAGTTCATGGGAAGACATAAGCTGCGGGTTCTTATGTTTGTTTTAGACAATTACCATTAAAATCACTGAATTTTTTTCAAAATGCTCAGTTCAATTTTGCAATCTGCCATATTCTAAAACGTGTCATAATACCTTATGATTCTGGTCAAATTAATTAACAATTTTATTATTTTTGAACATTTTTTCTATTATGATTTACCTACTTTTATTAGTAGCATACTCAGAACTATAAAACTGAATGGTGATGATAAATGACACTATTTTTGCTGGCCTAGATTTTAAATTTTCAACACTTATTCATTTTTTAATTTGATATAATAAACATAAACTAGCGGTCAAAGGACACTCACTTATGGTTAATCAAACAGTCACTAAACGGATAAAACACTTTCAAGACTTTGGAAATAGTTTACCCCATGCCAAAGCATATTTTCGTGATGATTGGAAAATAATTTATTTTGACCTATCTGGGAAAATGTTTGGATTGCTGTCTCCTACTGCATCTGAAACATCGATTATTACACTAAAAGGTGATCCAGAGTCTAATGTTGCGCTTCGTGAGATATATTCTGATATTACTGCAGGTTATTATGCAAATAAAAAACATTGGAACACAATAAAACTCTCAACATCAGAATTATCAGATCAAGAAATTGAAAAAATGATTACGCATTCCTATAAACTTGTGTATGAAAATTTACCACTTTATGTTCGGAAAGCATTTGCGGCGTCGGATTAATTTTTGTCAATAAGATGCTTTGCATTGTTTAGGCTAAGCATGTCAAACGCTTATGTCATCTGTTTTCAGAGCAATCTTTTGATGACAAATATATCATACAAAAAAAGAAATCCAAATTGGATTTCTTTTTAATTTATATTGCCCCTGCTGGATTCGAACCAGCGCATAGCGGTACCAAAAACCACTGCCTTACCACTTGGCGAAGGGGCAATAGTTAATCTTTTTAGCCGTTAACTATTAAATCGGCTATGGGAGCGGTAGGATTCGAACCTACGAACCCGAAGGAACGGAGTTACAGTCCGTCGCGTTTAGCCAGACTTCGCTACACTCCCATATCTCAAACAACTATATAATAATACCAAATTTCTCAAGAGTTAGCAAGCATTTTCGAAATTTTATATTCATTATTTGCCTATAAATCACAAAAGAGCATGTCATACGTGCACAATAAAAAGCGATTTTTTAAATTTTATGTTAAAAAGCATTGCTTGCTAAACTAGGAATCCTAGCTTAGTGAGCAATGCTTAATTATACAATTTATGATCTTCTATAGATATATGGAAAGACAAGAATAACCAATGTAGCCATAATGCTGACGAGAAGCATAACCTGAAACTTCTTATCCGCTTTTGTACTTACCCTAATTACATGATGACCTTTAGTTACAGATACTGCGAGCGTACCTCGCTTTGACAATAACGATTCCACTGGTGTGTCATCGACGGTAACCGTATAGCTAACACCGTTATACTTTAGAAATGGTAAATCCAATTGTTGTCCAGTAGGGTTAATAACATCATAACCTATACCTGATTTCTTTAAAATTGTCTTAGAAAAAATTGGTTTGCCAGTACTATCCAAAACTTTATGACTAATGATTGTACTTTTATTTTTAAGCGCTAATGCCGTCCAATAATCAAAGGCACCATAAGTATTGAAAGAATTGTTATATTGCTTATCAAAAGTTAATTGATTAACTCGATAGGACGCAAATGGTGTATAATTCAAATGCCCTGTCTGTACTTTCTCAACTTTAAAAGTATCATCCATACTTTTTTTATACTTATGAACACTAACAATCGTCGTTATCATTGTGATCATAATTAACACTATAACCACTCTCGATTTAGTATATCCTTTCTCTTTTGTAACTGAATCAGAAGTAATATCATTAACGCCAGACACTATAGCCAGCGTTAAAAATAAGATTGCAAACGGCAGAATCCGATATGGGAATTGCAAAATGGACATAACGCTATGTTCTACCAAGTGCCATGGGAAATCTGACGAAGAAATAAAAACCAAAAATGTGCCTATCCAAAAATAAAGACGCGTTTTTTTCGATAGATAACCCCAAAGCGTAAACATACCGATCAATGTAACAACAAAAACAAATCCAAGTGTTCTTGCTGATAACAATTGCATACTAGAAACATAATAACCAGCAAAACTTTTAGCCCATTGATAATGCAATACGCTTTCAGGGGAAATAATTTGATTTCCACTTGTCAGAATTAAAAAAGGTCCCAAAAATGCCAAAAAGCTCAAAGAAAAAGACGCTACAGCTTTAATATAATCTAATAGTTCACCAATTACGGATTTATAGTTTAGTAATAGTCGTACAAATGTTACTACCGTTAACAGTAATACTGTCAAAAACAAACTCAATAAATGTGTATAAGCCATCAATGTCATTGCAATCCAAAGTGTTCGCCAACCTCTTTTTTGAATAACACGACAATAACCTAAAAATACTAATGGCATCCAAGCAATAGCCAAAAACTCACCAAAAGCTGATACGCCTATAATTGAAAAAACGCGATAAGCAGATAAAGAAAACATAGTACTCGATAATGTGGATAACCACTTATCTTTCAGTACAGAATTAAAAGCAAATTGTGCAACAGCAAAAGTAATTAATCCGTAGACTAACAAAGTAACATAGTAGGCTGTCACACTATTTTTGATTACTAGAAATATTAAAACTGCTGGCGTCAGAGTCAATGACGGATAAAAATATTCTACCCCGCTACCCACTGAATTAAATGAGGAATAGGAGATCAAACTAACATGACCTGATTGCAATTGGTTAACTATTTCATGGATACGATTAAGGTGAAATTGCAAATCCGAGCCAGAATAAACGGTTTGGCTATGCCACAACTCAAAAATAGGTATTCCGGCAACTAGTAACGCCATAGTCAAATTAATTAACCATGTTCTCTTTATATGCATAACAGCTTCTCTTTTCAATAAGTCTAAATACAAGTATATCAAAAGCAAAAGGCATCTTGATAACTTTTTACTAAAATGGCCTTACCAAATCTGCACGCGATCATTTGAAGCTAGCCACATTTTGTCATCAGGTCTCACATCAAATGCATCAAAGAATTCATCAAAATTTTTGACTTGTACATTAACACGTAGTGCTGCTGGCCCATGGGGGTCGGACGCAGCCAATAAGCGCATATATTCTGGACGTGCTTTCATACGCCAAATTGTGGCCCAACTCTCAAAAAAGGCTGTTGCCGAGAAATCTGAATCTAATTTAGCAGCTGCTAATGCTGCACCTAAGCCACCCAAATCCGCAACATTTTCAGATACAGTTAACTTGCCATTCACTTTGGCGCCATATGAATCTAGACCATCGAATTGTTTGACGATTTGATCTGTGCGTAATTTAAACGCCGAAAAATCAGCCGTTGTCCACCAATTATTTAAACTACCATATTCATCAAATGATGCCCCGTTCGTATCAAATGCATGCGAAATTTCATGTGCAATCACCGCGCCGATACCACCATAATTAGCTGATGATGATTGTTTCAAACTGTAAAATGGCGCTTGTAAAATAGCCGCTGGAAAGACAATTTGATTTTGTTGTGGATCATAATAGGCATTGACTAAATGTGCCGGCATATGCCATTCGCTGCGGTCAACTGGTTGATGCCACTGTGACCATGTATGCGCAATTTCAATTTGTCTAAATTGCGTCGCTGTGTCAAACAAAGTCATTCCAGGTTGTACTATTTTTTGGTACAAACGCTCTGGCAATTTCTCTGGATAGCCAATGTGAGGTACGATTGTATTAAGTTTGATCACAGCTTTCTGACGCGTTGCATCATCCAGCCACTGATTAGACTGCAGACGTTGTTTGAAAACATCAATCATTGTTGCCACTTTATGTTCAACATCTATTTTAGCTGCTGGTGAAAAATTATCTTGTGCATAATAAACGCCAATTGCTTGGTTAAATGGCTGTGCGGCCAGATATACAGCCGCTTTTTGAGACGCCATGGCTTCTGGCAATCCAGTCAACTCACGTTGATACTGACCACCTAACACACGCAATTCGTCAGATAAATAACTGGTAAATTGATTAGCGACCGTTACGATGAGATACGCCTTCAATAATGGCCAGGCCTTTTCTGAATAAAATTGATCAGCTGCAGCCCAAAAACGTTCTTCTGGTACAATAATTTTATCTGGTTTTTGACCAATTAGTTCACTTAAAATATCATTGAGTGGTAATTCTGGTGCCAAATTGGTAAATTGCTGCCAGTCATATGGATGGTATAACTTAGCATACTCATGATTTTCTTCTTGACTCAACACCACATTGGCAGCACGTGCATCAAGCGCTAGATACTGATCAATTAATTCAGTTGTTTCAGACTTTGAGAAACCAAAATGTGGTAACAGGCTTTCTTGTTCCTCACGAAACTTAGCCAACAATATTTTGCCTTGTGCATGATCCTTTTCATAGTAGGTTGTATCTGGCAAAAGAATGCTTAAAGCCCCAGCCCATAAAACATTTGTTTGCGCATCTTTGAAATCCGGTTCAACACCTAACGGTAAAGCATTAGGAAACCCTGACTTTTCTAGTTCAACAATATGACTTGCAAAATCCGAAAACGAGGTATAGCTTTGGTACTTTTTAATCAGTGGCTGCACAGGTGATGTCCCTAATTCATCTCGTGTCTTGGTATCAACGGTCAAACGATGGTACGCAACAAAATTTCTCAAAATCGGTGATTCTGGTATATCATTCCCTTTTTGCCATTTTGTTGTTGTTGTCATCAACCATTGCTCAATTTCGTCAGACAAGTCACTAAAACCACCCGTTCGTGGTTTATCATTAGGAATGACTGCTGTTTTCTCCCAATCACCATTAATTGCTTCGAAAAAATCATCTTGTAATCGTACCATATTATCCTACTTTCTCATTAATAACTCACACTAATTATACACATTTTTCATTTTAATTTCATGATGATGTGCAACATAAAAGCTGTCATAGATGTAAAAATTCATGACAGCTTTTAATGATTTATTTATTTTGTTGTAATTTATATAAAGCAACTTCTTCATCTGTTGCCAAAACAAAATGGCCTGGGTTTGCTTCAACCATGTGCCGTTCTTTACCATCTGTTTCAACCGTTGTATCATACTCAACGTGTTGCCTGAGACTCTCAACTTCTGGATCTGGTACAGGAATCGCTGATAACAAACTCTTAGTATACGGATGCAGTGGATGATTGTATACAGCATCTGCCGTTCCAATTTCTAATAACTTACCCCAATGCATGACGCCAATACGATCAGAAATATACTTTACCATCGATAAATCATGGGCAATGAAGAGATAAGTTAGTGAATGTCTCTTCTGTAAATCTTTCATTAGATTAACAACTTGGGCTTGGATAGAAACATCCAACGCTGAAATAGGTTCATCAGCTATAATGAATTTAGGATCGACTGCTAATGCCCGAGCAATCCCGATACGTTGCCTTTGACCTCCTGAAAATTCATGTGGATAACGCGTCGCATGATCTTCATTTAAGCCAACCAATTTTAATAATTGTTGTACTTTATTATCGCGATCTGTTCTATCTTTAGCCAGTTTATTGATATCAATACCTTCAGCAATGATGTCACGTACTTTCATACGTCCATTTAAACTTGCTTGCGGATCTTGAAAAATCATTTGCGCATTTTTACGAAATTCTAATAATGCTTTGCCTTTCAAGTGAGTGACATCTTCACCATTAAACAATATTTCGCCAGCAGTTGGTTCATGCAATTTTAAAATTGTCCGACCAATTGTTGTCTTACCAGAACCCGATTCGCCGACTAAACCAAATATTTCACCTTCGTAAATATCAAAAGTTACATGGTCAATGGCGCGAACTTCATTAGCCTTCCCTTTATTAAAATAAAGTTGCAAATCCTTAAGCTCAACTAACTTCTTCGGTGTCTCTTCCGTCATGATTGAGCCTCCTGTCCTTGAATTTCTCGCCATCTTTCCCAACGTCTTTGAATTTGTACAGGCGGCGTCACTTTGGGAGCACGTTCATCAAGCAACCACGTTGCTGCATAATGCGTATCACTTACTCGAAAGAATGGGGGCTCTTCCTTTAAATCAATAGCTAAGGCATATTCGTTACGTGAGGCAAAGGCATCACCAGTTGGTGGGTCTAACAAATCTGGTGGCGTGCCAGGAATTGCTACCAAAGAACCCACTTTAGTATCTGTTGTTGGCATTGAATTTAACAATCCCCAAGTATAAGGATGCTGTGGATTAAAGAAAATTTCGTCGACTGTACCATATTCAACAATTTTACCAGCATACATAACCGCCACACGGTTAGCCATTCCAGCAACAACACCCAAATCATGCGTAATAAAAATAATTGAACTGCCAGTATCTTTTTGTAGTTCTTTCATTAATTTCAAAATTTGTGCTTGGATAGTCACATCCAATGCGGTTGTTGGTTCATCAGCAATCAAGATCTCAGGATCTACTGCCAAGGCAATGGCAATCACCGCACGTTGTCGCATACCACCAGACCATTGGTGTGGATAATCATTAATATGTTCTTCAGCATTGGGAATACCAACACCTTTCATCAACTCTAATGCACGTGCCAACGCTGCTACTTTTTTCATTTTACGGTGTTTCATCAGAGGTTCAGCAATTTGCATGCCGATCCTCATCGTTGGATCTAGACTAGTCATGGGATCCTGGAAAATCATAGCAATTTCGTTGCCACGCACAGATTGCCATTCTTCTTCCTTCAAGTCAAGTAAGTTACGATCTTTAAATATTAATCGTGAATTATCTGGAATTAAAGCGTTTTTTGCATTCAAGCCCATCAATGTTTTTGTCGTGACCGACTTACCAGAGCCAGATTCACCAACAATGGCCAAAGTTTCACCTTTATTTAGATCAAAAGACACGTCTCGAATTGCTTGTACAGTTCCTGCATACGTGTTGAAGTTTACGTGCAAATTTTCAACTTTTAAAATTGGATTACTCATAATCTGCACACCTCTTAGTCTTCACTCGCACGCGGATCAAAAGCATCACGTAAGCCATCACCTAAAAGAATGAAAGCTAATGATACTAAGACCAACACTGCTGATGGAATTAATATTTGATAAGGATAGAATTGCAACATAGCTTGTGCATCAGAAATCAATGATCCCAAAGATGCAGTTGGTGGTTTGACACCCAAGTTAATTGCCGACAATACTGCTTCAAACATAATTGCATTCGGTACTGTCATCATAATTTGAACAATAATCGTGCCAGCCATATTTGGAATTAAATGTTTGATGGCAATCTTAAGTGAACTTTCACCCAACGATTTAGCTGCCAAAACATAATCACGTTCTTTCAGTGTTAGCGTCATGTTACGTACCTGACGTGCCATGCCAAGCCAACCTGTCATAGCAATAGCTAAGATAATTGACAACACACCACCACCCAGCAACAGACCGAGCATAGTAACAATAATTAAATTCGGAATGGATGATAATATTTCAATAATACGTTGCATCACATTATCAATCCAACCGCCCTTCCATCCAGAAAACACACCATAGGCGACACCAATAAGTAAATCAATCAAAGTGGCAACAATAGCAACCAACAATGAAATACGTAAACCAACTGTCACACGCTTAGCGACTGAACGGCCGATATTGTCCGTTCCCAAAATAAACTTTTTATTTTCAGGCACACCTTGCGACTCATAGACATTAGTCGCTGTTGTATCGCCAGGTGCCTTTATTTTCCCATTCCAACCAGGAATTGGTAAGCCAGAATTAGGCGGTAAGTTCTTATATACGCCAACTTTGTCAGAGTTGAATGCGTTAGCATTTTTTTGTGGTACAAATATATTTGATAAGACCGCAAAAGCCAAAATAAATATTAAGAACCACAATGAGATAACCGCAAGCTTATTAAGCTTGAGTCGACGCCAAGCATCTTGCCAAAATGACAAGGCCGGCTTTGAGATATGTTCGTTGGCTTTAGAATTTTGTGCGCCAACGATGACAAAATCTTCAGTATTTGCTGCCATCATAAGCCTCCTTATTGCAAACGAACACGCGGATCAATAATTGCTGTCAAAATATCCGTGATCAAAATCATAACCATCAACATAGCTGAATAAACGATCGTAGTTCCCATAATAACTGGAAAATCCTTTGACGGAATCGACAAAACGAATTGTTGACCAATACCAGGGATTGAGAAAATTTGCTCGATTAACGTTGATCCCGTCAATAAACCTGCAGCCATTGGTCCAATCAGTGTCAAAACTGGAATCATAGAATTACGATAGGCATGTTGATTAACGACTTCTTTAGCACTCAATCCTTTAGCTTTAGCCAACTGTACATAATCTGAACTTAACGATTCAATCATCTCTGAACGAACAAAACGTGTCGTAATAGCTGCTGGACTCATAGCTAAAGCAAGAGTTGGTAAAATAGTTTGTGAAAATGAATCACCCCATCCTGAAACTGGGAAAAGTGGCCATTTAAATCCAAACAAATAAACCAAAATAATTCCTAAGATAAAACTTGGTATTGAGATACCAAGTGTTGAGATAATACCTAACGTACCATCAATTTTATTGTTTTTATTACGTGCAGATGCAGCACCCATAAATAGTCCTGCAATCACACCAACCACCAATGCTTGCGCACCCAACTGCGCTGAGATAGGCAAGCGTTGACCAATTAACATGCTAACTGGCTGATTTTGATATTGAAATGATATGCCAAAATCACCATGAGCCGCACCAATTAAGTAATTCAAATATTGTTGCCAAAGTGGTAAATCTAAACCGTACGTTGACTTCAACTGCGCTATTGCTTCTGGTGTTAATTTAGGGTTAGTAAACGGCGTTCCAGGCATGATTTGCATCAAGAAGAAGGTCGCAGTAACCACTAAGAAAAGCGTAAAGATAAGTAACAGCAGTCGTTTTAAAATATATTTCCACATAATATCATCTTCCTAAACAAATAAGAACCAATCCAAACTAATTCTTATTTGAAATTAAATATTTTTTTACGATCTATTATTACTTGCGATATGCGTACTTGAAGTCTTGAATCAAACCTGTTGTATTTGTCACAACGCCTTTGACATCAGAATTCTGCAAAGCGTAATGTGCCCTGAACATCAATGGACTATAATTAGAATTTTTAAACAAAGCTGCTTCTGCATTTTTATAATCCATATCACGATCCGACTGGTCTAGTGCATCTTTTGTTTCAGCCTTATTAACGGCATCAGTATATGCGTCATTTATAAACTTGCCATCATTGTAAGAACCATTATTTTTAAACAAATCATAGAAAGTCGAACCCTCAGGATAATCACCACCCCATGCAGTTAACAATATCTCAAAGTTTTGAGTCTGAGCATCTTGTAATCGTTGCTTAAATGGTACAAATTTTTGATTGATTGTCAGACCTGGCAAATCTTTCTGCCAAGAACCTTGCAAATAATCAACAACTACTTTGTTAGCTGGTTGATCCGAAGCTGCTTCGATTGTCAAAGTTGCTTTTGTTTCGCCAATTTCTTTCAATCCTTCAGCAAACAATTTGGCTGCTTTGTTTTTATCGTATGTATATCCAGGCGCAACATACTGAGCTAAGTCTTTACCACTTGCTGTTTTAGCTAATCCTGTTGGTACCAAAGCTATACCAGCTGTAGATACACCGCCAGTGACCTCTTTAACAAGTTCAGCACGGTTTGTAGCCAAATTCAAAGCCTCTCGAATTTTAGTATTTGCCAAAAATTTGTTTGTTCCTGTTTGGTTATACTCAATATAATCCGTTCGTGCTTCTGGTACCTTAACACTGTCTTTACTACCCTTATTGGCACTATAAAGCTCTGTTGTTGTTAAGGGGGCTTCATCTAATTTACCTTGTTTATAAAGTTGCACAGCCGTTTCAGGTTTTTTGACAACTTGATATGTTAATGTTTGTGTTTTGACACTTTTAGCATCCCAGTAATTTTTGTTCTTCACAAGTTCAAATGTACCATTAGTCCCATTCCAACCCTTAAAGGTATAAGGGCCTGAATACAATTGCTTTTCGGATGTTGTGCCATAGGACTTACCTTGCTTAGCAACAAATGATTCCTTTTGAGGCATGAAATTTGAGAAAGTCAATAGGTATTCAAAATGTGGCATTGGATGTGCTAAATTAAAGGTCACTGTGTTTCCTTTAGAGGTAACACCTAATTTACTTACTTTTTCTTTACCTGCAACAATTTCATCTGCATTTTTAACACCTGATGCAAGATAAGCATATTGTGAAGCTGTCTTAGGGTCGACAATTCGTTGCCATGAATAAACAAAATCCTGTGCTGTTAACTTTGATCCGTCAGACCACTTTAAACCACTACGTAATTGAGCAGTGTATGTTAGTCCATCACTTGACACTTTAATCGATTTAGCTAAATCAGGGATAGCCTTCCCCTTTGCATCAACTCGCAACAAGTTAGATCCAGAATTACCAATAATCTGATTAGAATATTGGTCTGTATTTTTTGAAATATCTAACGTTTGAATATCTGTTGGTAATGAATAATTCAATGTCCCTTTTGCGGCAGATTTTTCACCGCCCCAAAGACCTACAGCACGTGTACCACCACCGACAACAACAACTGCTGCTGCGCCGATAGCCACCTTTTTCCATGTATCCATACTAATATCCTCCCAAGATATGCCAGTCATTTTTTAAATACATATTAATAAATAATACTATATCATTTAATATTCTCATATACAACTAATATTCAATCGTTATATCTTGTGAGATCATTTTTAAATAAAATAAGAATCAACTAACGTCAATTCTTAATCTACTCATTCAAACTGATTTGTTATTAAGCAATATTTACTTCTTAACTGCTAATTTCCAGTCTTGATTCAATCCAGTTGAATTAAGAACAATACCGGTCACCTTAGGATTTTGTAATGCATAACCTGCACGGAAATATAATGGGTTGAAGTTGCTATCCTTTAACAATGCTGCCTCAGCCATTTTATAGTCGTTATCACGAGCTGATGCCTTCAATGCATCAGTTGATTCAGCCTTATTAACTAAAGCGTCATAAGCTTCATTCTTGAACTGGCCATTATTATTTGAGGCATCTGTTTTAAAGATATCGTAGTATGTTGATCCCTCTGGATAATCGCCACCCCACAATGACACAACAATGTCAAAGTTTTGTGTTTGTGAATCTTTAATACGTTGTGAAAATGGTACAAACTTTTGGTTGATCTTCAAACCTGGCAAAGCCTTTTCCCATGATCCCTGCAAATAATCCAAAGTTGACTTAGCTGCTGGTGAGTCTGCGTCTGAGGTAACAGTAATCGTTGCCTGACTCTCACCAACTTCTTTCAATCCCTCTTGGAACAAAGTGGCTGCCTTTTTAGGGTCAAACTTATAACCCGGCGCAACAAACTTAGCTAAATCTTCACCAGAAGCTGTCTTAGCCAGACCTTCTGGTGCCAAACCAGTTGCTGGCGTTGAAATTCCTGCAGTCACTTGATCTGTTAATTCTTTACGATTAGTTGCTAAGTTTAAAGCTTCACGAATCTTAGCATTGGCTAAGAATTTGTTCTTACCTGTTTGATTATATTGCAAGTAAGCTGTGGTTGCTTCTGGTGCCTTTGATACATTTTTATCATTCTTGTTAGCTTTGTATAGTTCAGGTGTACCAGAGATAAGTACACGATCAATCTTTCCTTGCTTATAAAGCTGAACTGCTGTTTCCGGCTTTTGAACGACTTGCACATCAATTTGTTTTGTCTTAATATTTTTGGCATCCCAATAATTATCATTCTTAATTAACTTAAAACTATTGTTAGTACCATTCCAGCCTTCAACTTTATAAGGGCCTGAATAAAGTGATGTTGCTGCAGTTGTTGCATATTTTTTACCTTCTTTAGTCACAAAACTTTGTTTTTGTGGCATAAAGTTAGAGAATGTTAATAGATATTCAAACTGTGGTAATGGTCGTTCTAAGTCAAATGTAATTGTGTTTCCCTTAGCTGTTACACCAAGTGTATCAACATCGGCTTTCCCTGCTGCAATTTTGTCAGCATTCTTTACGCCTGACGCAAGATAGGCATATTGAGAAGCTGTCTTAGGATCAACAATTCGTTGCCATGAATAAACAAAATCTTGTGCTGTTAACTTTGACCCGTCAGACCACTTTAAACCATTTTTCAAAACAACTGTGTATTTCAAACCATCATCAGAGACTTTCACTGACTTAGCCAACTCTAACTGTGCTTTTCCTTTAGAATCGACACGCATTAAGTTTGAGCCTGAATTACCAATAATTGCTCCAGAATACGTATCCGTATTCTTAGAAATATCCAACGTTTGAATAGGCGTTGGCAACTGAAATGACAAATTCTTACTATTTCCTGATGAGCTTCCGCCCCAGAGACCTGCTGCACGTGTACCGCCAACAACAACCACAACAGCTGCTGCGCCGATAGCCACTTTTTTCCATGTATCCATACTAATATCCTCCCGAGATATGTCAGTTATTTTTTAAACACACATTAATGAAATTAGTATATCACTTAATATTCTCATATACAACTAATATTTAATCGTTATATTTCACAATACTATTTTAAAATAGATTGATTACATAGTTAACAGAGAGCGATAACTAACCTTAGTAGCATTATTGTATCTAAGCCAATTTGTGATCAGCCCATTTTGCTAATAGTGATAAGCCATAGTTTAGCAAGAAATAAACCAACGTAATTGCAATTAGTACAGGAACTATATATGTTGAATTTTGTGCATAAACAATTTGACCACGATAAGTCATTTCAGATAGCACAATTCCCAATGCCAAGCTGGTGTCTTTTACCAATGAAATTAATTGAGAAATAATTGGTGGTATCATTTTTTTGTAGGCTTGTGGCAAAACAATATAAACCATTGTTTGCATATTACTCAAGCCATTCGCTCGTGCACCTTCAAACTGACCATTATCAACTGATTCCAGACCACCACGCACAATTTCTGCTAGCATAGCTGACTCAAATGTACTCATTGCAATAACTGTGGCCCAAAAGATTGGTAAATGAATGCCAATTTTAGGTAGTGCAAAATAAACAAAAAATATAATTAATAACAATGGTAAATTACGAATGATATTGTTAATTGTACCCACAAATGTAGAAAAATAAGGTAAACGTTCAAATTGAATAATGCCAACAATAGAACCAAAAATCAAACTCAAAATAACTGATATAACTGATACACCCACAGTAATACCCAAACCACCCAACAGATAAAGGACGTTTTGTGGTGTGAAGGCGCTAAATATTCCTAATGTAACCATAATTCCTCCTTACAATGCGCGCTTAAGCTTACGCTCAAGGTGTTGTATATAGTAGCTTAACGGTAATGTGAGAATTAAGTAGAAGATTGCCACAATAATATACGTACTGAATGTGTCAAATGTATTTGCCGCAACCATATTTCCTTGATACATCAAGTCTAATCCACCAACAAACGCGAGGATAGATGAATTTTTTACCAAATTAATAAACTGATTTCCCAATGAAGGTAAAGCAATTCGAAATGCTTGAGGTAAGATAATATACTGCATTGCTTGTCCAAACGACAAACCATTGGCACGTGCACCTTCCATTTGTCCACCATCAACTGCTAAAATACCCGCTCTAACAGTTTCGGCAATAAATGCTGACGTATACAACATTAAAGCGACCGTTCCAGAAGTGAATCCACTCATCTTAACGTACTTTGAAACAACTAGAAAAAAGAAGAAGGTAATAATTAACAAGGGAATATTTCGAAAGACCTGAACATAAACGTTTCCTATTACTTGCGCCCATTTTTGTGGGACAATCTGCATAATTGCAAAGCCTGTTCCAAGAATCATTGATCCAATCAATGCAATTATACTAGACAGTAATGTATAACCAAATCCTTGCAAGAATGTTGGGAAATTATTTTGTAATAATGCCATTATTTCGCCTCCAAACTGCGCCAATCAAGACCTGGAACGTGACTAAACCACTTCTTAATGAGCTGATTATAAATACCATTTTGTTTAATCGTAGCCAATGCCGCATTCGTTTCTTTAATCATTGGCTTTTGATTATTATCAAAAGCAATCCCATAAGGGCCATGTGTGAATGTTCCACCAGCAATATGATACTCAGGGTTTTCCGTGGCAAAACCATACAAAATAGCATTATCCGTTGACATCGCTTGCCCTTGACCACTTTTTAGAGCTTGCATCCCTGTCGCATAGTCCTGAACAGCTAGTAGTTTTGCTTTTGGCGCAAATTTTGCCGTTTCAGTGGCCGCTGTTGTGCCAACAACCACAATGACCGTGTATTTAGAACTGTTCATATCTTTTATTGAATTAATACCAGAATCTTTTTTAACTAAGATTGACTGGCCAGCATCAAAATACTGATTGGTAAAATCAATAATTTTTTCACGTTCTGGCGTAATTGTCATTGTTGATACAGAACCATCAATATTTGTGTTTTTCAGTAACTGCATCTTTGATGCTGTTGAAACTGGCACAAACTCAGCAGACATTGGTACACCAGTTTGCTTTGAAATTTGAACTGTCAGTGCTCTAGCAATGTCAATATCAAATCCTTGAGATATACCCGTTTTTGTATCCATCAGTCCAAATAAACGTGTATCAGCTTTCACACCCCACACAATTCGGCCTAATTTTTCCACACGAGCGAGTGTATCTTGATGTTCTGCATTTCTATTGGCTGTTGCTGTTGCCCACATTAAACCAAGGACAATAACGGCAGCCAAGACAATTGTAGCTATAATGCCAAATTGTCGCTTTTTAGCTTTTTCCATAATATATATACGTCACCCATCTAGTTCATAGCTTGATTGTATACCCCTCAAGCCATGGGCCTCAGTAAACGCAATTCCTCCCTATTTTAGTGATGTTCAACTTGACTCAAAAACTTTTGTGCACGAACTTCCTTTGGCTTTTCAAAGAATTCCTTCGTTGTGCTATCTTCTAAAATTTCTCCCTCAGCCATAAAAATAACACGATCTGCAACGGCTTTCGCAAAACTCATTTCATGTGTGACAACAAGCATTGTCATTGACGAATCTTTAGCAATGTCTCGCATAACATCTAATACATCCCCAACCATTTCAGGATCTAAAGCGGAGGTTGGTTCATCAAACAATAGTGCTTTTGGTTGCATAGCTAATGAACGCGCAATTGCTGCACGTTGTTTTTGACCACCAGATAATTCTGATGGCATATTAGCCGCTTTATCAGCTAAACCAACTTTTTCCAACAACTCCATCGCTAATTTCTTATTTTCAGCCTCATCTCGCTTCAAAACCAAACGTGGTGCTAACATTACATTTTCTAAGGTTGTTTTATTATCATACAAATTAAAATGTTGAAACACCATGCCAACATTTTTACGAATACGATTCATATCTGTTTTTGGGTCGTGCAAGTCAAATCCGTTGACTAGTAACTGTCCTTCTTCGATTTCTTCCAAACCATTAACAGTACGAATCAATGTTGACTTTCCTGACCCAGAAGGGCCAATTAAAACAACTGTCTCACCTTCATCAATTGTTAAATTAACGTTTTTTAGTGCGTGAAAGTTACCATAGTACTTTTCTACATTTTTAAACTCAATCATTGACATACGTAAATCTCTCCTTATTCATGCGTATTCACCATATCGCACACATATATTAACTGTAAAAAGATGACAATTAAAATACTTTTTCGTATTTTAAGTCTGTTCACCTGATTATGTTCTATTTCTATTGTACCCGTTTTAACTCATTGTCACCATATTCATGGCAGAAAACATAACATACAAATGTGAACTATTTAACATTTTACACACATTACTTTATTTTCAATTACTATCATTAGTTATACCTTGTAAGCGATATAAGTCATAGTATTGTCCCTGCAACTGCAGTAATTCCTCATGTGTTCCATGTTCAACAACCTCACCTTTATCTAACACTAAAATCAAATCAGCATCTTTAATTGTCGATAACCGATGTGCAATAGCAATAGTGGTACGATTTTGACGCATTTTTAATAGTGATTTTTGAATCAAAGCCTCCGTCTCAGTATCAACATTTGCTGTTGCTTCATCCAATATTAAAATTTTGGGATCTCTAACAATTGCCCGTGCAAAACTAATTAATTGTTTTTCCCCAGCAGAAAATCCTGATCCGCCTTCTTGCACTTTTGCATGATAATTACCTGGCAATGCAGATATAAACTTATCAGCCCCAACAAACTCGGCAGCTGCCTTAACTTGTTCATCTGTAATCGTATCATCATACATACGAATATTAGATGAAATATCACCAAAAAACATGAACGGATCTTGCAAAACCAATCCCATTTTTTGACGAATATTTTTTAAAGCAATGTCTCGAATATCATGATCATCAATTAAAATATTTCCAGATTGAAACTCATAGAATCGCATCAGTGCATTGATTGTTGAAGATTTACCAGACCCAGTGTGACCAACAAGTGCCACCGTATCACCCGGATTAGCCGTAAAATTGAGATCTTTTAATATTTGATGTTGCCCATCATAACTAAAATCAACATGCTGAAACGCGATTTTTCCTGCTGTAATATCTTGCTTGGCATCCACATTCTGTGCTGGCGCATAAGTATCATCAGCTAAAATACCTAAAATGCGATAACCTGACACAAGTCCTTCTTGAAATGGACTAAATAAGTTCATAACACTTTCTAATGGACTAAATATGTTGTTTAAATACGTGGTAAAAGCATAAATGACACCTGCAGAAACAACTGTTGACATGGACATCACACCAAAGTACCAAAATACGAGTACCATGGCTGCGCCCAGCAACATATCGACCATTGGCTCCAGCAATAAAGCATCTGCCTTTACCATACGAAAACGGGCATTAAAATATTCACCATTGACTTTAGCAAACGACTTTTTAAAACGATCTTCTTGATAAAACTCCTGAATAACATCAATACCTGTAATACTTTCAGCAATTTTAGCATTTAAATGTGATAGCCGTTCACGCATATGTCGAAACAAGCTAGATGAAAAACGTTGATATAAAATCACTGACCCGACAATAAACGGCACAACAATAAGCATCAGCAAAGTTGCTTTGACGCTCACCGTCAACATACCAATGTAGGCACCAATCATGCTCATAACAACAAATGTTAATTGCATGAAAAACCGCCAAAAATCAGCAAGCGAGGCTGTGTCATTGTTAACACGAGTGACTAACGAACCAGCTGGCACTTGGTCAAAAAATCTCATACCTAAGGTATGTAACTTACGAAATACTTGCACTCTTATATCTTCTAGTGCATATTCAGCAGCTACTGTGAAATAATAGGCATTTAATGCATCTGCCACAGCTTGACTGACCCGGATGACTGCTACTAAGACTGCAAAACTAATCATTACTTGTAAAGTAACGCTATCACGCTGTTGCAAATACGTCGTCATATAGTAAGCAATAATACGAGGTGCTGCTGCTTGCAGTAAAGCAAATGCAGCGCCAATGGCTAATGCACCAAAAAACATTTTTCGAAAGGGTTTGGCCATTCTAACCAGTGTCACAATAACTCTTATCTGTTCTTTAATCGGGATACTTTTTGCCCACACAGAACTATTTTTTCCAGACATCGTTAACCCCCTTTCCACTTAATTTATCTTCAAGTTCCGTTGCTAATTGCTGTTGTTGATACATTTCTGCATACCAGCCATTTCGCGCAATTAAAGACGCATGCGTCCCACGTTCTTTAATTTCACCATGGTCAAACACAATAATTTCATCCGCGTTCATCACTGAACTAATACGGTGTGCAGCAATAATGGTTGTTTTTTCGCGACGCTCAGACTTTAAGGTCCCCAAAATATGTTTTTCCGTCAATGCATCAACTGCTGAAAGTGCATCATCCAAAATCAATATTTCTGGATCAGTAATCAATGCGCGCGCAATAGCTAATCGCTGTTTCTGACCACCAGACAGGCTAACTCCCTGCTCACCAACTTCAGTATCATATCCATCTGGCAATGACAAGACATCTTCATTAAAATCAGCTTTTTTAGCAGCTAACATCACATCACGCTGATTTTTATTGATATCAGAAAATCGAATATTATCTCGAACCGTTGTTGAGAACAAAAAATTCTCTTGTGCTACGTAGCCAATTGATTTTAAATAAGCGCTAAATGTATACGCTTTAATATTCACATCACCCACTCGAATATCACCGGTGTAGCCATCAAATTGACGTAATAGTAGTTTAATTAAGGTTGTTTTGCCAGCACCAACACGACCAACAATGCCAAGCGTCTCCCCTGCCTTAACCATGATATGGACATTGTGTAACGCCGGCTTTGTAGGATCCCCGTCTGGATAAGTAAACTGATCAATATTAATATTTAAATCACCTTTTGCCTGCTCAACAACACCATCTTCATCTTCAATAATGGCTGATTTTTCTGACAAAATACTTTGTACACGTGTATATGATGCGTTTCCACGTTCCAAAACATTGAACAGTTGACCTAATCCAAACATTGGCCATACGAGCAAACCTAAATATGTCGAAAATGATACCAGTTGACCAATTGTAATTTGATCGTTAAGTACAAGTGACCCACCATATGTCATCATAATAACGAAACTAATTGTCATTATAACGGTAGCCATTGGTCCAAATAATGAATCGATTAATGCCACCCTTTTATTGATTTGAATTGTATCTTTAACTTGAGACTCAAAAACGGCAACATCGGCCATTTCTTGTCCTAAAGTTTTAATGGCTTTAACACCAGCAATTGATTCTTGAGACTTGTTTGATAAACGTGAAAAAGCTTCTTGTGCTGATGTAAATGCCTGACGCATTTTTGGTGACAAATATCGCACACCTAAAACTAAAAGTGGTAAAGGTAAGACACCTATCAAGGTCAATCGCCAATCAACAACAATCACCATTGAAATGACGGTAAAAATAATCACAACAACTGAATCAACTAACATTAAAATGCCACCAGATGCAACGCGTTGTATAGCTGACAAATCATTTGTAGCATGTGCCATCAAGTCACCTGTTCGATGTCGCTGATAAAAAGTGGTATCCATCTTCATATAATGATCAAACAATTGCTGACGCAATGTTTTTTCAAGTAAAGCAGACCCTTGAAAAATATGCGTAATCCAAGCGTATCTAAAAACATACATCAACAGCGCAAATAAAAAAATGCCACCAGCATAAAACACTAAGTTTTCTACTGTTAGCGTCCGTGATACAACTTGATCTGTAAAACGGCCAATTAAGGCTGGTGACACCATTTGAGAAATTTCCGTCAAAAACAAAAAAGACAGTCCCACAATATAAAGTCGCTTATTTTGACGGAAAAACCACATTAATTTTCCAAAAATATTCATACACATCTCCAATTTTATATTTAAAATTTATAACAAAATAATGCGCGTCAAAACTTAAATATCTCTCAAAACAAGATAAAAAATGTAACATACGATTAGTATGTCATTATTTGATTAGCCACAAATGCAATTGCACCCCAAACTAACGCCCACAATATTTGACGTTTTATATTCATACTCATTACACCAGCGAATTCTCTAAAAAAAGCCGGTACACGATAAACTAAAGGCACAAATCCCCCACGTCCTTGCGCATCAATATTTTGTTTTTTAGCTAACAAAACACCTCTAAAAACATGATAACCACTTGTATAAAATGTAAATGGTTGCTGAGAAAGTAATTGTGACGTATATTTTAAATTTTGATAGGTATTTCGTGAACGGTTTTCTAGTTGTGTTTTCTCAAGTGGTACATCATAATGTGATACAGACCAGTCGCGCATCGCTTCAGCTTCACTAATTAACTGATCTTCCCCCTGTCCACCAGAAAAAACAATCATCGGATATTCCGACATTTTGTTGGCATCTGCTACTGCTGCTTGAATACGTTTATCGACTATGTTCCCGACTCTATATCCTTCTGCCAAACCGCCACCAAGCACTACCAATGGCCCGTGAGTTGGTGCTTTGCTTTGATAACCGTAGATTACACTGCTCACTATAAACCGACAAAATTGCCATACAAAATATAACATCAACCATGGTGCACTCAACCACCATAATGACCACTGACTAAACAATAATAAACACATCAGATAAACACCAACTAACAGCGGCAATCCCCACTGATGTGACTTTTTCCAACTATGTCGTACCATACTTAATAACAACAAAATACCAAAAAAAACAGCCATACTATAACCAATATGAACAGTTAATTTTAAAACTTTTGGTGTAACATTTAAAAAATGGTACATAAAAATAACGACACCAATAACAATGAAAACCCCAAACGTGCCAATTCTCATTGTCGCAGGATTTTGTTGCACTTGGTAGTGCAACAAAATTCCTAATACAATTATCGTTAAAAATAAAAAGATTTCCATAAGCTTATTGTAACATGCTGTTAGATCTCAAATTTACCTGCAGCACCTACTGGCACCCGAACTAAATCTAAATCGACCAGCCGTTCAGCAATTTGAACTGTATTCCAAGCAGCACCTTTTAACAAATTATCAGATACCACCCACATATGAAAAGAATCATCGTTTTCTAAATCTGGACGGACACGACCAACAAAAGTTTCTCGTTTTCCCTCAGCATTAATTGGTTGTGGATATAACTGCTTTTTAGGATCATCTTCTAAAATAACGCCGGATGCTTGACTTAATGCCTGTTGAATGCCAGCAGACGTAGCACCAGTATTTGGCTCTGTTTCAAAATAAACTGTTTCGCCATGCCCTACTGGAACGGGTACTCGGACAGCTGTGCCTGTTACTTTAACTGACTTAGAATTTTTGTCTCCGAACATAATTTTTTTAGTTTCATGAATCATTTTCCATTCTTCATGTGTATAACCATCGTCTTCAAACACATCAATTTGTGGCAATAAATTATAAGCTAGTGGGTAGTGTTTATCAGAACCCTTGACAGGCAAAATGTTAGCAACCATTTTTTCACCAGCATTATGAGCTTCTGTCTGAGCTACTAGTTCTTCCCATGCTGTTTGACCTGCCCCAGATGCTGCCTGATAAGTAGACACAATGACACGACGCAACCCAAACGCGCGACGTATTGGCTCCAAGGCCACGACCATTTGAGTCGTTGAACAATTTGGGTTAGCAATAATACCGTTATGTCCTTGTAAATCAGCTTCGTTAACTTCAGGCACGACAAGTGGTACATTATCATTCATACGCCAATAACTTGAATTATCCACCACAACTGCGCCACGTTTAACTGCTTCCGGTGCAAAACGTTGCGATACAGAACCACCTCCAGAAGCCAATACCAAATCAATGCCACTAAAACTGTCTGCTGTCGCTTCTTCAACAGTTAATTCTTGTCCTTTGAAAGTAAGTTTTTTACCAGCTGATCGCGCTGAAGCGAGTAATTTCAAACTGTTAACTGGTATCGTTGATTCTTCAAGTTGTGACATCAACCGTGTACCAACTGCTCCGGTTGCGCCAAGTATTGCAATGTTATATGTACGTTCTGTCATGTTTATTTTCTCTCCTCAATTTTTCAATATTTCCCTTGAGTTAGCTAATTATATTAATCAACAAGAATGCGATGTAACCGATCTTGCATACCCGTCATAATCTCCCATGGTGCTAAATTAGCGTGTTGTGCAA
This sequence comes from Leuconostoc gelidum subsp. gelidum KCTC 3527, assembly GCF_000166715.1. Lineage (GTDB taxonomy): Bacteria > Bacillota > Bacilli > Lactobacillales > Lactobacillaceae > Leuconostoc > Leuconostoc gelidum. The sequence goes on from NZ_AEMI01000015.1 coordinate 118,627, forward strand.
CATTCTCGAGCGTATTTTCAAGATCGCCGTCCTTACCTATGAGTGTCACTTTTGTCCCAACAGGATACTCATGTGGTAACTTAATCATCAATTGATCCATTGCAACTTGACCAACTATTGGTGCATATTGTCCGTCAACAATGACGCTAAAGCCAGTCATTTTACGTAACCAGCCATCACCGTATCCAATTGGTACTGTGCCTATCCATTCGTCACCACTCGTTGTATATTTATGTGAATAACTAATACCTTCTCCAGCTGGTAACTGTTTGACAAAATTCATCTCGCTACGTAACGACATGACTGGTTGCAAATTTTTGCCATCTGCCAACTCACCGCGAGAAGGTTCAACGCCATATAACACAGTTCCAACACGGATCACCTCATGTGGTACTTCATCAGCGTGATACATTGCCGCACCTGAATTAGCCACATGATAGTATTTAGGTTCTGGTAAACCATCAGTTAAATCGTGCCACCGTTTAAGTTGCATATAAAAATAGTCCGTTTGAACTGAATCTGATTCAGCAAAGTGTGTTGCTAAGCCAACATAGTCAAAAATATCCTTGTGTGCCTGCAAATAGGTAATTGCTTGCGCCAAGGACTCTCGGGTTCGAAATCCGATTCGCCCCATGCCTGTATCAACACCTAACGAGACTTGTAGACGTTGTTCACCAGTGAGAGATTGAGCCGCTTCTTTTAGCCATGATAGTGATACAACGGTTGCCATAATGTGTTGTACTGCCATCAATTCAGCATACTTTGCTTGTGAAATACCCAATACCAAAATTGGTTCAGTAATACGTTCATGTCGTAGTGCTAACGCCTCATCAATGACGGCCACAGCCAAGCCATAAACGCCACCCGCAACAGCTGCCTGAGATGTTGGCACCAAACCCAAACCATACGCGTTTGATTTAACAGCCAAAAATATTTTATCGGCGCCAGATGTTTGCTTGACAACAGCGACATTATGTTTTAAGGCTTTTTTAGAAATTTCTATTTGTGTTGGTCGCGTAATTGCTTCTACCATGTTTGTACTCTTTTCATCTAAAATAAAAATCCGCTTCTGCCAAGTGTGGCAGTTACGGATCGCAATAAAACAATCGTTTCTGTCATAGCACCCCGCAATTGCGACAGTTCATTAGCTATTAACTAATGCCCCAGCTTGCTGACATGACAGTATCAGTGCTTCGGCCACAACCCCTTTTACTCGTTTCACAGTATCTATCAATACTCCGCGAGTGACTCATGGTTACAGCAACCTCTATGATTTTCTCATTGTTTTTATTTTATTCTAATTTTTCTATTTTGTCAAACTTTGTTTTTTCGTATAATTATTACTTTTTTATTATAAGGTTTTAATAGCCAATATATGTCATCACGAGTATTTGTACGCCATTTATTTTGCCATTTTAAAAATAACCATAAGTTTCGGTACTGTTTTGGCCCACCGTGTAAACGATTGTTGAACCACCTTTTCAATATATAATATACATTTTTGTAATAAGGCAGATCCAAAATATAAATCACATCAGCCAACGCAAAGCAATCTTGTCCTTCACGGAACTGTGTTCCTTCAATTATCCAGTCATTTTGCTGGATAACCACCTGTAGTAAAACTTGTCTTTCTGATGGCGTACGATGCCTATCTCCTGTTGCTTGCCGTACCCAGTTTAAATCATCTAGTGATGTCACTGGATAATGCTTAATACTTGCTATTTTACGTGCAAAAGTTGTTTTCCCACTGCCCACTGGCCCAATAATTCTAACTTTCATCTCTTTCGCCTAAACCAATAGTAGCGAGAACAACTGAATCACCGTTTTCTAATATATGTTCGATGGCTACTTCTGTGATTGTCGCTGTTAGATCATAAGTTTCATTTTGCAGTTCTATCAAGAGTTGTTCAGCTTGTAGTTGCGATAAACCTTGTGCAACAGTGACATGCGGCTGATAAGGCAGATCTTCTCGATAATAAGGATTAAGGATTGGTTCAGCATATAAGGCATCATGTAACTCGGTTAATATTTTTGATCCTTGATCAACCACTAACCAAACATAACCATTCTTGGGGTCTCCTGAAACGACTGTTAGTCGCAATTTAAATTGTTGTTGTTTTTTAATGACATCGGAAACGACTTGAATGATTGTTTCATCTGTTAACTCATTATCAAAAGGAAAAACAAGGGATATATGTGGTGCAATATGTTCGTATAAATCATCATAACGTTGACGTATCCGATTAATAGTAAACCTATCATTCAACTGTGGGAAAATCAAAACAGAACGTAACATACTTCCACCCCACTTTTTCTAATTAGTATACCAAAAAATCACGTCCAATGTTGATTCCCTATCAGCATGCTCATCCCCATACCACCAGCAACACATAATGTCACAATTCCTAACGCAGGTTTAGGTATTTGGTTCAAGCTATTGAGTAGCCTAGCAATTAAAATAGCACCAGTTGCTCCATATGGATGGCCATACGATAAGGCACCACCCAATGGATTTAATTGATCATCTTGAATATCTAGTGCCTTTTGACAGATAATACCCTGTACTGCAAAAGCTTCATTCATCTCGATAACATCAATATCAGTTATTGACAATCGATGCTTAACTAATAGCTTCCGTGTGGCACTGATTGGACCTAATAAAAATTGATCGGGTGCCAAACCCACAAGTTCATGGTCCAAATAATAACCTTGCACGATGTCATTTGGGTCAAATTTTTTCAGTAACACAATACCAGCACCGTCATTAATCGGGCAACTATTACCGGCCGTTACTGACCCTTGTTTAGAAAAAACAGACTTAAGTTGTGCCAATTTTTCTAAATTAGTATCAAATCTAGGGCATTGATCTTGCATATACTTAATATTCTCTGCCTTAAAAGCATAGCATTCTCGATTCAGTAGCCCCATCTCAAAAGCTTGTTTCGCTTTTTGATGGCTTTTGAGAGCATATGCATCTTGTTGTTCTCTTGAAACATGATATTTTTGAGTCATATTTTCTGCTACAATACCCATATCCAAATCTAATTGACCAGCTGGCACCATTGGAAAACGTCTTAATACAGCGTTCGTATCACGATTGATAGTCATATTTGCTAGTGACGTACTTTCGATACCACCAGCTAGTACTAACGCTGATTGTCCACTAATAATCGTCTGCACACCTGAAGCAACCGCCACCAAACCAGAAGCACATTGACTATCCACTGTAAATGCTGGGGTTTCGACTGGAAAACCTGCTGCCAAGGCACAACGGCGGGCTAAGTTACCACCTTGATTGGTCACATTTCCCAAAATAACTTGATCAATCTGTTCTTTTGAATAGCCAGGCAAGTCTGCCAACTGTTGGCTAATCAAGCTTTGGAATAAAACTTCTGGTGTTTGGTGCGCAAAAATACCATTAACTTTACCAATAGGTAATCTTTTAGCACTGACAATACTTGCTCTGGGTATTATGTGATTCATGACCATCGTCCTTTCATAAAATCAGTTGTTAACAATGCTCTCGAAATTTTCTGTTGTGGTGTTTTGGGTATCTCATCAACAAAAATATAACGTGTTGGGATTTTATACTTGGGCAAATAATTAGCGACATAACTTTTCAATATCGTTTCTGTCTCATTTGTAACCACCATAGCAACTATATTCTCACCATATACTAAATCTGGCACGCCAAAGACGACTACCGATTCTGTGAAATGAGTTAACACGTGTTCAATTTCACTTGGATAAATTTTATTACCACCATGGTTAATAACATCACTTTTGCGCCCCAATACATATAAATGATTATCTTGATAATAGCCAACATCATCAGTCATGACTTGTGTAATTGGATGATCATTACATCCAAGATACCCACAAAATAGGTAAGGACTACTAACTATTAATCGCCGATGTTGGTTAACTTCTAACATCACTGCCGGAAATAATTCACCAACATCATTTGGTTTTTTATCCTGCGTTATTTTCTGCCACGAAACCAAACTCGTTTCAGAAGAACCATATAATTCATACAAGACATGTTTTATATGATTAGTTTGCCATTGTTTAACTAATTTATTTTGTAATTCACCACCGCATGATACAATACCTCGAATATTAGGATTATATGCCCAGTTTGTGTCCTTTAGACCTAAGTAGGTTGGTACTGTGTAAACAATCGTCGACTTTAAAGGGTGCATTGGTTGATAACGTTCAAAACAATAAAATGACTTGCCAAAGTATAAACTCAATAACATTGTATGCAGACCTAAAGACGTCGCCATAGAACTAGTTGTCATAACGATCTCATCATTGTTCATCTCAAACACTTCAAAACAACGTTCAAAGCCAATTCGCCATGAATGCCAATCACGTTGATAAATTTTAGCATTTCCTGTTGTACCTGAAGTTTTGCCTAAGAAAAGAATGCCTGTCCGTAATTGATTATTTTTGACTCCGTCCACAAATTCTGTGAGCCACTGCCACTGTCCAGCCAGTGGCTTTAGCAACCAGGGCACATTGGGTAAATCTTGCTCTGTTAAAATAATGGGGATGGCACCTGCTAGGTGTACAGCTATAAATTCAGAAATAAAAACACGCGTTTCTTTGATGATTAAGACGACATATGGCATTTTTATGCCGTTTGTGTCACAAATATTTTGAGCACTATCATATAAATTTTGGTAAGTATACGTGTGTTTATTATCAATAATAGCAACACGTTCCTTGTATTTTCTTGCTAATTTTTGAAAATCAAATAATTCATCCATATCTTTAGTATAACTTTCTCAAAATTGGCACGACAACATCGCCCTTTCAATATCAAGTGATCATTTTTAAAACGCTAGTGCTGTCCGTGCCTGTACTTGTCTAACTGCCAAAGCAACAATCACAACAACAGTAATTTTCAAAGTGCTCGATAGAATAAACGGTGTGATCCCAGCAGCAATACCTGCTTCAACTGGTAATTGCATACTAATGGTTAACCAAATTGTCCCAATCGTTAAGTTAACCACTGAAGCTAAAATATTTGTCACAATTAACCCCCAAACATTGGCCCATCTTTTAAAAGATAGACCGATAATTGGTGCGAACAACAGAAATGACCATAAATAACCAGCTGTTGGTCCGGCTAATAGAACAAAACCACCTTTGAAACCAGCAAATACTGGTAAGCCAAAAGCACCCAATAATAAATACAATCCAATAGCTGTTAAACTCACACGCGTTGATGACACCGAAGCTACTAAGGCAATAATGAGTGTTTGTAAGGTCATTGGAATTGGTCCAATATTAACTGCTAATGGTCCAACAGCAATTAATAGTGCTGTTAGTACTGCTGTGATGACAATACGTTGTGTATTTGAATTCATTTTTTCTCCAATTTTTTACCCGTTGACAATTAGCCATGATAACTATTATTTGGCAATTGTACTTTCAATACTTCCCCAGAATTAATCGTTCTGATAACATCCCCTGTATCTACAAGCAATTGTCCTTGTTCATCAATCGCTTTTGCTATACCAGTTACGAGTTCTTTACCATATTTCACTGTGACGGTCTGATTTATGACAATATTTCGTTGACGATATGCCGTTAAAAATGAGCCATCAGTGTATTCAGCATACAATTTAACAAATTCATCGAGCAACGCAGCGACAATCACATTACGTGATACAGTCAAGTGTTCAACCATGCCACCAACTTTATTTTTTAACGTGGCATCCAAATTTTGAGGCTTTTGTAAATTTAAGCCAATGCCTACAACAATTGCTGACACTTGTTGACTTTCAAAATCCATCACCGCTTCGGTTAAAATGCCACCAACTTTGTAATTTTTAAATAACAAGTCATTAACCCATTTAAAGTCTAATTCAATGCCAATCGTTTCCTTTATAGCCCGTGAAACCGCAACGGCAGTGCCGGTTGTCAGTAATCCAGGTATCACCGATGTTCCCACAGGCAGTGGTAAAGCAAGCGATATATACAAACCCGTATCAGCTGGTGATACAAAAGTACGTCCTAAACGACCGCGTCCACCAATTTGTTGGTTAGCAATAATCATTGTCGGTTTTGTCACATCACCGCGTGTTAATGCTTCTTTTGCATAAGTATTTGTCGAGTCAATGACATCAAACAACTTTATTTGCCAGTCACTGTGCGCCAATTGTTTAATCATAGGTACACTCAAAACTTTTCCACTTTGGTAGCGATAACCAACATGGTGCTGGCTATCGATCGTGTGCCCTTGTTCTGTCAATTTTTTAATAACTTTCCATACGGCTGCACGGCTAATATCTAAATTTTTAGCCAACGTTTCACCGCTTAAATATTCCCCTTCATGTTCAGCAAAAAAATGTAGTATACGCTCATCTGTTTTCATATTTTTTCCTCAAGTAATTTTTATAATATTCAAAAAATGTTATTTCAAAGTAAACCTATTATATAATTATGGTTTACTATACTCTAAATGTCAACCTATATAAAAAAACGCTCGAAAGCGTTTTTAGCAACTCTTATTCTGATTCTTTCTTAAATGATAAAGCAGCGACGTTTAACTCACGGTCGCCAAGACCCTTAGTAAAGCTGACTTCGTGGGAAACAATAATAACGTTTCCTGGAAATTTATCGATTGCTGAACGCAGTGCATTTTTTGTACCTTCATCCAAATGGTTGGTTGGTTCGTCTAAAATTAGAAAATTACTTGGTTTCATTTCCATAATCGCCAATTTAACCTTAGTTTGCTCACCACCGGAAAGCAGTTGCATTTGTTTCTGTGCATTTTCAGCGTTGATACCAGCTGCCGCTAAACGTGTACGTAATGCCTTGGGCTCTAACTTTGGGAACCGATCTTGCATCTCTCTTAGCGGTGTTTTGGTATCGTCATCCCATTCTAAATCTTGATCAAAATAATTGACAATGGCAGACGGAGAAAACTCAGCTTCACCATGAAGTGCTGGAATAATACCTAGAATCGATTTAATCAACGTTGATTTACCAGCACCATTAAATCCTTTGAAGACAAGTTTTTGTCCTGTCGTAATCGAAAACGTGACTGGTTCCAAAACTGGTGTAACATATCCCACTGATAAATCATTTACCGCCAAAGCATTAGCAGACTGTGAATTCACATAGGGGAAATTAAACTTTGCTTGAAGTGCTTCAGATGGTGGATCAACCTTATCCATACGCGCCAACATTTTTTCACGTGACTTAGCTTGTTTAGATGTTGAAGCACGTGCTTTATTTTTAGCAATAAACTTTTGCGCTTTTTCAATCTCACCTTGTTGTTTTTCATATTGACGTAACTGTTGCTCTGAACGTTCATCTTTTTGCCGCATTGCTTTTTTGAATGAGCCACGGAATTTTGTAATTTTCCCAAACGATAGATCAATAATCGCATTAGTCACTTTATCTAAAAAGTCAAAATCATGAGAAATGATCATGGCTGAACCCTCATAATTTTGCAAAAAGTCCTCCAGCCATTCAATATGTGCCACATCCAAATAGTTGGTTGGTTCATCTAAAATAATCACATCATCGTTTTCAAGCAATAGCTTTGCTAAAATAACTTTAGCACGTTGTCCACCAGACATTTGATCCAACTCACGGTCACGGCCTATGGCTTCTAAACCAAGTCCAGAGATGACACGTTCAATCTTTGTGTCAACATCATAAAATCCGGCCGCATCAAGTTCCTCTTGCATACGTCCAGCGCGTTCCAATAATTTATCGTTCATTGATTCCGCGTATTCATTATAAAGATCTGTTATGCGATCTTGTTTATCATATAGGTCTTGGTAGGCAGTATGCAAAAAGGCAATCAAATTCATACCATCTGGAATCTCTGCATATTGATCCAAGTAGCCAATTTTGAGGCCTTTTTGCCACTCGATTTTACCAGACAAAGGTAATTCCTGACCCGTAACGATCTTGATAAGTGTTGACTTACCTGCACCGTTTTGGCCGACAATTCCCATGTGCTCGCCTTGTTGCAATTCGAATGCTGCGTCTTCATATAAAGTTTTTTCTGCGTAGGCCATTGAAAGCCCACTGATTTCTAATAATGCCATAGCTATAAGTGTAACATATTTTAGATCGATATGTAGCTGAAAATCTTATTATCAATAAATATGTTGAAAATTGACTCAATTCAGCTATACTTATATGTATTATGAAACCACGTAAACTTAACATTAAAATAATTCCAGCAACTGACGTCAATCGTGCCTACCGTTTTTGGCGTGATGTTTTTGATTTGCCTCAATCAGGTCATGAAAGTGGTCGCCATTTGATGTTAGACGGTGACGACATTACTTTTGTTACTGGCAAACCAATTGATACGCTTGAAATACTGGTAAGAGATCACCAAGAAGATTTACTCAAGCATCTACGTAATAACTTTATTACTATTGTTGGCGTACCCGAGGAACGTTTTGGTAATAAAATTGCTTTCCCAATAAACGATTCAGAGGGTAATACCATTACGTTAGAGGCAAACAAATGAGCTTAAAAATGGCCAAACAAAAATGTTTGGCCATTTTAAGTACTAATTATCTTAAAGCTTTAACAATCTCCGGTATAAACCAACTTAGAAAGCCGCCGACAGGAAAAATCATCCACCAATAACGGGCTATAAAATCCCAAAAACTCATATTTTTATGACGACGAACATACTCCCCACGACGTGGGTCAAATGTAAACTCACTACTGTCAATTTCAGGCACCCCAAGCTGGGGTGCCTTTTCTTCAATTCCTAGTACCAAACTATCAAGGGAACACTTAAATATCTCGGTTAATTTAATCAGGTTTGTTAAGTCTGGTGTCGCGTCTCCAGATTCCCAGCGTGATACAGCTTGTCGCGAAACAAATAATTTATCAGCCACATCCTCTTGTGACATATTTAAATCAGAGCGATACTGCTTGAGTTGCTTCGGTAATACATTAGCCATCGCATCAATCCTCATTTCTAGTTATTTAACTTCCTTAATTATGCTGTATAAGGCAAATAAAGTATAGCAATTAAACGACTAAAAACCGCAATTAGCAACCTTTAATTGCGCACGGATAGATTGCTAACAACAAATTTCTATTCACTAAAAGCCTATCATACCAGCTTTCATCAGATTGCATCATTAAGCAATCATTTATTCTTGACAGAATCATTGTCTAATCAGACAATACTTTTTTTGAAACAACAGTCGCTATTAAGATCCCAAATCCCATTGGTAGTAAAGCAGACGACTCTAAATGACATATTTCAATCAACATGAACATTGCCATAAAAGGCGCTTGCTGAGATGCTGCTAATAGTGTTCCTGCCCCTAAAACAGCACCTTGTCCAATTGATATACCCGGAATCCAAATAGCTAAGATAAGACTTAACACAGCACCTAATGCGCCACCAACGGCAATAGATGGCGTCAATGTGCCACCTGATGCGCCTGCACGAATGGTTAATGCTGTTACACCTACCTTTAATATTCCGCCAATCAGTAAAATCATCATCCATTTTTGACTACTATTGATTGCTAATTGCGCTAATGACCGCCCGTTTCCCATGATTTCGGGAAATATTAAAGCAATTAACCCAGTAATCAATCCCATTGCCGGCAATTGCCACAATATTTGATTATTTTTTGTTTGATGCCCCTCAGCCCATTGACATAATTTTCTAAATAATGCACCAGCTATACCAGTAATTGGCGCTAAAATAAAAATAAGCACAAAACTAATGAGCGAAAATTTAGCATCTCCTATAAGATAATAGGGCTGAAATCCCTTAATCAAAGACCCCATAAACATGGCAATCGTTGACATTGTCAAACTTACAGCCATTGTCCGCAATGTTAGTTTTTTCAATAATACCTCAACAGAAAAGAGCATGCCAGTAAAAGGTGCAATATATATACCAGCAAATCCCGCGCCTGCTGCTGCCGTCATTAGTAACCGTCGGTCTGACTGCGATAATGTTGGCACATGCAACTTTTGAAGCAAATTATCCCATTTTTGAGCAAACAATGCGCCCGCTTCTCTAGGTGCAAGTTCACGACCAATCGAGCCACCTGTGCCCACAAAAAATATTTGTGTGGTCACATGCAGTATTGTTTGCCAAAATGGCATTTGTTCACCATTGAGCGCTTTTTTAATACTAACTGGCGTCTTTGTTTTAGTTCGTAAAAACCACCAAATTAAAGCAACAACTATGGCACCAATGACTACTGAAAATAATCGATCACTGGGTATTGTTCCCACTGGTGCTGGCATTTTTGCATTTTCTTCATAGTGTAAAAATAATTTTTCTACTAAATCCAAGAACAATCCCAACAGCATCGAACTTAAGCCAACTATCAATCCAAGCACGACAGTTGACACTGCTAAAACTATATTTTCTTTGTACTGGTTAAACGCCATATTTAAACACCTATTTTTTTAATTTACTAACCCTTATATTCTACCGCAAGGATGATTTTAATTCGATCTTTTTTTAATTATAATTTAATTTTTATTGTTGGCTAAAAAAAACGGTTGTTAACAATGTTTTAGAATCATTGTTAACAACCAATTACTAAGCTAAGTCCTATAGTCAATATAATTTGGGTAGTTTTGGAGAAATTAAATTTTAAAAGCACGCTTGTCAATCCATACTTGTTGCCCGTTATTCCCATTTAACTTGATCAAATTCCATGTTACCCCTTTGGAGTTTGTGTATTCTTCTGTTACTTGAACTTTAGTATTCTTATATCTATTGTTACTTGTTGTATCGACAAACTTCGAATTTGTTTCCCCATATGGCGCATTCAAATACATGCCATCTGAACTTGCACGTAATGTGATTGTTGCACTGTATGCAACTGACTTTGTTACAACTGAAGAAAACGAACGTTTATCAATCCATACTTGCTGATTATTAACATTAGCAAGATACCAAACAACTCCTTTAGCATCTGAATGTTCTTTAGTTACAGTAACCTTTTGATTATTATACTGGCTTACATTCCCAGTATATTTTGAATTTGTTTCCCCATATGCTGAATTCAAATACATACCGTCTGCTCGTTGTCGTGTACTAATAGTAGCATTAAACGCTACTATTTGATCAAAGGTTGTACTAAATGCACGCTTATCAATCCAAGTATTTTGTCCATGTAAATTAGCTAAATAGAAAGTAACCCCAAATTCATTGGCATATTGTTGTGATATATTGACATATTGTCCGTTAATCGACTTTGTATTACCAACCCATTTAGCATTTTTAACGCCATAAGGTGCTGAAATATATAGACCATCTGTTCTTTGCGAACTATTAACATACATATTCATATTTAAGTTTTGCGTATATGTTGTAGTGAGCGCATTCTTATCAACCCACAGCTCTTGACCATTCAACTTGATCAAATTCCAAGTCACACCATAAGCATCTTTTCCTTGCTTAATTGCATCGACACATTGCCCATTAAATGATGTTGTACGATCTACCCAACGTGAACCATCACCACGGTATGGCATGTTTGCATACAAACTGTCCGTACGCTGATTACTATTAATATATAACTGTTGCTTAATATCTTGTGTTTGGAGTTGTGTAAAAGCACGATTATCCACCCACACTGTTTGCCCACCAAGTATAACCTGATTCCAGACAATACCTTTATCATCATAATACTGCTTAGTAACTGTGGCAATCTGACTATTATACTTTTTAGTGTTACCAATCCAACGCGCATTGATCTGACCATAAGTGCCGTTACTATACAATCCATCTGTTCTGTTTACACTATTGACAAATACTCTATTATTGACTTCACGTGTAAAGTTTGTTGCAAATGACCGATTATCTATCCATACTTCTTGCCCATCAACTTGCAGTAAATTCCAAGTCACACCTCGTGTATTATACTGTGCCTTAATTGCAAAAGCTGTTCCATTATAATCCTTAATTTGACCAACATATTTGGCGTTTTCCATACCATATGGTGCATTAATGTACATACCGTCATTACGACCATCAAAGGTAACAAAGCTCATCATATCTGTTACCTTCAAAGGCACTGATGTAAATGCTCGACTGTCAATCCAAACAGATTGATTATTTAAACTTGTAAGGTACCATGTTACAGCATCATTGGTTACATATTGCTTCGTAATCATTACATTTTCGCCATTATATTGTGCAGTACTTCCCACGTTAACTGAAATTAAATTATATCCTTGTTCATTTGTTACGTTAGCTCCATAAGGCGCATTCAAATACATACCATCTTTCCTAAATGAACTATTAATATATCTCTTAAAATTAACATTTTGTCCTGGAAATCCATACATGGTTGAGTCTATCGCATTATATGGATCAACCCAATCATTTTGCGCAGTTATAGTTTGTTCTACCGACGTTGTATCATTATCATTAATTTTAATAATGAACGATGGTGCTGTAGTCGCATTCAAGTTTTCACCGGCCGCATAATTTCTGTTTGACATATAACTAGTAACTAATAAACGATCGCTATATCCAGTTACCGGAACAGCATAATAAGAATATGTGTCGGCTCTATCCCCATAATCGGTATTCCCTAATAATACAGCGCCATTACCATTCAAAGGTTTATATGATCCAAATATTGTATCGCTGACATAACCCAGCATGGCAACATCAGAGACATTGGTTCTTCTACCACTAGATTCTAAACTAGATTTTGATACTCTTGTATCTGTAAATAAATAATATTTGCCATTCAGCGGAACTATATTTGCACGTTCAATTTCATCAGTAACTATATTACTAGTTATCAGAGGGCCATATACATGATCCACTGTTGGATTATCTTGTACATTAGTCAACCTTACTAAACCCAAGGCACCATTAGCCAATGAAGCAACTCTAGACGTCTCCTCATTGCCTGAAACCTCTAGTAATTTGGTAACATTATAATTTAATGATCCACCATAATTGGATAAATCTGTTACGTTATCATAACCTGAATTTTTATCAGTGCCTGTATTACTTTCAAATGCTAAGTATCGTGTGCCATCAACTTCAATGACATGCGGATCACGTAATGTAAAATTGTCTCTATCAACATTAAATGTTTGTTCTATTTGTTGATAATTCTTCCCATCACCTTCAAAAATTAAATGATCATTTTTAATATTTTTAATATATAAAGTCTTATTTTCATCTTCCTTCACAACAATGTTCACTGTATGAATTTTTTGCATGTTTTGCCTGAGATCATTATTCCATTGCACACGTGTATAAAACAACTGAATAGTTTCATTATCATTTAAGGTCGCAGACCCAGACCATTCTTGATTCCAAGGCACTGCTTCATAGCCAAATACTGGACCTACCATTTTCCAATCACTTATTGCAGTCGCCTTATATGGTGCAGATAGCATATATAAATGAGTATCACTCGGATTGCTTGGTAATCCCGCTAAAGCAAACATCACTTGATAACCTTTAATTTCAGCTACTCGTTGAGTTATAGCATCCTGAACCATCCATGAATCCCAAATATCAAGATTCGCCACTTCTCCTGTCTGTGCGCTTTTTGTAGTAACTGCAGGTAGATTCTTTATATTTCCAGAATTAAATTTAGGAACTGCTAATGCCACGGGTTGCTCATTAAGCTGATTGATTAAATCATCAAAATGTTTATATGTGATGGTATTTATTTCAGCCATTTTATTTGGATTATCATAATATTTAAGCGCAGCAGCGTTCAAAGAAGTGATTTGTTGATCTGTTAAATTTTGAAGTGTTTGATTATTAATTGCTGCATCTAATAGTAATTTGTTCCCCAGATCAGTCAACTTCGGCTTCTTAGATTCTATATTTAAGTCATCTATTG
>NZ_AEMI01000014.1 GCF_000166715.1 Leuconostoc gelidum subsp. gelidum KCTC 3527
CGTTAGTATATGACGTTTAGTTTTTTTGTGTTATTTTTTGAGAAATAAGCAATACGTTAAAAAGGGCAATGGAAATTGCATGTACGGTTAAAATTAAAAAGTTGTAGTGACATAAGTTACATAAGTTACTTTACTTTCTTTTTGTTAACTAATTCACATAATGAAGTTATTATAGTTATTGAAAAGTACAATAAATTTATTGGAGGTTTTAAAAATGGACTTTTTCAATGCATTGGAGAGGACGTTCACTAATGCTAGTATTGTGAGCGCCATCACATCTACAGTATTTATTATTTTAATTGGCTATTCTATGCGGAAGCGAGAAGTATTTACAGATATGTTTGCTAAAACGTTGACGAAAGTTGTATTAAGCGTTGCATTGCCTGCATTGGCGTTTACATCCTTCATGCAACCAATTGATCCTAAAACGTTGAGTCAAAGTACTAATGTTTTAATCTGGGGAATTGTTATGTATGTTGTGTTAATTTTTGTAATGAACCCATTTTTTGCAATGTACAAAACACAGGGTGATAGACAAATGACTCTAAAAGTACTATCTATTTTTGGATCAACAACTTTTTTTGGGTTGCCTATCGTTGGCGCTGTATGGGGAACTAAAGGAATTCTATATGGTTCAATATTTAACATTGGATATCGTATTTTTCTTTATTCATATGCTTATATTAAGATGTCCGGACTAAAAATGGAGACATCAAATATTAAAAAAATGTTTCTTAATCCTATAGTGATCGCAACCTTTGCTGGTCTTATATTGTGGCTAGTACAGGGTTATATGCCAACTATTACGGTAACTGATTTAACTGGTAAAATGCAAAATGTTGCTTTTTATAGAATTGATTTAACAGCATTGTGGTTAATGAAGCCGTTAACTTATCTATCTGGTTTGGCTTCACCATTAGCTTGGTTGGCAATTGGATCAACATTAGGATCAATTTCATTTACAAAGGCTTTTTCAGATAAAACATCTTGGTATTATACATTTATTAAAATTGTTGTGGTGCCTATCATTAATATTATTTTACTTATGATTCTATCAATGACGCATATTTTGCCAGTTGATCAAACAGCGCTGTCTGTTATTGTGATTATGATGGCAACACCACCAGCTACAGTCGCAGTTTCTTATGCCATTAGTTTTGATCGAGAAGCATTACTTGCGTCAAACACATCTTTGTTGGCAACCTTGGGCGCTGTTGTAATGACGCCAATTTGGATTGTTGTGCTGAATATTATTGCGCATACTGGATTGTTTAATTAGTTAAAAGGAGATAAATATGTTTAGAATAACAGCCTATGGTGTTCGGAAAAACGAAATTGATTATTTTAAAAAATTAAATATCTTTGACTATGAATTAAACTTAATTACTGATAATTTAAAAAAATCAAATATTATTACTGCAAAAGGCTCTGATGGCGTCTTACTACGTGCCAATAATGATGGTTCTGAACCAATATTACGGCAGTTACGTGCTTGGGGTATTAAGTACGTGTTTACACGAACAGTTGGTTATGATCATATTGACTTAAAGGCAGCACAAACATTAGGAATTACTGTAGCACGCGTTCCTTCATATTCACCATATGCGGTAGCCGATTTAGCAATGAATTTGGGTATTACACTCATGAGACGTACTGCTATTGCAACTTCACGTGCAGCAGTAGCTGATTTTAAAGTTGAGCCTGATTTGTTTGGTCGAGAAATTCATGATTTAACAGTCGGCATCATAGGAACTGGTCGTATTGGATTAGCTGAAGCGAAACTGTATAAAGGTATGGGTGCTAAAATTATAGGATATGACATTTATGAGTCGGATACTGCTAAATCAATATTGAAATTTGTTTCACAAGAAGAATTATTATCTATGTCAGATGTAGTTAGTTTACATGTGCCACATTTTCCGGGAAAGAATGATCATTTCTTTGATACTAAGTTAATTAATCAAATGAAACGAGGTGCTATTTTAATTAATACATCTCGCGCAGAAATAACAGATCAATTAGCAATTATAACTGCAATAAAAACTGGGCAACTTGGTGGATTTGGTGCTGATGTTATTTTGCATGAAAAAGAGATATTTGGTCAGCAGTTTGATGATAGTCATCTTTTAAATGACAAGGAAGTGACGTCATTAATTGATTTATATCCTAAAGTGCTATTAACGCCGCATATTGGATCATATACTGAAGAAGCATTGACTGATATGATAAACACTAGCTATCAAAATTTTAATGACATGCTAGTCAAAGGGTCAACAACTAATGATGTCGTCACAGCACTATAAATAATGAGCGTATAAAAGATTCAGGAACGTCTGAATCTTTTTTGTGATATATTCAAGATGATGTATAAACGTGGGGAGTTTGATGTGAAACAAATCAAAAATATACCATTATATGTAATAATTATCGGAATTGTTGTTATGGCAACGGTAATTTCGTTAGGAACAACGGGTATATTATTACAACAAGTTATTGAAAAGAATGAGCGAGAAAACATTAATTTACGGTTAAAAAGTACTGCTCAAATAGCCGCTTCAGAGCCGATAATTATTCGTGGTTTGTCATTAAATGCTTCTAAAAGCGACAAAAATTCTGTACAAATATATGCGCAACGATTGGCAAACACAGCTAATATTGATTTTGTCGTTGTAGTCAATGATGGCTTGTATCGATTGTCTCATCCAAATGACAAACAAATTGGCAAAAAATTTAGTTCGCCACAGGATGCACGTCAAACTTTACAAGGCAAAGCACATTTTTCGACTAAAGTTGGTGTGCTGGGATTGGGTTATCGTTATTTCGACCCTGTATATGATGCAAATCATGATATTATTGGTCTTGTTAGTGTGGGCTTGACAGAAGATACTATTGCACGATCTATAAAAACGGCAAGGCGTCCAATATTTTTTGGATTAATTGTGGGGTTGTTAATTGGTATCGTAGGGGCAATTTTTTTGGCTAAATGGATAAAAAAAATACTATTAGATATGGAACCATATGTTATTGCAAAAAAATTAGTTGAAAAAAATACGATTGAAAATAGCATGATGGAGGGCTTGCTGGCGATAGATGAACAACAAACTATTATTGCAAAAAATATGGCAGCCGATCAATTATTACCAGGGATAGGAAATATTGGTGATCATTTACCAGTTGAAATTTTTCAAACATTTTTTGTGGTGCCAGCAAAAAATAGTGACACTAACCCTAACCGTGTATTGTTTAAAACACGTGCATATCTATACTCTGTGGCACAATTGGTTAGCCCAGCGGTCGGATCACTTTTATTATTTCGTGATATTACAGATTTTAAAGAAATTGTGGCGGAATTAGATGGTACAAAACAGTACGCACAGGCACTAAGAGCGCAGACACATGAATTTATGAATAAATTACAAGCTATTACAGGTCTGATTGAATTAAAAAAATATGATGAAGTGAACAAATTGATACCACAATTAACGAGTGATTATCAACAGAATATAGGGTATATTATGGCGCGTGTTAAAATGCCTGTTATTGTCGGTTTTTTAATTGGCAAAGTAAATTACGCACATGAACATGAAATTATCTTAAATATAGGTGAATCGACTTGTTTACCTAAGCTGGATATTTTGAGAAGAGAAGTAACAAATATTATTAAAATATTAGGGAATATTATTGATAATGCAGTTGACGCATTGTCTGATAGTGATATTGCTCAGAAAAAAATCGATTTATTGTTACGATATGATGATGAGGGAGAGACACTTGTTATTACTATTGAGGATAACGGTGCTGGTATAGCATCTGATCAATTTTCAAACATTTTAACTATTGGTTTTTCTACTAAAGGTCATGGTCGTGGGTTTGGATTAACTACTGTTAATGCAATTATTACGGATCATCAAGGCGTTTTTGATATTCAATCAACATTGAACATTGGAACTAAAGTTTATATTGAATATCCACTAAGAAGTAGGAGGTCTATGTAAATGTCGTATAGTGTTTTAATAGTTGAAGATGATCCTATGGTAGCAGATATTATTAGTCAATTTTTAAATCGATTATCTGATGCTTTATTTGAACCGATAATAGTTGTAGGGTGTATAGAAGATGCTCAGGTAAAAATGAATATGGTAACAATCGATTTATTACTTGTAGATGTATATTTACCTGATGGTAAGGGAACAGACTTTTTAACTGAACTACGAAAAAAACATAACGCAGTGGCTACGATTATGATTACAGCTGCAGATGACCGGGAAACTGTTAGACAGGCAATGATCAATGGCGTTGTAGACTATTTGATAAAGCCATTTCAAATGGAGCGGTTTAATCAAGCAATTCAAAAATTTCTGATGTTAGAAGAGATAGCTTTGGGGAAAGAAAAAATATCACAACAAGATATTAATGAGTACTTTCAGGGTGAGTCACGATTAGAACACTTGGATGTGAGATTACCAAAAGGTATTTCCGATGCGACACTTAAATTAATTATTACGACAATTTGTACCTTTTCTGATGCTTTTTCTAATCATATGCTATCACAAAGCGTTGCTTTATCACGAGTCACTACTAAAAAATATTTAGATTATTTGGTAGAGAATGATTTGCTGCAAGTAAAAATAACGTATCTTGAAGTGGGTAGACCATTAACGCAGTATACGGTAAATAATTTAAAAAGTGACAAATTGCATCACTTAATGCAATGATTTATTTGGAATTTGTATAAAAGAGACGCATGTTGGCATGATATAATAAGAACATTAAATTTAGAGGGTAGACTATTAATGATTATTCAGCATGCCATTTTGCATATTCTAGACACAAATACTGGTAACTTGATTGCTTCTCAAGGTGAAATGTCAGTAACCGACATAGGGGTACATGATTATGTCGAGAAGCTTGTTAATAAAATATATGCTGGTGATGTCAAGACGGGTACAATAACTGGGAATGATTATTTACAAACCATATTGGCAGAGAAAGATTTTCCAAAAATGACCACGGAATTGGCGATGAAATTATTTGAAGTGGTGACAGGAAGTGAAAATATTCAAGCAGGAGATTTATTGAGCTTTCAGGCAACGACTGATGATGGACCAATTTTTGGTATGATAAAATTAAATTTTTCTCCGCGATATGCACATGCGGTCGCGTATATTTCGGACAAAATGATTAATAACTTGGTGTTAAATCAAGCTGTTTTACCTGCGGCAACACAAACAGTAGATGAAGCTATTTTAATTAATATGACGACGAATAAGTATCATTTAATTGAAAAGAAGCATCTCATTGATGGCCATCGGGTGGCATATTTTTCAGAGAAGTTTTTAGATATCATACCTGATGTTTCAATTAAAGAAAATTTGCAAACTATTAAACGAACAATCAAAAACGTTGCTGAAAAGTATGATGATTTGCCGGAGCATGAAGCACTTGCTACAACACAGGCAGCAATTTATGAAGCGTTAGAAGCGGGGAGCATTGACACTGAGGTGATTGCTGAAAAAGTTTTTAATGATAATGAACCGGCAAAATCACTATATAGAGAACAAATTTCAAAAAAAATTGTGGATAAAGAGATACCTGTAGAGAACACAAAAAAATATGAGAAAAAATATCGTGTTCAAAAATTTAAGTTAGATTCAGGTATTGAAATTTCTATTCCGATGGCTATTTATCAAGACAAAACTAAAGTTGAATTTGTTAACCAGTCTAATGGGACGACATCGTTAATCATTAAAGATATTGAAACGGTATTGAATAAGTTTACGGTTTAATCGTTTAATTGATATAATTAAAGATAATAACATGATGAAAGGAATATATTGAGAATATGCCATATAAAGATTCTTATGTTGCTAAAATACGTAAAATTATTGGTCATAATTTTGAACTCGTTATGCCAACAACTGATGTTGTGATTGAAAATAAAAAAGGCGAGTTATTGATGATATATAATCGTGATTTTGCCGGGTGGGCTTTTCCAGGTGGTTATATTGAACCTGAGATGGCATGGCAAGAAAATGCAGCGCGTGAGGTCCTTGAAGAAGCTGGTATACACGCGGATCCTGATAAACTCAAGTTAATGGGGACAATATCTGGACGCAATTTTGTTGCGCATTATCCAAATGGTGACACTGCTAAGCTTTATACAAATGTTTTTCTACTAAATGACTGGCTTTTCGAAGACGGTGCCGTGGACGAAACAGAAATAGATGCGAAAAAATGGGTTTCACCGCAAACAATTGATCATATGCATCTTACTTTTTCTGGTCAAGCAGTTTATCGTATGTATCGTCAGTATAAAAAAACAAATAGTGTGCAAGTACTGACACTAAATAGTGAGTTACAAAGGTTTATAGATGCTCAAAATGGTGAAATAGTAGGCGTTAACAGTTATGAAGATGCATTAATTGAACTTGAAAATGGTCAGAAAAAAACACACTGGATGTGGTTTGTTCTGCCACAACTCAGTGATCTGGGGCGTAGTGAACGGGCGATTTATTATGGTATCCATGATCAAAAAGAAGCATATGCATATTTGAATGATGCAACATTAAAAGAACGTTTGGAAAAAATTATTACCATAGCACTTGCCTTAGAAACGAATGATCCAGTAGTGGTGTTTGGTGCAATTGATGCTGAAAAATTTCAAGCAAGTTTGACGTTATTCAGTCAAATTAGCAGCTCAAAGCTTTATAAACAAGCGTTAGCTAAATATTTTAATGGTCAGAAACATGTCAAAACACTAGCATTATTGCAGTAAAAAAGCATGCCACATTGTGGCATGCTTTTTGATTATACACCAGTATAATCAGGTGCGAGTTTATTTACAGGTGGTGTGAATTTACGCATAGATTCAGCAAGATGTACAAAGTTTGTCACCAAATGATGGTTTGGTGCTTGGGTACCATTTTTATCTGCCAGATTAGCAATCCAACCGTTGATATAATCAACTTCTGTGGGTCGGCCCTTAACAAAATCTTGATACATCGAGGGGAAGTGAAGGGGGTTTGATACGTTGGATACATAATCAACTTGATCAACCATATCATCGCGTGTTTCAATCAATTCAATGCCAGAAGCTTCAGCAGCATCATAAGCTTCGTTAATGAGGGGACGTGCGATGCCTTCTAAAAAGCCATCATAAGCCATGAGTTGACCCATACGTGACTGAAACATAGTGGCAATAGAATTTTCAACAGCATTGAAGAAGACCTTAGTTAATAAAGTACCCATGAAATTTTCTGTATAAGATGGATTTAAATGGGCAGCTTTAAAGTCAGTTTGTAATGCAGTCATTGTTTCTGAGGGTTTCTCAGTAAGATTGGCATAGACAGACGAACCAGCACCCTCATCGCCCATAAAATCAACGTCACCAAAATCATTTAATATTGTAGCAATCATAGCTGTGCCACCAATAATATGGTCGTCATCAAAATAGTTTTGTAACTTTTCGATGTGGCCCATTCCATTCATCGCACCCAGGGCAGTTTGATTAGATTTGAATTTTGGTGCTAAACGATCTAAAGCATCCTGTAATTGCATTTGTTTCATAAAGAATATCCAAACATCTGGCGTACCCTCATATGATTCTGGTGAGAAAATGTTAATTTTTATTTCATGACGTTCCTTGTGATCACGTGATTTCCACACTTTATGACCTTGAGTAATTATTTTATCAAGGCTAGCTTGTGTTGGCTCAATAAAATCTACTGGAACACCTGCATTTTCTTGAAGTAATATACCATATCGCAACCCCATAGCACCCGCACCAACTATTGCATATTTCATATATTAGATTCTCCTTTTCGGTTATTAATGGTATAATTCTAATCTTTTTCACATTATAAGTCAACCTTAATCTAATTTTTTTAACTAGGAAGTTATTGTGATATATCGTATAATATATTTTATAAGTTGCAAGTAAAGGAAGTTTGATATGTCTAAAGAAATTTATTTAACAGGTGACCGGCCAACAGGTAAGTTACATATTGGTCACTATATTGGATCATTAAAAAATCGTGTAAAAATGCAAAATTCAGGTCAATACGACCCATTTGTGATGATTGCGGATACACAAGCTTTTACAGACAATGCAAGGAATCCAGAAAAAATTCATCAAGCGTTAACAGAAGTGGCTTTAGATTATTTGGCTGTTGGTATTGATCCGAAAAAAACAACTATATTTGTTCAATCACAAATTAAAGGTTTATTTGAATTGACAGAGTATTTTATGAATTTAGTTTCTGTTGCGAGATTACAGCGGAATCCAACTGTGAAAGCTGAAATTTCACAAAAAGGTTTTGGGGAGGGTATTCCAGCAGGATTTTTAACTTATCCTGTGTCACAAGCAGCTGACATTGCTATTTTCCGTGCAACCAAAGTGCCAGTTGGGGATGATCAAGAACCAATGTTAGAACAGACACGTGAGTTAGTACGTTCGTTTAATCATGCGTATCATTCTGATGTTTTGGTTGAACCTGTTGGTGTATTTCCGCCGAAAGGTCAAGGCCGTTTACCAGGTATTGACGGTAATGCAAAAATGTCTAAATCACTAGGAAATGGTATTTATATTTCAGATGATACGGATACGATGGCAAAAAAAGTGAAAGCAATGTACACGGATCCACTGCATATTAACATTTCCGATCCAGGTCATGTTGAAGGTAATATTGTTTTTACTTATTTAGACATCTTTGACACTGATAAGCAACGTGTGCAGGATTTAAAAGATCAGTACACAGCTGGCGGTTTAGGGGATATGAAACTTAAAAAGCATCTCATTGAAGTTATGGAAGCTGAAATGGCACCAATTCGAGTACGTCGTCAAGAGTATGCGCAAGACATACCTGCTGTTTTGCGTATGTTACAAGAGGGTTCTAATCGTGCTAATGTTATTGCAGAAGAAACGATGAAAGATGTTCGCCATGCAATGGGGATAGATTATTTTGGATAGTAATTAATTCAAAAAATAGCGCACAACGAAACTGTCGTTGTGCGCTATTTTTAAATTGATGCGTGGTTATTATCGTGTACCTGTATCATTTGTCACTAGCACTTGTTGCAGTACTGTTGTCTCCAATTGGACGTAAAGATGTAGCCGTTGTTGATAATTCAGCAGGTATCTCACCACCATATGGTCGGCCAGTTTGTTTGTGTTTTAAGCCCAAAGCTTCACGTATGAAGTTAGTTGTACGTTGTTTTTCTTTTTGAGGGATAACTTCATAAGATACGTTATTGCCTTCAGAATCAGGGTAACTTGTGCTAACACCCTGCATATGTTCGGTGATAATATTATTTTTAGCTTTGATGTATTTGCTAGCCATTGTTGTCATATCGCCAAAAGTTAAATCAGTGCGAACATTACTTGAGATAGTGGACATGAATTTTTCGTTTAATAATGTTGAGACATTGGCAGATTTTTTTATTAAACCTTCCAAGACGATACGTTGACGTTTTTGACGACCATAGTCGCCCTCAGGATCATCATAACGCATACGAGAAAAGGCCAATGCAGCATCACCGTTCATCTTTGTTTTTGATTTAGACCAAGTTTGACCATTATCATCAGAATGTTCATATTTGTTACTGTTCTTATGAAATCTGTAAAGATTAGGACCATAATCGTGTGCAGTTTCTTGGCTATACGTGAAATCAATTGGTGAATCAACTGAAATACCACCAACTTGATTCACCATGTTGGCTAAGCCCCCCATGTTGACCAAAGCATAAAAATCAATTGGAATGTTTAGAAACGCTTCCACGGTTTTAATTGAAGTTGCTGTTGATCCATAGGCGTAAGCTGCGTTAAGTTTTTGAGGGAAAGTATCCTCATATCCGACAATAGATACCATTGCGTCACGAGGTAAAGAAACCATGGTTGTCTGTTTCGTTTTTGGGTTGATTAAGAGCAACATCATCGAATCCGTACGGCCACGATATGTTCGTCCAAGTTCACCAGTATCTGTACCATACAATAAAATTGAAATAGGATGGCCACTTTTAATCACATTAGAGACATTACGAGATTTAGTTAAACCAGCGCCAGCATAAGATTTGTCAACAACGCCTTTTGTGCTATTGATTGTTCGCCATATGAAGAAGCTAACAACAATTAATAGTACCGTCATTAAAAAAAGAATACTATTACGCAATTTGTGACTGGGACTTTGATGACGATTTAAACGTGAGTTTGGTTTAGGTTCCATGATGGAAGCTCTCCTGATAGTTAGTATTGCGCAATTAGTGTATTTTAATTAAAAATCACATATTATCATGATACTAGACAAAGATAAAGGCAATATTAAATTATAACAAAAATTAACAATTTAAAAGACAACATTGTATATAATGGTACAATTATCGTGGTAAATAAACAAGAGAGTTAATAGAATGTTAATACAGCCTGATAAACTAAGAAAATTACTAATACTTATCTTTTGTGCACTATTTTTATTTTTGGCAATTCAAGTCAGATTTGATATGCTATTTATGCATGTTATCGATAATGGTGCATCTTTGGTCATTAAAAATTTAATACCACGTGGTGTACAAAATTGGATAAGTCTCGGTGGTTTATTTGCTCATTATTGGATTTTGGTGCCAGCTATGGTGCTTGTATCCAGTTTACTTTATTTTATGAATTATAAAATTGCTATGTGGTGGTTTATTGTCACACAAGTATTGTCAATGCTGCTAGCGTTGACAATATCATTTATTCTACAAATCCATTGGGTATCAGGGCCCAAGCTTGGGCCAACCATACCTAATATATTGTTAGTATGGTGGTTACAATTATTAGCCATTGTAGTTGTGATTATTATGCCACGTTTTGTTAAAAATCGGCGGATGCGCCAAGGATTAACAATGTTTGCTATTATTTTTTGGTGGCTAATGTTAATGGTCTGTATACAACGTAATGACATGCCATTTTCAAGCGGTCTAGGATCATTATTTTTTGGCTATTTTTGGTGGCAATTGAGTGAATATCAATATCGAAAACGGGCAAAACATTGGCGACACGTACTAGAAATTGACACTTTAATTTAAAAATGATATGATATTCAAGTTATCAAAGAGGTTGCAGCCAACATGAGTCACGTGAATGAGTCCGCCAAGGATGTTGAATTGACGTAAAAGGGACGGTTGCCGAAGTATGATTCTTGGCAGAATAATACTGGGCTGACAATTAATAATTGTTAGACTGTCACGCAACGTGATGTGCTTTGAAAAGTTGATTAAACAATGACTTTTTGAACCTCTTTCTATGTATTTAGAAAGGGGCTTTTTATTTGCCCCAACTAGGGAGATTTTTTATGAGTGAGCAACAAGATGGTATGAAACGTAATTTGAAAACACGCCATGTATCTATGATAGCTTTAGGTGGTTCAATTGGTACAGGACTTTTTGTTGCTTCTGGTGCTACAGTGGCTCAGGCAGGACCTTTTGGTGCAATTGTGGCTTATCTGGCTATCGGTGTCATGGTCTATTTTTTAATGACAAGTTTGGGTGAAATGGCAACTTACGCGCCGACTTCAGGATCCTTTTCTGATTATGCTGGTAAATACGTTGATCCGGCATTGGGTTTTGCTATGGGGTGGAATTACTGGTTTAACTGGGCAATTACATTAGCTGTCGATATTGTAGCGGTTGGATTGGTATCGAAATTTTGGTTTCCTGATGTACCAGGTTGGATTTTTTCAGCCGTTGCCTTAGTATTCATTTTTTTAATTAATTTATTTTCAGTAGGCGCGTTTGGTGAAGCAGAATTCTGGCTATCAATGATTAAAGTGATCACAATTATCGCCTTTCTTATTGTTGGATTGGCAACGATTTTTGGTGTCATTCATTCTGATGTGAACGTTATGAAAAACTTATCTGTTGGGAATCATGGTTTTGTTGGCGGACCACAAGCTATTTTGTCAGTTTTCGTAGTTGCTGGTTTTTCATTTCAAGGAACAGAATTGATTGGTATTACTGCCGGTGAGGCAGAAAACCCTGACAAATCAGTGCCAAAAGCAATCAATCAAGTATTTTGGCGTATTTTATTGTTCTATATTTTAGCAATTTTTGTTATTTCAGCTTTAGTGTATTACCGTGATCCACGCTTGCTAAGTTCGTCTACAGAAAACATTGCTGTATCACCATTTACAATTGTTTTTAAAAATGCAGGTATTGCTTTTGCTGCAAGTTTAATGAACGCAGTTATCTTAACATCAATTGTTTCATCAGCAAATTCCGGTTCTTACGCGTCAACACGTATGCTTTACGCTATGGCACGTAAAGGGGAAGCACCTAAAATATTTGCTAAGTTATCAAAACGTGGGGTGCCGGTTGCAGCGTTGATTTTAACAACTGTTATTGGCTTATTAGCTTTTATTTCTAATACCAAAGGCGGATCGGTAGCCTACACATGGTTAGTGAATGCTTCAGGTTTGACAGGATTTATCGCTTGGGTTGGGATTGCAATTTCGCATTATCGTTTCCGGCGAGCGTATATTGCTCAAGGTAAAAAATTGAGTGATCTAAAATATAAAGCTAAATGGTTTCCTTTTGGCCCAATATTTGCTTTGATTATTTCGATGGGCGTGATTATTGGTCAAGATCCTGCAAGTTTCACAAATTTAAATTGGGAAAAAATAGGCGTGACATATTTATCGGTACCACTATTTATTATTTTATTTGTGACCTATAAAATTCGTTATAAAACAAAAAAAATTAAATTGGAAGATGTTGATTTGACAAAACATCGATAAAGAAGGTGTATGAGTTAAAAGAGCTTATATGCTTTTTTTATTAGAAAATGCATAAAAATGTACAGGATAAGTTACAAAAAGCACGAACTTATTGATATAATAAAACCACGACATTGTCTAAACACAAGTGTTTTAAAAGTTAAACTTAAAAAATTGATAATAATCAAGAAAGATCGATAATACCATGAGTCCAATATTTATGTTGAGTATCAACATACTTGCAGTCTATTTTGTTTTTTGGCTGATAAGACCGATAAATTTTGCAAAATTTATGCCATACACGCCTACACAAGCGATGTTTTTGAAGATTGTCATGGCAATTGTTGTTGGTTATTTGTTATCAAGTTTTTTTATTTCAATGACGAACTGGATACTAGAAATGCCAAGCGCAGTGTTTGGAAAGTAGTCCAAAAGCATCTCATAATTATGGTATAATTGATTAGATTATATAGACAAGTCGGTACGTATGTGCTCATTTATGAAAATAATAAATTTGGAGATTAAACATGGCAAAAGATATTGGCATTGATTTGGGAACAGCCAACGTTCTCATTTATGTAGAAGGCAAGGGTATTGTATTAAATGAGCCATCAGTGGTGGCAGTTGATGACAAGACAGACCGTGTGTTAGCTGTTGGTTCAGAAGCTTATCGTATGGTAGGGCGTACACCAGGAAATATTCGTGCCGTGCGGCCTTTAAAAGATGGCGTTATTTCGGACTTTGACGTGACGGAAGCGATGCTGACATATTTTGTGGATAAACTCAATGTGAAGGGCTTTATGTCAAAGCCAAATATCATGATTTGTGCACCAACTAATATTACTGAAATTGAACGTAAAGCTATTATTCAAGCCGCTGAAAAAGCCGGTGGAGCCAAAGTATATTTGGAATATGAACCAAAGGTTGCAGCAGTTGGTGCAGGATTAGATATTTTTAAACCAATTGGATCAATGGTTATTGATATGGGTGGTGGCACGTCGGATATTGCCGTATTGTCATTGGGGGATATTGTTGTTTCTGAGTCAATTCGTGTGGCTGGTGACAAAATGAACTTTGATATTGTTGCTTACCTAAAAAAACATCATAACTTAATTGTTGGTGAACGTACAGCAGAAACAATTAAAATTCAAATTGGCTCTGCTTTGCCTGTTGATGAACCTTTGACTATGGAAGTTCGTGGCCGTGATAATTTCGAAGGCATGCCAAAGACGATTACAATTCACTCTAATGAGGTAGAAGAAGCGCTACATGACACACTACAACAGATTGTTCGCGCAGCACATTCAGTTTTGTCAAAACTCCCCCCAGAATTAGCAGCAGATATTATTGATCGTGGGATTATGCTAACAGGCGGTGGTGCACTTCTTCATGGCATGGATCAATTACTGGCTGATGCGTTAGAAGTGCCGGTCGTTGTTTCTGATTCACCACTCGATAATGTTGCCAAAGGGGCAGGCGCCTTACTTGAACACATGAAATCGAATCGTAAAGGGTTATAAAATGCGGAAAAAGAATCAAAATTTTAGTGTAGACCTCGTAGTTGTGAAAGATCAAACACAAGTGATGATCGATAGTAAACAAGTTGGTTATATCGAAAAAGCAGACCGCGGTTTTGTGGGCTATTTTGGACAACAAGCAGTGATTAATCAAGCTAAGACACAAGATGAGGCTTTACAGGCTATTCTAGCCAGTTTTAACTTATATCAATAATATAATGACAGAAGCCCTTATCATATTTATGATGAGGGCTTGTACATAGACGAGGAACACCAACATGCAGCATACGCCATCACGACAAATGAGTAGCCGTACATCCGGTTCAGAACTAGACTGGGGTATTATTTTAGCGCTATTATTATTTATGATCATTGGATTGAGCTCTATTTTTCAAGCAGCACTTCATTCTCAGTATGGGACTATGCAAATGGCTTTACGAACAACCATTGTGCAGGGTGTTTTTTGGATAATTGGAACATTGATTATTATATTCCTATTACGTTTCGATGCCTCTCAACTTTGGCGCTTGGCACCGCTGGCCTATGGATTGGGCATATTTTTATTGGTTGCTGTTTTAATCCTATATGATAAGCAAATGGCAAATTTAACAGGAGCTAAATCCTGGTTTGTTTTGGGACCTATTTCATTTCAACCATCTGAAGTTGTTAAACCAGCATTTATTTTAATGTTGAGTCGAGTTGTTGCACAGCATAATCGATTATATGAACATCATACAACACGATCGGACGGACTTTTGTTAGGAAAAATGGCACTTTGGTTTTTGCCAATTGCTGTGCTAATTGCCTTGCAAAACGATTTGGGTACATTGCTAGTATTTATTGCCATATTCGGAGGCGTTGCTTTGGTTTCTGGCATTACGTGGCGGATTTTAGCACCTGTGATTGGTATCGTAGCAACGATTGGTGTGACATTATTAGCACTTGTGACCTCAACTACTGGGAAAATGATTCTTGATTCATTAGGATTTAAGTTATACCAATTTGATCGTATTCAAACTTGGTTACATCCGGATCAATATACATCAGCATCAGGGTACCAAACATTTCAAAGTTTAAAGGCAATTGGATCTGGCCAACTAACTGGTAATGGTTTTGGCAATTTAAAAGTTTATGTGCCAGTTCGAGAATCTGATATGATTTTTTCAGTTATTGGCGAAAGTTTTGGCTTTATTGGTGGAACAATATTAATTGCTTTGTATTTTGGCTTAATTTATAGATTAATACGAGCGACATTTAAAGCACAAAACGCTTTTTATGCCTATATTGCAACTGGTGTTGTCATGATGGTTTTGTTCCACGTTTTTGAAAATATTGGGATGAGTATTGGTTTGCTACCGTTAACTGGTATCCCATTACCATTTATATCTCAAGGTGGCTCGTCGTTACTTGGCAATTTAATTGGGGTTGGCTTAATTCTGACAATTGGTTATCAGCAACAAAACGACACTTTTAAAGAAGCAACAGGGTTTTCAATTTAATGAGTGAATTAAGAGAAATCAAGAGAAAGTTTAGTATCTTACGTCAAAAGACACGCAATGGTGATATATTTCAATCATTAGGTCCGATAATATCAGAAAATTTGATGACGTTATCATCTCAAAGCGTTACGCCAGTTGTATTACCTGAAAATGGTGAACATGTGTTGGAGCGATTTCAAACATATGATCATCAGTTAGATATCCGAACTGAGGATGAGTTAAATAACATAAAATTAACGACAATTTTTGATGAAGATATAGAATTAGCTATCACACAACTAGCTAATCCATCACCAAAATATCGTGATACAGGTGCTTTTTTGTTTCTAAGTGATATAATACAAAATGAGTTAATTTCTGAAGATCAACTTCGTTGGTTAACGCAACGTCTGGTGTCAGATGAACAATTGTTTTCGCATATTTTAGAGCCAGAAAATGATGGTATTTATGGTCGGTCGTTCAGTGTATTAGTGTTATCGTTATTGCTCTTTAAACAACGAACTAAAATACACTTTATGTCTGCAGACCAAATAGATCTTATTATTAATCAAATGGCGTTATATGTGGCTCTTGAACGTGATACACGAGGATATATTGGTACAAATGGTTGGGCACATGCATTCACGCATATTGGAAATGTATTGGCTGAAATGTTTATGATGCCACAACTTATGCGCGCAGATAAATTATTTTTGTTGGCAAGCATGTTGGCTGGTTACCGTGAATTGAAGCAACCGTTAATGATGGGTGAAACAGAGCGGTTAGTTGAAGTTGTCATATATGCGGCTAATGCCCATGAACTGTATGCTGATTATGTCCTATTAACATTAAAATTATGGCGAAAAGATCTTGTCACACATCGTGATTTAAAAACAGAAGCACAATGGCATCAATTATATAATAGGTCACGTTTTTTTCACGAAATTATTTTGCGTGGTTCACAAAACGTACCAAAAAAATTGTATGATTATGCAGAGCAAACAAAAGATTACTTAACTTAAAAGAGTATGTTAAGCAATATTACCTCATTTTTGATATAATAAAATTCGGAGTAAAATATAATGACTAAAAAACATGTTGCTTTATTATTTGGTGGTAATTCATCAGAACACGATGTATCAAAACGTTCAGCTCAAAATTTTTATGATGCAATTAAAGCAACCGGGAAATATCAAATAACGGTCTTTGCAATTGCACAAAATGGTTACTTTTTAGATCCAGAAAGTTCAAAACGTGTACTGGCTTTAGAGGATGAGCAACCAATTGTTGATGCCTACATGGCAAAAATTGATACAACTGATCCATTGGCTCGTATCCGTGCATTAAGTGAAGGTGGCGATTTCGATATCTTTTTCCCAGTTGTACATGGTAATTTAGGTGAGGATGGAACGTTACAAGGATTGTTTAAATTATTGAATAAACCTTATGTCGGTGCACCATTGCGTGGTCATGCAGTGAGTTTTGATAAAGCTATGACCAAGGAATTATTAACGGTCAACAAGATTCGTAATACAAAATATGTCGTTCTCGATCCTAAGACGGCTAAAGACTGGACTTGGGAAAAAGTTATCGCAGAACTTGGTGATATTGTTTTTGTCAAAGCAGCTAACCAAGGATCCTCTGTTGGTATTTCTCGTGCTAAAACTGCAGTTGAATTTGAAGCGGCTCTGGCAGATTCGTTTCAGTATGACTATAAAGTTTTAGTTGAACAAGCTGTCAAAGGATCGCGAGAACTGGAAGTTGGTGTGATTGGTAACGAAGAACCAATTGTGTCGGAAATTGGTGCTCATACATTACCAAATCAAGGTTCTGGTGATGCATGGTATGATTACAATAATAAATTTGTCGATAATTCAGATGTGCTTTTTGAAATCCCTGCGAAATTACCAGAATCTGTAACAAATGAAGTGAAAAGTATGGCTATAGAAGCCTATAAAGTTCTGAATTTACGAGGTGAGGCAAGGATGGATTTCTTGTTAGATGAAAACAATGTGCCATATCTAGGTGAGCCAAATACATTACCTGGTTTTACAAATATGTCGTTGTTTAAACGACTGTGGGATTATTCAGATATTGATAATGTAAAACTTGTAGATATGTTAATAACATATGGTTTTACAGAATTTGAAAAAAATGCGCAATTAAGTTATCAGTTTGTTACTTTGGGTGAAGAAAAGATAGGGAAGTTTAATTAATGGTAAAAAATAGTAGAAAAGACAGTTTTGATGGTAAAGCCATTCGTGCTGCACGTAAAAAAATGCGTTTATCGCAAGTTGAATTAGCAGAAGGTATCACAACACAAGCCACAATTTCTTTAGTTGAAAACCAAAATCGTGTGCCTAATGCTGATGTATTGTTGGCTATATTAGACCGCTTGAATTTGGAAATTTCAGAATTTGTATCTGGTGATTTTTTAACGCAAAAAGCTAAAGAACTATTAGGAAAAGTTGTATTGCAAATGAAGCATGATGCTTTAGCTGAGTTCTCAGAATTTGAAAAAGCATTGAGTCAAAATGCACCTACAATTCAAGCCTATTATATTTTAAAGGCAACTGATGAATGCTACAATAAAAAGGATTTTGCGAAAGTAATCTATTACGCTAGCTTAGCGGTAGATAAAAAAACGCCATCATTGGGAGATTTTTATTCGTTTTATGCTTATCGACAAATGGGAACAAACTATTATTTACAAGGTGATATTGAAAGTGCTAAGGAAAAGTTTAACCTAGCCTATGAACTTGAGCCTAATTTGTTAACGGCAAACGAATTAGAATTTCATGGCGCACTACAAGGTCGTCAGTACTATGCCGAATTTTTGATTGAACAAAATGAATTAGATAAGGCAGCGCAAATATTAGAAGAAGGTTTATTGGCATTGCGCAAGCGTGTTGATCTGTTCTGGGTTCCGGATTTGAGTGAGATGTTGGCTAATGTTGAGAAAAAACGGGGCAACGATCTTTCTGCTAAGCAACACTTACATTATGCTAGAATTGCAGCTTTCTTATCAAATCGTAAAACAGCAGAAGAACGCTTGTCAGCTTTAGATACTGTTGAATTTTAATTAAAACTATCAATATATTAAAAAGTCGCCAACTTCATA
>NZ_AEMI01000013.1 GCF_000166715.1 Leuconostoc gelidum subsp. gelidum KCTC 3527
GCAAGTTCTCGAATGGTTTTTAAATTTTCACTCATGATCTATATCCTGCCTTTTAACGATTGGTAGATACTGTTCAATCGATTTTTTAAGATACTTAGCAATATTCTTTTTAGAATAGTCATCTTGTTTATCTCGGATATATGCTAAGTGCTCTTTGACACCGTTTACTCCTCGTAAATCTTTTAATTCGTCATATAGTGGATAAACATTTTTTTGTAAGCCTGCTAAGATTTTTTTATCCATAAGATCCAAATATGATAATAAAAAGTGTTCCATAAGTAGCTTTGTATATGGACTGTCCATTGCCTGCAAAACTAATTCATTTTCACTTTCTTCTTGCCTTATCTTTCCATCAATATAATCTCGATCACCTAATTTATAACTACTATCATCTGCGACTTGTTTTTTTGTAATATGAAAGACAATGCTATCAATACTACGTCCTTTTTTTACTTTTTCATACGTGACATTAAAAGAAGTGTATGAGTTAATTTCATCAAGTCCTGCTTTTAACACTCTTTTTTCAAAATTATCAATTCTTTGATAGTCTTTTACAGTATCCGTCATTTCTCGTAAATCTCGCATACCAATAGTTGGATTGCGATAATTTTCAACTTGTTCTTCTCGCCGTCCACCCTTAACACTGTAATGCTCATACTGATTGTAGTTCATTGATAGCCAACGATATAAAATAACAGCATACTTACTATTTAACTCTGAAATATCTGACAAAGCATGTTGCGTGAAATTAGTTTTGAGATTAATTAAGTAAGGCATGATTTCAGGACTAAATCGGATTAATACCTCATCATGATAGTCCGTCCATTCTACATACGGGATTGGCACAATACTAACAAACTTAAAACCTTTATCTTGTTCTTTTTTAATCTGAAAAAATGCTTGTTTTTGCATCTTTTCAATCACTTCTTTAAAGCGACTATGCTTGTCATTATCATCTACCTTAAAAAATGCAAATAATTCTTTCTTGGATAGATACACGGTCTGATCTTGAGGGGGATTGTCTGTATCAATTAAAGAAACAGCTAATTCAAACATTTTCAGTGGGGTTTTATCCATTTTGGCAATCGATGTAATTAGGCTATTATGTTCAACTACTTTTCGTTTTGATAAGTCATTCAAGGTCTGTACCTGCCTTGTTTTCGATTCTGGTATAATAGACATATAGGTACGCTCCTTTGCGTGTTTGGATTAAGCATGAAGAATGTCTGGCCAAAGATAATTTCTTCATGCTTTTATTATGCATTTTTATTACTACAAAATCAAAATAAAAGTAGGGGTATACACAGTTTTTTGTAGGGGTATACACAGTTTTTTGTAGGGGTATACACAGTTTTTTGTAGGGGTATAACTCTGAAAATCCTTGATAAAACACACTTTCTAACCGCGCAAAAGAACAAAAGATTAAAATATAAAAGATAAACTTATAATAGGCTGCGCCTTTTTATTGAATTAATAAAAACAAAACAAAAAGAACACCGTTGTACATAATGTTTGTCCAGAGTGTTCTTTTTGTTTGGCATTATTTTAAATGATGGATTACTGGTTATGTAACCTGATTGCCACTTATTAAGCCAATAGCGACGTTTTCATCTATTTAATGATTATTTCTACGTCACATGGCTAAAAACGCTTATACGGGCAAATAAGCCGTTATAACGTTAAAGACTTGGCCCCTTAAAAATATCACGCGTTAATTCAATGATCCGATTGATTAATGCTTTAACTTGTTCGATACCGCGATCTAATCTAGTTGGCGCTATTTTCGTATCTGGATCTGCTCTAGCTGTCGTCAGTGTTTTTAACCATGACTGGGCTACTTTTTTATTTTTTGTGAGTTCTTCATGATCCAGCTTATAAAGAACATACCGAGCCTCCACATCAGTATGCGATAGCTTGTCGACCCCATAATCATTTTTAAGTATGTCGCGCATCACATAGTCCATCTTTTGCTTTTCTCGTTGCCGCTTCTGTAGCGCTTGATGCGTTTCTTTCAGGTTTTGATAATCTGCTTGGACAGCTGCTAATTGCGCTTTTACTTGGCCTAACGTTTGCTTGAGTTCTTCCGTCTCATGCTGGCTTTGCAAGGTGGCTTTCTTCATCGTGGCTAACACGCTTTTAAAGCGATCTAAGTCATCAGGTTTAAGCACCGTCTTACCAAAGAGGTTTTTAGATAAGTCTTGTTTAAAGTCATCAATTTGTTTTTCGGCTAAGTCTACTTCTGTTAAGGCTTGATCCGTGATTTTAAGTACGGCCTGTTTCGCCCTAATATTTTCTTCAACGTCAGCTAGTTCGATTTTTAAGGCGTTAAACTGATCATTGTATTTTTTGATTTCAGCGACATTCTCAAACGGTAAGGTTTTGTGATTTAAAATACCTTGTTCATAAAAGGGCAGCACCTTTTTCAAATGCTGATCTAAATCCTCATGAAAGTTTGCAGATCATGTCGCGTTAGCACTTCTTTAGCGGATACTTTATAACGTGATTTTTTATCATCAAAAACCACTGGGACAAAGGCATAGTGCAAATGAGGGGTGGTCTCGTCATAATGCACCACGGCGGCCACGGGATTTTCTGGACCATAACGTTTATTTAGAAAATTGGTGGTTGCTTCAAAAAAGGCGCTCTGCTGCTCATAGGGGGCTTCTGTGAGTTCTTCAGGTAAAGTAACGATCCACGTCGCTAACGCCTTCAAATCGTCTCTTTTCATGCAATAAACGTCATTTAAACGCGCATTGGAGCGTGAAAGCATATCAGAACCATCCGCCATCAGATCTTGATTCAGATAGGTTTTCGACACATCAATTTCTTTGTTGGTGT
This sequence comes from Leuconostoc gelidum subsp. gelidum KCTC 3527, assembly GCF_000166715.1. Taxonomy (GTDB): domain Bacteria; phylum Bacillota; class Bacilli; order Lactobacillales; family Lactobacillaceae; genus Leuconostoc; species Leuconostoc gelidum. The sequence goes on from NZ_AEMI01000013.1 coordinate 2,839, forward strand.
GATGGTCAGTTTTACGTTCAAAATGGACCGCTAAACCAGGGACTGCGCCACGCGTATTTTTCTTTAAATGTGCCATCAAAAATGCCTCCTCGAAAAAGGTTTTCCAAGACCAGTATAACACCGTTAAAAATCTGGTATAGCCTGTTATACCAAAATCATATTTTGGACAGGCTCTGCGAGGCGCGTCATCGACAAGCGATGACCGTAGCGTTTCCCCTTCCTACTGGGGAAACTGCTATTTTACAGTGCCACTTATCCGGCTTGTAAAACCTCCGGCGGGTCACGCCGTGACGGGGCAATTTATCATTGCAGGATCACCTTCAGTGAGAGCATGTCATGCAGAACGCTACCCGCGCGGGGCAAGCTGGTGTCAGCTTAACCACATTAAAATAATCTGTAAACGTAAGTGTATAATAACAAAAAAATTGTAGTGGACTATCGCAATTAATAGGTGTTATACAATAAAAGCAAACAAAAAGGCACCCTTAAGGTGCCCACATTATTTTAACGATCATTAAGATCATCAAAATAACGTTTAATTGCGAACGTCACAACAGCAACACAGATTGCGTTAAACAATTGTGTGAGTTCTTGAAAAAAGTAAATCATGGAGTCTAAACCTCCTTGCCGTTGCAGTATAGTAGGAAACAACAGCTTTTTAAGTATAGCATGTTTTGAAATACCAATAATATGATGTTATAATGTTAATAGGAAAAAGTACATGGAGACTAACCTCTCTAGTAAAAAGGGCTAGTGCGTAGGAACACCAGCTCTTTTTGTTTGTCTTTTTTTGAAGCAAGTTTCCTTTCAGGGCAAGACAGTGTATAATTATAAACAATAACTGCCATGAAACAGCTCTGCTGTTTCAAAGGCTTGGGCCAGTGCGCTGGGCAAGCCTGGTGGCCCATTTTAAAATCCAGTGACGCCAACAATAACCTGGCTAACCTGTCATTTTTGACAATTAAAGACGCTTCAAAAAATTTCTTTAACCCCCAAATCACTAATAGGGGGGTTAAATTTACAAAAAAGCCAACAGGCAAACAACCCTCATGCTTACGGGGCGTAGGGTTACAGCGAAATAATATTCGTGTAAAAATCGCTGTAATAATGAAAATATGATGATAAAAATCGCCTGTAAGATGGCATTTTTTATTATATAAATCATTTAAATATTGATATCAAGCTATTTACGATTAAGAAGGATTATATGACATACAATGCGATTAAAGGACGCTTTACACGCGTTGCGCCCGATAAATCGATAGTATACGGTGATAAGCCCTACACCTTTGCCTTAACACCAGAACAAAGTGAACAGATTGACCAGGCTGTTTATGCGGTTGTCCTGGCCAAAAATTACAAAACGACCTCTTTCTCAATTGATGAGAAGTTAACGTTGTCTGACGAAGAAGTCGCCCAACACAAATTAGTGGTCCGTTTACGCCTCCGCAAAAAGCACAAACAGCCGTCTCATAAACCGCTCACGGACTAAAATTTCACAAATAACAAAAGGCTAGTCGTGGGGATTATGAGAGCTATACCACTTGCTGCTTAACATAATGCCGGTTATCGGCACTAGCCGGTACGACGCCGTTTATAAGCCGTCACCTGTGAATTTCAAAAATTCGCCTTGTGAAGGCTTATTTGTTGCACGATACAACTTGTGAAATCCGGCTGGTTCACAATCTATACCACCTGTTTTCTCTCACCGGTAGGGCTCGTCCCTGTTCCACCTACAAAAACACCCAGAAATCACGCCGTTTTAAGCTGAAATCCGGGTTTTGAAAAATTTTCGGAGTGCGGTACCTCTCGGTGCCAAAAAAGCCTGTCCATAATCTTGACATCAGCGCCGTGTTCGAAGACGACCCGACTACCATTCCAGCCCGTAAAGACATTCTAGGCGAAGCAATTAATACGCTTAACGAAAAGGTAAAAGAAATTGTTGATGCCCGTGATTATTTACAGTGGAAAATTGACAACTATGATTCTCACATGATTGAATCCGAAAATAAATTATAGAAAACAAACGAGGTCCGGGCGATGATTGCCTGGACCTCGTTTATTCTTTTTGATTAAACTTTCGGGGTAGCTCCGGCCCCTCGCGGGGCTATCTAAAAACCACTCCAAAGTATTGACATTATTCCCTTATTTAAAATCGTCCCATAATCGATTGTTTTTGATACTAACTGATTTATAAAAATATGCCTCTAAAGTTTCCAAAACTTCAGAGGCATATGAAAACGAGAATTAGTTAATATTTGAAACAGGTTATTAATTTTTGATAGGCTTAGAATTAGACCTTAACAATCGAAGCCCATTCAGAATAACAACCAATGTACTTCCTTCATGAATAATGACACTGATTGCAATATCCGTTAAGCCTAAGAAACTAACGACAACTAAAAAGGCAACAACGGCCATTGAAAAAATAACATTCTGCCAAATGACACGATTCATTTTCGTAGATATATTATGAGATTGTACCAATTTGGATAAATCGTTTTGCATTAAAACTAAATCCGATACCTCTACTGCCACATCGGTCCCATCTCCCATAGCGATTCCCACATCTGCGTTTACGAGAGCGGGGGCATCATTCACTCCGTCTCCAACCATGGTAACTACACCGTATTTTTCTTTTTGTTCGTCTATAATTCTGGATTTGTCTTCCGGCATGACATTCGCAATCACTTCATCTATTCCTAATTGTTTAGCGACTGCTTTACCCGTCATTTCTGAGTCACCAGTAATTAATGTGGTGTGTATGCCTTGTTCTCTGAAATAATCAATGGTTTCTTTTGCATGCTCACTCGGAACATCCATGAGGGCAATAAGACCTATAACAGCCTCATCTACTGCTACGTATACGACCGTCTTACCTTCTGACGACCATTCATTATTTAAACGACTATATTCATCTGAAACATCGTCAAACGAAGTCGGTTTTCCTATACGATAATTTCTCCCTTTGTAATCTCCTGTCAATCCTTTGCCGATCTGGTTTTCTACTTCGATAGTTAGTTTATTTTTTTGCTCAAACTTTCTTAGAATAGCATCTGCTAAAGGGTGATTGGATTCTTTTTCAAGAGCTACTACGATATCAATCATGTTTTCTTCGTTCACGGAATCAGCAAAATAGTAATTGGTTACTTCAGGTTTTCCTTTAGTCAAGGTTCCTGTCTTGTCAAATGCAATGGCTTGAGTATCGGCTAATTGAGACAGGTAAGAACTACCTTTTGAAAGGACGCCTTTTTTGGCCAAGTTAGAAGTCGTCGATAAAGTTACCGATACAGTAGCCGCTGCTAAAGCACAGGGTGAAGCTGCCACTAAAAGGACCAATCCTCTATAGATACTTTGTGACCATGTCCAGTCTAGGAGAAAAGGAGCCAATAACATGAATAACGGAATGGCAATTAAAACAACTGTAACGTATTTCGGTTCAAATTTTTGGATTATACTCGTAGCTTTTGTTTGGTTGTCTTGGTTCTGGTTTACTAACTGTAAAATTTTTGAAAATACTGTATCTTTATTTTCTTTAGTGACTTCCATTGTGAAAGTACCTGTTCCATTGATTGTACTTCCGAAAACGTCGTCTCCTTTGGACTTCTCTTTTGGGATACTTTCTCCATTAATAGATGACTCATCAATGGACGTAGAGCCTGACAAAATGACGCCATCAATGGGGACTTGATCGCCATTCAATACTTGAAGTTGATCTCCCACTTTTAATTCACTGACGTCAACATTTTTTGTACTGCCATCAGGCTGGATTAACCGGGCAGTCGTTGGATTCATTTCGAGTAATTTCGTGATTTCTCGTTTACTTCTTCCTTCTGCATAATCTTCCAAAAAATGTGCACCAGAAAAAATAAGAATCAATAATGTACCTTCCCAAAAATTCCCCATTAAAGAAGCGCCAATGGCCGCTAATCCCATCAAAATGTGAGAGTTGGGCATGAACTTTTTTTGAACTTTGGAGTTCTCGATTGTTTCTCCAAGGCCTTCAAGAATAATGACATGATATCCTGCACTGATTGTAGCGATTGAGAATAAAATATTTCGCATTAACTGATAATCTTCATTCAAAAATAAAGCGATCACCGCTAAGGCTAAACCAATAAAGTATAAAACGATTGGCATTTTTCCGTGTTCACGGTCGTGGTTGTGATTATGTTTTTCTTGAGATTGTTGTTCTTCGATAGTTTCCATTTTTATCACCTTCCTATATAATTCCTTTGATTTCCATTCATTTACTTATTAAATCACACAAATTCCCACTAAAAGAAGAGAAGTATTCATGTAATTTCCATTGTCTCTGACTCCTTTCAGTTGTCCCATATGTAAATCGGAATCTTTACGTTTTACATATGAATAACAAATCATATGTTTACAAAATCATATTAACTCACTGTATGAGTTTTGTCAAGACAAGATGCTTCTTATTCAAATGGACTACTATTGCTGATACAAAAGTCTTAATTTTGTCTATAAACAAAAAACTAGCATCGTTTTACTCATGTGATATTATATATATGAATGGAAAATCATGTGAGAGGAATAAGAGCATATGGATACATCAACAACTTCGCCAATCAATAAAGAGAAGATCCAATCAATAAGCAAAGAATTCAAAGTGATTAGTGACCCTACACGCTTGTCAATTCTCTTTCTTTTACAGAAAGAAGAGCTCAGTGTTGGAAACATTGTGCTTGCATTGGATATGGAACAGTCCGCGATTTCACACCAACTAAAAATATTGAATGATTCACGTTTAGTGAAGGCAAGAAGAGAAGGGAAAAGCATGGTTTACAGTCTTGATGATCTTCATGTTTTCAGTATTCTCGAACAAGTCTTAACTCATATCAAAGAACAAGAACAATAAAAGCTAATAAGGTATAAAACTAAATGGAGGTTTTTAAAATTTCAAAGTCAGAGAAACAAGAAAATCACTCGCACCAAAATCAACCGAATAAGAATATTAAAATTGCTTTTTTCACCAACTTTATTTTTTCCATGATTGAATTTTTCTTTGGGTCTCTTTTCAATAGTGTGTCAATTATGTCCGACGCCGTTCATGATTTAGGAGATTCCATTTCTATTGGATTCGCTTGGTTTTTCCAGGGGTACTCAGAAAAGCAGCAAGATGAACAGTTCACTTTTGGTTATAACCGCTTTTCATTATTAGGGGCGTTGATAACTGGAGTAGTACTGATCGGCGGCTCATTTTTTATGATTTACCGAAGTATCCCACGTTTGATTGATCCGCAACCGGTTAATTACAGTGGCATGTTTTGGCTTTCACTCGTGGCTATTGGATTGAATGGATATGCGGCTTGGATTCTAAGCAAAGGGTCATCTAAAAACGAAGGCATGTTGAACCTGCATATGCTAGAAGATGTATTAGGGTGGATTGGGGTCTTGGTTGTGAGTATCGTAATGAACTTTACCGAGGCTTATCGATTGGATCCAATCTTATCGATTTTGATAGCACTCTATATCCTCTATAAAACTGTACCTGAATTTTTAAGCACAATGAAAATTTTATTGAACGGTTCGCCGGAAAATGTAAACGTAGAGAACCTGGCGAGCTCCATTAACAATATTCCTGCTGTAAAGGCCCTCTCTCATTTTCACATTTGGTCACTGGACGGAGAAGAAAATGCCCTTATCGTTACGGTTCTTATAGATTCTTCCGATATAAACAAGGCTAGGGAAATCAAAGAAGAAATTGCAGAGCTTGCCCATACATCGGGTGTAAAGAATCATATCACAATAGAAATAACTACAAGTAAAGACGAACTGGAAAAAGGGTATGCTTATGGCAGTTGGTTCTGTTGCAAAGTTTTAAATCTACTATCAAATAAGGTAGAATAATAGAAAAAGATAGCAGGAGGAATGACGATGAATCATTTTAAAGGAAAGCAATTTCAGCAGGATGTGATTATTGTAGCCGTGGGCTACTATCTTCGTTATAACCTTAGCTATCGTGAAGTTCAAGAAATCTTATATGATCGTGGCATTAACGTTTCTCATACGACGATTTATCGTTGGGTGCAAGAATATGGCAAACTACTCTATCAAATTTGGAAAAAGAAAAATAAAAAATCCTTTTATTCATGGAAAATGGATGAAACGTACATCAAAATTAAAGGAAAATGGCATTATTTGTATCGAGCCATCGATGCAGATGGTTTAACCTTGGATATTTGGTTACGTAAAAAACGGGACACACAAGCAGCCTATGCTTTTCTTAAGCGGTTAGTGAAGCAGTTTGATGAACCGAAGGTTGTAGTCACAGATAAAGCCCCCTCTATTACAAGTGCCTTTAAGAAACTAAAAGAATACGGCTTTTATCAAGGGACAGAACATCGTACCATTAAATACCTGAATAATTTGATTGAACAAGACCATCGTCCAGTAAAGAGACGCAATAAATTCTATCGAAGTTTACGCACTGCCTCTACCACGATTAAAGGTATGGAAGCCATCCGAGGATTATATAAGAAAACCCGAAAAGAAGGCACTCTCTTCGGGTTTTCGGTCTGTACTGAAATCAAGGTATTATTGGGAATCCCAGCTTAAATCATAGATACCGTAAGGGATTTTATTCTTTATTTAAAACTTTGCAACAGAACCA
>NZ_AEMI01000012.1 GCF_000166715.1 Leuconostoc gelidum subsp. gelidum KCTC 3527
TTTTGGTATTTTTATTGTTTATTTAATTATTGGTCATTTGATCAAAATCATCAACCATATCTTTTGGCCCTACAACAGATAAAATATCCTTATGGTGTATTTTATATTTTGAGTCGGGCGCAACAATCACTTCACCTTCATGACGTACGGCAATGACATTTAAGCCGAATTTTTTGTGAATATTTAGTTCGGAGATAGTTTTTCCAGTAAAGGTTGGATTGACAATCTGAACTTCTGCCATTGAATAATCATCAGATAATTCGATAAAATTTAACATATTTGGTGCTAGGAGTTTACGACCAATACGTTCACCCATTTCTCGTTCGGGCTGAACAACCAAGTCAGCACCGATTTTTGTTAAGACACGTAAATGGGTGCGATTTTCGGCTTTTGCGATAACATTTTTAGCACCGAGATCTTTTGCGTTGATTGTAGCTAAAATGCTTGCCTGCATATTATGACCGATAGCAATGACCACGTGATCAAAGCTTGCAATATCTAATTTTCGTAAAACGTCGTCTTCTTGTGCATCAGCGATGACAACTTGAGTCGCAATATCACGATATTCATTAACGTGTTCTTCATTGATATCAATGCCAAGTACGTCTTGTCCATTGGCAATAAGGGTTTCGAGTAACGCACCGCCAAAGCGGCCAAGTCCAATGATAGCATAAGTTTGGCGCATAATGAGTATCTCCTAAATTTTTATAACATAGCTATTAAGCTAACCGATAATGACTGATTCTTCTGGGTATTGGTATGGTGCGTGATCTGAGTGTACGTTTAGAATTGAGAACATGACGGTGTAGACACCCACACGCCCAATAAACATGGTTAGCATAATAACGCACTGTCCAAAAATATTTAAGTGCGGTGTGAGACCGAGTGTCAATCCAGCTGTTGCGAAGGCACTGACAACTTCAAAAATGATATATTCTAACCCGTATTTGGAATCAGTACCTTGTGTTAACATGAGTAAAAATGACAAAACACCTAAGAAAAGCAGTGATACAAATATCAGTAAGAGTGATCGTGAAATATTTTCGTTTGTCAACCGACGATGTGCAAAGGTAACATCTTTTTTACCACGTAAAGCAGCATGTGTTTTAAGTAGTAAGACACCCAACGTTGTTGTTTTGATACCACCAGCTGTGGAACCAGGTGTACCACCGATATACATCATCATAATTGTTAACAAAATTGTAGCAGGGGCCATTTGACTGAAACTAAATTGTGAAAATCCAGCTGTACGATAAGAAATTGACATAAATAGGGTGTTTGCAACCCGATTAAATCCAGATAAATGTGGTGCAATGGCTAAATTATTTTCAGTTAATTCAAATAATAACCAGCAACCAATAATGAGCGCACCAGTCATCACAAGCGCGAGTTTTGAATGTAAGGTTAATTTGTGTGAATGGCGATAGAGTAAGACATCACGCCAGACTAAAAACCCTAAAGATCCGGCGATAATCAAAGCGGCAATAATGAGTAAAATCCAAGGCTGGTTGGCATAGGCCATATCGCCAGCTGGTAAAATTGAAAATCCAGCGTTACCAAAGGCTGAGACAGCGTGGAAAACAGCATAGAATAAGCCACGCTTGATACCAAAGTCATGGACAAAAAAAGGTGTTAATAGAATAGCGCCAACAATTTGAATAATAATCGATAATTTAATGACGTAACCAAAGACGGCTCTGGTATCGTAAAGACTCTCTAAGCTATAAACTTCTTGAACCATCATTTTATCACGTAAATTCATTTTTCGGCGAGTTGCCGTAAAAAGTAAAACCGAAAAAGACATGAATCCCAAAGCACCAATTTCAATTAAACACATGATCACAATTTGTCCAAAAATGGTCCAATGTGTTGCTGTATTAACGACAGTTAAACCTGTGACAGAGGCAGCTGAAGTTGCGGTAAACAAGGCATCCATAAACGAATGCCCCATGTCGCCATTATAGCTAAAAGGTAGCATAAGCAGCAGAGCACCCACAGTGATGACTGATAAAAATCCTAACGTTAAACGTTGTGGCATAGAGAGACGCGATAGAAATGTGCGTCGTTGGGATTGGTTATGAAATTTCTTCATTTCTGCTGCGGTCGGGAGCTCTATTTTCCGTGACATATTTTACTTAATTCAACTTCCTTTATATTAAAAGTGAGGATTTAACTATTTTAACATGCTTTATTTCATTATACACGTTATAAAGTTATGGATTGATGTCAAGTAAAATAGTCTGTGCGAATCATTATTTTGGCTGGTGATGGGAGAAATGATAGTGCTGTTTTTAGGATACAATTGAAAATACAAATTAACGGTCAAAAAGCTGCAGATCTTTTAATGGTCATTGTCGAAAATAAGGATAAAGGATTTGCAGCTTTTGTCTATTTTAAAATATCTTGAATCACATGAGCTAGTGAAATGGTTTTCATTTGGTCATAAGCAGCAGTCTCAATATCATCATAAAATTGATTTAACGTATCTTGAATATGCCCACCGACTAAACAGTTGGGGTTTGTTTTAGGGTCAATGTGTAGTAACTTATGCGTCATATTGATAGCGCAATAAACAGCATAGATACTTATATCATTCGGTGATTTTGCCAGCTCTGGTGCTGCTATACCTTGGTGTGTTGTCAACAAGTTTGCCGCCCGTAAGTCGAGCATTAAATTACGCACTACGCTGGCATTTGAACCAATGCTTGCTGCAATGGCTTTGCTAGATAAATCATGTTGTTTAAATATCTCAATATAAGCTAAAATGTGTATTGCATCGCTTAATTTATATGAAACGCGCATATTCTCATCCTATCAGTTAGTTATTCAAGCATTATAGCACAGTTATGAGGCGCAAAAAAGGCATCTGATTAACGATGCCCTTTGATAATTTTAGTTGCGAGCCAGAATTTCCTTGAGTGCTGCTGGTAGTGGTGTTAAGTCGCGCCCCAAAATGTCGGCTAAATCCGTTGAAACCACGTCCAATGAACCTTCATCAATTGGTGATTGGAATGAAGCAAACAACCCTGCCAAATCGTGTGGCAAACCGCTTTTTTCCAATGTTGCAACATATTCTGCCAGTGTTTCTTTTGTCACTGTAATTTTTTCTTGTGTTGCTTGCGCTAAGGCCAAACCAAGTGCTTCATAATCATTGACAGATCCGGAAAATTCATAAATTGCCTTTGGTGAATCGCTGACAAGTACTTTAATAGCAGCTTCAGCATATTCGCGTTCTAAAGCCCATCCAGCACGGCCAGATGCCCAGTAGGAGGTGGCATGTTGGCTGGCACCCGCGGTGATAAATCCCATTTCGTTTTCAAGATACCAGTTATTTCTCAATAATGAGTATGGCAGACCGGATGCAATCAATGCGTGTTCAGTTACAAGATGATCGCTAGCCAGCGCGCTAATTGACTTGTCTGCTTGAGCAAAACTTGTATAAGCTACAAATGAGACATTGTTAGCTACTAAAGCATCAACAACATTTTGATGCTGTGTTTCACGTGGAACTGGACCACCGGGTTGAGACGAAATAAACAACACACGGTCGACACCAGCGAATGCACGTGTCATTGAAGATTTATCATCATAATCTGCTTCACGTACATCAGCACCGGCAAATAATTCGCGCGCTTTTTCTATGTTTCTAGCAATGACAACAATATCTTTGACCGCGACTAATTCTTGTAGGTAGTGGTAAGCTAATTGGCCAAAGTGACCTGTTGCAGCAGTAATTGCGTATTTCATGGTATTTTTTCCTTTTCTATTATCTATACAAGTATTATAGCACAACTTGTTGTTTATAAAACAACAAGTTGTTAAAACAATTAAGTGTGCTTGTATAATTAATTCAAATAAAAAATATATGCTATAAAAGTGCAGCTCATGTCCGACGCCCATTTTAGCAATTGAAACATTAATTGGTGAGCGTTCGCCAAATATGTGACTATTGATTTTAGAATGCGTATTGGATGGGTATAACGTCTATGATAATCAGTTTGGATACGAGTTGCTTGTCAATGCCTATCTTTTGGATTGTTTGTTATCTGAAAACAAAGCAATAGGGGAACAAACAACTAGCATGATAGCGCAAATAAGGTAAGTTTTACTAAATGCCTGATTCAATTGTGTGTTTTTCTGTCGTTTAATTTGATGTAGCACATTTTGCAGTTCATTTTTTTGCGCTAACAGTTGAATAGCTGTTGACACCTTGTTTTGACCATTTTCAAGTGTTGTGCTGCCACTTAATAGTGCACCAATGATAGCAGTTAGTTGTGTATTGGAAACAGTTAAATGACTTGTTTTTCTGAGTGATTCGGTCAATTGACTATTGCCAGTGCTTAGTTTCTGTGCAGCATCGTAGAGCGTTTTATAGTCTGTACCCGGTTCTGGAATAGGTAAATGACTTTTATCTGAAGCAGCTTTTTTAAGTTTATTCGTCAGTTGAGCTTGCTTAGCCGTGTAGTCAGTATTTTTGCTGTCATTATTTGAAAATAGTGATTTGATTTCGGTTGTTGCTACGTTTCTAACAGTATCCGACATATTTTTGCTGTTAACAGCTGCAATTGCAGTGTCTCTGATATTGTTTTTAGCAGTAGCAACATTTGCATTGAGTATCGTTACTAAAACAGCAATTCCTAAGCACATACCAATTTGACGAGCAGAATTAGCAATGCCAGATCCGGTACCTGTTTTAGCTTGCGGTAAATGTTTAACTGAGGATACATAAGATACAGTGGAAAATCCAAATCCGGCACCGCTAATAATTAAGAATACAATCATTACTGCTCGAGAAGTATCTGTGGTTATGAATGATAGCGTTAAAAAGCTCGCTGATATGAGCAATATACCAATAAAATTAACAGGGTTAGCGCCAATTTTGTCGGCTAATTTGGTGCCTAGTGGCATACCGACAACGATTGCTAGAGAAACTGGAATAATGGTTAATGCTGAATGCAAGGCAGTGTAGTTTAAAACGTTTTGTAAATAGTAATTAAAAATAACACTTGGAACAACCAAAGCAAAACCAGTGATTAAATAAACAATGCTTGAAGCTGTGAATGTTTTTTCACGGAAAAGATTGAATTCAACTATAGGAGATGACGCTTTGAATTCCACGAAGATAAATAGTATTATGCCAATAATACCAGCACCAAAACTTGATAAGATTAGGGTTGAGGTCCAACCGTATTCTCTGCCTTCAAGTAGACCAAATGTTACACCACCTAATATTAGTGTTAACATTAGCATGCCAAGTATGTCGAAGTTACCAGTCAAGGTGTCGTCATAGGATTCACTTGTAAAAATGAGTACAAGTAGGAAAGCGATGACGCCAATTGGCACATTTAAGCCAAAAATCCAATGCCACGAAGTATATTCTAAAATAATACCACCGGCAGCAGGGCCACTAGCCGCGGCAAGAGCCGTAAACGCACCGACAACGGCAGCGATCTTAGATATGTTTTGTTTCCCTAAAAGATGAGTACCTATTGGTAAGACAAGAGGTGTGATAATCGCACCGCCAATACCTTGAAAAAATCTAAACACGAGTAACATGGACAGTGAATTAGCATACATACAAGCTGCAGAAAATAAGGTGAAGCAAGCTAACCCCAGTAACATGATTTTTTTTCGGCCAAATCTATCAGCTAGTTTAGTTGCAGAAATCATAAATACAGCAAGTGCCAATGCGTAAATCGTTGCCACCCAACTGGCACCAGATAAATTAGTGTTAAATTCTGTCATGAGCTTAGGTAGGGCAATGTTAACAATTGTACTATCTAGTGTTCCCATAAACATGGCAATGATCAGACCGCCAAAACCAAATAACTTTCCTGTTCTACTCATGAAAGAGACCCCCCGCTTTGAATAACATTGTTAATTTCCTCCTTTTGCACTACTTAATATGTAGTCCTAACTTTTGTCACTTGTGTGACATCAATGTATAGTGTACGCTAAACATAGTGAAAGAAACGTGATATGAATACTATTTTAACTAGTGACTCATTTTCCCAGATGTGTGAATCATGAAATTATGACCCAAAGGAAGATAATATGAAAAACAGAATAGCGGGACAAACTAGTGGCAGAATTAGGGATGCATTGTTGACATTATTAAAAGAAGAACAGAGTTTGGGGAAGATAACAATAGCAGCATTGAGTGACGAAGCAGGCATTTCCAGAAGAACTTTTTATCGCTACTATGCATCTAAAGAAGAAATTTTAACAACGTACATAGCCAGTTTGATTAATGATTATATTGCAAAATTAAGGCAAAGTCGTTTAGAAAAATTTGAAGATTTTGTCTTTTTTTTCTTCAATTTTTGGACGCAATATGCTGACGAATTATCAATTCTACAAAAGGCAGACTTATTCTCACTTATTGTAGAGACCAGTAATAAAATGATACCTGTTTTATATCCTACTGTTGGCGCGCCGTGGCAGATTCCATCAAAAAATCAGCGGGACATTGTGTATGCTACGAGATATGGCATTGGCGGCTTCTGGAATGTATTGAGTCAATGGTTGGCAGTTGATAGAGAAAATATTAGTGTGTCAGAATTATCTCATATTCTTTTGAATGCAATGACATCAGCACAGGGTAAATAATGACTAGATTACTAGTTCAATTTTTATGGATTTCTTACTATCATGAGTTGTTTGATATTTTATTTTTTTGAAATCATTGTATAATTTATAATACGACAGATAAGTAAGGGAGATCATGTGATAAATAAAGAGTTTGATGACATTGAAGAAGAAAATACATATGAAAATATCAATTTTTCAAGTATGAGGGATAAAATCCGCGTATCAGATGTTACTTTTATAAACTGTACGTTTGATCAAAATAATTTCAAAAACAGTGAATGGCTAGATTGTACATTTTCAGGGATTAATTTTTCTAACTTTAACTTTGAAAATAGTGTATTGTATAGAATTGAATTTAAAAATTGTAATTTATTGGGAACAGATTTTAGCGGTAATACTTGGAAAGATAATACAATAGAGAATTCCAGAGCTGATTATGCAACATTTAATTCGTCTAAACTGACAAATACACACATTAGAAACTCTAATTTTAATGAAACCTATTTTAGAGAAGTAGTCTTCCAGAAAGGCTTTGTAGCAAAAGAAAGCACATTCAACCATGCGGACTTTTTGGAATCAAAGCTAACAACTGTAGATTTATCATCAAGTGATTTTGATGAAATTATTTTTACGTCAGGTAACATCAAAGGCTTGATAATTAATCAATTTCAAGCGCATATTCTTTTAAGTGATTTTGGTGTCATTATTCGTTAAAATTAGCTGTACCATGTGTTTTGAAAATTAGAACTGTGTCGTTACTATATTGATAATAGTTGTCTATTAGATCAATTATTCAGTAAATTAATTGAAACAATTGGACAGTAATAAACATGATATAATATTCTTTAACGAAAAAGCCACGAACAATGTGTGTTCGTGGCTTTTTTAAAAATATTTTAGAAAGTGGAATTGCGTGAGTCGGATCACGACTGACGCTTTGGTAAAATATAATGACCGAATTAACACCAGTCATTGAGATGCGACATATTATCAAAAAGTTTGGTAATTTTGCGGCCAATGATGACATTAACCTACAAGTCCAACAAGGTGAAATTCACGCGTTACTTGGTGAGAACGGTGCAGGAAAATCAACATTAATGAACATTCTAACAGGCTTGTTGCAACCAACGTCAGGAGAAATCCTGATTAATGGCAAACAAGTTACGGTTGATTCACCATCAAAGTCTGATGCACTGGGTATTGGTATGGTGCATCAACATTTTATGTTAATTGATGCTTTTACAGTAACAGAAAATATTATGTTAGGTTCAGAGATTACAAAGGGGTTGACGTTAGATACCAAAACAGCAGCCCAAAAAATCAAACAATTATCTGAACAATATGGTTTGCAAGTTGATCCCTATGCTAAAATATCAGATATTTCGGTTGGGCAACAGCAGCGTGTTGAAATATTAAAAACACTCTATCGTGGCGCTGATATTTTGATTTTTGATGAGCCTACTGCTGTGCTAACACCACAAGAAATTGATGAGCTGATTGCAATTTTCCATAACTTGGCCAAAGAAGGCAAGTCAATCATTCTAATCACACATAAACTTGACGAAATTCGCGCTGCTGCGGACACTGTGACGGTGATTCGTGCTGGAAAATCTATTGAGACATTTCCAGTTGCAGGTGTATCATCGCAGGAGTTAGCTGACCTCATGGTCGGTCGTGAGGTGCATTTCAAGACGATCAAGGATACTGTTGAAGTCGGGAAAACAATCCTTAAAATTGACAAGATTGAAGTCCAAAATGCGCGTGGCATTGCTGCCGTTAAAGATTTTTCGTTAGACGTTAAAGCTGGTGAAATTGTGGGCATTGCGGGAATTGATGGCAACGGTCAAACAGAATTAATCCAAGGAATCACTGGTTTAGCCAAAGTGCAATCTGGTACTGTGTGGTTGCAAGGTAAAGATATGACGAACAAAACACCACGTCAAATCACTGAGACGGGTATCGGGCATATTCCAGAAGACCGGTTGCGTTTTGGTATGGAAGTCGAGATGACTTTATCAGAAAATTTGGCACTACAAACGTACTACAAATCGCCTCTTTCAAAAGCTGGCGTACTACAAACAGTTGCAATGGATGAATTAGCTAATAAATTAGTCAAAGAATTCGATGTACGTTCAGCCGGCATTCAAGTGACTGCGGGCTCAATGTCTGGTGGTAATCAGCAAAAAGCGGTCATTGCACGTGAGCTAAATCGTGATAATGACCTTATTATTGCCGCACAACCTACACGAGGGTTAGATGTTGGTGCTGTTGAATATATACATCAACGTTTGATTGCCCAGCGGAATGCAGGCAAAGCGGTATTGGTTGTGAGTTTTGAGTTAGATGAAATACTTAACTTGTCAGATCGTATTGCTGTTATTAATGCCGGTCAAATTGTAGGTATTGTTAATGCAAAAGATACGAATAAACAAGAATTAGGGTTGTTGATGACGGGAATGAGTTTAACAGATGCACGCGCAGCACTCAAAGAAACGGTGAATGCCTAATGACAACACAAAAAAATTCATTTTCAGTTGCCCTATTTTCGGTTCTTTTTGGACTCATTATTGGTGCCATCATTATGTTAGTATTTGGTTATAATCCTATTTCTGGTTATATGGCATTACTTGGTTCAGCCTTTGGATCAATGCAAGATATTGGCGGGGTTTTGACCCAAATGACGCCGTTAATTTTAACAGCGTTAGGTTTCACAGTGGCCCAAACAGCTGGCTTCTTCAATATTGGATTATCCGGTCAAGCATTAGCAGGCTGGGTTGGGGCTGTTTGGTATAGTCTCAGTTTTCCAAATATGCCAGTCTATCTGATGATTCCTAGCGCATTGATTATAGGCGCTGGATTGGGTGCCTTAGCGGGTGCTATTCCAGGTTGGTTACGGGCACAATTTGGTGCTAGTGAAGTGATTGTTACTATCATGATGAATTATATTTTATTATTTTTAGGTAATAATATTTTACAAAATACGATGTCTAAAGGCATTAAAGAATCTGCAGAGACGACAAAACAAGTTGGCGCAAATGCGTCTTTGCAAATGAAATGGTTAACTGATTTAACCCAAGGCTCTAGTATTTCAGCGGGTATCTTCATTTCATTAATTATGATTATTGTCGTGTGGTTTATCATGACAAAGACAACACTTGGTTTTGAAATTCGTGCAGTCGGCTTAAATACTGATGCAGCAAAATACGCAGGTATGTCAACTAAACGGAATGCAGTTGTGGCTATGGCTATTTCTGGTGGTTTGGCTGGCTTGGCCGGCACAATTGAAGGTCTTGGTAATTATTTAAACTTCTTTACACAAAATGGGTCACCAGCAATTGGATTTGATGGTATGGCCGTTGCCTTATTAGGTGGTGGTTCATATCTTGGTATTCTTGGTGCTGCGGCTATCTTATCTGTATTAAAAATTGGTGGTTTAGGTATGCCAATGTCTTCTGGTGTCCCATTTGAATTAGTTGATATTGTGACTGCTTCGATTATTTTCTTCGTGGGAGCCAGTTACTTAATTAAACTCATGCAGGCACGCATCAAAGCCATGGATGACAAAGCCGCCCAAACAACTGAAGCGAAAAAGCTTTCAAATGTTGGTTCGGCCAGCGATAGCAATCAGAAGGGTGGTGAATAAATATGTCATTGATGGCGATGTTAGCACTTATTATTTCTAGTACATTAGTTTATTCTGCTCCGTTAATTTTTACTTCAATTGGTGGTACATTTTCCGAACGCGCTGGTGTTGTTAACGTTGGTTTGGAAGGTTTCATGGGGATGGGGGCGTTTGCATCAGTAGTCTTTAATCTCACATTTGCAGATACTTTAGGTGCTGCAACACCTTGGTTAGGGTTATTAGCTGGGGCTATTGTTGGACTACTATTTTCCCTATTACATGCAGTTGCGACAGTCACATTACGTGCAGATCACATTATTTCAGGGACAGTGATTAATTTGATGGCACCAGCATTGGGGGTGTTCTTAATTAAAGTACTCTATGGAAAAGGCCAAACAGCACCTATTGCACAAGATTTTGGTTATGCGTCTGTACCAGGTCTGTCAAAAATTCCTTTATTTGGACAATTATTTTTTGAAAAGACGTCTGGACCAGCATGGTTGGCAATACTTGTCGCAATCATTTCATGGTATATTATCTTTAAAACAAAATTCGGTCTACGTTTACGTTCGGTCGGTGAAAATCCACAAGCAGCTGATACGCTGGGATTGAATGTGGCACGGTTACGTTATTCAGGGGTTATGATTTCCGGGCTGCTTGGTGGGGTTGGTGGTGCGGTTGTAGCACAATCTATTTCATTGAATTATTCCGCTAGTACAATTGTTGGTCAAGGATTTATGGCTATGGCGGCAATGATTTTTGGCCGATGGAACCCCATTGGTGCGTTATTTGCATCACTTTTCTTCGGTTTGTCACAATCATTAGCAGTGATTGGGGCACAATTACCAGGATTGAACAATGTGCCATCAATATGGTTACAAATTGCGCCTTACATCTTAACAATTATCGTGCTCGTGTTCTTCTTTGGTAAGACGCGTGCCCCTAAGGCTGATGGTGTGAACTATATTAAAGCAGCTTAGCTGTTAGTGTGTGACACAAACCAAAAAGGCTAAATTTTTTGGACGGTGAATTTTTCTATACACCGCGTAACATACTTTTACAAAAACAATTTTAATAAGGCATGATAGTTTTGATTTACTGGTCAAAACTATCATGCCTTATTTTTGTACTCAAAGGATAATACATCGCAAGTATGAACACTAGCTGTCGACTTATATAAAGATCAAAACTTATCACGTATTATGCTGCATTGTGAAGGATTAAAATATTGTTGCGTTGGACAATAATTAAATCTTTGACTGATCATGTGATTGCAAATTGCAAAGTATATTTTATAATATGCTTTGCTTTAATTAAAAATTAAGTTCTTATTGACAGGTTTTATATTAACCTGTAATATTATATTTTTAGTGAAAAAGGGAACTGTTATTAACGCATATTCTCAAAACAACGGCAGTGCCGATGGTAGTTGGTACGCGGATTAATTCAAAAGGATCTGTGAATTCTATTCATGGATCTTTTTTATGGCTAATAATAAGACATATGGGGGAAATAAGATGAGTTTTTGGGTACATCGATTCAAATTAAAACAGTATTTTATTGGCATCATGATTGCTATGGCTATTGTTATTTTTCACGCTGGTTCAACAATTTTAAATAACTGGTCATTTTTAGATCAGTCACCTTTTTTATTTACACCATTTACAAAATGGATTTCAATTGATTCCGGGCCAATAACACTGCTCTTATTTTTGAGTTTACCACTATTGTGTTGTTTATCAGGGAGTCAAATATATATTGATGATGTTGAATCTGGTTTTATTTGGCATGTTGTTCAAAAAAAACCATTAAGAAAATATATATTAAATATTGAGATGATTTCTTTTTTTAGTGGATTTGTAACTGTTTTTATACCATTATTAATAAATTATGCTATTTTGTGGTTTTTTTTACCATATTTATTGCCAAATTTAATTATTAACGAAAATTTAACAGTATTAAACACAACGTCTTTTTTTGCTAATACATATTACACCAATCCATTATTGTTTATAGTTTTTTACATGCTACTACCGTCTTGTTTTGGCGGAATATACGCTTTATTTTCGACTATGATTGCTTGCATTACGAGAAAAAAGTTTTTGAGTGTAACGGCCAGTTTTCTATTTGTATCTGTATTATCTGTTATATCAGGAATTTTGCCCAATATATTTTATGCACCAAACTTAATCTCCATAGCTTCTAGTCCAGTTTATTTACCAAATGTTCTGCGCGTTGTTTCTAGCTGTATGATCATAATGTCATTTATTTGTATATCAATTACATTAGGAGTTAAACGTTATGTTAATCAGTAAATATCTTGCAAGAAAAAAAACGAGTATACAACGAATAGAAGAATTGCTAATTTTTATGACATGGACTGTTTTGTGTCTTTTTGGTATTGTGGGTGCAACTAATCACCTAAAATCGGAACAAAATTTATTCGAACTTTTTTTTACTGCAATTCAGAATCCTAGAAATCAAGTCCATTATGGCATTCCTCTAATGATTGTGATGGCTTTAATAATGTTCATTAAACCTACTGCGCATGAGATCTATATTTTAATTAATAATAAGTCTTTGGGAAAATTTGTGTGGCTTTATTCTTTTAAAATTGCTTTATTTTTTTTATGTGGTTCAGTGACATCTTTACTTATTTTTTATGCGTTGATTCAAGACAATCACTATGTTGTGAAGCAGAGTACAGTTATTTTTAGTTTAATACTTTTATTATTGTATTTTCTGAGTATGTTTACTTTAATATTATTGTTGAATTTCTTGACCGTCATATTCAATAAATTAGTTGGATTAATGTTCGGATTCATACTACTTTTTTTTGAAAATTTTTTATTTACAAATTTACATGCAACGTTATTTTTCTCCCGTGGGTTGTGGATTGACCCCAAAAGTTATAATAGTTTATTGATTTTCAATCTTCTTATCTTCCCAGTATATTTATATTGTATCTACCACTCAAATAAGTTGCTTTTAAGAATTGGTATAAACTTATGACACAGTTGCACTATAATTTGTTATTAAAAAGGAATCGTGTTTTGTATTGGGAACAAATACGAATCAAGTTTATAATTGTCACGCTAGTTTATGTGATGCTTCTGCTACAAGGAAGACATCAGCAACAATTCTACGGTGTCTTCTATGGTGTGCTACAAGCACCAAATGATTTTGTCATGCCAATTCAATGGTTTTTCATCATGCTATTGCCCGTTGCTGTCATTGGCGATAGTTTCAACCAATTAGTTAAGATAGGGTATCCATTGTTGAATCGTGTTGGATTAGGTACTTATATTCTCAGTATATTTCAAATCATGTCTGAAATGTTATTTCTGTTTTGGCTTTTATGGATTTTAATACCTGGGAATAATCAGTATTATTTATTTAGTGTTATCCTTTTTTTAAATAGTAGTCTGGGTATATTTATTTTTTCATTGATCAGCTTGTTTTTACCGCCAGTTATTGCATATTTTATAGCTATATTGTTAGCAATGGGGACAATTGCTAACAATAAATTACCAATACTATCTCAATTTATGCTTAGTCGTTTTGATTCAAATTTAATGATTAACCTGTTTAACACAATTATTTTGATTTTAATTGTGATCATATTATTTAGTTGCATTCGGTACATAGAATTTACACAGATAAGGAAATAAAAATGTCACAAATTGTTGTTGAGTTACGTCATGTTAATAAAAAGTTTAAAAGGAAAAACATACTGAACAATGTCAATTTAAAAATTTATGAGAATCATGTTTATGGTTTTAGTGGTCCCAATGGTGCTGGAAAAACGCTGACATTTAAAACAATATTAGGTTTTATAAAGCCTACCAATGGTGACGTGATAGTTGAAGGGAAACTTATCAGAAAAGAAGTGATGTTTGCTGAAAATATTGGTTTTTCAATTCAAGAATATGGTGTATTAGGAGATAAAACAGCTACAGAAAATTTATCCTTATTCAACATATTAAATAATCAGGATGAAACAGCTGACATGAATATACAACAACTATTATCATATGTCGGGTTGGATCCTAATAATAAAGATAAGGTTAAGCACTATTCACTTGGTATGAAACAAAGATTATCATTAGCAGTTGCGCTTTTAAATGATAATAAAATTCTTATTTTTGATGAACCTACTAATGCGTTAGATGATTCAGGACAAGATTTTCTTGTCGCGATGATTAATGATTTAAAGCTAAAAGGTAAAACTATATTGATATCCAGTCACGATAAACCTTTTTTGAATCAAGTTTCTGACCACATATTTAAATTTAACGAGGGCACTATTGTAGGTGAGCAAATACTATGAAAAAATATCTAGTACTAGTTATATTTTTTTTATTAGTGTTGTTGTTTACGGTTAAGTTGCATATGCAAAAAAAATATGCTGATTTCGAAGTTAATCAGTCCAGTATTAGTTTAGCAAATTCAGATTTATCATTAAATAAAAATATTATCTTATTAAAACATCATCAGAAAATAGTTAAGCATGGTATTGACGAAAATGCTGACTTATATATGGCTAATTTAACCGTCAATGTAACAAAACCGGAAATGGCCTTCCCAGTTGAGTCGTTTCGTCTATATTCTGAAAAAGATGGGCAACCATACGCACCAAATAGTTTTCTTAAGTTTAAAATTAATGGTATAGAAGATAGTAAAAAATTGACTGTAGGTACAAATAAAATCGAAATGACGACACCAATTTTAAACAAAGCAACTAAATATTATCTAGTTTTTGTGCAGCATAGTCAGAAAAAATTTGATTTAATTAATATTAAGTAATGCATATTTTGAGGTTGTGTTGAAATTTAATTGTGTTCGTTTGTAATCATTAAGCCAAGAACAATCTGTTTTTGGCTTTTTTATTTTGTCATAATGGGATTACTGCCGTTTTTATACTGTTGGCAGATTGCAAAACAAGAATGACAACAAACAAGGCGACTTAGCACAAGCACTTAACAAGTGTTTATTTAGTTATACTTACTATTGCAATAGGGGAAGGAATAGGTGGCTAACGCTAATTCAGATACGATTAAACTACAAAAATAAAAAACCACGTCATTCACTTCAAATGACGTGGTTTT
>NZ_AEMI01000011.1 GCF_000166715.1 Leuconostoc gelidum subsp. gelidum KCTC 3527
AACCGGTTCCGTTTTCGTGACAATTTTTACGTTATTATCCACTGTTGCAGCAACTGTATCAGCACTCACTTTAGTCGTTGCCCCATACCATACCTATTATCGCAGATACAGTGGCAGCTGCTACCCACACCTTACCGGACTTATATAACTTTTTTCGTGTAATATTTTCTTTCATCGTTTTCTCTCCTGTTTATGTTTGTCTAAACCTAAATTTAAAATCATTGTGATATTGTGCTTTTTATATTTTAACATCAATAACCCCACATTACTGACATATTATTCCCATTTTCAACATTATTATTGTGTTCATCACCTTTTTGCTATATTTATAACAAATTTTCAGCATATGAAATAACTTAACTTACTATAACAAACTAATTTTGCACAATAAAAACGTAAAAAACAATTTAAAAAGTTCCATATTTCAATTTTTCACTATTAATATATACATATCAGTCTGTGCCTTCTAATCCTATATAAAATATGTCCTATAGTTTCACTATAGTAAATGTGAGTTAGTAGGGATTTTATGCCATCTAAAATAATCGGAATATATTTTAATACCATAGTAACCATATATACAATACGCACATTATTGAATAATATATTCTCAATTGTATATAAAAGCATTAAAATCGGTAGCGCCCGGCTAATAATTGCATCTAAACAAAAGTTCGAAACCATAAACAACAAAATCATCATATAAATAAATATTTATATGATGATTTTTGAAAAATACAATGAATGTCTTATGCACAAAGCACTATTAATTTAATAGCCATAGTTAAAAAAATTATAATACACATGACAGCTAAAAATGTATCACCTAAGTAATAAGTTGTCATTTGCATAAGCGCTGTCATGTCATTTCCAGATAAATTAAAACGTGATGATGATGTCAATACAAGTAAAATTAAGCTAATGTACGTCACTAGAATAAAACCAATAGCAATAATAACAGGTCTTGGTTATGATTTTAGCACTAATTCTGCTGTTAAAAAAACAGTCTCTCAATTGTACTAACAATACTAATGATAAATGTTAGAGAAGCTAATCAAGTATATTATCATATTCTAAAAAAGCTAACGAAAAAACATTTATTTGATATACTACTATTAGTATATGCTCTAGTATCATGGGATGAATAATTCCAATTAAAAATAGGATTCAACTACTTAACTATGTATCTTGTCACCTTTTTAACGAGATCATAATCAAAACTCATCTAGTAAGTTGCTACCGCACTAAACAAAAAGAAGATTATAATTGTTGTCCAAAATATACTAAAACTCTTAAATTTCTGCCCAAAAAACACATCACATATCAAGAAGGCAATAACATTTTTTAAAATCTAGTTTCTTTATTCTTATTTTCCTTTCATAAATGACATACAAATTAGATAATATTGATTGGATTAAAAAATTGTTATTTGTATTAAATTAATACAAATAACGAGCAAAATTAAGCAGTTTCACCGTTTAGTTCTCAACATTCTGTGGCACATTAATCATCTCTTAACTATGGAAAATTTTTTGATAACACACCAGTTTCCATAGCCATATACACTAGATAATTTTTCACTAAACGGTATTCACTAATCTAGTCAGTAAATTCTACCTTTTTAATCAAAACATTAAACCACTTTATTATTTCCACATAATCCTCTTACAAAATTAATTTTTCACTTCAAGTACAACGCAAGCAAAGCAATTGCAGCTGGTAAACCTTGAATTAAAATAATTTTACGAGCAGCTGTTAAACTACCGTAAATCGCCGCAATCAAAATAAATAGCATCTCTAATTGCAACATCAAAATTTGTTGTGGTCCAGTCAATAGAAACATTGTGGCAAAAATCAAAGCACCAAACAATCCATTGTAGACACCTTGGTTTCCCAATAATGACTTCACTTCTGGTATTTTCACAAAAGATTCTTCCAATTCAAAAGCTTCCGCTTGTTGTTTTGATGAACCAAACATTTCAATAACCATAATAACAATTGCTTCTATTGCGACCAATCCTGTAATAATATATGCAAACATTTATTCTCCCTCTAATTCAGTTACTTTAACCTTAACAACAATTTTACCACGCGCATGATGTGTTTCGCTACGTTCATGTGCTGCTCGTATTCCGTCTGTTGTCAGTGGGTATACTGAATCCACCACAATTTCTAAAGTGCCATCAGTAATCGCATCAGCTAAGATAGCTAAATCCTGACCGTTTGTCTCAAGCCAACCTTCTGAAACTGTCTTATTAGCGGTTTGCTTTTGGGCCTCAGTGAGTGTTGCTGAAATTGTCACAAAATGACCGCCGGGTTTCAAAATAGCAATACCATTATCAATATCACCAACCATATCAAATACGGCATCATAATCTGATAATACTTCTGCTATAGTTTCTTGATGATAATCAATCACGCGATCAGCACCTAAGTTAGTGGCAAAATCACGATTGCTGTGACTAGCCGTCGTGGCAACATACGCGCCTAGTTTTTTAGCGAGTTGAATGGCATAAATACCCACACCGCCTGCCCCAGCTTGGATAAGTACTTTTTGACCAGCCTTAACTTGTAATTGACGTAACATTTGTAACGCTGTTAAACCAGCCAATGGTACAGCTGCAGCTGCTTCAAAACTAATATTGTCCGGTTTGCGCGCTAACTTATCTGCTTTAACCGCAGTGTATTCGGCATACGTGCCATTTTTGCCTATCGGGTCAATATCAGGTCGTGCAAAAACGGCATCCCCAACATGAAAATCATGGACATCATCCCCAACTGCAATAATTTTACCGGCAATATCCCAACCTAGAACAACTGGAAATTGCCATTGAAACATGCCTTGTAACAGCCCTTGGCGAGCTTTATAGTCGATTGGATTAATACTAGTTGCCATGTTTTCAACTAAGACTTCATCTGACTTAATTGCTGGAACTGCTATATCAATGACTTCTAATTGGCTACTATCACCATATTGACGAATTATTGCTGCTTTCATATGCGTTCTTCCTCACGTTTAAGATAAATAATTTGCAATCATCGGCAACACAACTCCTGTGTGTGTTGGGAAAGCAAAAATTTGAGATTTGATATCGTCACTCGTATATTGTTTGTTAATCACTGGTACCAACGCGTTGATGACTTCAGGTGCAAAATCACCCATTAGCGCTGCCCCAACCAATTGTTTGTCTTGATTTATGACAATTTTTATCGCTGCGTGCACATCATTTAGTGTCTGAAAACGCATCATTTGTCCATAAGGAATTTCGATGACTGTTAAATCTGATCGTTTGCCCGCCTCAGCAGTTGTCACGCCGACTTGTGCCACACGTGGTAGCGTGAAGGCAACTGTTGGGACAACTGGATAAGCAATTGGCGTCTGATCCCCCAATAAGACACGAGCAATATAATGTGATTCAAAGGTTGCTGTCGGTGTTAAACGTGCAATTGACTTTGAAATCACATCCCCACTCGCATAAATATTAGCTATGGTCGTTTGTAGATGATGATCTACTAAGACGCCTTGACGATCAGAATCAACATCAATCTCATCCAAACCAAGATCTGCTATGTTCGCCACACGACCGGTCGTATCCATCACATAATCAACTTGGTAGGTGTCACCTTGTGCTGTTGCCACGAGATATTGTCCGTTTTCAAGTTGTGATACCTCGGATACCGCATGATTAAAGGCAAACGTGATACCTTTCTCAGCCATGTCGGCCACGACGGTCTGCGCATAATCAGCATCAAAACCATTTAGTGCGCGATCACCATATTCAATCAATGTCACATCGCTACCAGCAGCATGCGCAATTGACGCGAATTCCATGGCAATGTAACCCGCACCAATGAACACCATTGATTTTGGCATGTCTGGTAAGTCTAAGAAATCAGTACTGTCATGTGTTAATTCGGCACCAGTAATTGGTAGCTTAGCCGGACGTTGTCCGGTTGCAATAACAAATTGCTCAGCTGTATAAGTTTCACCAGTAACTTTCAGAGCATTGGCATCGATAAATTTAGCATGCCCTGTAATAATATCGATACCATCCACTGACAACATGTGTGCCAATCCGTCTGATAGTGGATCAATGACTTCATGCTTGTATGCCATCAATTCTGGCCAAATAATATCTGGTGTCTCGTTAATCCCAATACCATGATAATGATGCAAATGATGAATCATTTCAGCTGGCCCATCAAGCAAAATTTTGGCATTGCAACCAAAATTTGTGCATGTTCCAGCAACTTTATTTTCTTCAACGAGTGCTACTTTTTTACCAGCACGTGCCAATGTCTGCGCACCATGCCATGCAGCGTGTCCACTACCAATAAAAATTACATCATACATCATCTATTTTTCTTCCTTTTCTGCTAGCATACTTTCTAAAACGTGATTGAGCGCTTGGTTTTCTCGGAGCACGTCAGCTAACGGCCGACTACTACGTTGCAGTAACACATCGCGTATGTCATCAATTTCCCCAAGAATTTTTTGAAATAATTGTTGTTTATCATCGGCCATTGCCAAGACTTTGACGCGTTTATCCGTTACGCTTTGAACTTTTAAAATCCAACCTTTTTGGACAAGTTTATCAATAACCGGCGTGAGTGTGTTACTTGATAACTCTAATACCATACCAATATCCATCATTTTTAACGCGTCACGCTGGTGAATAATCAGTAAGCTCATATATTGTAAATACGACAAATCATATTGATCCAAAACGCGATCATATAATCGGTGGAAGTAACGATTTGTGTTATAAACTGATAAACATAGCTCATCATATAGCAGTTCGTCTTGTACCATATTAACTCCTGACATTTTCTATATCAAAAGTATATCGCATACGACACACTTTGTAAACTATTAACCTCTTTGAGATGAAAAATGATCACATCATTCTAAATGCTAATCTAACACTCTAAAAATTTGCTATCAAATAAAAAAACGACCATAAAGTCGTTAATTAACAGTGATGTGTACTTGTCGCCAATCAATTTTATCAAAACCATCAACATTAATGTGTCCTAAAAGTTTAGCAATTGTGTAATTTTGTAGTCTATTTTTAAAATCTTGCTCTGCCTCATTAAACACTGTCAACACATCGTTTGTAGCAACTTCTAAAGCTTGTTGAACGTCTTCTATACGTTTGTTTGATTGTTGACTTAAAAAAATTCGGTCAGCGAGTTGTGTTGAATGAATAAAACTGCCTATGCCCTCAATCGCCTGATAAACATCCAACAATGTAATTTTAGAAATTGGCCGTGCCAATCTGAATCCACCTTCTTTGCTAGCAATTGCCTGGACAATACCCGCCACAACCAGCTTTCGCATCGTCTTTTTAAAATATGATTCAGAAACTTCTAGTCGATCGCTCAATAAATAACTTTTAACCGGTAAGTCATCTTTTTGCAAAGCCAGCATCACTAAGACGACTAAGCTTTGTTCCACTGCATGTGACATTTTCATAATTTTCTCCAAACATTACAATATAGTTATTTTAGGCCGACCAAATCATTTGATTATGTCGTAGTTTCCAATTGTAGACACCCCAAGTTAGCACCATTGATACAAGACCAATGACTAATAAAATAGTTAAGTCGTTGGCAACACTGCCACCAATAGAAATTGTTTCACGAAACGCATGAACTGAATATGTCATTGGTACCAATGGATGTATTGTTCTAAAGAATTCATTTGATAATTCTATCGGATACGATCCAGCACTAGCACTTAATTGAAGTACCATCAGAACTAACATAATACCTGATCCGAGTTTGCCAAATAATACATTGAAAAACAATACTAATTGATTAAACGAGAATGCTGCTACCAAAGCTACGACAAAGATCATTACAGGTCGCGCTGCATTTAGGCCGTCTATTAACACTAACAATGTTGTCATCACAAGCGCTTGACCTATCCACACTGGGAAGTTAACAGTTTGTTTATCTGCCCACCACGCGATACCATTACGTGGCTTCTTGGCTACGGTCATAAAGTCGTAGATTGTGCTTAGTGTAATCATACCAACGAACAAACCAACAGACATCATGTAGGGTGCCATACCTGTACCATTATTTTGTACCGTTGATAAATTCGTTTGTGCGCTTTTAACAGGGTTTGTTAATGCGTTGACATTATTTTTATTACCATGTATTGCTTCAAGTTTAACAGCACCATCAGCCATTTTCGATGCCAAAGTCTGGGCGCCATTTTGCGCTTGACCTAATGCTGACATGGCTTGTGATGTACCCGTTGTTAACTGTTGGGCACCGCTATTCAACTGGCTAGCGCCGTTATTTAATGCACCACTTTTATTGCTCAATTGACCCAATCCGTTATTTAATTGGCTTGCCCCAGTCGCTAGTTGTGAATTGCCACTAGCTAATTGACTGGCACCATTATTAAGTTGTGACGATGCAGCTGTTACTTGTTTTTGACCAGCATTTAAAGCGGCTGCACCATCAGCTAGTTGATTGGCAGCTGGTACGAATTGTTGTGATAATAAGTTACTAACTATCGTTAAACTACTGTTTAACTGCCCAATAGCTACACGATTCCCAACCCTTGCCGCTGAACTACCCTGCTCCAACTTCTGCACAGCTTGCTTTAACTCTGTCAAATTTCCTTGAAGACTTTGCAAACTATTTAATTGCTCTTTTAGAATGTTTAATTGTGTTTCCAATGTACCTGCTGCAGTGGCACTATTATTCAGATTTGCTTGCAAATTTTCAAATTCAGCTTTGACATCAGGATGATCTGCTAAAAATGCTTTGAAGTCACTGTTATTAACCATCTTACCTATGTCAACGCCAGATCCAGTTAATCCACTTCTCAAATCAACAGCAGCACTAGTCATTCCCGAATTTGAATCAGGAACATTAATATCCGGTATTTTATTTAACAATACTTCTATTTGGCTTAGCCCATCAGTCACTGATGTCAAACCATCATCTAGGGCTTTTAACTGTGCGACAGTTTTTTCATTATTCTGCCCATCTATAATACCTTGACTAACTTCTTGCAACTTTTTTGATAATTCTTGTGCTCCAGAAGCTAGTTGTTGACTCCCGGCTTCTAATTGTGGTGCATTTTTTGCCAACTGAGATGTTCCAGAAGCCAATTGGTTAGCCCCAGTAGTAGCAGAATTAGCCCCAGTAGTGAGTTGATTGGATCCATTGTTAGCTTGCGATACACCATTCGTATACTGATTCAAACCATCTACCAATGTTGATGAACCAGATGATAATGACGATGCACCGTCATTTAATTTTTTTGTGCCATCGGCAAGTTGACCTAAGCCATTATTTAATTTATTTGCACCATTAGCACCTGCTTGCAAGCCTTTTTGTGACGATTTTGTAGCTGACAAAATTGTTTCGTTATAAACTTTTTGTAACGATTTTGTGACACTCGTTTGAATTTTAGCTGCTGCTGAACTCGTCATTTTTTCAGCAATGAAACTTTGTCCTGCATTATGTGCAATGGTTATTTTAGAAGCATTTGGTTTGCCACTTAGTAAAGTACCGGCATTACTTGTAAAGTCACTTGGAATAGTGATCGTCATATAATATTTACCTTGCTTTAAACCATCTTGAGCTTTTTTATATGATACTTCACTTATTTTTAAAGGTTGATCTTTTATTAATTTATCTGATAAATCAGATCCCAAATGCTGAGTCTTGCCGTTAATCTTAGCTGCTTTATCCTGATTAACCACAGCTACAGGTAA
The DNA here is from genome assembly GCF_000166715.1 of Leuconostoc gelidum subsp. gelidum KCTC 3527. Lineage (GTDB taxonomy): Bacteria > Bacillota > Bacilli > Lactobacillales > Lactobacillaceae > Leuconostoc > Leuconostoc gelidum. Next base: position 7,743 of record NZ_AEMI01000011.1, read on the forward strand.
ATTACTAACATTCCCGTAAGCATCCCACAGAGATGACAAAAATATCACCGCATAAATACTTGGAATTAAGGTAATCCCTATCAATAGTAATTTTAAACCACGTAATTTACCAATGCGCTGCCATTCTGCGCTTTTCCAAAACTTCATGTGCCAAACCTTCTTTTTCGTGTACTTTAAATGTCTATGGATATATTATATACACGGTTAAGAAATTTTGCAAACAAAAAAACATCAACCTGTTATTATTTGATGTTTTCTCTTATTAATTAAAGTTGATCTCTCAACAATTGTTTGATTTCTTCTAAACTAGGCTGGCGTGGATTGCCTGGTGTGCACTGATCATTGTAGACAAGGTCTGTCAACTGATCAATATTATTTTCTAAATCCGCTTTCTTAACGCCATTACCAGTCAAAGTTTGGTCAACTTCAACCGACTTAGCTAACGTTTTTACAGCAGCAATCAAAGCATCAACCATCTCAGCATCTGTATTACCCTTTAATCCAAGATAACGGGCAATATCTGCATAATCTTTTTGCGCTGTGTAAGTTTCATAGCGTGGATAAGGCGTACGCTTAACGTTACCAGTCACCGCATTAAATTTGATGACATGAGGCATTGCAATTGCAATTGCCAAGCCATGAGGCAAACCGAATTCACCACCAGTTTTGTGGGCTAGCGAATGGTTAATTCCTAAGAACGCATTGGCAAACGACATACCAGCTAAGGTTGAGGCATAGTGCATCTTTGTGCGCGCGTTTTGACCTTCTTTTGTCGGATTTTTTGGATCGTATTGATATGATGTTGTCAAATTGTCAAAAATCAACCTGATAGCTTGTAAAGCCCAAGGGCGTGTAAATTCTGATGCCATAACTGACACATAAGATTCAAATGCATGTGACAAAGCATCCAAACCTGAGAATGCTACTGTGCGCTTTGGCACGGTCATAACAAACTCTGGATCGACAATCGCTACCTCGGGTGTCAATTCATAATCAGCCAATGGATACTTAACATGTGTTTGATCATCAGTTATTACCGCGAATGGCGTCACTTCTGAACCAGTACCAGATGTTGTTGGAATAGCAACCATTTGCGTCAAACGCGCATGATAGAACTTAACGATACGCTTACGAATATCCATGAACTTTTGTTGTAATTCCATGAATAACTCTTTGATACCGTCTTCGTCTTCTAAAATACCGTCGTGACGTGTTGAATATTCGTATAAGAAACGCGCAATTTTTCCAGCATCAAGCGCTGAACCACCACCAAGTAGAATAACAGTGTCTGGCTTAAATGCAGCCATTTGACGGGCAATATCAACAGCTTGTGATAAAGTTGGATCAGGTTTAACTGAACCATAAATGTTTGTTTCTACCTGTTCTTGACGTAATTCAAGTTGGCTCAATACTTTACCAACAAATCCGAACTGCACCATACCAGGATCAGCAACAATGAATGCCCGCTTAATTGATGGCAATTCTTGCAGGTAAGTGATTGCATTTGCTTCATAGTAGACTTCTTTAGGTAAACGAATCCACTGTGGTCGGTTACGTCTGCGAGCCACTGTTTTAATGTTAAGCAAGTCATATGTTGATAAGTTGTGAGACAATGAATTCTTCCCCCATGATCCGGTACCAAGCGTCAATGATGGCCGCATAGCATCTGTATAGATATCGCCAACACCACCGATTGAATCCGGTTGGTTAACCAAGATACGTGATGCACCAATTGCATCCGCATATTCTTTAATAAATGGATCATCTTGTGAACCAATTTGAATAGCAGCATTGTGTCCGGCACCTTGATAGTTCAGCAATGATTGTACTGTTTTAATAGCCTCTTCACGCTTTTCAACCTTATAAATTGAAAGTAACGGTGACAACTTTTCTGAAGACAAAGCTTCACCAATGTTTTTTTGATCCAATTCAAACAGTAAGACATCTTTGCCTTCAGGAATTTTCACGCCAGCTTGTTCAGCAATCCAACGGCCTGACATACCAGCAACTGGGCCAGCAATTCCAAAGCCTTCGGCATTTGGCTTAAACACATAATCAGCAATTTTTTTGTAGTCTTTTTTAGGTACTAAATAAGCACCTTGAGCCTGCATCTTTTGAAGTACTTCATCATAAATTGGGGCTTGAATGACTGCTGAATTTTCAGTAGCACAGATCATACCATTATCAAAACGTTTTGACAACAACAAGTCAGATACCGCACGGTCAGTATCAACTGTTGCATCAAGATAAATAGCACCGTTTCCAGCACCAACACCCATTGAAGGATTTCCCGACTTCAAGGCTGCATTAACCATTGCAGGACCACCAGTAGCTAGAATAGATGCAATGCCCTGATTTTGAATTAACGCACTAGTACCATAAAGTGATGGCTTTTCAATCCATTGAATAAAGTTTTCAGGTGCACCAGCCTTAACAGCTGCATCATAAACAATTTTTGCAGCAAGTGCCGATGATTTTTGTGCTTGTGGATGAAATGCAAAGATAATTGTGTTTCGTGTCTTCGCTGTTAGCATTGACTTGAAAATCGTTGTCGATGTTGGATTAGTTGTGGGCACGATACCAGCCAAGACGCCTAACGGTGCAGCCAATTCAACTTTCCCTTGAATCTTATCTTCGCTAATTACACCAACTGTCTTATCAAATTTGATTGCGTTATAAACAGATTCTGATGCAAAACGATTTTTTGTATCTTTATCTTCAACAACACCTCGACCAGTTTCATCGTACGCTGCATGGGCTAATACTAAAGAATTTTCTGAACCTGCTAATGCCATCGCTGCTACGATCTTATCAACTTGTTCCTGTGTATAGGTTGAAAACGTTGCTAATGCTATTTTTGATTTTTCAACTAATGCTGCTGTCATTGCTTCAGCTTGTATTTGTAGTTCTGCTTTTTCTTCAGGTGTCAAAACCTTTTTTACAGGCTTTTTTACAATTGTGTCTGCCATAATGATGTGCTCCTTTTATTGTTTGCTCATTACTTAACAATATAAGTATATAACACCCTTTTATAAAAAGCAAGTATTTTTATAAAAGTTTTTAAAACGCTGTTACTATTAGTTTTGTAAGCGCTTTCTATTAATTAATTTGTTTGTGTAATTATTTACAATGAATCAATAAAAATGTATAATACGCCTAAATTTATAATACACCATTACAAAAAAAGATAAGTTATAAATAACTTACCTTTCAGATATGACTGTATTTCATCTCATAAATGATACTAAAATTCCTGCAATAACCAAAACGAGTGCACCACCAATTCGATTGCCCATCTGTGCAAAAGCAATCAAATGCATACGATTTGATGCGGCCAAAACTGCAACGTTTCCGGTTCCCCCCATGCTATTGTTAGCCAATCCTGCTGTGATAACTGATTCAACTGGATAAAGTCCGAAAATTTTTCCTAAGAAAGCACTTGCTAATGATATGATGATGATACTAGTTACACACAAAACAACAAACTGCCATGATAGTGCGCTCAATAGTAATTTAATATTCAACAATGATAATCCGACACCGGCAAGTAAAGCATGTGTCATATTTTTTACGACCAATTGGCCGAACATAATCACTGATTCTTCATAATAAGTGGGTAACAGTCCAAGTGCCTTAATTAATACAATTGTTAAAATAATAAAGGCATAGGCATTAATATTTGGGAAAATGGCACTCAACATTGTGCCAAATACAAAGAATGATACCGAAACAACAAGACCAACACCCATCTGAATATAGTCTGGTTTCAATTCCTTTGCAACTTTTTCACTGCTATTTTTACTATGTAGCAACTCTCCGTGCCCATTGTATTTACTTGTCATAAATATTTTAGAAACTAAACCAGCACTAATAATAGCCAATAGGTTACCAAAAATAACTGCTGGAAATAGCTGAGATAATATTGCTGCAGCTGGACGTCCAAACGCATGCGCATATATGCCTGATAAAGGTACGATACCAGCACCAACACCACCTGCCATAATTGGTAAACTGATATACAACACTGCATGATCAAAACCCTCACCAATTAACATTCCCATTAAGCCAACACCAAAGAATGTGATTGCCATTGAAATAAATGCAACGGGTAAGAACCTTATAGCCGCACTTAACAACATTTTACGATTCATCTTAAAAATTGATGAGCCAATTAATGATACAATATACAATCCTAGGAAATCCATACCGTTAATAAATCCTGAAGCAGTATGAACAACTGATTGTGGCATAATACCTGTTGTGGCCAAAATAGCTGTCGCAAAAATAGTAAACACGGATCCGCCGCCCAAATACGACTTAAAAATAGGTAAATGTGCGCCTAAGTAGTAAAAAATATGTCCCATCAAAACCAAAACTAAAATAGCGCCGATCATTGTATTCGGTAAAGTGTGTGTCTGTATCGCTACTACCAGTAAAATTGCCATTAAAATATAAGCAACCATGCCAATACCACTTATTTGAATTGCATCCAATTTGGCAAGTCGGCTGCGCCAGCTATGCGTCGTAGTTTTGCTGTCATTATTATCTAACATCGTTTAAATTCTCCATCATCCATTAGTTATAAACTTCACAAGAGGTTGTAAAAATTGACATAATCATCACTTTATAGCAATCACATTCTTAATTATATTTTTATTTATCTAGTCTTTTAGAAAATTAACAATAGCATTATTAAAGGATTTATAGTCTTCTACCTGCGGCATATGCCCGACATTATTAAGCGTTACCAATTTAGAAAACTTATTGTTTGTATATTCACAATAATTAGAATAATCATTCTCCCATATTGATGTACATGCGCCTTTAACAAATAATTGTGGTACTTTAATATCTCTAATTACCTGACGCCAATCCTGTAATAAATGATCAATCAGCAATTCATGACCTAAATCAAAATCAAAAGGATTTGATTTTTTAATACCATTCAGTATTACTCGTAACTCAGTAGATATTGGCTGTTTATTCATTTTTAAGAAAGGTATTTGCTCAGAAATCATCCAAAAATTGTCCCATTTTAAATTAACTAAACCACCCGACCATTTCTCATCGTTCAACAATTTAGGTGATTCATCTATTGTTATGATGCAATCAATGCTTTGATAACCAAAGAGTACTGTATACGCCCATATCACACTGCCACCCATGGAATGTCCTATCAATCTGACGCTTATCAACTTCAAATTTATAATTAATTCATGTAAATCTGCAGCCAACCGCATAATCTTTAAATTTTTTGCCGTATGTGTTGAGGCGCCATGACAACGCCAATCTAAGGTAATCACCCGAAAACCACGTTCGAGTAAACAGGCTGATTGGTAATACCATTCTTCTTTCACACCAGCATAACCAGTTAACAAAATAACCGCTTGGCCATTACCTTGATCTGTATAGGACAGCTTAACTTTGTCACTTGTTATAAAACTCGTCATATACCACCAACCAATCTTGCAAGGAAAACCGTTGAAATTAAATTATCCGCGGTGCCACCTATGCTTAAATGACGTTGCATAAACTCAGCATCTAATTTTTCTAAATAGGTTATCCCTGCAGGTGTTTGACTGCCACCTAATGCAAAATACATCGCTGACCATTGCTTGAGTTCTGTTAAAATATCAGGACTACCTGCACGCTTAATTAAGTTAGTATCAACAATAGAATTCGCAATTTTCATCAGTGTATCAAGTAAACGCTGACTCGTTGTCCCTACGGATTTTAATAAAAACGGCAACGCCATATCCATCACTATAGGAAAACCTGATGCAGCCTCACCACGAATTCCGGGTAACCGGTATTGTTGATATTGTTGTTCACCAGCAGTTAATTTTTGTTTCTTTTCATATAGATTTTTAAAATCACGCTGTACCAAGCCAACTGTCATTTTGGTTATAATTTTTTGCAAATCATCTATAGTTACACCACCATTTCGCGTACCATAAGCAATCGCTGAAATTAAAATGCCTAACGAAAATATTGCCCCTTTATGCGTATTAACGCCATGTGTTGCATCACACATTTCTGCTTCAGCTCGTATGCCCAATTGTCTTAATGTTTCAAACATTATTGTCAAATCATCCCCTGAAAAATCATGTGATATGGCATAAGCTTCGTTAAAATATTGTTGTAATGACAGACTACTATCAATAAATGTGAAAACTGTCATATCATTATGTGCGCCATTACTCACAGGATCTACCAACCCTGGTTTAGGATTTAATGATACTTCATAAAGTAGTGCTGTCATTGCGGCACGCATAACTTGATCTTGTGATTGTTTTGGAATCGTTATCTGTTTTTTCATATATATCGTACAAATTTTATTAATTGCGTCATAACCAGATTCAAGCGTATGCACGCCTCGTTTAATACATATTTTCGCGTCTTTATCACAAATTAAACAAGTACGGGCCTGATACCCTAAACTGCGTCGTGACAATTGCTGCTCATTTTTTTCAGACATAATATCTATGTCAAACAAGCGACCAATAGTACTTTTTTCTTCAAATGAAATTGTCGCCAATTTAACTGCTTTCAAGTCTCCTAAAACGGCCAAAAAGCCTTCAGGACCAGTTGCCTTTTCAATAAAAAATCGTTCATACACAATTTTAAATTGCTTTAAACATTGCTTGATATCGCGCAAACCAAAATTATAACTATCCTTAAGTAGGGGACTACTTTTAATTGGTCCGGGTATATTTAACTTAATGCTGACAATAATTGCTGTTGGATACTGTACTTTTAATCTTTCTTGGTAATGACTACGCCATTCCCTATTATCTAATACAGCCATCAAGTCAATTGATCGACCATTTTCAAAGACGTTCATTCAGTTGCCTCTTTTCATTCTTAAATCTATGTACACGAACCTTAAGGTTCGTTGTTTAAATTCATTCTTTCACTTGTTTAATCACGTCAATTAATGTGCCATCTCGATATTCAGCAACTGCAACAACACGATCTGTAAACTGTAATGGTTTTGGTGTGCCAACAATTTTTTCCGCTTTTTCTTGCAATGCTTCAATTGTGTAAAGGGGTAACCCAGGAACATTCTTTAATTGAGCCATTAAATCTTGTCGTTTTGGATTAATAGCGATGCCAACTTCTGTCACAATCACATCAATTGAGTCACCTGGTGTGATAACTGTGGTAACTTCAGGCACAATTGTTGCAATGCGTCCTCGAACAAGTGGCGCTGAAATGATGGTTAATTTAGCCGTTGCCGCATCTTGATGACCGCCAATGGCACCACGAATGATGCCATCTGATCCGGACATGACGTTAACGTTAAACTTCGTGTCAATTTCTAGAGCAGATAAAATGGCTACATCTAATTTGTCAACCATAGCGCCTTTATTAGCTGGATCAGCATACCAAGAAGCATCAATTTCTTGTTGGTATGGGTTATCCTTCATTGATTCAGCCGCACCTTTGTCAAAATCTTGAACATCCATCACTTTGGCAACTAGTCCTTCATTTAACAAATCAACAGTTGGTTTAGTAATACCACCCAATGCAAAAGCCGCTTTAATATTTTTGTCAATCATTGTTGTACGTAAAAATCTTGTAACAGCCAGCGCCGCACCACCTGAACCCGTTTGAAATGAAAAATCATTTTTAAAGTAATCGGAATTAACAATGACATCGTTAACCATTTTGGCAATTTTAAGTTCCTTAGGATCCTTAGTAAATCGTGTTGCACCTGAACCAATTTTATCTGGATTTCCCACTTCATTTATTTGCACAATGTAATCAACCTGGGTTTGCTTAATAGAGGCTGGTGTATTAGGATACGGCTTAATATTATCTGTAATCAGAACCAACGTATTCGCATATTGGGCATCAATTAGCGCATATCCTAATGAACCAAAGGCTGCCACACCATCCATGCCATTGGCGTTTCCCATATCATCAGTGTTTGGTACGCCAAGAAAGGCAACGTCAATTTTGATATCACCACTCTCTATAGCACGAGCACGATTCCCATGAGATCTGAATATAACAGGATTTTTCAAAATACCATGTGACACAGCATCACCCAAACTACCACGCATACCTGAGGAAGTGATACCAGTTACGACACCTTTTTTAATGGCTTCAACAACAATATCATTCATCACATTTGTCAAAGATGATGGCGCTAAGGTAAGATTTTTATAACCGTGATCGATAATGCTGCGCATGATTATGTTAAAGACATAATCTCCTTCACGAAAATGATGATGAAACGAAATTGTCATACCATCTCTAACAGTTTGTGTGACAACCTCATCTACTGAATCTAAAATTTTATTCTGACCTGTTGTTGTCCTGACTTTAGGTGCAACGCGTTGAATTGTTGGTTGACCATAGTCAACGCCTTTAAATATTTGACTGGTTTACCTGTTTTAAAATATCGTCAGGTATGTCACGTTCTACTTTATTTTTCAATGTAGTTTCCCTCCTCATCGACTAAATTATTAGCTTTAGCTAAACGCATGACACGTTCAGCACGTAATACGACTGGTCTGTCAACCATCTGTCCATTCATAGAAATAACACCTGAACCTTTTTGTTTGGCGTTCTCAATAGCAGCAATGACATTTTGAGCAGTTACAATTTCTTTTTTCAATGGTTGATATACCTGATTAACCATGTCAATTTGTCGTGGATTAATTAATGATTTACCATCAAAACCAAGTTGGTGAATCAACTTGGTTTCACGTTTAAATCCTGCCTCATCGTTCAAATCAGTAAATACAGTATCAAAGGCAGCAATTCCAGCAGCTCTAGCTGCATGTAAAATGACATTTCGTGCGTACAATAACTCTTGTCCATCGGGATAACGATGTGTTTTCATATCTGTTGTGTAATCTTCAGCTGACAACGCAATACCAATCATTCGTTCGGAAGATCGTGCAATTTCATTGGCGTTGACAACACCACGTGCAGACTCAATCGCAGCCATTAAATGTGTTGTCCCAATCTCACGTCCAAATTCTATTTCAGCTTCAGCTACTAGGCCTTCAAGATCTCGTATCATATCTGCCGTTTCAACTTTAGGCAAACGAATCACATCAATTCCTGCCTTAACCATCGCCTTAATATCATTACGATAGAAAGGTGTATCCAACCCATTAATGCGCACAACTAGTTCGGAGCGACCATAATCAACTGTTTGCAACGCTTCATATACTAAATATCGCGCAGCATCTTTTTCTGAAAGCGATACAGCATCTTCAAGGTCAAACATAATAGAATCAGCCCCAAAAATACCCGCGTCTTTAACCATTGCTGGATTATTTCCTGGCACAAACATCATGGTACGACGTAACTTTTCTTCCATAGCCATTACAGCACCTCCCACTTAGGTTCATCTACAATATCGAGAGCCCGCTGTACTACTGCAACAGTTCGCGCTTTAATAACCATATCCAAGGCGCCTTTATCTACCACTTTTACAATGACATTTTGAACGTCATACTCTGACAGGACCTGATTAATTGTTTTCTTAATTGCCTCATCAAATTGTTTAACAACATCTGATACGAGATCAAATACAATGCCATCCGTTCCCTGAGTTAACATAATTTGAACATCAGACGACTCCAATGTTCCCGCTATTGCGGTTTTCTTAATTTCCATTAATCTTTTGTCCCTTTCTAATGCGCATTTGCAGTTCAGCTAAATGTTGGCTAATAAAATTTTTTGTGGTCTCAGGCACTATCTCAGACCACGTTTCAAAATCATCATCCGCAATCGCCTGCCGTACTTTACGAGCTGATATTATTTCTGTTTGATTGTATTGTGCTATTCTAGGTACGATTATTACTTTTATCTCTGGTTTTAATTCACGTACCAATGTTTGATTATATAAATAGGTTGTATAAGAAAGCGGTTCACTACCGACATATCTCGTTTGAATTGCCAATGCTGAAGCAATAATATTCTTAAAAATACGCGCATCTATCGTCGTTTGGTAATTAATAATTTGCTGTGTATTGGTTATAAAATACGACGGAAAAGTTAAATAACTAATGATATAGTCACCACCTGCAACAACAACAACATTTTTTAAATCTTTGACCCCTTGCTTAACTAATTCAAAACGTTCATCTGTGCGAAATAAAGAAACATCTTGATTAACAACAAATACATATACTAAATTATTTTCACTTGCTGCTTTTTCAATTAAGTATCGGTGCCCTACCGTAAATGGATTCGCATTAACAACAACACTCCCTATTTTTTGAACACCTTGTGGTGCTTTTGGAATAGTATTTAAAAAATCTTGGACATCTGGTGACCCCTTCTCAAGAAGAGCACCTTCATTTGAATTAGCTAGCAACTTAAAGCCAATATGTTCAAAACTTTGCACATATAATGGTTTTGTATATACAAATTGATGAAATCGTCCTAACAAAGCCATACGATTTTCTAAAACTGTCATCAATTGATTAAACCTTGCGCCCTTAGTTATTTCTCCAATGGCGCAAGTCCCGACATATTTTATAATGTTTCCTGCAATGGATCCCGTTGCAACTAGTTGATCGTCATCATAGATACCTATTGTTTGCTCAATTACATCTAACTCTTGATCATCAAATTGGTTAATGCCAAGTTTAATCAAAAATGCTTGCCACTTCTTTTTTTGAGTAGCATTTGACATGTGAATGTCTTGCACTGTGTTTGTCATGAACTTAATTACCACTTAATTGTTTTGCATAATCTAAAATTGATTGTTCCACTGCGTGCACAATGCCTTTACCAAAAACACCAGGAACAACGTGTGTGGCATCGGGATTTTTAATCATATCAGCCAGTGCATGTGCCACACGTATCTGTAATGGCATATCAACATGCTTCAGACCACTTGATAATAACCCTTTAAATAATCCAGGAAATACCAAGACATTATTCACTTGGTTAGGCCATTGCGACGATCCCGTTGCCACAACCGCTGCGCCGGCATTTATCGCTTCTTCTGGTGATATTTCCGGCACGGGATTAGCTAATGCAAAGATAATCGGCTTCTTGGCCATGCGTCTCACTTGACTATCAGTTAGCACATTCGCATCTGATAAACCAACAAAAACATCTTGATCTACAATAACTTCATCGAGAGTTGCCCCAACGCTTTGATTCACTTGAGTCGTCAATTCACGTTGATAACTATTGTATTTTTGATTATCCGATCGCACAACACCATCAATATCAACTAATGTGATGTTTTTTAGACCAACTGCCAATAAAATTTTAGTTGTTGCGACACCTGCCGCACCAATACCATTGACTACTACTTTTAATTGTTGTAAATTTTTTCCAACAACTTTTGCGGCATTAATAAGGCCTGCAAGAACAACAATTGCCGTGCCTGTCTGATCATCATGGTAGACAGGAATATCAAGTTCCTCACTCAAGCGTCGTTCAATTTCAAATACGCGTGGCGCGCCAATATCTTCTAAATGAATACCAGCAAATGAGGGAGCCATTGCTTTTATTGCATTGACAAATTCATCAACACTTACTTGATTCAATGCCATCGGCAAAGCATTCACATTAGCAAAGTTTTTATAAATGAGCGCCTTCCCTTCAACAATCGGTAGACCAGCCGCAGGACCAATATTACCTAATCCTAATACAGCTGAACCATCGGTGATCACTGGAATTAATTTGCCACTCATGGTATAAATGTTTTTTTTCGATTCATCGTTAGCAATTAATTTTGCTAACCCTGCAACGCCTGGCGTGTATGCCTCACTCAGTGCTGATGGTGTTGTAATGTCAAATTGCGACTCTATATCCAAAACCCCAGTATGTGCCTCATGAATTGACAGCACTTCTTTCATATCTACCAAAATGTCCCTCTTTTCTAATTTAGGTCAAGTTTGCATGTACTCATGTACAGTTATTAACAAGTCTCATTCTAGTAATTGCTTGAAACCAAGTCAATACTTTTTGTCTTAAATTTTAAAATAAAAGCCATAAAATATTTACTTTTTAAAATATTTAAAATAAATTCATTTTTTTAAATTCTTATTTTTAAAATTCGTTCAATTAATTAAACGATTGTTTAATTAGTGAAATACTAGTAAAATATATTTATGTGGAGGATCTCATGGCTGATCGTGCATTACTTTCTCAAATTTCTCAAGATTATTACCTCAACAAATTACCGTTCGGGGATATCTCAAAAAAATATAATATTAGTCGTTATTTAATCAATAAATATCTCAACGAAGCTGTTAAAAATGGGATTGTTAAGATTGAAATTACCGAAAACTCTCATCGTAATTCACAGCTAGAACATATATTACAAGATAAGTTTTCTAATGTTAATTTTTACGTGGTGCAAGATGACATTAACAACATCACCACATCAACTCATTTATCCAATTTTGCTGCTGAATTCGTTGGTGAATTATTACAGACTAATAATAAAGTTGTTGGTCTCACCTGGGGCGAAACAATATATAGTATGATAGACAGCTTAAAAAGTACACCGCTGGAACGTGTTAAATTTACACAATTTTTAGGTGAGAATATGAAATATAATTCTACCGCTGGATCAATGCGGATGGTAGAACGTGCTGCAAAAAAAGTTTCTGGTGAATTTCTAACTTTACCGGCTCCACTTTACATTCTTAATGACATTGTGCGTGGCGGCTTATACTCTGAACCTTCTCTACAAAATACCTTAGCGCTGGCAAGTCATATGGATTTTCTTATTACAGGCGTAGGAACAATTCGATCACTAGACTCAATTCCAATTTGGCACAATAATTTAAATGGTATTTTCCCTTCAGTAAACGTTAAAAGCGTGGTAGGCATGATCTTTGGTCGACCATATGATATTAATGGCCGCTTTTTAAATCAAGGTGATGATAAAATTGTCGGATTACCAGTTGCACAAATATTACAAGTTCCAAAACGAATTTGTTTAGTTCGTGGTAAATCAAAATATCAAGCAGTCATTGGTGCACTCCGTGGTCAATTAATTACTGACATCATTCTCAGTGAAGCAATGGCTTACAGAATTTTGAATGAACATACATTAAAATAACGTCAAAAAAACGCCCAATAAGTTAGATAAACCTAACTTATTGGGCGTTT
>NZ_AEMI01000010.1 GCF_000166715.1 Leuconostoc gelidum subsp. gelidum KCTC 3527
ACCATTTATTCATCCTCGGTTCTTGGTAGGGCTTTATTTATTTTTAGTTAAGCCCTAAGACTCTCTTTTTATTTTACTACATATTACAACATAATACTTTACTAAAAGTTTACTAAAGGGTTGCTTTTTATCATGAAAGCGCTTACTATAAATTATGTTAGCTGAACTAAATTAAAGGAGATACGCTTATGAAGTCTAACAAACAATCTATGTCATCGCGCATGTCATATGCATTCGGTGCGTTTGGTAATGATGTGTTTTTCGCAACACTTTCAACGTATTTCATTATGTTCGTCACTACCCACCTTTTCAACAGTGGTAATGCCGCTCAAAATGATAGAATGATTAGCATTATTACCCTGGTTATTTTTCTATTACGATTTGTAGAATTAGCAATTGATCCCTTCATTGGTAATGCGATTGATAATACAATTTCTCGATGGGGAAAATTCAAACCCTGGGTGGTAATTGGTGGAACAGTTGGCTCAATTGCCTTAGTTATCTTGTTTACCAATATGGGTGGTTTAAACAAATCTAACCCATTTGTATATCTTGTGCTCTTTGCACTCATCTACATTACAATGGATATCTTCTATTCTTTCAAGGATATCGGATTTTGGTCGATGATACCCGCGCTGACATTTGATTCCAGAGAACGTGAAAAGACAGCAACATTTGCCCGTATCGGCTCCACATTAGGCGCTAATTTAGTCGGCGTTGTTGTTATGCCGCTTGTTCTTTTCTTCTCCTTGAATCATAATGGTGGTACTGGTGATACGCGCGGTTGGTTCTGGTTCGCTGTTATTATTGCCGGTGTCGCATGGATCAGTTCTATTGTCGTTGGAATTGGTACAAAAGAGGTTGATTCAGATCTTCGTAAAAACAAAGAAAAAACCAGTTTTAAAAATGTTATTCACATTTTGACACATAATGATCAATTAATGTGGATTGCATTGGCTTATGGCCTCTATACAACTGGTATAACACTTGTGAATTCACTAGAGCTATATTACTTCACCTTTATTTTAGGTAATGCCTCCGCATTCACAATCTTTGCTAGTATAAACGTTTTCACTGGATTGATCTCAGTCGCATTATTCCCTAAACTGGCTGACAAACTCAATCGTCGCAGCCTGTTCTTCTGGTGCATCTTGACTATGACAGTTGGTATCATTCTATTTGTTATTGCTGGCACGTCACTGCCACTAGTTATTCTTGCAGCACAATTGTTTGCTATCCCACAACCATTAGTATTCTTGGTCGTGTTGATGACAATCTCTGATTCTGTTGAATATGGTCAACTCAAGCTTGGTCACCGTGATGAATCACTCACATTGTCAGTACGTCCCCTATTGGATAAATTAGCAGGTGCCATTTCAAACGGTGTTGTTGGTTTGACAGCCGTTGCTGCTGGAATGACAACTGGTGCAACCGCAGCTTCAATCACTGGTTCAGGGCAACTGATTTTTAAAGTTATTATGTTTGGTGTGCCATTTATTGTTATTATTATCGGTACGTTTGTTTTTTACAAAAAAGTCACATTGACTGAAAAAAAGCACGCTGAAATTGTGGATCAACTTGAAAAAACTTGGGGCAAGGAATTCGTGGTTAGTTCAAGCGACGACGAAATTATTGTCCCCGAATTAGCTATAGGACAGTCAACATTTAATGCGCCAATTGCTGGAAAATTGATTGCACTTTCCGATGTCAAAGATAAAACATTTTCTTCAGGATCACTTGGTGATGGCTTCGGTATCATCCCCACTGACGGTCGTGTTTATGCCCCATTTGATGGCATAGTACGTGTTGCGTTTTCAACAAGACATGCGGTTGGTTTGGTTTCCGATTCAGGTGTTGTCACGCTTATTCACATTGGTATTGGCACTGTAGCCATGCGTGGTACTGGCTTTGTAACATACTTCGAACGCGGACAACATGTTAAAAAAGGTGATCTCTTGATTGAATTCTGGGATAAATCAATTAAAGACGCTGGATTTGATGATACGGTTATTGTTACTATAACCAATTCAACTGCGCTATCATCCTTGGAACACACTAAAAAATCCGGTAGTATCGTTGACAAAAATGATATCATATTACATTTATCAAAAGATTAATTTATTTTATTAAATCATAGAATGATCAAACAATTTGAACACTTATAGCATTACTTTGCACCAGAAACATAAGAATTGTTTCTGGTGCTTTTTATTTGCGTGAAAATACAAAAGGCACTAAGTCTATTAGATTTCTCTAATTTTCTTAATGCCTTTTTTGTATGAATTTTATGATGCTTAATAAGTCATTAATCAAATAGACTTAATTATACTCATTCTTGCATATCAAAATACTACTTATACCAACTATCAGCAAGCTTTTGATGCGATTTCAACCATTTTGTTGCTGCTTGCTTTGGTGTTGCACCATTTTGTATGTCAAGCATGACACTTTCCATATCTTCTTTAGTCCAATTAAACTTATCCATCACTTTTTCAAATTTAGGATTATCTTTTTTCAAATTTTTGCGCGTAATGGTATTGATACTTTCACCTTTACCCATTGTTCCCTTTGGATCTTGTAAATACTTCAACTTATACTTACTAAACATCCAATGAGGTGACCATCCTGTTACCACAATATCTTGTTTTGTTTTATAAGCTTTGTCAAGTGCAGTCGCCATAGCACCTGAAGAGGCACTTAGTAGGTTCCATCCCTGAAGATTTGCATAACTATCCATTGTTTTTTGTGCGGTAATCATTTCACCAGCACCAGGTTCAATACCAGTAATCGTTTTATTTGCTTCATTAGTTAAATCAGCAATTGAATTCACTTTCATATAATCTGGTACAACAAAGCCAGTCTTAGCACCATGTAAGTTTGGCCCAAGTAGCGTGATATCATTTTTATATCGATCATATAATGCTTTATGCGTAAATGGTAGCCATGCACAAACTGATGCATCAACTTGACCATTTGCCAATGACTGCCATAACACAGCATTATCTAGTGGTGTCATTGTCACATCGTAACCATGTTGTCGAAGCGACTCAGCCAATACGTTTGTTGAAGCCACTTCAGAATCCCAAGAAACATAACCAAGATTGACTTTTTGACCAGATGATTTTTGTGATGTTGCCGCATTAACAACGCCACCACCAACCATGATGAGTGCTGTGGCTAAAATTGCCCAGCGACGCCAAGGGCGTGTTACTAATTTTTGTCCCGGTTTGGTATTTAACTTTTGCGTAAAACGATCAATAATAATAGCTAAAATAACTAATCCAAGGCCATTAACAAAACCCGAACCCACGTCTGCCCGTTGTACAGCAGATAATACTCCGCGACCAAGGCCGGGTGCCCCAATCATTGATGCAGTCACAACCATTGATAATGCTAACATAATTGTCTGGTTTGCACCAGCCAAAATCGTATTTCGGGCATTTGGTAATTCAAGCTTAATCAATTTTTGCCAAGTTGTTGATCCAAAAGAATCAGCAGCTTCAACCAGTGCCACAGGTACTTGACGAATACCTAAATCAGTCATTCTCACCATTGGTGGCAGTGCAAATATAATTGAAGCGAATACACCAGGTACCACGCCTATGCCAAAGAAGGCAACAGCAGGTATCAAGTAAACAAAGCCAGGCATTGTCTGCATGAAATCCAAAATTGGTTTGACAATTGCGGCAGTTTTTGGCGATTTGGCAGTAATAATTCCTAATGGAATACCAATCACAAGTGAAATGACAGATGCCATAATAACCAATGTCACTGTACTCATCAAATCTGACCATAAATTTTGATTGGCAATTAATGCCAAGCCAACTAAGGTGAATAAGGGAAAACCGTATTTTTTAGGTGTTGTTAAAATAGCTATAACCGTTAATCCAGCAATCATCAATGGCATAGGTATTGCTGTCAAGCCGTTGGTTAGGCCATCCATGATGCTCTGTCCACTTCTTTGCATCAAATTAAATAGCCCAGATAAATGTGTTGTCAGCCAGTTAACACCCTCACTTATCCAACTTTCTAATGGTACTTTAGGTAAATTAGGCATCGGTTTCCTCTCCTTCCGTATCGGCTAATGCTTCCAAAACAGAACCTCGAATAATAACACCTCTTGCATGCTTATTGCCGTCAACAACTGCTACCGGCGTTTGCGCATCATAAATAATTGGCATAATATCAACAACTAGTGTGTCTAAGTCAACTGTTGGCATCTGCATAACAGCCTGTGACAATGGTGTTTGATTCCGACGTGCCTTCACTGCCTCATCCGATGTTAAGTAGCCGAGCATTTCTCGTTTACGGTTTACGGCAACCAATCCTGATACTTCTTCGTCTGCCATCTTTCTTAAAGCAACTGTTGGACCATCCACATCAATATTAGTTGTTAACGCTGGAATCATAATACTTTCTGCAGTCAAGACCTTCGAACGATCAACACCACCAATAAAGGATTTCACATACTCATTAGCAGGATGCGTTAGAATTTCTTCCCCTGTACCAATTTGTTGCAATTCACCATCTTTCATAATGGCAATATGATCACCAATATGTAATGCTTCATTTAAATCATGGGTAATAAAAATGATTGTTTTTTGAACATTTGCTTGTAATTCTAGTAATTCATCCTGCATTTCACCACGTACTAATGGATCAAGAGCCGAAAAAGCTTCATCCATCAATAGAATATCTGGGTCGTTTGTTAACGCACGTGCAAGTCCCACTCGTTGTTGCATGCCACCTGACAGTTGACTAGGATATTGGTCTTTATAACTTAACAATTTAGCATTGTCTAGTGCATGTTCTGCACGTTTACGCCGTTCTTCCTTATTAACACCTTGTATTTCTAAGCCATATTCAGTGTTTTCTAGTAATGTACGGTGTGGAAAAAGACCAAAGTTCTGAAATACCATACTCATTTTTTGACGCCGTATTTCTAACATCTGTTTTTTATTAAATTTAGTAATCTCTTCACCATCAATGAACAGTTGTCCTTGAGTTGGTTCAATCAAGCGATTTAACAATCTAATTAATGTTGATTTTCCTGAACCTGATAGTCCCATAATAACGAATATTTCGCCTTCGTCAATACTCATGTTGATGTCGTATACACCAACCGTACTGCCAGTTTTTTCAACAATTTCATCTTTACTTTTATGCTGTTTTACCATCTTCAGCGCCGCTTTGGGTCGCTTTCCGAATATTTTTGTGAGATGTTTAATCTCTACTTTAGCCATGAAGCCCTCCATTTGTTGAAAATAAATTAAGCACCCTGATTTTTAACAGTTTTAACTTATTTTCATTGACTACGCTCACTATTTATCTTATACTTCATAGTGACAACTTCTTACAAAAGAAAAATTGTCACTAAGTGATGTCTTCTATTTTGTCACAAGTTGTCACTTTTGTCAAACCAGCACCTGCTTTTGGAGAATGCCATGCAAACAATCAGAGAACCAAGATACCGCAAAATAGCGTATCAAATCGCGCAAAAAATAGCCGACAATGAGTATGTTGTTGGTAGCAAACTACATGCCAGATCAACGTTATCCGTCGCCTTTGGTGTGTCATCTGAAACAGCACGTAAAGCTGTCAGTATCCTAGCAGACCTTCAAATTGTTAAACTGATACATGGCAGTGGTGTTGAAGTCCTGTCTCGCGAAAAAGCAAAGGCATTTTTAAATCAAGCACAAACAACATCTGACATTCAAACAATTCACAAACAAATAAACGATCTCATTACCAATCAAAAACAAGAAATAAAATCCATGGAGAATGCTTTAACATTGTTACTTGAACAAAGTCAACGTGTTCAGCGTCATAGTCCGCTGAGTCCATACGAATTGGAATTAAGTACTGATAGTCCAAAATTTGGCCAATCTATTGGTACGCTTACCTTATGGCAAAGCACTGGTACAACGATTGTTGCTTTATTACATGATGATGAACTGGTTGTATCTCCTGGCCCCTATGCCGTTATTGAACGTGGTGATACCTTGTATTTTGTTGGCAACGAAACCGCTGTTCAAGCTGTTCAAAACTTTTTTTATCATCAATAAATACATAAAAAAATGCTGTTAGATAAAAACTGACAGCATTTTTTTATTGTTGACAATAATTCTTTTTAATTGTAAACTTATATAAATAAAAAGTTTACAAAGGGAAGAAACATGAAAACACAAAAATTAACACTCACCGTGGCGATGATCGCCATACTCATTGTCATGGCCTACGTACCTACAATTCCACTTGGAATTGTACCAATTACGATTCAAAATATTGGCATCATGCTGGCTGGTACCTTGTTAGGATGGCGCAATGGCTTTCTAGCTATCATTGTATGGTTGTTTTTAGCTGCAATAGGTTTGCCTGTTTTGACTGGTGGTGCTGGTGGTTTTCCAGCATTTTTCAGTGCAACAGCAGGTTACCTTTGGGCCTATCCATTTGCTGCTTTACTTATTGGTTTGACGATAACATATCTCGATCATTTAAATTATACAAATTTTGTCACAATGTTCTTAACTATTTTAATATTTGGTGTTGTTTTAATTGATGTTTCTGGTGCCTTTGGTTTGCATATTGTGACACATATGCCACTAACTAAGGCACTCATTTTCCAGTTGGCATTCATTCCTGGTGATATTATCAAAGCTGTTGTAACAACCATAATAACACTCACCTTGCGTCGTCGTTTTCGTGTTCTACATCATGTCTGAAATTTTTGGGATTTCTCTTGATGAATTTGGACGTTGTCAACACTGGCATCAATCCTTTGATGTCATTGCTAATATGTGCCAACAATGTCAGAGATATTTCGCCTGCGCACTTTGTCACGATACATTGATGACTCACACATTTCAGCCCATGTACATGTCACAAATAAGTGTCATGTGCGGTGCCTGTCGTTTAGAGCTGACAGGCGATGCCTATATTGCCTGTGTAAGATGTCCCGCATGTCGACATGAATTTAATCCACGATGTCACCTACATCATGATATTTATTTTTGTTAACATCAATAGCAGAAACAATACAACAAAACCATTGGTAAATTTAATTTACCAATGGTTTTGTCATTAATTATTAATATTTTTCTGCTAGTGTAACGGTGTTTTCTAATAACGTTGCAATTGTCATTGGCCCAACACCACCAGGTACTGGCGTGATGTAACTTGCAACGCCTTGTGCCGATTCAAAGTCAACATCACCAACTGCTTTTCCGTTAACATAATTCATACCGACATCAACAACAACAGCGCCGGATTTTAAATCTGATCCTGATATAAAATGTGGTATACCTACACCAACGACAACAATATCTGCCGCCTTCAATTGCGCCTTTAACATGGCTTCAGGTGTATAACGATGCGCTAATGTAACTGTTGCATCTGCATTTGTCAATAACGCAAACATTGGTCGACCAAATAACTGGGAGCGTCCAATAACAACAGCACTTTTACGAAACATCTCAATATTATAATGATGCAACAGTGTCATCACACCTTGTGGTGTCGCAGCAACGGTATAATCTTCTAGTGCGTCACCAAACAACATACCCTGCACGGTAGCACCTAATCCATCAGCGTCTTTATGTGGCGCCACGGCAGAAAAAATTTCACGTTCTTTCACACCTTTAGCCAGTGGACTCTGAACCAAAATACCAGTAACATGCTCATCTGCATTAAGCTCTTCAACTAACTTAATCACACTTGCCGTTGTGGCATTTTCATCAGTTGGAATATCTAGTGTTGTGATACCTAATGCTGCTGCTTTTTTGGATTTCATACCAACATATAAACGACTACCATCATTTTTGGGATCGTAAATGACAGCAAGTGTTACCGGTTTATTCAACCTCGCAACACGTTCAGCAGTTTTTGCGTTTGTAATTTTGGCTACTGCTGCACCATCGAGTATTTCAGTCATTAAAAAGCTCCTTCGCTTGGTTGTCGTTTTATGTTATATTCTTCTTAACAAAATAAATTCATTGGAGTTCACATGTCATATAATCGTATCAGTTGGGATCAATACTTTATCGCGCAAGCTGCCATCTTGTCCACTCGTTCAACCTGTACACGTTTACACGTTGGTGCCGTCATTGTTCAAAATAACCGTATCATTTCTAGTGGCTATAATGGCTCTGTATCTGGCACTCCCCACTGTACAGATGTTGGTGATTTAATCGTTGACGGTCATTGTATTCGCGCTGTACATGCTGAACAAAACGCCTTAATGCAGGCAGCGCAAATGGGAATCAGTGTTGACGGCGCAGAAGTATACGTTACCGATGTGCCTTGTGTTCATTGCACAAAATTATTGTTACAAGCTGGTATACAAAAAATAAACTTTATGCGTGATTATCATAATGATCCTTTTGCCGAAGAATTATTGGCACAGAAACACGTTGTTTTACAGCAAGTGCCTTTTTCAGAGCAAACTGCTTCACAAATTGATTTGCATCAATTTGTTTCCTATGAATGATCTGACAATAAATTCACTATTTATCTGTTAATAACGAACTATATTTTATTTTATCATAATTTATTGGTTTATAAAACGAATATAATGAAATTAGATGCGCTAGTAAGCATTAATATTCTGCGTCTAATCATGACGTAAAAAGTGATGTTGGTTGTATATTCTTGCTCTGAACAATATCTATAAAATTATAAATTTAAACTAAATTATGACACAAAAAACTGCAAATATTTTAATAGTCGTTTTATAAAATCAACCATAAAATATTTGCAGCCCACGATTACTAACTTAATAATGACCGATCAAGCTCACAACATATGTTAATTCGAGCAGCCTCAATATATCACCCAGATTAAGCACACCAGAACATGATAATAACTCAGTATGTTCGGCGGGTAATTATAAAGAAATACATGATTGGACTAATAATAATCTAATAAAATAAATTCACTGAAAATCATCAATATAGGCCTTCCAGCAACATATCATGTCCTTTTAATTATTATTGTAATTTCCTTGACACGCTCAAAAATAATTTCTTCTAATACATCTACTATATAGAGAACATTATTAAAAAAAATATGATCATTCTAGAGTCTGTTTAAATTGTTCAAAAGACTTTAAAAATAACATCTCAAAACGAAACTGACCTGTTGCTGGTAAAAAGTAAGACATTGCAGAAAAAATGTTATCATACAAAATTTTTGCACGTTCTTCTTTTTTTGAAATAATCAATTTTATAACATCCATGAGTCGCAACAACAATACAGAATACATGTCATCAATAACTTCCCTGAGTTGTTGAGCCAGATAAATAATTTTCTTGGCCAAATTCTTGGACTGATGTTTCATACATAATACGATCATATTAAATCGAATCATCAATAATTGTTGAATTGATTCTGATTGATTACGATGCATTGCATTAAAATCTTGTCTTGAAAATAGCCTTTCACAATCTAAATAAACTCCGTAAATGTAATTAAAGTTGGATGATATACTAATTAAATTAATAAATAAATTCAGTTCATCCACTGTATAATAGTCTAATTTATCAAATACCAAGTCACGTGCAACATCTTGTATCACATTGATTTTTTCGCTAAGCTCCCCTTCATATTGTGCCTGTACAATAAAATCAGCTAGAACAATAGCAGTCTGGTGAATACCAAATCCAGATAAGTACTTAGTTAAATCCTTGGTTTCAAGTTGCTTAATTGTTTCATATTCCGTGTCAATATTTCGATCAGAATTATCAACTGCATCATGGTATTCATCAATAACATTATTGAAATCAATATTCAAATGTTGAATTAGACACACAAAATTTGTCGCCCCAAGTTCATGCTTACCATTAAAAAAATCATACAGTGAACTTTTCGATATATGTGTTTCATCAGCAACTTGTTTGATTGAAATGTTACGTTGCAACAGATAGTATTTCATTGCTGGACCTAAATTATTCATCAACTAATACCATTTTTACACCGTTATTCTGCCGATTAAATACACTTATCTCAAATTTCGTGAACTGTTGACTTAATTCTACTTCTTCATTTGTAGTCAGAGTATGCAACTCTTCTGGCGTCACATCAAAAAAAGCCTTTTTATTTAAACCAGAAAACTTACCAACTAATCGAACTTTATATCTGATCTGTTGGCTTCGCCATAATAATCCCGAACCTACCAACGAAAAAAAAGAGTGTTCAACTTTTGGAAAACGAGAATTTATAAACGTTGCACCACTTGCAGTAATACTCGTAACACCCGATATACCAAACAGAACACTCAACCAAAAAAAAGGCTTATCCTCTTTGTTAAGATGTGATTCATCACCTACATGCAAAACGTTTGAGTGGCTTTCAGCCGTTTTTATGATATGGTTTTGTACAGTATCTTGTTCGATAACATCAGTTGTTGTGATTGTATGCTTTGTTGGGCGACTTTTTTTGCCATCAATGCTAACTGCAGTCACATAAACTGTGTCTCCTATCGATAAGCCATTAATGTCAATGTTATAGTTACCAACGCTATTTGGTGTCAGATGAATGATTTTTGTATTTGGTAGACTAATTTCAATTGTATTATTTGGATTACATTTACCAGATACTGTAGCGATACCATTTGTGACCGACATCTCACCACTGACTAGATTGACGGAGAACGTAAATGTAGTAACTGCAATTATAATAATCGATAATATAAATTTACGTATTTTAATCATCCCCCAACTCATGCTATAAATTAATTAATTGTTTATCATCGAGTAATATTTTTAAATCGCTCAATACTTGTTTCGTAGTTGCGCCCATTGCTAATTGCTTTCCAAAATTGGCAGCATTATTTGCCATCTGTTGATATCTTTCTTCACTAATACTATCTAACACACCATGTAAATCAGACAAGTTCGAAATCACTACACCAACATTATTTTGCCGTATGATATCAGCAATCGCTGATTCACGCCAAGCAACAACAGGAAGTCCAGAAACCATATATAAGCTAAACTTGTATGGCCAATTCCATTGTGTATATTGCTGCAAATACGGGTCGTTGTCTGACTCATCCCATATTAATCCATACCCCGATGAAAGTTTTGCTGGTAAATCCATTGCTTCAACAAAACCGCCGTTTTTAATATGAGGTTGATTCAACACAACACTTGAAAAATTTTTTTCACCATAAACGGTTAAATCAAAATTTATTTGCTCCAAATTAGGGAACTTAGCAAGCGAACCAGCATACACAACTAATTTTTGGTAACTTGCTGGCGTTATTACTTGATTATATAAAAAATCGTATGGCGCTAGTTCAATAATATTGTTCAAATCAATTCCTAATTTTTTTAATGCACTAATAAAATGTAGTGGCAACATCACAACATCAAATGATTGCAGAACTTTTTTATCTGTTTCTAAATTATAATTTTTTAATTTACTAATATTAGTTCTGAGCATGGTCACATCGTGAACAAGCGCAACAATGAGAATATTTTTTTCTCTTGCCCAGTTTATCACAACCAGTTCAAGTTTTGGGGAGTATTTTGGATATTGCCAGATAATCACATCACCTAGACCAATCAGTGAATTGTATTTTTTAAGTTGTTTTTTTATCCAATCTTCTTCATCAATATAAGGCGATGAGAATGACATTTTTCTGAATATTCTGTTATCAATATTGGTTGCTGTTTTAACAAAATCAGTTCTTGGTTTCCAGTGATTTTGGTGATCAAAATCTACTATCCAAAAATTAGATTTTCTATTCTGTTGATATGAACTTATTGATAATATTTTTCCTAACTCATTTTTAGTTACACGTTTGGTGGGAACATCTAACGATAATAACGGTGCCTCGTAGCTGATTACCTCACTCACATTCGAGCAATTCCCGATCAACAGCTTAAATTGTTCGATCTGCCAATCCCAGTAACTATTGTAAAATTGCTCATGACTTTCTTGCTGCAAAGACATGCCAACGTTTTCAAGCTTCCCATTCTGCAAAATCCAGTAAAATGTGATTTGAATGGTGCCGTCTTTACTACTGAATTTACTGGTAACAGGTGTACCGTTTTCGTCGTATGTAAACATTTGACGCGTGCTGTGTTTATCATAAAGTTGCATTTCGACACGCTTATCATTTTTATCAAATGTATCAACATGCTCAACTTGATGACTGGTAGCAGAAGCCATGTAAATCTTAGCTGAAATTTGACCTAATTCATCTTGCATTTCAAACTGGTGACTACCTGATACAGAACGATAATTGAGTACAAAGTGTGATAACCAATCTAACGTCAATAGCAAATTTTTATTCTCTTGATGGCGCATGAAAGAAAACAGATTAATTTCATTGACACGCGTCTGATATGCAATTATTGACGTCCATGAAATAAAAAGAATCGATTCATTAATTATAGCTTCAAAATGTAGTAATTCAGAAGTCACTTTCTCTGTTATGATGACTTTCATCTATCCAAATACCTGCTTTATCAAATTTTCCCATTTTTGCCAAATTGCTTCTTCACGAAATTTAATTAGTGTCTGATTTGAATTTTCAGAATAATGTTCTAAAGTACCAGGATTCTGGAATAATTCAATCATTCTTGAAGATAAATAGGTAATGTCATTTGCAGCAATCAAATCTCCATTTACTCTATTTGTGATAATTTCATCTGGGCCATAATCAATATCATAACTAATTGAAGGGGTTTTACCTAATTGTGCCTCAAAAAAAACCATTGGTAACCCTTCATTTTTGGAAACCAAAACATGTAATTGTGCGTTAGCGATGCGGTGTTTCATATGTTGGTTATCAGTAATACCCATTAGTTTAATATACTCATTAGCTTGGTGTTTATCAATTATCTCTTGCAATTCTTTTCGAACATTATCATTGCCGCCACCCCATATTTCAAGATGAATATTAGGCGTTCTTTTATGCGCAGTTATAACTGCTTTAATAGCATGATCAATTTGCTTAGTTTTATCATACCGCGCAGAAATAATAACTAAACCATCTTCCTTATCTGACCACTTAATAGCATCGTGCGTTGTCACATCATGTTCATCATACCAGTTTTCAGCTATTGTAAAAATTCGGTCAGGGTCAGCCAATGCCAAAACATCTTGACGCTGACGTTCTGTTAGAACAATCAATCCGCTATACTTCTCACTATTCAGTACAGGATAGCTATAGCCAATTCGCGTGGGTGAATTCTCAGGAGTATTTTTGACTTGAATATTATGTAATTGTACAACAAGGCACATATTAGCCAATGTGTTTAGTGATTGTAATTTGGATATCGTATCCGAATGGAATAAGTCAAGCACCATCAAAACTTCATCATCTATTGACATGATATAGTATTTTAGCGCTGCGAATAACAAGTCGTTTTTTTGATTAAAATATTGAACCTGACCAGTTTTATCTTGCCAATCAATTCGTCTAATTTGACTATCACTTGTAAAATGGTATGTTAGCACTGTTTGTCCATCAGGATTTAAATGTTCTCGACTAACAACATAATTTTGACCGTCATTAGGATTAGAAGCATAATACGCTCTCACAGCCAAATAACCACGCCAGTCATATTCATCGCTGCGCAATAATTTATTACTTTTTGAATAGTGGTGCACCGACATTAAGCGATCATCATCATAATTATGCCATCTAAAATAGACCCCATTCTCAGCAGTTGCAATTTTTTTATTAGTATCAAAACTATAAGATGCTGAATTTCCTTCATAAAATCGTAACCAAGCATCTACTTCATCACGCTCTAAATTACCGGTCAAAATATCGTGCAAGTCTAAAAAATGCTGACTTGATTCAGGAAAATGATAATGAAAATAATAACGATTAGTTAAATAATAATCGGCACTAATAACTGTTGTCTCTATCTTATGGTGCAAAAATAACTGTAGCCGTCGATCTACTGCAAAACTTGCACCAGAAAGATTATGTGCATAGAATGTATTAACAAATACCGCATGCATGTACCTACCTCCCTTCACTATTTTTATGTACGGCTAAGCTGACTTGAGCTTAGCCTTTGAATTACAATTAATTCCAATCTTTATGAATTAGTTGTCACCTTTTTTCTTACGCGCAACTGCGGTAATGCCTAGGGTACCAATTAATAACGCTGTGGCAATAACGTCTGTATGGTTATTTTTATTTTCACCAGTGTCTGGTAACTTCTTATTATTTTTGTTAGTTACTTTATAAGTTACGTTAACAATTGGTGAACTTGGCGTTTCCGAACTTGGCGTCTCTGAACTTGGAACTTCCGAACTTGGCGTCTCCGAGCTTGGCGTTTCTGAACTTGGCGTCTCTGAACTTGGCGTTTCCGAGCTTGGCGTCTCTGAACTTGGCGTTTCCGAGCTTGGCGTCTCTGAACTTGGCGTCTCCGAGCTTGGCGTTTCCGAGCTTGGCGTCTCTGAACTTGGCGTCTCTGAACTT
>NZ_AEMI01000009.1 GCF_000166715.1 Leuconostoc gelidum subsp. gelidum KCTC 3527
GACAATTAAACAAATAGCGACAGCAACAGGGGTGTCCTCTAGTACTGTATCACGTGTTCTGAATAGCGATATGACTTTGTCAGTATCTGATGACACGCGCCAAAATATCATTGATGCTGCTAAACGATTGAATTATGTTAAAAAATCTAAAAAAAATGAAAAGCAAAAAGTGATTCATATTTGTGTGCTCACCGTATTTTCAGAATCTCGCGAGGCGCGTGATACGTATTGGCGACAAATTTATATGGGTATTGAAAAAGCAGCCTATCAAAGTGGTGTTTTAATTGATGAAATAATTAGAATTGATCAAGGCGTGGATGCGATGCTCTTGGGAAGTTTTGATGCTGTTATTATTTTAGGAAACATTTCAGAAGAGGCGATTACTAAAATTCGAGAGATCAATCATAATATAGTTTTAGTTGATTCAACGGTTCATTATAATGATGTGACTGCAGTTAATCCAGAATTAAGTCAAATGACATATCGTATTTTAGATGAATTGTATCGCAATGGTCGACGGCATATTGGATTTATTGGTGGAGACAATGATGTCTTAGATTTAGATGGCACCTCAAAATCAAAAATAAGTGATACGCGATTTGATTCGTACCGTGAATGGATGAGCTTACATCAATTGCAACCACAATCATATATTGGTGATTGGCGTCCAGAGACAGGAAGTCAAGGCACGATTAAATTATTGGCTGAAGGGAATATTATTGATGCGCTAGTTGTAGCATCTGATCCAATTGCCATTGGAGCTATCAGTATCTTGAAAAATTACGGTTTGGAACCAGGTAAAGATATTGATATTGTGAGTTTTGATAATTTAGATATTGTTGCTTATATCGTACCGTCATTAACTACTGTTGAATTAAATCCTTTAGCACTTGGGAAAACTGCTTTGGCACAGGCTATAGAATTGAGCTCAGCGGAACATGATTGGACCAATTGGACGACAATTCCAAGTTCATTGAAGTACAGAGAAACTTTTAAAGCAAAGTAAGCGTTTACATTATAGTAAATAAATGGTAGAATTTGTTTGTATTTTAGTAAAATATATCCAAAAATCAAATTACTTAGCACAATTAATTTGATATGGTGATGTTTACCGTCTTATATGTCCGTCTAATGAAAGTGAACGGCTTGATAACTGGTGAGTACAGCTACAACAGAAGCAATGCTAGTAAAGTAGAAAAAGAGGAATTGATAGATGACTAATGTTTATGAGAAATTATCGCAAATTTTTGTTGACAAGTTTAATCATACGCCAAGTGATAAGTTTTTTTCACCGGGGAGAATTAACTTAATTGGTGAACATACCGATTATAATGGTGGCCATGTATTTCCGGCATCAATTACATTAGGAACATATGGTGTGGCTTCAGCGCGTTCTGATAAACAAGTCAAACTTTATTCGACAAACTTTGTTGAACAAGGCGTGATTAGTTTTGACATTGATGACGAAACAAAAATTCCAAGTGCGTCGTGGGGAAATTTTGTAAAAGGTGTATTACAGGCTATGAAAGGTTATGGTAATCATTTTACTTATGGCTTTGAATTAGTCATTGAAGGTGATATTCCAAATGGTTCAGGTCTATCTTCTTCTTCTTCATTGGAACTATTAATTGGGGTTATGGCGCAAAAACTGTATAATCTTAAAATTCCAAGATTACAATTGGTTGCTTGTGGTCAACGTGCTGAAAATGATTTTGTGGGTGTCAATACTGGTATTATGGATCAATTTGCTATTGGTTTTGGTGAAAAAGAACATGCCATTTATCTAGACACAAATACCATGATTTATGAAATGGTACCAATTCATTTAGGCGAGTATGTAGTCGTTATTATGAATACAAATAAGCGTCGTGAATTGGCAGAATCTAAATATAACGAACGTGTACGTGAGACACAAGAAGCTGTTTATCAGTTGCAAAATCATCTAAATATTCAGTTTTTAGGCGAACTAGATACCCCAACTTTTGAAAAATATGCTCATTTTATAACAGATGAAACTGTCGTTAAGCGTGCACGACACGCAGTTTATGAAAATGAACGAACAGAGGCAGCGGTTAAAGCATTGAAGGCAAATGATTTGACGGCCTTTGGCCAGTTAATGAATGCTTCTCATAAGTCTTTGAAGGATGATTATGAAGTGACTGGCATTGAGCTTGATACACTTGCTGAAACAGCACAAGATATTAGCGGAGTGCTTGGTGCACGTATGACGGGTGCTGGATTTGGTGGCTGTGCAATAGCGTTAGTCCATCACGATTCAGTTGATACGTTGGAAAAAATAGTTGGCGAAAAATATGAATCAGTTATGGGTTATGCGCCATCATTTTATGTCGCAAATATTGGGGAAGGTGCCCACTGGGTGGGCGCCATACAGGGGGATAAGTAATGAATATCAGTGCGTTAGTAAATATATTTGCTAAACGTGTCATTGCAGCCACAGATTACCTCGATGATGATAAAGTCTATTTGATTAATCAAATTCTCGGCATTGTTGGTGAATCAACTTATACGGTGTCTCATGATGACAGTGATGTGGAAAATTTATCGACTTTAGACATATTAGATAAGTTAATTATGTTATCTAAAAATAATGGCACACTGGACAATCGACAGATGAACGAAGATATGTTGGGCGCACAATTGATGAATTTATTTGTGCCAAGACCGTCACAAGTGAATAAATCATTTTGGACATATTATCAGACATCACCTGAATCTGCGACTAACTATTTATTTGAATTGTCAAAGCGCAGCAATTATATTAAAACGCGTGAAATTAGTCAAAACATGTCGTTTCCAACACCAACAAACTATGGCGAGTTACAAATAACGATTAACTTATCTAAGCCAGAAAAAGATCCTAAAGCCATTGCAGCAGCTGCAGCAATGAGTCATAAAAACAATCAGCAATTGCAGTACCCAGCCTCCCAATTGGCACGCGAAAATGAAGGCTATTGGGGTCGTTTAGATTATGCAGCACGGACGAATCATCGGGTGATTCCTCTAACATTAGGCGGTGAAACTTGGTATTTTCAATATTCGCCTTATGCCTATTTTAATGAACATGCGATTGTCTTGTCGCAAACGATTCGACCCATGCATATTGATGAAGAAAACATGGCGCGCCTATTAGAATTTGTAACGCAATTTCCGGATTATTTTATAGGATCAAATGCTGATTTACCAATCGTTGGCGGATCAATTTTATCACATGATCATTTTCAAGCGGGGCGGTACGAATTGCCAATGGCTAAAGCAGCTATTAAACAGAAAATTCATATCGCAGATGTGACACTTGATGAAGCAGGTGTATTGAATTGGCCCATGACAGCGATTCGTTTGATTGATAAAAATAAAAATAAGTTATTAAAAGCTGCCATGCATGTGATTAAAATATGGCATGTTTACGATGATGAATCTCTGTCAATTAAAAGTTATGATGAAGATGGCACGCCGCATCATACAGTGACGCCAATTGTGCGTTATCGTCATGACAGGTATGAAATTGATTTAGTTTTGCGTGACAATAATATTTCAGATACTTTTCCTGATGGTATTTTCCATCCGCATCCTGATGTTCAACATATCAAAAAAGAGAACATTGGTTTAATTGAGGTGATGGGATTGGCTATTTTACCACCACGATTAAAAAAAGAATTAGCCGAAGTAGAAGATTTTCTACTTGAAAAAGTTGATCATGTGGCATCAAACCACCAAGCATGGGCAGACGAATTGCTGGCATCACACGAGGTGAACGCTGAAAACGTTGAAAATATTGTGCAACAAAGTGTTGGTCAAATATTCAAGCGGGTATTAGAAGATGCCGGTGTTTTCAAATCTAATGATACCGGTCAGCAAGGATTACAGAGATTTATTCATGAAATAGAATGAAGTCATTAATTATTTGAAGCAATTAGTGGTTTATGATCCTATAACTTGTATGTAGTTATTAAGTAGAATTATTAAGTTATTCCAGTCATTTGAAAAAGGAGATATGAATATGAATATTATTAAAAGTGCGTTTGGCGAACATGCCAAACTTTTTACAATGATTAATGATAATGGCGTGCAGCTGGCTGTGACAGATTTTGGTGCACGTATTGTGCATTTGAATGTGCCAATCAACAATGAGCGAAGGGAATTAATTTTAGGATTTGATTCAGCTGAGGAATATATCGCCAAAGATCATTATATTGGTGCAACGATTGGTAGAGTTGCCGGTCGTATTGCCAACGGTTCGTTTCAACTTAATCAGACAAACTATCAAGTTGTAAAAAATGAAAATGATAACACGCTGCATGGTGGACCAGATAGTTTCGAAATGGCATACTGGCAGAGTGAAACGAATATAAGTGACAATAAAGTATCAACATCATTTACGCATACTAGTCCTAATCAGAATAATGGATTTCCGGGAAATTTGACTGTCAAAGTGACTTACACGCTTGATAATGATAATGTTTGGCAAGTAAGTTATGAAGCAAATAGTGATGCTATGACACTATTTAATCCAACAAATCATGTTTATTTCAACTTGACAGGGCATCCTGATAAGAGTGTTGCTGATCATATGTTGTCTATTGATGCAGATCACTTTGCACCTCTTGATGACCAGAACTTAACAACTGGGGAACAACGTGATGTGTCACAGACGGCTTTCGATTTTAGAAAAGCAAAGAAAGTTAATGAAGCACTGATTTCTGTCGATTCTCAGAACCAATTAGTTGGTGGCCTTGATCATCCATTTTTGTTGAACCAAGTAACTGACTCTGACATCCCTCAGGCTCGTCTGGTATCGCCAGATCAAAAAGTAGCTATTAATATGCGAACAACAGCGCCATCAGTGGTTGTCTTTACAGCTAACTTTGGGGATGACTACCAGTTGCCTATGCGTCAAGAACATTTGATTAATCATGGTGGTATAACACTTGAGACACAAGTAGCACCAGGTGCAGAAAAGTACCCAGCGTTTGGTAATATTGTTCTACCTGCAAATGAAGTTTATCAGGCAACAACGCGTTTTGACATTGATATCTGAGTAATATTGCATCCAATATGAGGAGTGAAAATGACAACTATTGAAAATGTTTTGTATCGTCGCGATTGGGAAAATCCAGCTGTTACTAATTGGCATCGTTTGCCTATGCATACAGATATGTCCTATGGATTGAATCTAGCATTACAGGAGGCGGATGAGTCGCAACAGCAATCTTTAAATGGTAACTGGCAGTTTAGTTACTTTTCAAATCAATCGTTTGTGGATGAAGCATGGCGAACAAATGATTTACCACAAGCAAATTCAATTCAAGTACCTGGAAATTGGCAGTTACAAGGAAATTACGATGTCCCAGTATACACTAACGTTGATTATCCATTTACAGTCAATCCACCATATGTGCCTGAGGATAATCCTATGGGCGGTTATTCAAAAAAATTTGAAGTTCCTGATAGTTGGTTTGAAACTGATCATGAAGTTCATATTGTTTTGAACGGTGTGAGTTCGGCGTTTTACCTTTGGTTAAACGGTGAATGGATTGGTTACTCAGAAGATAGCCGTTTACCAGCAGAATTTGATTTGACTGATAAATTAATTCATGGGCAAAACCGTTTGGCAGTATTGGTGTTAAAATGGAGTAAGGCAAGTTACTTTGAAGATCAAGATATGTGGCGTATGTCTGGCATTTTTCGTGATGTTGATTTAATAAAGGTACCTAAAGTCAGATTTAAAAATTTTACGATTCAGACACAGTTAGATGATGATTTAGATAGTGCTGTTGTTGAAACAAAGGCAGAAGTGTTAACAAGTGGTCGAAATGACTTAAAGGTGACCACTAATTTGTATTGGCAAGCAAAAAAAATTGACACAACAACCAGTAATTTAGGTAGTCAATTGATTGATGAACGTGGGGCCAATGACTCTGAGGCAACTTTAAAATTATCTGTGGAAAACCCTAAACTTTGGTCAGCTGAAATTCCTAATCTCTATACAGTGCAAATTATTCTACATGATGATAAACAAATTTATCAAGTCGAAAATAAAGCAATAGGTATCCGAAAAGTTCAAATCAAAGATGGTTTATTGATGTTAAACAATCAACCATTGATGATTCGTGGTGTTAATAAGCATGAATTCACTGCAGATAAGGGATATTATGTTGACGAAGATACGATGATTTCTGATATTCGTATGATGAAAGAACATAATTTTAATGCTGTGCGGCTGTCGCATTATCCGAATGCTTCACGATGGTATGAATTATGTGATCAATACGGCTTGTATTTAGTGGATGAAACTAATATTGAAACTCATGGTGTCACACCAATGAACCGTTTAA
The DNA here is from genome assembly GCF_000166715.1 of Leuconostoc gelidum subsp. gelidum KCTC 3527. Lineage (GTDB taxonomy): Bacteria > Bacillota > Bacilli > Lactobacillales > Lactobacillaceae > Leuconostoc > Leuconostoc gelidum. The sequence continues at coordinate 6,354 of NZ_AEMI01000009.1, forward strand.
CAAATGATTCACAGTATTTGCCGTTGATGATGACACGCGTAACACGTATGGTACAACGTGATTTTAATCATGCGTCTATCATTATTTGGTCATTAGGCAATGAATCAGGCTATGGTCATAATCATGATGCCATGTATAGTTGGGTGAAGCAAACCGATCCTTCCAGACCTGTTCAGTATGAGGGTGGTGGTGCAGATACACCAGCAACAGATATTATCGTGCCAATGTATGCTCGTGTCGATCAAGATCAAATCGAACCTGTTAATTCTAAATGGTCTATAAAAAAATGGATCAGTTTGCCAGGAGAAACGAGACCACTGATACTATGTGAATATGCCCACAGTATGGGGAATAGTTTAGGCGGATTTAATAAATATTGGCAAGCCTTTGAACAATTTCCTAAATTACAGGGTGGCTTTATTTGGGATTGGGTTGACCAGGGCTTGCTGAAAAAAACAGCTAATGGTGAAACTAGTTATGCCTATGGTGGTGATTTTGGTGACTATCCAAATGATCGACAATTTAGTTTAGATGGTTTATTATTCCCAGATCGCACACCAAAACCTGCATTGTTAGAAGCGGCCCATTGTCAGCAATATTTTAGTTTTCAACTCAATAAAACATCACTTGGTGAGATAAACGCATTGACAGTGACGAGCAAACATTTATTTAAAACCGTTAATGATGCCATACTTATCTGTGACTGGATAAATGGGGATGATGTGATTAAAACGCAACGTGTGGACTTGAATTTACCTGCTGGTGGTAATCAAATTATTGTATTAGATGTACCAGAGTTTAATGATGATGATGTTTTTTTGAATGTCAAAATTTTACAGCGTGAAAATGATGGCATCATTCGTGCGAAAACACGATTGGCTTACCATCAATTCATCATTCAAAATCAAGTACCACAATCCTTAAAAACTGTCACTCTGGGATTAAATAACGCTAAGTTTATTGCTTCAGAAAATGATGAAGCAATTGTTATTGTTGCCAATGATAATCAGTTCACATTTAATCGCGTCAATGGTTTGTTAACAAGTTGGCAATTTGAAAACAAAGAAAACTTATTAACACCGCTCAAAGATCAATTTAGCCGTGCGCCGTTGGACAATGACATTGGGGTGAGTGAAGCGACAAAAATTGATCCAAATGCCTGGAAGGAAAGATGGCAAGCAACCGGTATGAATGACTTAGTTAGTCAGTTAACACATTTCGACTATCAAAGTGTTGGTCAAAATATTGAAGTTGAGACACAACATCAATTTTTCTCACCAATTGATCAACACCTGATGTTCACTTCAAATAAGCACTATCAAATTACATCAACAGGCGCATTAGCAATTTCTGTTGATATTTGGCGACAGATTGCAGATCCTGAGCCTGCTCGTATAGGCTTAACTGTGCAACTTAATACATTACCAAAAACTGTTGATTATGATGGACTAGGTCCGATGGAAAACTATCGTGATCGTCGAAGTGCAAGCATCATGGGACGTTGGTCAATGCCACTTTCAGATTTGTATACACCTTATATTTTCCCAAGCGAGAATGGCTTGCGAACACAAGTTAAAAGATTGACGTTTGATCATCATGTATTGGAATCAAATCAACAAGAATTTGCATTTAATATGAGCCGATATAGTCCCGATCAACTGGCAAGCGCAACGCATCGCCATTTACTAAAACCAGAAAAAGGTGTCTGGCTCAATATTGATGGTTTTCATATGGGTATTGGTGGTGACGATTCTTGGTCACCAAGTGTTGCACCCGAATTTTTGTTATCTGATACACATTATCATTATCAATTAACATGGCATTGTGAGTAACTATGAAAATAAACTTATAAAGGAGTATTATGTATAACGCAAATAAAAATCGCTATGAAGACATGATTTATAATCGTGTCGGAAAAAGTGGCCTTAAAATTTCTGCGCTGGGACTGGGATTTTGGCACAATTTTGGTAGTGTTGATCCTTATGAAAATCAAAAAGCTATTGTGCACCAAGCATTTGATTTAGGCATAACTTATTTTGATTTGGCAAATAACTATGGTCCTATTCCTGGAAGCGCCGAAGAAAACTTTGGGCGAATGATGTCTCAAGATATGAAACCCTATCGCGATGAAATGGTGATTACTAGTAAAGCTGGCTATGACATGTGGAATGGCCCTTACGGTAGCTGGGGATCGCGCAAAAGCATCATTGCAAGTGCTGATCAAAGTTTGACACGACTAGGTCTAGATTATGTTGATATTTTTTACTCTCATCGACCAGATCCAGAAACACCCGCTGAAGAGACCGCACTGGCTTTAGACCAGTTAGTCCGTGAGGGTAAGACGTTATATGTTGGTATCTCTAACTATGATGGTGCGCAAACAACAGAAATAGCTAAAATATTTAAAACGTTGCGTACACCATTTATTATTCATCAACCGAGATATAGTATGTTTGACCGCCACATAGAGCGTGACCTCTTACCTGTTTTAAAGCAAGAAGGTAAATCTGCAGTCGTATTTAGTCCTTTAGCACAGGGATTACTGACTGATCGCTACCTTAATGGTATTCCTGCAGATTCCAGAGCAGCGAAATCATCTAGTCCGTTTTTAAAGGTCGGACAAGTTGAAAAAACATTAGATACGGTTAAAAAACTTAATGAGGTAGCTATACATCGTGGACAAACGCTTGCTGAGATGGCGTTGGCTTGGGATTTACGTCAACCCGAAATTGCTAGTGTTATAGTAGGCGCGAGCCGTCCTGAACAATTAATAGACAATGTCAAAGCGCTAAAAACACTTAATTTTAGTGATGCAGACGAAAAAGCCATTGATGCTATATTGATTGCACACGAAAAAAACGATTAGAACAACCATAAAAAGACACTAAGAAAGTTAGTTTTTATCTAACTTTCTTAGTG
>NZ_AEMI01000008.1 GCF_000166715.1 Leuconostoc gelidum subsp. gelidum KCTC 3527
ACCTTGTTAGAACACTATTGTCGGTTGCTGAAATGGAACGTGACATGATTATTGAGCGCACACAAGCTGGCAAAATGTTTGCAAGGCAACATAACCCCAATTATAACGAAGGAAGACCCAAAAGAAAAAAAGATAGCCGAAACACAGCCATCTTTGAATATTCTCAAATTCACACTGTAAAAGAAACTGCTGAAGCTTTTAGTGTTTCTGCTAGAACAGTACAATACATTAAAAAATTGTTCGTTTAATGATCACGGTGTTTCTAATTTGAATAACTAATAATAAACAAATTTGGTTGGAGTTAATGATCCCTCTTACAATAATAGACTTTATGCACCCCACTGTTGCTTCATATTTTCAAAAATACTGAAGACGTCGGTTGTTATCGTTTCATATACTGTTAATTTTTTTGAGTTGTCTATACCTGATTCAAAATCAGAAATTTCATAAAATAAAGCATCTTCAGTATGCCCCGATTCAATTAGTTCTGTTTGCCCACTCTCGGTATGGTACCAAACAGCTTCTTGGGCGCGTGGAAATTCTAGTATTCTAAAATACCCTTTAGATCCTGAAATAGTTAATGCTTTCGGTTGCTTTGCCTGTAATGACAAAGATACTGTAGCCATCTCATCTATTGTATTATTTAAAATTGTAACATATTGTTCAGCGATACCCGTAGGAGAATATTTAACAAAAGAATTGATGTCGGTTGGCTGGCTCGACATAAAGTATCTGGTACCCGAAACCCACGTTTCAACGACCATTATTTTAAATTCATTTAAATATTTAGACATAAAAACCCAATAACTTTCTAAACAGAATTTTTACTCTTTCCAATTTATCGGGTTTACATCAAGTATAAATATGCAGAACTTAAGCTTTTTTAAACATTACTAGTATATTGTGCCAAAGCATTCAGTAATTAAAATAGTCACATTCTAATCACTCAATTATTAATGCTACACTATATTTCTATAAGAATGCTGTCACTGAGGCAGCAGCAACGATTGCTACTAGCCCAATAGAAATTACTACCCATTCCTTAGACGTCTTTTTTGTCTTCATAACAATAATTCCAGATACCGTTGCACCCACAATTGAGACCTGAGACAATACGAAACCCGTCGCCAATCCTAACATTGCCGGTTGAGCTGACACTAAGTATCCTAAAGCAGCCATTGCAAAGAAAAATCCAGAAAAAATTTGTTTATAAGTTACTGGTTGGCTAAAGATATTGTTTTTCTTGCTAACCAACTCATAAAGGCCTAATACTAATCCAAAAGCTGCCATACCAATGGCTTGTGGAAAGAACATGTGCATCCCATCTGTGCCATGTGTATACTGTGGCAAGATACCATAAAGAGAATATCCAATTTGCGCAATTAACAAAACACCAACAGCTTTTAAGAGCAACTCTTTATTACCAGAAGTTTTTTGTTCTTGGTAAGTAGTTAGGTAAGCACCAATTAAAATTATGATTACAGCAATCGCACCAATAAGCTTAGAAGAAAATGAACTCCAATTTCCAAGCATAATAACACCCCATAGAACATTGGCTGTTATTTGAAAAGCTGTTGAGATTGGCATTGCTTTTGCCGATCCTAATTCAGTTCCAGATTGGTCACGCATTCCAAAGGCAGCAATTGTGAGTACATTACCAAATGCCCAGGCTGCACCAGAAAACACAGCTAACCAAAAATTAATACCACTTGGAATACTCAAATGTTGAAAGAATACCAAAAAAATGGAAACAATAAGTGTGCCCCAAGTTGCACCAAATATTCCCTGAACTGGTTTACCACCAAAATAAGATACTAATGTAGGATAAGCACTCCAACCAATAACTGCTAACAGTGCGAATAATAACCCAACTAAATTCATTTTAAATTTCCTTTTCTAAAGTTATCGATTAAGCATAACTTATTTAATTGCTTCACCGACGAAATCAACATTCGATTCCAACACTATGTTAGAATATGCCGTTATTTCTCCAGTTCTAATAGAAGCGATATTATTTTGCGACCTACTCATTTCTTTTAACTTGTCATGTGTTATCCAAACAATTTCAACATCGTCATCCAACAAATCTTTTATATTACTTAGTTGATCGGTATTTTCTTTAGTAATTTCTGATGCTAAGTAGACTTTTTGTACTTTCATTTCTGATAAAGTTGCTGCTAGAACATCAATGAATTTAGGTAAGCCACGAACTACTGATAAGTCAATCTTACGCCCATCATCCAGTATAGGAAGACCAGAGTCACCAATTGTCAACCACTGAGTATGACCTATTTCAGAAACAGCATTTGCTATTTTTGTATTTAATAAATTTGTTTTACGCATAACAATAAACTAACCTCTTCCTATTACTTTAAAACACTCAAAATCTCTTCTTCAGTAGGTATGCTGACTTGAGCACCTGCTTTAGATACCGTAATTGATGATGCCGCTGATCCGAACAACATTGCTTCACTTAAGTTATCCAGGTTAGCATGTAGCCTAGTTGCCATAGCACCAATAAATGTATCTCCAGCAGCTGTTGTATCAACAGGATCTGTCTTAAATGCAGGTACTGAACCTTTATCACCATTGTCTCTCATATAGAATGATCCTTTAGATCCCAAAGTAACAATTACAGTGTCAATTCCACGCTCAAAATAATATACGGCATTATGGATTAACGAATGCTCATCAGTTACTTTAATTTCAGTTAAAATGGCTGTTTCATGTTCATTAGGGGCAATAATATCTGTTAATTCCAATAAATCTACGGGCAGACCTCCAACCTCAGGCATTGGTGCTGGGTTTAGTATAGTCTTAACTCCATTCTCGTGAGCGATTTTGAACGCTTCAATTACAGTTTCAACGGGGGTCTCTAACTGAGCAATAACAAAATCAGACTCAGCAATAGCTTTAGTCTGAGATCGAACATCAGAAACTGTTAAATCAGCATTAGCCCCACCATAAATATGAATAATATTATCTCCAGTTTCAGATGAGACTGTTATATATGCTTGACCTGTTTCCTCTGTTTCAGAAACAAGAACATAATCTGTACTGAGCAACGAATCACTCATATTTTCAGAAATATTAAACTCTTTTCCAACTTTGGTAATCATGTTAGTCTTAACACCTGCTCTTGCTACGGCAACCCCTTGATTAAGACCTTTTCCTCCTAATGCATTAATTTGATGGTTAGGCGTACTCAATGTTTCCCCACTGTTTCCAAACCTAGGCACCATAATCACTTTGTCAATATTGGTTGACCCCAATACTGTAATAACTTTAGACATAATATCTAATTCCTTTCAAAATAATATTTTCACAACAGTGATTATTATACACTTCTGAAATTCAATATAAACGCTTTCTTTAAAATAAATGTTTCATCACGTTATATTTGTAATTCTGTTGAAAAACGTCTGAAAGTTTTTCATGTATAAACTTAATTAACATTTCATTCCAAAAAGTTTTATAATCTAATTAAATAGAGTTACAATGACACGGTAATAATGTAATATAATTTAACAACAAGGAGACTTTTAGTAATGGACATCAACACACAAAAAAAAATGGCTGCTGCTTTTGCCGTTAACTATATTAAAAACGGTATGACGGTTGGACTAGGAACCGGATCCACTGCCACATACTTTATTAACGCATTGAATAAAAAAATCAAAGAAGAGAATTGGAATGTGACCTGTGTCACAACATCGAGTAAATCTGCAAGTTTAGCTCATTCTTTAGGAATGAATGTAGTTGATATAGATGACGTAGAAAATATCGATGTAACGGTTGATGGAGCCGATGAATTTGATGAAAATCTAAATGGTATTAAAGGTGGTGGGGCAGCTCTTTTATTCGAAAAAATAGTTGCAATATCTTCAAAAAAAAATATTTGGATAGTTGATAGTTCTAAGCAAAGTAAACATCTAGGTTCCTTTAAACTTCCTGTAGAAGTTGTAAAGTTTGGAGCCAACCATATTTTTAACAAACTAGATAAACTATCACTACATCCAGATTTTCGTTTAACAAAAAGCAATGAAAAATTGATTACTGATTCTGGGCACTACATTATCGATATTGATATTAAGGAAATTGCTGACATTCTAGAATTAAGTAAAACACTGAAATCTTTTACTGGCGTTGTCGAACATGGTTTGTTTATCAATATCTGCGACATTGCTATTATTGGCGGAAAAACTGTCAAAATACTAGAAAATCATCATAAGTAAAAAATCATTAACTCAATTATTAAATAACTCATTAATTCTTTATTCTGAATGTTTTACATATCAGAGAAATTTTTGGCGATTATTTAAAAATTTTATGCTCAAACGCATAAGAAAAAAATACAGACAGAGATTCATGTTCTTTTCTCAAATTGCCCGTACACTGAAACTCCAGTCTATTTTATTTCCAAAGCAGAATCTGAGATAATTAAGTACTGGAGTTTTTTTGTGAAAGCTAAAATATGCTCACCTGAATTTGAATTATCGATTGTCACCTTCTAAAACAGGGATCGTTCTGATCATGCCTTGGTCAACGAATATCATTTGGCTGTTCAAACTGTTTTGCTCGAATAAAAAAGTGATTTATTGACTTACGAGTATCGTCGGACGATTTACTTTTAGGAAATGAAACTATGGTCGAAAAATTAAGAGAAAATCAACAGGAACGTAAATTTTATCGTATGGATTTGATAAGTTTATTTAGTGAAATTGTGTTCGAGACTATTGGTTATCTATTTTTAAAACTGTTCCATTCATCCAATACTATTTCAATTAAAGCTAACCTACCTGGTTATTTGTCTATTCCAATACTTATTCTAATCATCTACATTCTGGCAATACTAATGACCATCTTTTTTATGATGAATTGCATTATCAACGACTAAGCGCAAAAATGTATTAAACTGATCGAATCCATAATCAATCCGTTTTTGAATAAACTCAATTTCAATATAGTGTCTAATATACTTAATTGTTTGATCGTGGATATTTTCCAATTGTGCAAAAAATAAAGCTTTGTTTTGAACTTGCAATTGCCGATATTGACCATGAATATGATCTATTGCTTGATTAACAGGATCAATAACACTGCCGTCTAAACCCACTTTTTCTAACAATGTCTGATACTGTTTACGTATCGTTTTCATAGCGTCATTGATCACAGTTTCTTCATCATATTGATGTTCAATTAAACTAATTGTCTGATCTAAATTTTCTAATGCCTGATCACACGTTGTTAATAATTCTACTAAACGCTCTACCTGCTTAATTTGCTCATATAAATCTTGTACCAAATAGGGGGTCATTCGATCATCATAGCGTTGATAGAAATGTGCTAATTCAAGATAAACCGACTGCATAGCTTTGCTATTTAACTTGTTTGAACTCTGATAATCCGTATACAACTGCAAATAATCATTTTTTACAGTAACAAATATTTCTTTCACCATTTGATAGGCACTGTCTGGCAAAATGTTATTAATGCCTATTTTTTCTTTCAATGTCATATTTTCTCACTCCTTATATTGCCTTCATTTTTATAGTGTGGTAGATTTATTCAGCATATTTGAAGTCAAAATAGAAAAAGCCGACTAAAAACGTTTAGATGAACGTAGATATAGCCATTTTTACCAATGTAATTTATACTTTGAATTGTCCCCAGGATAAGCAAATGTCATGTCCCCATAACCAACAACTTGACTGTCCTTAGCATACGATTTTTTAGGCACTAACGTAACTTCATAATCCCTACTAGTTCCTGCATTTTGTCCTGATTTGACAGCATTTTGATTAGCAATAATTAGGTCACCATTTGCCAAAACATGTAACACCACGCCTGTATGATTAGGACGATCAGAAGAAAATACTGCCCCAGCTTTTGGTGTCGTTGTAACCTTAACACCAGTCACTTTTGCCACTGCTTCTGCCGTCACATTACCATTTCCTCTAAAAGTAAAATTAGGTGACCAAATCGCATTCATATAGACTTGTGAGAAACCAGCACACTGATTATAGGCGTCTGGTGTCGTTAAGCTCCAGTTTAGTTTTTTGGCCGTAATGTTATGCACGTAGGGTTTAATGTCATCTGGAATGCTGTTTTTGTCCCGAAATGATAGCCCACTCTCTTTAATCTTGCCTGTACCGTCAGCCGAACCACTATCATCAGTATTACAATAAGCGCTTTGATTATTGCTATCACTGTCTGCGCTATTACTTGCTGATGTATTGCTATCACTAACAGCATTATTGCCACTGCTCAATGATCCCTCAAAATTAAGATCATACGTTTTTTTAATGGACTCCGCCCAAGCCTTCACTTCGGACACTTTACGCTGTGGATCACTTGCCCCAACACCCTCAAAACCTGTGTCCCAGGCTAAAGCTGAACTATCAATATCTTTAGCATTTGCTAATCCCAATCTAGCAACGGTATGGCTACTTGCCAATTCTTTAAATGCTAAATCAACCTGGGCTTCAACTGTATCTGCCGTATTTTGATAGCGATTACCGTTGATACCACCAGCACCCCACTGCCAGATACCTTTAACAGAGCCAGCAGGATTAACCGCTTTAGGATTTAAGTTACTTTCACGCCAACCAATCGCAATAATTGCTAAAATATTATCCCCTGAATAACCAGCTTTTTTAAAACGATCAATAATATAACTAACTCTTTTACCAATATCTGAATTTTTATCAGTTAAGGATCCATTACTGGAACCACTATCTGAACTTGTCGTCGCGGTGGTTGTATCAGTCTGACAGACAACACTAGGATTGTTCATTGTTAACGCAATGATTAAAAGCACTGGTATTAAAATGACAAGTAGTGGCGCACAATACAAGGCAATTTTCATCACGACTGCTTGTTTAACTTTATTTTTCACATGATCTCCTTTCTGAATTTTGACTAACAAAAAAATCCTTATTGATTACTCATAAGGATTAAAAGTATTAAAATCAGTGCTTTGATTAACAGCTAACCGCCCAACATAATCAAGACTAGTAATTTGATTATCACTGGTTTGATAGTCAATATTGAAATAGTAGTAACGTGTTTCACCATTGCCAACATCACTGTCATGTTTCGCATTCACAGCCACACCAACGACACCACTAGTTTGATCATCATTAGTTGTCTTTGGATAGTATGCCACTTGCACCACACTAGATTTCAAGCCATTATTATCAATGTAATCGGCCGTGCCACCAACCTCTGGAAATAAGTAGTCATTGGCTAAAACTTGACTGGTGACTAAGTTAGCTTGCTTAATTTTCGTGATACGTTTTTTATAATCAGATCCAGATGACCAATTATAAGCAAGATTGAAGAACAGTTGACTAGTCTCACTAGCTTTCGTAATGGTACTTTTAGCAACCACCTGCTTCACTTTTGGCTGGCTAGTTTTAGCAATGGCTTGTTTATGTTTTAACTGCTTAGCTTGTTTTTGCAAATGTGATAAGGTTTGTTGTTGTTGCCACATCAATTGACCAAAGCGCAAACTACCAAGCACCATAACCACTAACAGGGCATAATAACCGATTTCTGTTTTACGTGTCATTATTGATCCCCTTTGTGAGATTACCTAAAGTCAATGAGATGACCTCATTACCTTTTGCATTCAATTGTCCCAATAATTGATAATTAACTGTCCGACTACCATTAGTTGCCGTTAAGGCACCAAAAAATAATAGGCCGTCTTTTTGTTGGCTAAATTGCAATTGATTATCTGATACATGCCACTTTTTGGCTTGTGCTGGATCACTCTCTAATTGCCCTAGAAATTGTTTAACAAACTTTCTGACTTTATCATTTGCCACCTTTGATAACACTTGTTTGTCTGACACATAGCCTGCATTAAACAAAGCATTAACAGTGGCTTTTGATTGATTATTATCTGGCAATTGATTATCATTAGCAATCACTTTTGTGATTGTGCCACTATTGTTGATCAACGTTTGTGTCGCTGATAATTTAGCAACGGTGGCAGTCGCTTGTTTGATTTGTGATTTTTGAAATTGTGTATAAAAAAAAGCGCCAATCAGGAAAAACCCAATAGCACTCAACACTTTTATTCTAGTGTTTGTCATTTTTAAATTTTAATATCCTTTCCATACCACTCTTGTAGGATCATATAATCAGCGTTGAACTCAAAGGCAAATGGATATTTTTTACCCGTATCTTTGACAACAAAGTAGCCTTTAGCAACAAATGAATTGCCGTCCTTTTCCCACTTTGTTGTCAAATTTTCTATTTCATTAGCTTTAAGATAAATTGCAGGCATATCATTTGAACTGGTATATCCAAGACTTGAGTCAATCATTCCTGCTATACCACGTCCTGTATCTTCCCCGATTTTTTCGCCATCAACAAATACATTATCTAAAATATTGTCAGTATTTTCAACATACTTCAGGTCATTTGCTGTATTAAACATTTCATAATCAACACGCTTCATCACTTTAGCTTGATTGATTTTTGGCAATTTTGAACTGGCAGATTGTGAGCTAGTTTCATGTTGTCCCGTCATTATAAAAGCAATAATGATAATCAAAATGACTAACACGCCCCCAATAGATCCCAATGTCAACGCTGATTTTTTATTCATAGCTCTCCAATCAATTGATTTATTCTCTCGCAATTTGTGCCATTTGTTCATGTGTTGGCTTCACAATTCGTTTGATCACTGCCCCTTTTTGTACCACTAAGACAGTTGGTGCCACTTGAACATGATACTGTTCAAAATATTGTCGTGTCACTAAATTCATGTAATCTACGACAATGGTTGCCTGATTATTTTGATCACGCATTTTTTGTAATTTATTGACATCACCCGTCAACTTCTCACAGGTTGAACACCCCTTTTTATGAAATACGATCACGGTTTTATGCTTACCCAGGGTTTGATAAAACACCGTTTTTAAGCGATCATTTGGTGTATCATGATACTTATTATTATACAATAAAAACGCCGTAGTTACTACTGCCACAACGATTGTAGCGATTATTAAGCTCATTTTTTTCACGAGTTATCCTTTCCAAATTTATTTTTTAACTGACTGCCTTTTTCATCACGTAACTTTTGTTTTTGTTCCTTTTGCTTATCACGTTCGGCTAATAATTCACGAGCAATTTTGTCACGATTAACTGTTTTTTTCTGATCATTAGCAATTTCATGACGTTTTGGTGTCTTTGATTGCTCAAAGTTATTATGATTATCAGGCACCTTATTAAGTGTCTTAGGTTGTGATTGTGTCAATTGATCACCATATAATTGACGCTTAATCGCTTCACGCTTTTTAGCCACTTCCTGTTGACTATCTGAACCATTATTCTTACTTTTTGGATTATTGACCCGCCTATTAGGTTGTTTGGCTTCAAAGTTTGATTTTGGTAAATGAACACCGTCTTTTTCAATCTTTGCCTGTTTTGGATCATCAGAGTTTTTAGAATCCATTGGCTTTTTGAATTCATCAACCGTCAATGGTTTCTTATTTTTATCTGACAATTTTTGTGTTTTTGCCTGCTCTTTGCCTAACAACTGATCACGAACACGAGAAAGATTTTGTTGTCGTTTTTCCTCTGCCTGTTTGGTTTTCATCTCATCACGTACATCACGCCTTTGTGACATACGTTGCATTGGTCCCATTTGACTAATTTTTTGACCAACGCTAGACTGCTTAATACTCTGCCCCTTTTCACGTAGATTAGATAAGCGCATGGCTTGTGGCATTTGTCCCTCAATTCTTGAGTAACTAACCCCAACAAATTCAAATAGCTTACCACGATACTTATAGACAATAAAGACTAAGAAAAAGAATAGGAATGCGTTAACTGCGTATGAGCCGAAATTAGTTGCTGGGATAAAACTATCAGTGAACGTCTGTAAAGCCCCGACCAAAACAATTAAGAAACCAGCCCCAATTTTAGCAATACCCCACATAATCGTTGCGCCAACAATTTTATACCCGTTACGGGCAAATTGTGGGAATAACGCCATAACCAAAACAAACGGTGACAAGAGATACAAAGCCAATTCAATGACCATAACAAAGATATTAAACAAAGCCACTGCGTCATAAGGAATAGCATTAACAATTGATACCACTATTGCAACTAAACTCATACCTGCCTTGTTAAATGAGTTATTTTTCCCCAATGTATTAGGAAATTTCTTTGCTACGGCACTGACAGTTGTTTGTAATTTACTATCATCTCTCTTATTATTTGTCGATATAAACTGATAAGAATTACCACCTGATTTAGTCACTGCGTCTGCTGTGGCTTTCCCATAATTCATCAAAAAATAAGGACGTTCAATGGATCGCTCAAAATACCCGACTCTTAACGTGTCACCCGGTTTAACATTATCATTACTTTTACCAATGACTTTTAAGACTTGCGCCTGTCCGGCATCACTGCCTTCATTGATTTGATTAAATAACTCATTACCATTGCCATACCAAAGCGTTGCGACTAATAAAATACCAACAAAATTAACCACCATTCGAACCGCTGATGACGTACGACCACTAGCAAAGTGCATGAACCCCGTAATTGCTAAGACAATAATAGCTAATCCACCAAACAACAACTTGCCTTGATCAAAAATAGATTTTACTTTACCTGAAACAGCGTTCTGGGCTTGTGTAAAGGCTTTTGATAAATTACCGTCATTTGATAAAGCACTTAATAACTCATCATTGATTTGATAAATCAAAGTATTCAAATACCAAAAAAACTTAGCTAAGCCCATACCCGTATTATTGGCTAAGTCCGTCACACCAATTTTTTCTGAATAGGGTTGCCATGAAAACAGTGAGTCATTCAACTTATTGATATTTTGTGCGTCACTGGCTTTAAATGAGGTATCAGTGGTACTCGTATCGCCTGACTTTTTTTCTGCGTCACTTGTCACCTCATCTACCGCTTTATCAGCTTGTTTTGAAGCGTCATCAATTGCATTAAGCGTATCTTGATTAACTAACGTACTACTTGAACTACTGCTATCATCTGCGGACACTTGCGTTTGTGCAAAGCCTAAAACAAACAAAAAAGAAGCCAAAATAATCAGCTTCCGACAAAATTTGATTTGCATGTGTTTTCCTTTCATCATTTCAATCATCATGTTATAATTGTGTATAGAAAAAGGAAGTAGCTCGAACTACTCCCTTTAACATCAATAGCCTGCTAAGCAGTGACTATTCGTTATATTTACTTTTTAAGTAATCACAACTCGGTCAAAAGTTGAGTGGTTACTTTTTTTGTTGACTTTTAATCAACTCAACAACCAATGCTAGTAAGGCAACTATAAAAGTGCCAAACATAAACATGAGCTGTAAAGCGTCTGAAACAGACACCAGGCTTTTCCTTTCCTAGAGTTCGTGTTTATAGGTTTTACACCATAAGCACCACCTCTTTTCTGTTGAAAGAATAGCCACCACTTAACTTAACTATCGACTGTTCTATTTTAACATATTAGCGATAAGCTTTTTCGGCTTGTGCCGTGTCACCAGCTTTAACCGTCTGATAGGCACGTTGCATAGCAACCAATGGCTCATCAACCGTTATTTTTTCAACTCGTCCATAAATATCTTTCATGAAACACTGTCCCATGACCATATTACCTAATTCTTTGATGTTGTCATCATTAACTGGCAAACCAATATGTTGTAAAATATCTGGCTGTTCCTTATCCTCATCAAAGGCAAATAAAACACCAAAATTATCACTTTTAACATCATGAACTGATTGTGTCACGGGAATTAACAAGTTATTGGCAGAACGTCCAATACGTGCCATTTCATTAAAAATACGACTACCAATATCAGACGTTGTAAACGTCCATGCTTCATCAAATATTTCAACCGTTTTTTCATCATAATCCCGTGTCGCAAACGTCCGACTAAAGACACCTAACACCGTCATCACAATCATACTTGCTACCTCAAATTCGGTGTAATCCTGTTTGGCTTTGTCATGTTGTGGCAATGTCAATCCTGCTGTTTCAAGAATGGTAATCCGATTGTTTAACTTCAAGCCCTCACTTTCACCATGTGAAAATACTAGAGATAATGAGCTACGAGTAACCTTACCTGATAAAAACTTAGCTAAATGTTTCACGTCTTCATTTTCATTTTGGGCTAATTCTTCAATGACATCTAACATACCAACGGTTTCACCAGCTTGTCGCTTTTGAATAATTTTATTAATGGCAAGATCTAATTCTGTTTCGGCAATTAAGGAACCATAATCACGATAAATTTGTTTAAAAATTTCTTGTACCGTAGCCTTTAAGCTTTCTTCACCTGACTGTGTTTGTCCCATTGTATGCCGCACATCAATCACAATAAAGGGATCCAAAACACCATAATTTGTTTTATCAGAAACATCAAGCGTCACAAAACGCACATTATTCAATAATGTATATTCATCTGGATAATCTGCTTTAAAGGTCTGATCGTTTAATACCGCTGAATACCATTTACGCATTTCCTGCTTAGGATCAAAATAGATTGCTTTAGCATTTGAAAGTTGAATGATTTTCAAAATGATTTTAGTGAGGTAAGACTTTCCTCTACCGGTTTTACCTGTAATCATAATATTAGGGCTAGTTGTGCTGGTGGATCCGTCTAAAATTTCGTTGGTAATCAACGGATTAAAAAAGACCAAGCGCTTTGAACTATCTAATGCGTCCTGGGTACTATTAGCAACTGTTTTTGGCGCACCACGTCCAATATAAAAGCCAATGTTACTACCAACTTGTTGATTGACGGCAAACAACAACTCACCGATACCCTCACTGGTCAATAATTGCACCCAATAGCGGTTTTGAGACACATCAGAACCCATTAAATCGTAATAGAAAAGACGTTTTTGTTCACCGATTGGTTTCACAATATTCACGTCAATACTCCTAAATGATTCTATTAAATTAGCAACACGATCATGTAGGATTTCAATATCTTCCGCTGATACCGTAAACGTGACTAAGGTGGAAAAGAAGTTTTTCTTTTCTGAAATATGATCGTTTAGCACTTCGGCAATTTCAATCGTTTTATCATCTTTACTAGAAGAAAATCCCTCTGCCTGATAACGTTCTTCAACATTATTACTAGCAGTCTTTAACGATTGACTAGCACGAGTTGCCAAGCCATAGATACCCTCTGACTTATAATAATGTGCTTTCAAATTGATGTCGATTGGATAACTCATATTTTGTACCAGTCGGAATAAATGAAAGCCTGTGATGTTTTCTGGCGTTGTCGATAACACTAATTTGGCAACATAGCGCACATTGTCATCATTAACCAATTTAACGTAACCACTCACTGCCCCGTCATCAATCACAGTATCACTTAATTTGAAAATATCACGTTCATGTCCGACTTTTCTAAAATCATGGAGCTGTCCCTGGATATAGTTATTACGCATTAAATGAACTAATTCATCAGTGGTCAAACGCCTGGTATGATCCAAATAGCCAACTTTTTCATAAGCCTGTTTTTCACTAGGTCTAAAGTCATCAAACAGTTTTTCATCAAATGGCTTTTCATAATTAAACCAACCAGCCAACTCATCTACAAAGTTATTCATAGCATTAGTGGCTTGTTTGATCACTTTACCAGAATTTTGATTATGTAATTTGATACCCAAAACAAATCGCTCAATTGTCTGTGACACACCAGTAGCGGTAATGGCACTAATTTCATCTACAATCATTTGAACGGGTGTCTCACCCATATCTGTTGCTAAAGAGGGTTGTAATTCTTTATAACGATTAACCAAATCCAAATCACGATTATAAAGACGCAATTCAAAATCTTCAAAATCAGCGAGCCGATCAAATAATAGACTCAATTGTGTTTGTCGTTTGGAAATACCGGCCTCATCATTATCTGAAATACTTAGTGCTTCAATATTGAAATATGCCCAGGCTTCATTGTCCTGGGTTAATAAAATATTATCTTTCACGGCTTTAAATGGTACTGCTAGTTTCATTGATGTCTCCTTATTTTTTTATTTGTTATGTACCTACAAAGTCTAGGCTTTGTAGATGATTGCTAATAGACAATCACTTTTTTTGTATCTTCCAACACAAAACCATTCTTAATGCGCCACCTGATTTGAATTAAACCGTTCGCATCAAAATAGCGCAATTCAAGGGTAGTTTTGAGATACGTCCACTTAATATCAGTGACATTAAGATCATAGAGATAAGCATTATAAATTGCTTTAAATTCTGCAACTAACACTACAACTCTACATAATCGCCATGAGGTAGCTTCGTGAAATCACCACCCAAAATCAGATCATGTCCGTATTTTTTGAAATCAAAATAATAATTGATGTCCTCATTCGATAGCTGACCAACACCACCACGCCTTGAGATCACTTCGTTGGCTAAGTCATCTTCATCTTCTGCTTTGATAATTGTTAAATTTTCAACTTGGCTGTCAATCTGATTATCAAGTAGAACTAACCCTTGATCATATAAATCAGCTAAAGTTTGCTCATCAACACCATTTTCAAACGCTCTTTTGGCACTCTCAACCATGTTATTTAGCTTAACAATCGACTCATAAGGATCTATTTTAAATGGTGCTTCATAATCACTAATCATGATTTCTTCGTTACCAGTATCTGATCCAATCGCGCCCTTTTCGGTTAAAACTTGTGTTACCCGACTAGGTGACACAGGCAAGGTAAACCATTGACCAAGAGACGGTACATTCACAGCGCCAACAAATATTTTAATTTCACTAAACTTAATCATTAAAAAAACACCCCCTTTAGGTGTGAACTCATCAATTTTTAAAACGTTTGAATATCAATGCGCCTGTCATTGCCAAAACGCCTGAAACAGCACTTAAAATGCCAATTGATGATTTTGCTTGTGTTGCATGTGTTTCTGGTAGAGCTTTGGCAACAGCGTCATCTAGATTTTGTTTTGCTTCAACCACCTTAGCATTTCTAGCGTCCTTATCATTAGCTGTTAACGCTTGATTATAGGCTTCAACAGCTCGAGCTACACTAGGAACACTAGCGACTTGTGTTGGGACTGAAACAACATTACCAGAGCTATCAGGCGTTACTTCAACTGGTTTCACATGATTAGTTTCACCATTATCATTCTTATCAGGTGTTGTCGGTGTCAAAGGTACTGTGTTGTTATCGCTTGATGAACTCGATCCACCAGCGTTTGAATTATCTGTCCCACCATTATTTGATGATGAGCCACCTTGATCACTTGATGAATTTGAACCACCATTGTCTGATGATGAACTTGATCCAACGTTATCTGATGATGAACCACCATTATCAGTTGATGAACTGGAACTACCATTATCTGATGATGAACCACCATTATCATCTGGCAGTGTTGAACCGTTGTCATTATCATCACCTGGTGTTGGCGTTGGTGTATCAGTGCCACTATTGTCACTTGATGAATTTGAGCTACCATTATCTGATGATGAGCTTGAACCTGTGTCGCCACCTGGCAAATTACTATCATCATTATCGCCAAAATCATCACTTGATGATGTCGCACTTGCCACTGGATCAACACTAGCCGTTAAGGCAACTACCTTGACTTGTGGCAATACAGTAGAAGTCGCTTGTACTGATTGTGCTGTACTAGTATCAGTCGCTGTTGGTACAGTATCAGCGTTGACTGCTTGATGACCTAATGCTAAAGCACCAAGCACTGAACCTGCGATTAAAAGTTGTTTTTGCATTTCCTATACTTCCATTTCTTAAAATTTAATATCTTTAAACAAAGACAAGTCACGGTACAATTGGCGTACGTCTTTTGTGAATGTGTCAATCGCTTCATTACATTGTTCTACTGTTTGATGATTTTCAACATTTGCCACCAAAATAGGTATCGAATGAACAGCTATATCAACTAAATCTAACTGCGATTGTAAATAATTGATACGTTTCTTCACTTCTTGATTTTCACTAAATGACATAACTGCCCCCTTTTGATTATTTGGGCTTCACACCCCATTTGATTATATTCTGTGATAGCGTCACGACCAGCAGTTAATCTAATTAGTTTTGTTTCTTAAACTTTTTGCTAATTGCACCAAGCAAACCAAGACTAGCAATAGTTGCCATTAATTCTAACACTGCCCCACTACCTTGCTCATTAGCATTGGTATGTGGCAAAATGCTTGCCGTTTCAACTGCCTTTGGTGTGGCTGGTGTTGCAGGCGCGCGGTCTCCGTGTTTGGTGGCAGATTTTATTTGATATTTAATTGATAATTTTTTGTAAATAAAAAGCGCTAATTTGCGCTTATCCTTTCTGATTTTTAACGTCAATCACGACTTTTAGATTTTTCAACAATAATTGGCGTATCTGCCATGTGACTCTCTTCAAAATAACCAGTTGGCAAGACACGATCATGATAATAAACCGTTCGATTAAGTATTCTTTTAATACCAAATGTCACGATTGAAAGGGCATACTGCACTAATCCTAAGCCGTCAGGCTTCACTCTGTTTGCCAATGTGACTATCCCAAAAGGTATAACACCATAAGTACCCAAATAAGCTATTTTTCCTAAATCTGGATTGGCATGATAAAAAATTCGCAACGGATCGTGAAAAATAAAATAGAGCACGATAAAAGAAACTATAAATATAACCGCTGGTTTCAAACTAATCCCAACAGGTAAACTCTTATCTTCTGAAATTTTGCGAATAACAATATCTTGCTTCAAGGCTTTTTGATAGTTATAAACTTCTGCCATATTAACTAAATAGAGATTTGAAGATACCACCCACAGAGTTAAGGACACTATCTGGATTTTTAACCACAAAGTAGACTAAACCACCAATTGCAATCGTTACAACGATTTGACCAACAGAACCCTTAAAGAAATGTTGTCCTACTTTCCACATAATAATCATGGCAACAATGGCTGATACCCAACCTGCTACTTGACTTTGTAGCCCATTAAAACTAATCCCTAGTGTCGGAATTTGAAACATATAATTTGTGATGATTGCTTTCATCATAACCTCCTCTTAATTTAATAGACCGCCTTGTGTATGGATCATCTTAACCACATAATAGGTTGATCCCTTTGGCGAAACGGTCAAGGTAATCTGTTCTGAATGTTCCAGCTTTGTCTCTGTGTCCGTTAGCGTCAATAAGTATTTAATGTTCATGTTATCCTTAGAACCTGAAACGTTGACTTGATCAATACTCTTAACGGCGTATTGTCCCTCTAGTCCCTCTGGCTCTTTCATGATTAAGGACATATCACTAGCTTTTGAACTCACATACTTCTCACTAAAGGCTTTGACAAAGGCTTGAACTTTATCACTGCTTGCCAACGTGGCATTATTGGTGTCATCTTGATCAATCTTGCCAACATGTCCGACAATATCTTGTTCGGTTGTGGCATAAGGTAACGCCAAAACAGTGTACTGCCCTGCTTTTTGAGCAAAAGGCAAATTAAAAACGCGAATAATTGTATTTTTATCGTTGCCAACTGTATAGCCAACTTGATACTGTGCAATCTTCACGTCATTTTTGGTAAACGTATTTAATAATCTGGATCCCACATACGTTTCTTTTTGCGAGTCCTGATTATCATAAATTGTGCTACTGATATTAGTGGCAAAATACTTTTTTAAGGCTTTCAAACGTTTTTGCTTATCATCATCATTATCTGACTGCGTGAAATAGGTTTGAAAAAAACCTTGTGCATAACGATTAAGACTAGGTGAATAAACACTTTGTCCCATACTAGCCTTTTCTAGCTTGTCATCATACGTTTTCATCTTAGCAATGAGCTTATGATTAGTCTGGCTCACATTACTAGCTTTAATAAAAGCAATTGCACCACTCAAACCAACTAACACCAGGGCAATTTTAACAAAACGTCTAATCCATTTGCCCCGTTTTTGGACTTTGGCATAAGGTAATGATTGATCTGGTTTATCACGAGATTTGACATAACCTTTTCTGATTGACTTTAACTTATCAAACACAAATCTTACATGCCCCCAAACCGATCTACTTTTTGCGTAATTTCTTCTGCTAAATTGATGACGTTGTCCGCCACCTTTGGCAACGACTTGTATTGTTTGTTCAACACAGACAAGTTACGACGTAAACTAGCAAGATCATCACCAATTAAATCACTCCACTTTGGATCATTTTCCATGATTTCCTTAGCCTTGTTAACAGCAGCATACAAATTACCGTCTTCGATTTTTGACAATGCCTTAAAATTAGCGACTTCGGTTGCAGTAGCGCTAAGTGCTTTTTTGAATTGTGTTCCTTGTTCTGACATCTGTGTGTCCTCCAATTTTTAACTTTTAAAAAGGTAGGTTGACCTTTTCAGCAACTGATAACAATTTCTTTTGACGCGGACTTAATTCTGCGTCATCAATAATTTCATCTATCGTTTCTTGACCAAAATATAGGATCAAGGCTTTTAAAGTTGGTGCAACTTGTGTAATAAACCAATCAAGCGAACGCGCCATAGATAAATCGACTGGTTGCGCAACATACTCAACCACACTAGCCTGTTGCAAAAAGGCACGCCAGGGCGCCCATTGCTGTAACTTATCAATCTCTTTCTGCGCCATTTTATCAACGGACACATCATAGAATCTAACGTATTCTTGAAAGTAGGCAAATAATTCGGGTCCGACTTTACGTTTTTCGACAAGGTGCTGGGCTAGTGTTTGCGCACGATCCTGCTTTAATTCAATTTCATAACGATTTTTTATGCCAATTTCTTCATGCGGAATATGTCTTTTAGTTGCCTGTTCCTTGTCTTTTTCATAAAAACGAAAGAAAACTTGACCACTGCGGGAACCAAAATACATGGTTGCACCACCTGATTGACCATTACCAATAAAGGTTGGCTCACTTCTAAATTTTTGCGTGTAGCGTTTTGCTTCAACAATCTTGTAGAGATCAAAAATGTTAAAAATTCGTTCCATATCGTTAAAAGCATAATCAATTCGTGTCACATGACCACCGTTATCCAAAGCAAGGCTGAGAAAATCAAAAATATTTCTATCCTGTTGCATGAGCATATTTTCCAAAATACGTATGCCTTGCCCTGATACCGTGATCAAACTTTCTGGCGCGTCTTTTTTGCCATACACCGTTATAAATGCTTGACCTGCAAATGCATAGGTAATTGAATAACCAAAACGTCCACCGTCACGTTGAATAAATAAATCATATCCTGACTGTAAAAGCGTTTTGACTAGCCATTCCGCAGTACGCATTTTAAACGAAATACTTAAATAATCCAGCCATAAGCTCATGCCGTCTGCATTCAACAACACTCTTAGCGTATGCCGTTGATCTGCATTTAATAACGTGGCAATCACTTCATCACTAGCTTCAATTTTTTTGATGTAAGTTGACCGTGAAACATTAAGAAACAAAGCCATTTGAACTTGCGATAAGTCCAACTCTTTACGGAACGCCACTAAATCAATTCCTCTAGTGACTTCATAATCTAACTTAAAATATTTCTCTGACATGTTTTACTTGTTTGTAAATAACGTCCCAAATCTGCATACGATCCATTTTTTCATCAACGGACTGCGTAGCAAACGTCATGTACCAATCGCCCTCTCCTTTCTGGTAGACCTGTTCTGGATCCACGATAGTCCCCAATGCAAGTGCTGGGGGTAACTTATCACCTGCAACTTGATATACCCGTGTATCAATGACTTGACCGTCTAGAAAATGACCAAATAAAAACACATAACCTGTATTATGCGTTGTGCCATATAATTCATTTGGTAGAATACCAAGGTACTGATATAGCAATTCTTGTTTTGATAACCTCTTTTCTATTTTTATTAAATATCTTTAATAATAAACTGATTTTTAGACATTGAATTTTAATTTAAAAACGAATTTACACACCGCTTTTAAATCGCTGTAAATCAACGCCCCGTGAGAATGAGGGCTTGTTGCCTGTTGGCATTTCTGTAAATTTACCCCCCCTATTAGTAATTTGGGGGGTTGGCGAATTTGATCAAATGATTGTACGTTATTCAGCGCACAATCGGCTACAAAGACACAACGGCACGTAATCCCCTTTTCAAACGCCACCAGTCGCGCACCAGCAGAGCTGGGCGCTTCCTTTTCCACAGCAGAGCTGTTCCATGGCTGAAAAGGGTCAACGTGCCGTAAGCGCTTTGCTTAACGCCTCATGTACCCCGACTGCCTACAATCACTAAATCAAATTAGGCCTGCCAAATGACTAATAGGTACTAACTAAAAGTTCAATTCTACATATTTAGCGCTTTTACTATCCAAAAATTCCTTAATCTCACCCATTGGCTCAACTGGAACGGCTGGATATTGTTGACCTAATTCATCAAAATATTTGAACGGGACAAAATCTTTAGGAATAACAGGCGCAAAAAATGATCTTGCTTGCCCTGGTGTCATAGCTAAATAACCCCAACCCTTTAAATTTTTTGAGAGTTCCTTAAATTGCACTTCGTCAACATCATCAGGGAACATCATAGACAATCCACTAGATTTCATCTTACCAAGTGCCACACGGAACTGGAATTGATCACGAGACGCACTACCAATCGTATCAGCCGTTGGTTTCTGCATAGCAATCGCTACAAAGTAACCTAATTGACGACCTAACATGGTAATTTGTCCCAAAATTTGCTGGATCGCTTCATTATCGTTATATTTCAAACCAGAAACAAACGCACCAAATTCATCAAAAACAAAAAAATGTGGTTTCAAACCATACTTACGATAGTTTCCAACATTTTCTTCTAAATTATCATTCAATAAATCATGATATTCACGACCACGCTTAATCATTTCCAAATAAAAACGATAAAATGATTTTAGAATACGATCACGACCATAAGTAACACGATATTTTAGTGACGCTGTTTTACCAAGCACTGATAAATCAGTCTCTTTTGGATCCGCAACATCAACAATCGCACCACTTTTAATCAGACCATTCAGCAAACTAAACAAAAAGAATGATTTACCAGAACCCGTATCACCAGAAATAAGTGCCTGGGGATATTTTTCATAATCCCAAACCACCCCTTTCATAATTTCAATCGTATGATCTGTTATGGTCATGTCAGATAAGCCTAAGCGTAATCCCAACGGATTAGAAATAAAGTCAAATGACTTAAACCCAAAAATATCATTTGTTCCCACACCGTCCGCAAACAACATAGCCGACATAGGTTGTGAAATACGTCGATCACGAAAACGATCTTGATACTTTTGTCCGTCCATTGGTAAATAGATTGAAAAACCAACCTTACCATTGTTCTTTAAACTGACTTTTGGCAGCTTAATTTTTTGTTTTACCAATGCCAACCACCTTTCTCACCACCCAAATTGAAACTCAAACGGTGTTCTTTTTCATCAACTTCCTTGACCAAATAATATTGATTAGCAATTAGCCAATTAGATAGCCTTTCTAAGCGAAAAACAGTCGCCCAAAAGCCTTGAAATTGATAAGTCTTCCAATACCAATAACTTGCACTAAGCACTAAGACCACCATAGCAATCAAAGTTAAATAAAGACCCGGTAACAAACTATTAACAAAAGCCAACCAATCAACTTGTGTAACCAATGCTTTTGTGAAGCTGACTAGACCTTTACTAGGTGGCATAATCGCAAGTAAACGAAAAACAATCGTGATCAAAAATATGACCACTGGCACAAGTCCAATCGCAATAAAAACATCACGCCTTAAATGCCTATGCCAATAACGAACACGGAAACCACGGGGAAATAATTTACTCATTGATTAACCCCTTTCCTGCCATTACTTAGTTTTGGCCTCAGCAGGCTTAGCAGTTGTTTGTGGCTTATTATCAGCAGTTGCCTTTGAAATGCCACTAGCAGAGAAGAACAAAACATCTTGATCTGGATCATCATTGGTTGAACCGTCAAACAATGACACAACCAAATTTTCAAATTCAACCTTATCAAATGGCTTAAAGGCACCCTCTGGGAATACGCCCACAGGCACACGAACTGTTAATGCCTTACCATTTTCATCACTCACACGAACATCTTTAGCAATCAAATCACCAACACGGGAACCACGATCTTGTTGTTCCTGATAATTCAAAGTCTCAAAGACATCACGAGTTGCACCATACATAAATGAACCTGTAAAGAAATCTGTATCAACAACAGGGAAATACTCACCCTTAACCACAACCATAGTACGGGCTGGCTCATTCGCCCAGGTAGTCGCTACTGTTTCATTTTCTTTCTTAATAACAGCAGTCAAACCCGACACCTTAGTACGTGAACCACCAATTGGCACCAAATCAAGCGTCATATTTTCAAACTTCACAACATCTTTTGGCTTCAAGCCCTCTGGCAACTTACCAACTGGTGTAACAGTCAAGGCATCAGCGTCAGAACCTTCAATCAAAAACTGTGGTCGCCCATTATCAGGTGTTCCTAAATACAAAAACTTCAAGTTACCCTTTTCAGGTAACAACTTCAACATCTTACTCATAAAAATTAAAACTCTCTTTCTTAATCAAAATAAAAAGAACACTCCAGATTAAATAATCAAAATGTTCTTAGTAACAACACATTAAATTTTAGTCTCAACCGACACATGGAACTCATACTTATCAGCCAATGGCTTTAAATCAGCTAACAATTCCGCATGTTCCTCTGCCGTTAAAGGCTTTTCAAAATCACCACGCAAGAATATTTTCGTCTTGCCCTCATCATTAGTCATAATAACGTTTAAACCGCCTTTCATGATACACTTGTTCATACTCACTAAGTGGGATATAATTTTCAGGTTTAATCAAACCTTTCAAAATTTGATTATCCTTTTCCTCAAACCACTTAATCAGTTCAATGTCGGTTGTTAATAGACCCTCATCATCTAATGTAAACACATCAGGATATTCGTCCATAACCACCACCCTACAATAAAACGTCCTGATCAACCAAATTGGCTAAAAAGAACGTGACTTATAAACTATATAATTCATCAACAATAAGTTAAATTGTAAAAAAAACCTAAAAAACAACTTAACTTATCAATTCATATCTATTTCTAACAAGACCAGCGATAAACTAAAATGGATTATAACCAATCATTGCGAACGCTCACACTTTCAATAAGTGATCCTGGCATTCTTTACATCTACAATTTGTGTTCTGCCAAACGCCACTTGACGTTTAACTCCCCCACACTCTGCGCGCCTTTGACACCGCTACGGGTTTTATTACAGTAGTTAATGATTGACTTACATAACATAGTTAATCATCACGAGCTAGATATGAAAGCTCGACCCCATGACTACTCATCAAGTAAAATAACAAACTTAAAAGCATAAAAACTTGCCTTTATTCCTAATATCAATTAAAATAAAACTTGTTAGGGACTTATTTTAATTGAATATAACTGTTATCCAAATGACTGTATATCCAGTTTTAATTTCGTCTGGTGCCCTGCGCACCTTTTTTTATTCTCTCATAAGCGTAGAAAAACAGATTTAATTCAAATAAATAAAATTAAATGTCGCCCAATTCACTGGGCTTTTTTTTTCAACTAACTTACAAATACTATTTTATATCAACTATGGTTGAATATCAATAGTTAAATCAACGAAAGTTAAATAATAATGGAAAATTCAGAAAATATACTTGATCGAGTAAAACAATTAGCTAAAGAGAAAAAAATTACACTGTCTGAATTAGAAGAAAAATCAGACTTAGCACCAAGAAGTATTTACTCATGGAAAACTAAAAACCCAACAGGCACAAAAATACAAAAAGTTGCAGATGTTCTTAATACTACTAGTGACTATTTATTAGGAAGAAGTAACGACCCAAGCCCAATTGATGAAGAAGATGATCCCTCAATGTTCTTTAGAATTGATATGAGAAACGTACCAGAAGAAGATAGAGACGAATTCAAAGCACAACTCAAATTACTAAAAGACTTTGCCTTTAAACAAATTGAAGAAGCACGAAAAGAGCAAGAGAAAGAAGACAAAGATACGAAATAATGTACCCAGAAGAACTTGAAAAATATTTGGAATTACAACAAATCAGCAAAGAATTAGCCCAGACTGTAAGCGAATACTACCACATTAGAGAAACACAAATCAGGTGGTGGAACGTTACAGAATTTTTTAAAGACACAAAAAAAATAACCATATCACCACTTAACAAACGTCAATTTAACAAACTAATCAACGGTAGTTATGGTATTTATGGTTTAACAATTATCAACAAATATTTATCCATGGTCTATTATAATGATACTTCAATTGCAAGCAGACAACATTTTACAATTCTGCACGAATTATCACACATTCAACTACACAGTAATACAAAAAACGAAACCTATTCATCTTTAATTATAGGCAATGATTATTCAGCAGAAGATACAATCAAAGAACAAGAAGCCAATACATTAGCTAGTCAACTTTTGATCAATGATAATGCTTTAAATCAATACATAAATAATGGTTTTAAATTTAATCAAATCTGCAAAGAATTTGAAATCAGCCATGAAGCCTTAAAAAATCGTATAAAAAACTATCTCAAATACTACTACATGAAAAATAATATAGATTGTTGTGAAGAAGATAAAATCATTCAAAATCCATTCATATATGCCAACAGCATAACAACAAAATATATGGACGATCAAAAAATATATCTTAAATCATTCTAAAAATCTGCCACCAAACACGGAAACCGCGCGACAGCCAACCGCCACCACAACAGTTAAGCTCGCCCGTGGTTAACTGTTGTGGTGGCTTTTTTTTATTGTCTTTAAATCTAAATAAATAGAGAAAACTAAAAGAAATTGTTGACACAAGCAAGTCACAAATGCTTGATTGAGAGTGAGGGAAGTTTAGAGCCGAAGATAGTTTTTCCCTTGTTTTTAGGAAGAAAAAAACTTTAATCAAACAAACACTTGACCGATCGTTCAGTCGTCCGTCACCTTATCCATACAAGCTTTGGTTTTACCCACCTGATTTAATCAATTACTTAGTCATTGAACCAATAAAAAAACGCCCTTACTGGCGCTGTATCACTATACTTATTCTCTTTATCACGATACAGCTTAAATACAAGCTCTGTGTCCTTGAACACCGTTTTACCTGCCGAGCCGTTAATGGTCGCTCTCACCCTACTACACGCCCAGTATGGATTGTTTGTGTAGCACCCAAATATTTTTGTACAGTAGTGTCTGGGAAAATGGCACTTGTCTATTTTTTCGTATACCTGATATAGCACTTTGGATCTACCGAGTTGCAAGAAACACAACTACCCCCTACCTGTCATATCAACCATACCCCTTAAAGTGTTTGGCTTCACTCTATTTGAAATCACCCACATTTACAACACAAAGGTTATGTTGTATAATATAGTTACGTTAACCAAAACAAATAAGATTTACGTGGCTATCAAGAATTGGCGTTCTTGGTGGCTTTTCTTTTATTCAATTTAAAAACCTATGCCATAAATATAAATCATACAAAGCATGATGTCAACCTTTTTTAATTCATGTCCCCTTTTCCCTTTTTCTCTTTTTCTCTTAATACCTTTTTCTCTTTTTAGACATGTCCCTTTTTAGACATGTCCCTTTTTATCAACACTTATCGTTCATATAAAAGGATTTCTCTTTTTCTCTTTTTCTCTTTTTCTCTTTGTCCCCTTTTACCCTTTTCTCTTTTTCTCTTTGTACCCATTGACAACTATTTAAATAATTGTTAACATGAATAAAAAAGGGGACAAGGTATATCATGGAAAAATTAATTAAGAAAAACAACAATAAAGGATTAATTATTACCGTTGGAAACTATAAAGGTGGAGCAGGTAAAACATCAAACAGTACACTAATAGGATATACTCTTGCTAAACAGGGTATAAAAGTATTAGTAGTCGATCTAGATCCACAAACCAATGCTACTAAAGCCCTTTTACTGACAAAATCTGCTCTTGAAAAAGACAATATTATGACCATAAACAAAACGATTATGTCTGGAGTTGCCAATGGATCATTAGTTGATTTGCCTGTTAACATAATGCCAAATTATGATCTACTTCCTTCATATCCTGATTTTGGAGACTTTCCAAAATATGTATACAAACATGCTAATAATGAAACAGAAGAAGTTTCTATATTAAAACCACTACTAGACGAACTACGACCAAATTATGATCTCATCATTCTTGACATTCCACCTATGAGTAGAGAAGTAACAGCAAACGCTACCGTAGCTTCTGACTATACCTTAATTTCTTTTCAAACGCAGGAGAGATCATTAACAGGAGCAGAAAACTACATCAATGATTTACTTATTTATAAAGATAAATTCAATCTTAATATTGACGTTGTTGGAATACTTCCAGTATTACAAAATAAAAAAGGCACCGTTGATAATGCTATGCTCAACATGGCTAAAGAAAGCTTTGGTGACGATCTAGTCTTCAAATCAGTCATTCCACACATGGAAAGAATTAAGCGATTTGACATCACGGGTATCACTGATAAAGACAGATTCGACAGAAAAGTCATGCAAACATACGAAATAGCAACAAATGAATTTATAGAAAAGATTAACACACTGGAGGACGCCAAACATGAGTAACTTAGAAACGCTTAGAAAACGTGGCAATTTCACACCAAAACAATCCTTTGTAGAACCTGAAAAAGAACCAAAAGTTGAAATTAATCAACCAACACAAAGTGCAGAAATTATTGAAACTGATAAATATATACCTTCACCAAACCAAAGAAAAACTTTAAAAGTTTCTCCACAAACAAAAAAAGAATTAGAGGAACTAAAACGCTACTTAAAAGTTGAATATAATTATGAAGCAATCCAATTTTTAATAGATAATTATGTCAACACTCAACTATCAGCACAAGAAAGAAATCGTTTCAAAGATAACACAGTATAGATTGGTATAGATTGTGAAAAAATCGTAAAATTGACTTTGTGAACTGTCGGAAAAGGGCAGGGGGATCAAAATTCACAAGGGGTATTTCACAATAGCTAATGAACACTGTTATCGCAACTACTTTGGATAGTCGCTGTTATGTTAACTACGATTGGTATAGTCAGACAGGTTTGAAAAGGAGTAAAGATAATTTATTATGTATAT
>NZ_AEMI01000007.1 GCF_000166715.1 Leuconostoc gelidum subsp. gelidum KCTC 3527
AAAACATCTCACACATGATGAGATGTTTTTTTATTGTATTAAATTATTAGGCTACTTCTTTAACTTCTTTGTTGAAAAAGTTAGCGGCATATGCTGCCAAAACGCCACCAAGTAAGTTAGCGACGATATATACCCAAACATGACCCAAGGCTTTTCCTTGAACAAAGATAGCTGGTGATAGGGCACGAGCAGGGTTAAAGGCGCCACCAGTGATTGGTAATGCGACGATAAGCAAAGCTGATAACCACAATCCAATAATGATTGGTGCTGGTACGTTAGCCAATTTTGTAACAATTGAAATAACTAAAATGAATAGGAATGTCAAAACTAATTCAAACACGAACGCTGTCAACGTTTGACCATCAGCAAAGTTTGTTTGACCTAAACCGGCAAGGTTCACAAATTGTGACACTGACATTTTTTGACCAGACAAAGCTTGTACGACTGTTGGTGATTTTAGGTAGGCTGATATACCGCCGTAAACGGCAGCTGAGGCTACAATGGCACCCAATAACTGGGCGATAACATAACCAATGAATTCAATCCATGTTAAACGCTTTTGTATAGCCATTGACAATGAGACAGCTGGGTTGAAGTGTCCGCCTGAAATATTGCCAAAGGCATAGATTGCAACTGCGAGGGCTAATCCAAAGGCCAATGCAATTGTTAATGGTGAAGATGTTGTAGCGGCTGAATAAACAACGCTACCAGTTCCGACGAACACCAATATGAAAGTGCCGAGGAATTCTGCGATATACTTACGCATGAGTATGTTCTCCTTAATTTATGTAAAATTACCAATACATTCTATTATACACTTTTACATTAAACAACAGTTAAATTGTGACAGAAACTTAAGCGAAGTTAAATACTTTATATTGTTAATTGTGAGTTAATCTAGTAACTTCTTATCGTTAAAAATGATAAAATTATTAGAGAAAACGCTTACATTGTCGATGCGGATATCTTTAGATGGGAACTAATTGTATGATGTCTTTTGTTACACTCACGGTAGAAATTATTTTTTGTTTGGTGACGCTTTAAGCGTCATCGCATTAAGTGTCACAATAATCGTTGAAAGCGACATCACAATGGCACCAATCATTGGATTGAGCATTAAACCAATGGTAGCTAAAACGCCAGCAGCTAAAGGAATAGCGATAATATTATATCCGGCCCCCCACCATAAGTTTTGAATTTGCTTTGTATGAGCGCGTTTAATGAGTTGTAGAAAATCAATAATTTTTGGTAACTGATTAGCAATCAGTACGGCATCAGCTGCAGCTTGTGCGACTTGCGTACCGGCTCCAATAGCTATCGACAAGTTTGCTTGCGCAAGTGCAGGGGCGTCATTTATACCATCACCAATCATCATAACATCACCTAGTTGTTGGTATTTAATGACTAGGGCAATTTTCTCTTGAGGTGAGACTTGGGCGTGAATAGCGCTAATACCTAATTGTGCAGAAACATTTTGTGCCGTTTTTATGTTATCACCAGTGACAAGAACAGGTGTGATACCTAACTGAACAAGATGCTTTACGAATTCAGACGCTGTGTCTCTAACAGTATCACCTTGTGAGATGGCTGCAACAACTTGATCATGTTTTAATAAATATGAAATTGAACCCTCGTCATGTAATGGTGTGAATAATATATGCTTTTCAGATAAAAAACGTTCAGATACTAATAAATAATGCGTATTATTAACCATACCAGAAACACCATAACCAGCAATATTTGTGACATTTTCCGCTTGTAACAGAGGGGCCTGAATTTGACGACCATACGCTGTAATTGATTGAGCGAGTGGATGAGTTGATTGCGAATCCAGCGCTGACATAATAGCAACGGCTTGTGTTTCATCTAAACCATAAGTGATAATGCGATTGACGCTAAACTTTCCAGTTGTTAGTGTTCCTGTTTTGTCCATCAAAGCAAATTGCAAATGATTTGCGGCGGTTAATGCCTTACGATTTTTAATCAAAATGCCCTGTGCCGCGGCTACTGATTTTGTACGTTGAATAACTAAGGGCACAGCTAAGCCAAGTGCATGCGGACAGGCAATCACGAGGACAGTTACGGCAATATTAATAGCAGCGCTCAGGCCACGTAGACTGGTCCAAACAATTAAGGCAACTAAAGCAAAAATTAAAGCTAACCAGAAAAGGTAGCTGGCGACACGATCGGCCAGTGTTTCAACACGTGATTTTTGATCTTGTGATGTTGCTAGGACACCCTGCAATTGACCTACAAAAGAATTGTTACCAACTTGAGTTAATCGCAAATCTAACGAGCCATTACCGTTAATTGTGCCACCAACAACAGGGCTATTTTCAGATTTATCAATCAGTTGACTTTCACCAGTCATAAGAGACTCATCAACTTGACTGTGACCTGTGATTACAACACCATCTGCTGGAAATGCTTCGCCTGCTAATACTTGGACAATCATGCCAGGTTTCAATGTATGAAGTGGCATATCCATCATCATATCGCCGTGCCTGACATGGGCAATATTTGGCATTAATGCTCGTAATTTATCTGTGGCGTCACCAGCTTTCATGGTTGCTGCCATTTCAATTCGATGACCCAGTAGCATAATGACTGTTAAGGTAGCAAATTCCCAGAAAAAATCCATGATATGAGTACCGTGAACGAATTGATTGGCTAGTAAAGCATAGATTGAATACCAAAACGTGACCAGTAGTCCCATGCTAACAAGGCTCATCATTGCTGGCTTTTTAGCTTTGATTTCACTTTTGGCACCATCAAAAAATGGCTTTGATCCAATAAAATAAAGTAGCACAGAGAGTATAGCTGTGACCCAATTACTGCCAGGAAAAGTCAGTGTGAATGGTAAAGATAAGCCCATGAAAGGGGTGATGATAATGATTGGCATCATTAAACCAAAAGACCACCAAAAGCGGCGTTTCATGTCAGTCATATCCATATTAGCCATACCAGGGTCAGCAGTCATATGCATGTGGTGATGTGACATATCATGATCAGCCATGTTTTCAGTCATAGGCATGTCGGCCATATCGTGATGGCTATGTTCAGTCATTTTCATTGTTCATCCTCCCAATTATTAGGCATGCAATTACACGCCACAGCTTCAGGTGCAGTACTCAGCTTTTGCGATAAAATATCTTGTAAGCGCAAAATATCATGTCGCGATAAAGTTGTCGAAGCAATGGCATTTGTTATGGCATCTCCTACACACATCGCACACATTGAATTAATGGTCTGATGAAGGGTATTTGTCATAGCATCGTGCTCAGTGATGGTTGGTTTATAAAGTCGATCACGAACTGCGCCATTATCAATTAAATAACTTTTATTTTTTAACCGAGTGATGAGCGTTTTGATTGTTGATGGTGACCAATCTGTTTTAAGATGCATAACACGTATAATTTGTCGACTCGTTGCTTCTCCAAGTGTCCAAATAACACGCATAATTTCCCACTCACTGGTTGTCATATTTTTATTTTCTTTTATCATATCTATAGTTTACGTTTGTAGACTTATAAAAGCAAGCGCTATTTTGTTGTAAATGATATGGTAATATAGTTATTAAGAGGTTTTGACATGGAAAATTGGTTGACAAAGCGTGCGCGATTAACGCCAAACCGTGTGGCGGTTGCCGACGGCAAAAAGCAAATGACATTTGACCAAGTAGCAAGTGAAGCAGCAAATATTGCTGGTAAAATTGCTGCGTTGCGAGATAAAAATGAGCGTGTTGCACTGATTATGACGAATAATATACAGGGTTATCTTGTTATTATGGCATTGCAACAGCTTGGGAAAACAATTGTATTTATTAATCGACGACTATCAGCTAGGGAAGTGAATTATCAGTTGGCTGATGCATCAGTTACGGTAGTGTTGACAGATGATAATTACGATAAAAAGTTGACGGTTACGCAGCAAATTAAGTTTTCTGAGTTACCGGAAAGTAGCGCGGTAATACCAGTCGCTGAGTACCCAGAAGATTTTGTGACAAGTGTCATGTACACTTCGGGTACTACAAATAACCCAAAAGGTGTCATGCAAACCTATCATAATCATTTTATGTCGGCGGTGGGCAATGCTTTAAATCTTGGCTTGACGGCAGAAGATACATGGCTGGCTGTGGTGCCTATTTTTCATATCAGTGGTTTTTCTATTCTAATGCGCAGTCTGATATACGGTATGCGAGTCATGCTTGTAGAAAAATTTGATGCGTCGAAAATTAATAAGTTATTAATTCAAGATTCAATTACGACAATGTCTGTTGTACCAGTCATGTTGAAACAATTGTTAGCGGAACTGCCAAAAAATGTGAACTATAATGATAAATTTCGGGCAATGTTGTTAGGCGGTGGTCCAACGGATAAACTGACTTTGCAGCAAGCACAGGCACATCATTTGCCAATTGTTCAATCCTACGGCATGACAGAGACTGCTTCTCAGGTAGTGGCACTTGATCCAACTGATATTCATGATAAGCTGGGTTCAGTTGGAAAGCCACTATTTCCAGTTTCTATTGAAATAAGGAATCAATTTGGGCAATCGGCTCAAAAAGGCAATATTTGGATTAAATCACCAACTTTGACAGTTGGGTATCTCAATCAGCCAGCTAAATTAACTGAAAATATGCAATCTGGTTGGTTTAATACCGAAGATTTTGGTTATTTTGATGCCGATGGTTTTTTATATGTTCAAGGTCGTGCGGGTGATATGATTAGTTCTGGTGGTGAAAATATTTTCCCAGATGAAATTGAAGCTACCTACGTTAAAATGCCTGGATTAGATAATATGGTTGTTGTTGGGGTACCAGATGAACTGTGGGGATCGATTCCTGTTGCTGTTGTTACCGGTATGAATTTGTCGATGGATAAGTTACGCCAGTACGGACGTGACAACTTAGCGCATTATAAAGTACCAAAACACTTTTACATCGCTGAAACATGGTACCATACAGCGAGTGGTAAAACTCAGCGTCATCGTTTTGTAGCTGTGCTATCTGAATTAAAAGAATTGAAATAATATTAATAATAGGAGAAATGCGTGAGTCAACGGTTTCACGTACTAAAATTATGACACAATCACCTAAAAATACTGATGTTCAGGCGCTTTTTAATAAAATTGCCCCTGAGTATGACAAAATGAATAACATCATCTCTTTTGGGACCCATAAACTATGGCGCCAAAGGGTGATGACTAAAATGACTTTTCCTGTAGGAGCGCATATCATTGATTTGGCAACAGGGACAGCCGATTGGGCGATAGCATTGGCTGAAAAAAGTGATGCTACGACAGATGTTACAGGGCTTGATTTTAGTGAGGAAATGCTTGCGATTGGTCAGAAAAAAGTTGATGTCAGTGATTTCTCTAATAAAATTACCTTGATTCAAGGGGATGCGATGGCATTACCATTTGAAGATGATACGTTTGATATTGTGACAATTGGCTTTGGACTACGTAATTTGCCTGATCCAGTGCGCGGATTGCAGGAAATGTATCGTGTACTAAAATCGGGTGGACAGCTTGTTATTTTGGAAACCTCTCAACCCGATAATCCACTTGTGAAACCGTTTTGGCAACTCTATTTTGGTAAAGTGATGCCAATATTTGGCAAAGTTTTTGCTAAAGGAAAATATACAGAGTATAAATACTTGGACGAAACAACTGAAAACTTTATGGATTACTTGACTTTAGGGCAAACATTGCTGAAAATAGGATTTCAAAAAGTGACTATTTCACGTTTCAATTTAGGTGCAGCAGCAGTGCATTATGCAATCAAGTAGGTCAGTTGAAACAGTCGATTAGGAGATACTTTGATCGACTGTTTTTGTTGGCATTAAATATAAAAAAAGAAACTTCATCAATTTGATGAGAGTCCAAGAAGTTGGACAAAATAGCAGTAACTAACATACTCAGTGATGAGTTGCCGTTATCCTAACTGGCGACAAACCAGATATTTGCCAGAATATCAAAACCCTTAGAGTGATAGCTTGGTTTAATCTAAAAATACGTAGCACATCATTTAGAAACCACACAGGCAACTGTTGCCCGTTATGAAAAAGGCACGCGTATACCAGATATTGATTGATACGTTGATTGAGCTGTCATCCTTGTTTAAAGTAGACGTTAACAGCCTAATTCTGTAACATAAAACATTAGAATATACCAAAATGGTATAAAAAATCGTTAAAATTCATGTTATTATGTTGAACATAAGCAACTAAAAAAGAAAAGAGACAATAGCACATGAAGTCATTACAAGATTTTCAAACAATGAATCACACCCAATTAGCTCAGGTTAATGGTGGTAAGAGAGTTTATATTCCGAATGGAAACGGAGCTTGGCTTGACTCAAATACAGGTAAAGGAGGAGTAGATTGGAATGTAGCTGTTCCTGCACTAGGATCAATAATGGTCAATGGCTGGGCACAGAATGGTCCTTTGGCACATCTTCATCCATAAAAAAGTGAGGTATTGATATGAGTAAATTATTTCAAAATAATAAAGAAGAACTCGCAACTTATTTAAAATCTGTTCATGTACAGTCTAATATCGAACAAAACCTGATAGATAATGCAATAAGCCAATTATCTAATAAAGTGGCTGTACCAACAGTCCTTCAGCAATTAAGTCATGGTTTTTGGGAATTAACTATACAGGGACACCTATCTAAAGAAGGATTAGATCTGTACACAAAACTACAAAGACCAGATTTTGCAAGTGATTTTGGTCGGTCATTTAATCTGTGGATTCAATAAAGTGTAACATAATACGCTAAAATATGGCAATGGGCCATATTTATTTACCATATTTTATGATAAGTTCTCATTATATTTAAATAAAAATAAGTGAGAGTGGTTACATGAAGACATGAGCAGAGTTTCAAACCATGGGTGATGATACCCAATTAGCACAAGTTAATGGTGGCAAAATTATTCATGTAATCCCCTTGGCAGATATATATAATACAATAACTCATAAATATGCCACCGATAATTCTGCAATTTGGCATAGTATTTGACAAACAATGGTAATGGCCGGTCTTAAACTCTAGGCAGATGGCTTTCTGGTCAATATAAATAATAGTTAAATACTTTATGATAGGAAATGTTATCAAAAATGTTTAAAAAAATCAAAAACAATCGTTATCATCAGGTTTGTTTGAAATCGAAGATTTGAATGATAAAGAAAAAATATTTATTTCTAATTTTATTCAAAGTACTAATGATAAAAAAATGAGTGATGAGAGAGCGACCAACGTTCTTATAGCAGGACTCAGAAAACTTTATTTTAGAGATTAGTAGCTGTTTACACTTAAATAAGGTAAGAAGATGATAGCCCATAACTGGTACGTTTTCTATTTTGATTTGGTCGTCAAAATAGAAAACGTACCAGTTATGGGCTATTTTTGTGCGAAAGTGTTGTATTTATATTGTAAATTCACCGTTTGATATTTTTTCTTATGAACTAAGGTATTTTCTTTTTCAAAGTAGGCTACCTTTACTCTTAATAATTTATTTTCTGTTTGTAATTGCTTAATAGTTTTAGGGATTTTGTTGTATTTGACATGTTACTAGACCGCCTTTTCCTTGAGATAAGATACTCTCAGCCGCTAATTTTTTGTTTCTAATCTCATATAGTTACTGGATTTTTAATCTTGAAATGACTTGCAGTCATTGGAAACGAAGCTTGATGGACTTGGCACCATTTAATAACCCTCATTTGGAAGGAAGAGTCATAAAAGGGTTCTTGGATAAATGTTCTAACCATTTTTATATAGTTTCGGATCCATGAATATCATATGCAATCATTAGCTGACTTGGTGACTACTACTATCGACAAATATTTGAAACCTATCATGCTTTGTTAACTAGAATTAAACCATACATTATCCAGTATTCTAACAAGTATTATGTTTCTAAATTTTAATATTTACTGTGTCTACGTAACAGTTAGTAATTCATTCAATATTCCTGTGCAAAGTTATTATCAGAAAACGTATGACCAGCTAAACCTAAATTAGAGAACCTTTAAATTCTAGTTGGATCCGAAATTTCAGGATCGACTGTTTGGTTATTTAAGTAGGTTTTAGGATTAGCATTTCTAAATTCTGATGGAGTGATTCCCATGATTTGTTTGAAAATTTTAAAAAAATATTTTTCGTTATAGAACCCTAACTCATAAGCAATTCCTTTTATTGTTATGTCTGTGGTTAATAACAATTCTGTAGATTCTTCAATTTTAATTATATTGATAAAGTGGACAGTAGTGCAATTTAAGTATTTATGAAACATTCTGTTTAGTGTTGGGGTTGTTATACCAAATGCATCAGATATTTTTTTAACCGTTAATTTTTCATGACTATGTATTCGTGTCCAATTTTTAATAGTTTCAAAACGCGAGCTATCTTTCATCCGGTTATTATAAATAGTGGAATAGTGCATAGATTGTTTTGAAATTTCCAATGCTAAACTGGATACAAAAAAATTAGTTGCTATCAGTGGCGAGTCTGGGTCATTGGCAGAATCCAATACTTGCCGAAACAGTAATATAATTCTACTGAATTTAAAGAGTGTAAAATGTTGATTAATTAACTGGTTCTTTCCACTATCCATTTCATTCAATACATTAAATAGCCCATTTGAATAAAAATGAACCCAAAGAAATTCTGTATTTATAGGTGATGATTTATATCCGAAATGACGGATTTTAGGAGGAATTATTAAGCAATCATGATTGCTTAATACGAATTTTTCATTTGCAATTTGAATGAATACCTGACCACTAATGACAATAAGAATTTCAAAATCATTAATATTGATAATATCTTTGTGTTTCCAATGATTATCTGTTTGATACTGACCGGCTTTATAAAATGAAAAAGGAACCGCCAAGTTGAATTTGTATACTTTTTTACTCATATAGGCACCTCCAAGTTCATTATGTGTACCTTTTACATTAATATACTCGTTTTTAATAAAAATGTAAACGGTTACAATTAACTTGTACAAATTTATGTTAGACGCTTTAGTTGGTAAAAATAACTAATTAATAAATAGAAGGAGCATATTATGCTATACGAAAAAGATGGATGTTTATGTTTTAGAAATGGCAAAGAAGTTTTAGAAATAAGACCTTGGGGGAGGAATAGTTTTAGAGTTCGGGCAACAAAATATCCTAAGTTTAATGGAAATAAAAATGCATTGACTGAAAAAATTGAAGAAAATCAAACGAAAATGACAATAGAAAGTGGTTATGGACAAATAACAAATGGACTACTTACAGCTAAAATTGATGAGTTTTCTAATTTGTGTTTTTACAATGAAAAGGGAGAGGCATTACTAAAAGGTTATCAACGAAATCGTGTCGACACAATGAATACAGGAGTTGATGAAAGTAAGATTAGTCACTTTAATAGTGCATTGAATATTGATTCTCGTGAATTTAAATCTAACATCGGTGGAGATTATGAAATTCGAATGAGATTTGAAACAAGAAATGATGAAAAAATTTTTGGTATGGGGCAATATCAACAGGATTTTCTTGATTTGAAAAATGCTAAACTTGAATTAGCTCATCGTAATTCGCAAGCCAGTGTGCCTTTTATGTTATCAAATATTGGATATGGATTTCTATGGAATACGCCTTCGATTGGAGATGTAAGTTTTGCGAAAAATATAACAGAATGGCATGCAATATCAGCTAAAGAAGTTGATTTTTGGATTACAGCAGGAGATAATCCCGCTCAAATTGAAGAACAGTACTCAGATGCTACGGGTAAAGTTCCTATGATGCCAGATTATGGATTAGGGTATTGGCAATGTAAACTACGATATCGTACCCA
This sequence comes from Leuconostoc gelidum subsp. gelidum KCTC 3527, assembly GCF_000166715.1. GTDB lineage: Bacteria > Bacillota > Bacilli > Lactobacillales > Lactobacillaceae > Leuconostoc > Leuconostoc gelidum. The sequence goes on from NZ_AEMI01000007.1 coordinate 9,854, forward strand.
AGAAGAAGTTTTGAACGTTGCACATGAATTTAAAAAAAGAGAGTTACCTATCGATGTGATTGTAATTGATTATTTCCACTGGACTAAATCTGGTGAATATAAATTTGATAAAACATATTGGCCAGATGTGGAAAAAATGACTAAAGAATTACATGAGATGGGTATTAAAGTGATGGTATCTGTTTGGCCAACTGTGGATGAAACTAGTAGCCATTATAAAGAAATGAATGAGCACGGATATTTAGTTGAAGTCGAACGTGGAGTACCAATAACCATGAATTTCCTTGGAAATAATGGATTTGTAGATTTTACAAATCCTGAAGCACGTCAATATGTATGGAGTTTACTTAAAAAAAATTATCTTGATAAAGGTGTTGACCTGTTTTGGTTGGATGAGGCTGAGCCTGAATATAGTGTTTATGATTTTGATAATTATCGTTATTATGAAGGTAGTAATTTGCAGGTGGGAAACATATATCCGGTTAAATATAGTCAGATGGTTTATGAAGGTATGAAAAAATTTGGTAAATCTGACGACATAGTTAATCTTGTTAGGAGTGCGTGGGCCGGAAGTCAGAAATATGGCGCTTTAGTTTGGTCTGGAGATATTGATTCAAGCTTTCAATCACTACGTAATCAAGTGGCTATAGGTTTAAATATGGGAATTGCTGGGATTCCATGGTGGACTACAGATATTGGAGGATTTCATGGAGGTGTAAACGATGATCCCAACTTCCAAGAATTAGTTACAAGGTGGTTTCAATTTGCAACTTTCTGTCCAGTAATGAGAATGCATGGTGATCGCGAACCACATACTTCTCCGCTAAGTAATGTTGGCGGTGGTAAAATGCCTTCCGGTGGTCCAACAGAGCCGTGGTCCTATGGAGATGATGCTTTGGGGATAATGACTAAATATATGAATTTACGTGTGAATTTAAAAAGTTATATAAAAAAAACAATGGCTTCTGCACATGAAAAAGGGACGCCAATTATTCGACCAATTTTTTATGATTTTTATAAAGATGAGAAGGCATGGGATATAGAAGACCAATACATGTTTGGGGATGATATCCTAGTTATTCCAATCTTATTTTCTTCAAAAGATAGAATAAAACGCCAAATTTACTTTCCTAAAGGAACAAATTGGATTGATAGTAAGACAGGGTCACTTTTAAAGGGTGGCACTACGTTGATAGTTAACACTGAAATAGAAACAATTCCTACTTACATTCGTGAAAATAAATTTAATGAACTAAAAGAAGCCTTTGAAGCTATCCAATAAAGGAGAATACGCTAATGAACACTCAAAAAAAAGAAGTTTCTACTAATACTCTTCCATTCCATCGGAAAGTGACATATGGATTTACTGATATGGCAGGAAATATTTTATTTTGCATTATTGGATCGTACATGTTATATTTTTTTACCAATGTATATGGGCTATCCATCACAACGGCTGGAACGATATTACTTTTAGGAAGATTTGTAGATGCATTTGGGGCACCTTTTATCGGTATTTTAGTCGATCATACACATAGTAGATTTGGTAAAAGTCGACCTTGGTTTCTATGGATGGCTCTTCCTTATTCAGTAGTCATTTGGTTATTATTTACGACACCAAATTTGAGTGGTAATAGTAAAATTATTTATGCCGGAGTAATGTATCTTTTAGCTGATTTTATTTATATTACGTTGTCCACACCTATTACAGCAGTTTTGCCTAATATTACTTCTGATTCAAATGAACGAATGTCGGCTAATTCAATAAGGCTGGTACTGGGCAATGTTGGGAACTGGTTGGCGGTGACATTTGTTATTCCTTTGGCAGCATTATTAGGTAATGGTAATGATAAAAAAGGTTGGTCAATGGCAGTTGGAATGTATGCAATTATTGCATTTGTTCTATTAATAATTGCATTTTTAGATATGCGTGAAAAAAATATTTTCCAAGAGAAAGTGATCTCGATTAAAGATAGTTTTAAATCAACAAAAGGGAATTGGCCATGGGTTATTATTGTTTTGTCGAATGTTATTTTCTGGACATCGTATGCAACTAGAAATGCGGCACTACCTTATTATTTTCAGTATAATATGGGAAATCAACATTTAACTTCAATATTTAATGGATTTTCTATAATTCAAGTTATTGGTATGGCATCAGTTCCATTTATTGCCAAATATTTACGTAAGTGGGGAACAACTGTACTGATGCTTGGAATCACTATTATAGGACAGTTAATGATGGGAATAGCAGGAACCAATGTGAATTTTGCCTTGATTGGTTGGTGTATCGTCTGCATTGGTTCAGGTAGCGCATTAACCATGTTTTTTGCAATGATTGGGGACACTGTTGATTTTGGTGAATGGAAAACTGGAATTCGAGCTAATGGATTTTTAACAGCAATTGGCGCATCATTCTGTATTCAAATGGGACAAGGAATTGGACCTTTCATTACTTCTGTTATAATGAATATATTTGGGTTTGACGCTGCGAATAAAACACAAACTAAACATAGTATGCAAGGTATTACTTTTTCATTCATTTGGGTTCCAATTATAATTTGTGCTGTTAGTCTTGCTATTATGTTATTTTACCGTAAATGGGAAAATAATGAGCATATAGTTAAATCAGACTTAGAGAAACGACATCTGGTTTAATTAATATTTTAAAATATTCCTTGTCTATTGAAATTGAGAAGGAAAAGAGCTAATTATCCAAGCAGACCTTCTTAAACGACATATTGATGAACTAAAGTAGTTATTTTTTATACTCTGAAAGGTAATATATCCGATGTCAAATATTGAATTAAAAAAAGTTGAAATTACATCTAATTTCTGGAATCGTTATCGAAAGTTAATTGTCGATGAAGTTTTACCTTACCAGTGGCAAGTAATGAATGATGAAGCAAATATTTCCATTGCTGAAGATCCACAAAATAACGGTCAAGATAAAAAGAGCCACGCTATTGCCAATTTAAAAATTGCGGCAGGCGATATAAGTGGTCATCATTATGGTTTTCCCTTTCAAGACACAGATGTTTATAAGTGGCTTGAGGCAGCAGCCTATTCATTTAGCTACACTCAAAATCCAGATTTAAAAAAAATTACGGATGAAGTAGTTAATCTTATTAGTAAAGCACAAGATTCGGATGGCTACCTATCCACATACTTCCAAATTGATGCACCTGAACGTAAATTCAAACGATTACAGCAATCACATGAACTTTATTCGATGGGACATTACATTGAAGCTGGAGTTGCGTATTTCGAGCAAACTGGAAATGAAGAAGCACTGAATATTGCTAAAAAAATGGCTGATTGTATTGATCGAAATTTTGGTGATGAAAATGGGAAAATACCTGGGTATGATGGGCATCCAGAAATAGAGTTAGCGTTGGTGAGACTATTCGAAGTTACAAACAATGATAAGTATTTCAAATTGGCAGAATACTTTATAAACAAACGAGGAACAGATCCTAATTTCTTTCAAGATCAAATTGCTAAAGACGGAGAAAGTCCCCAACGTGACTTAATTGCTGGTATGCGTGATTTTGATTTGAATTACTATTTAGCATCTGAACCAATTTATAAACAAAAAAAACCAAAAGGACATGCTGTTCGAGCCGTCTATCTATGTACAGGTATGGCAAAAGTCGCACGCTACAACGGTAACCAGTCCTTACTTAACGTCTGCAATCAATTTTGGAATGATATTGTAAAGCGTCAAATGTACATTACCGGTAATATTGGACAAACGGCTACTGGAGAAGCATTTACCTATGACTATGACTTACCAAATGATACTAATTATGGTGAAACATGTGCATCAGTTGGTATGGTATATTTTGCCAAAAAAATGCTCGATCTTCAGGCTAAGGGTGAATATGCCGATATCATTGAAAAAGAGCTATTTAATGGCGCTCTAAGCGGAATGGCACTTGATGGCAAACACTTTTTCTATGTTAATCCACTAGAGGCTAACCCGGACGATAGTAAAAATAATCCAGGAAAATCTCACATACTAACACACCGTGCTGATTGGTTTGGCTGTGCTTGCTGTCCGGCTAATCTATCTCGTCTAATCACATCTCTCGATCAATATTTATACACAGTCACAAAAGACAGCATTTTATCACATCAATTTATCTCCAATGTAGCTACTTTTGAAAATAGTATTATGATTAATCAAACAAGTAACTTTCCTTGGAATGGTAATATTCATTATTCTATAGTCAACCCTAAAAAAGTGAAATTTCGCATAGGTATTCGCGTACCCAGCTGGTCTGCCGATTTTTCAATTAATGTAAATGGAACCGTTCAAAAATCAAGAGTGATAGATGGATTCATCTATTTTGATGTTGTTGACAGTACAATGTCAATAGACTTAACATTGGATATGGAGGTTAAGTTTATGCAATCCAACAATCGTGTTCGTTCCAACTTTGGGAAAGTTGCCATTCAGCGCGGTCCTCTTGTTTACACAGCCGAAGAAGTGGATAATGGATCTAAATTATGGACGCAGATCATCAAAAAAAATGCTAAAGTTACGGTTGAATTTGATTCCAAATTACTTGGAGGTGTTAACGTGATAAATATAGATAGCATTAAACCAATACTGGATGATGCTGAATCAAATCTTTATCATGATATGGCTAGATCAAACATTTTAGAGACGACAGGAATTCTAAAACTAATTCCTTATTATTCATGGGCGAATCGGGGAAACGGAGAAATGTCAGTTTGGTTAAATAAACAATAGCTTGAAAATTCGTATGTCACATTTAATTGAAATTTTTATTAATATTTCTACAATCCACCATACAAGAAAATATACCATTTACAAAATTAATTAACGACTGAATGACAAATCACTAGTAGAAAAAATATCATTATTTTAAAAAAGTACGAGCTACTAAACAAGGATCAGAAACACCAAAGTATCAACTTAATCAGACCACAAACATAGATTCTGCTAGCGCAATAAATGACCAGTTTTCATCAGAAATAAGGTTATGACTCGACGATAACCTTATTCTGTTTGAAACTGTGGCGACTTGATTTGACAAATCGCTTCGACTAATTTGTTATCTGATGTTGTACTGATGGGATGTGCTTCTAATAGTAGTGCGTACTACTGCATTTAAGCTGTGTTAAATCCAATGAATCATTTAATATGAATCGTTTAGTCTGCCTTAGTGACGTGATGGCCGTTTGTTTTTCTCGGTTCGTTGATATCCACTAAGGCTTTTAATTTTTGTACGCCTTGCTTACCATGGTAAGCAAGCATTTTTCAACGCTAGATGATAGTTTCTCTTACGTAAGCCAGCGAGTTTTTGTTGTTCAGGTGTCAGTTGATGGATGTGTTTTAAGGTAGTTCAACACGAACATTTTGACATAAGAAAACCCGATAACTCTCTGAACAGATTTTTATTCTGTCCAAGTTATCGGGTTTTCTTCAATTTGATGAGGTTTTCTTTTTTGAGACTGCTCCACCTGGGATCGAACCAGGGACCATCACATTAACAGTGTGCTATTCTACCGCTGAACTATGGAGCAATGAGTTGTTTAAACAACTACTAAAGTATATCAAGATTAAAAATAAATGTCAACACTTATTTTTCAGAAAGATATTTTTTAATTTTCTCAAGTGATTCTAACAACTGTTCCGTTGGAATAGTCAGTGGGGGCAATAAACGTAAGGTGTTCTGACCAGCTGATAATACAATGATTTGTTCATTTAATAAATCGGAAACGACTTCATTTACAGGAATAGTTAAAGCTATACCAGCCATCATACCAAGCCCACGAACATCGGTTACGACATTTAAATGATTGAATTCAGCTAATTTTTGCCACAATATAGTGATTTTTGTCTGCAATTCAGGTAATAGGTTGTCCAAGACGTCAAGGGTCACGTTGGCTGACGCCATAACTAAGGGATTGCCACCAAATGTTGATCCGTGTGTGCCATAGGCCAATGCGGGGGCTAATACATTTTTGGCAAGCATTGCACCTACAGGAATACCGTTAGCTAGCCCTTTAGCACTCGTGAAAATATCCGGTTCAAAATTATAATGTTCAAAGGCGAATTTGGTGCCTGTACGACCTATACCTGTCTGAACTTCATCAACTAGAATGAGGATGTTATTATCATGGGCTAATTTGACAAGTGCTTTAACAAATTCAGGTTCGGCAGGAATGACACCACCCTCACCTTGAACTAATTCCAGCATAATAGCAGCAATATCATCTGTTATGAGCGTTTTTACACTATTAATATCGTTAAATACTGCGTATTCAAAACCAGCAAGCATTGGTAGTCCGGCGTGAATACTATCTTGTCCCGTAGCAGCCATTGCGGCGTAAGTACGGCCATGGAACGAATTTGAAAATGAAATGATGGTCGATTTTCCAGTTGCTAAGCGTGCTAACTTGATAGCAGCTTCATTGGATTCAGCGCCAGAATTGGCAAAGTAAGCAGTGTAGCTGTCACCACCAAGCTTTTCTGCAACCTGCTCTTGTAAAGGATTCAGGTACAAATTAGGTACGTGCCACATTTTTTCTGCTTGCATTGTTAGTGCAGCGACAACTTTAGGGTTATTAGCGCCGACATTATAGACGCCAATACCGCTTGATAAGTCGCTATAGGCATGATTTTGATCATCAAACCAAGTAGCGTTTTTTGCTGATACAAATGTGACTGGGGCACGATGATAGTTTGGAAATAGAGGCATTTTTATTCTCCTTAAAAATTTCGTTATAGTGTGACAATTGTGCCGGGATGAGTCACGGTATTTGTGATATGAACATTATGCACACCACGTTGAACGGCATCAAGGGCACTATTTATTTTAGGAATCATGCCACCGGTGATAATATTTGACGTTTGCAGCTCAAGTGCTTTTTCTGGTGTTAATTCTTGTAGAATATTACCACTGACTTTAACGCCGGAAACATCAGTTAATAAATAAAGTTCGTCAGCTTGTAGGTATTTGGCAATAGCAGTAGCGGCATGATCGGCGTTAACATTGAGCCACTGACCATCATTTGAGATAGCTAATGGCGCAATAATAGGGACTAGATGTTGTTGCCACATATTATGAATGAGTTGTGTATTGACTTGATGAATGGTGCCAACGTAACCATAAACATCTTGATCTAAAACATGACCAGTTAATAATTGATTGCTACCGGCGTTTAGGCCAATAGCTGACACCGCATTTTGACGAAACGCTTCAATAAGTGCGGGTTGCACTTGTCCCAACAAGGCCATTTTAGTGATATTAATACCGTTTTGTGTGGTAAAACGAATGCCATTAATTTTTTGAATTGGTTCGTTGAGTTGTGCCATCAAAGATGAGATATGGTTACCACCACCATGAACTATGACAATTTGGGCATGTTGTTTTTGCCAACTTTTGATTGTTTCAAAAAAGGCGGGTGTGAGTTGAGTGGCAGCAGTACCGCCAATTTTAATAACTATTTTTTTGGTCATGTGTCGTCCTCCTACATGGTAATCATGTTGTGTAGAGTGCATTGATTTTAACGTATTCATAAGTTAAATCAGATCCCCATGCTTGACCATGAGCTGCACCATTGTGTAAATTAATAGCGATAGCAATATTTTTTTGTTCTAGTGATTGAGACATCATTTCCTGATTAAATTCAACAGGTGCGCCGGCTGTCATGACGGGTATATCGTTAAGCGCAATGTCGATTATATTCGGATTAATAGTCACATCACTGGCACCAATAGCTGCGATAATACGACCCCAGTTTGGATCTTTGCCAAACATCGCTGTTTTAACAAGAGATGAACCAACGACTTTTTTTGCTACCATACGTGCATCTAATTCGGAGTGACTGTTATTAACTGTCACGGCTAATAATTTTGTGGCACCCTCACCGTCACTAGCAATGTCAATTGCTAGTGCTGTTGTCACAGTGTGCAACATGGCTTTAAAGTGATCGTAGTCCGCAGAGGCGGTCGTAATTGTTGCATTCCCCGCCAGTCCATTTGCCATAACGAGCACCATATCATTAGTGCTTGTGTCACCATCAATCGTGATTTGATTAAAGCTGGTTTCAACGTCGTCAGATAAAGCCTGTTGTAGCAAATCAGATGTCACACTAACATCTGTTGTTATAAAGCCAAGCATAGTTGCCATATTTGGATGGATCATACCAGAACCTTTGGCAACACCACTCATTGTGACAAGATGGCCACCAATATTGCTTTGGATGGTAATTGACTTTTCCTGCGTGTCAGTTGTCATAATAGCGTGAGCAAAGCCGTTCGTGTCGCCATCAATGTTGAGTTGATGAATACCGGCAACAACTTTATCAATAGGCAAGATTTGACCGATAATACCTGTGGAAGCAACACCAACTAAACTAGCGTCAATATTCAAAACCTTTGCAGTTGTTGCTTGCATGATTTTTGCGTGTTCGAGTCCAATGTTGCCAGTGACAGCATTAGCATTGCCGGAGTTCACGATAATAGCTTGTAATTTGCCATTTTTAATGGTGGCTTTGTTGAGCTGAACCGGTGCTGCTTGTACCTGATTTGTTGTAAAGACACCCGCCACAGCAGCAGGTGTCTCACTGTAAATCCAACCAAGATCTTTTGATTTGTGTTTCAAACCAACATGTTGACCATCACCGTGAAATCCTAATGGCGCGGCAATGTCAGCAATATTAAGTTGATGAATTTTTTGCAGTAATTCTGTCATAATGTTTTCCTGTTCATGAAAGTTTCTGTTAAGCGTACTGAGCTATTAATTGTAAACCAGTTGTCTCATCTAGGTTAAAAAGATGATTCATATTCTGAATTGCTTGACCAGCGGCACCTTTGATCATATTATCAATGACACTGACAATTGTGAGATATTTTGTATTAGGGTTATAGGTTAATCCAATATCTGCAAAATTGGTACCAACGACCTGTTTAATATCTGGTAGTTGATCTTTAGGCATGACACGCACAAATGGTTTATTTTTGTAAGTGTCTTCAAAAATTTTTTGTAAGGTATCAGCTGATAATTGCTTGGTTAATTTAACATAAGCACTAACAAAAATGCCACGATTGATGGGTAGTAATGATGTTGTGAATTGGATATGATCAATGTTTGATTGCCAGTGTTTTAATTGTTGTGTAATTTCTGGGATATGCTGATGGTGGTTTGGCTTGTACATGCTGAAATTTTCATTGACGTTGATAAAGTGACTTGATAAATTGAGTGATTTACCAGCGCCTGAGAGGCCGCTTTTAGCGTCAATAACGATGTTTTCTTGATCTAATAATTGCTGCTGAGCCAAGGGTGCCAAGGCTAATAATGTTGCTGTAGCGTAACATCCAGGGTTTGCAATATAGTGACTATCATTTTGGTAAAAATCAGCGAGGCTATAATTAGCTTGATCTAATAAAGATTGCGATGCAGGTGTCTTTTTATACCAAATTTCATAGTCAGGGGCGTTAAGTCGAAAATCACCGGACAAATCAATTACCGGAAAATTAGCTTCAATAAATAATTGTACCAAGTCCTTAGACACACCACTAGAAGTAGCGAAAAAAACTAAATCAGTAGATTGCATAATATGCAAAGGATCAAAAGGTGTTGGCGTTATTTTATACATAGATTGTAGATGTGGGTAACTGACACTAATATCTTCTGAATCGTTTGAGGTATTATGGATTGACACAACATGAACTGTCGGATGATTATGTAATAAGCGCAGCAATTCAAGCCCACCGTAACCGGTAACGCCGACAATTGCGACATTAATTATTTTTTTGTTCATGTTGTGCCTCCTTGAGTAGTTAATGTTATAAATATAAACCTATATGTATTTAAATACAATTAGTATGCATGGTTTACATGAATATAATTATATTCATGTATAAAAAACCATTAAAGTGCTATCTTGCAAAACGAGGTAGGCAATGCACAACTATTAAAAGTCACACTAGAAGGTGCGATGTTGCTCATCATTTCTCGTGAGAAGTTATATGGGTATGTTCTTAATCAGCGGTTACAGGAATCAGGATTTGACACAGTATCTGATGGTAGAACACATTTGCAGTTATTTATTGAAACGTGGTCGCAATTAAAGCAAAATATGGAGGGATTGATGAGAATCAAAGACGTTATTGGGGAAAATAATGAGTTACAAAAACAGCTAAACAGGGATAATGCAGCATACAATGATCAAGTCATCACTCGCGGACGGTTACAGTGTTTGTGGAAATCAGAGGCCGTCGTTGAACCGCTATTGTTAGATATTTTAAAGGATGTTTTCAAAACACCGCTTTAATGGTGGTGAATTTTTTCTGATGTTAGTCTGTGGCATGGCTGCTCTATTAGTGCTATATTATTACCGCGAAAAATTGTTAAACTTTATTTTGCTTAGCAATAAAAAAACACGCCTATGATTTTATCTTTCAATTATTATCTATATTCTGGTGCTTGTTGGTTTATTTTATGCTTTACCCGAATTTTGGGTCATTCATTTCTAAATCAGAAAAAAACACTTCCGAAGAAGTGTTAGGCACGTGCAGGTAATTCTAAAATTGCTCTGGCTAAAACATGACCATTGCTTTTTGTACGTAGTTCATTGAGGAAAAAGCCGTCTTCAATATCAAGTGTTGTGTCGAGCGCAAACACACTGAGGGTGTAGTTATGTGTTTTATCTGGTGGCATAGGGCCGATGTAAGCTTGATTAATTGCTGGATTAGCTGGTTCATTGGCTTTTTTTACCATATGCCATGTTGAATTCGTACCAGAAATGCCTTTGTGTGTAGCACGGAGATTTTCAGGAATGTCATCGACAGGCAAATTAGCTGCTAGCCAGTGAATCCATGGAAATCCAGTAACTGGTACGGCATCATAATCAATCAGGCTAACAGATAAAGATTTTGTGCCCTCAGGGATATCATGAATGATCACGGGAAAGTTTACCGTTGGCATATCATTTGTTCGGTAAGGTATCGGTGCGTGTTTGGCATATTTATCTGGAATCAAACCATTTTCTAAAGTGACGTTAATTTTCATGTTGTTCTCCAATTAAGTTTTTCTTTGTTTGTGCTAAATGTGCCCGAACTGTTATATTCATCTGTTTATTATGCACGCGTATGGTATTTATGGCTGTGATAATTGCTTCAGTTCGCTCGTCAGCGTCTTTAATGGTAGCTGTTTCAGATTGTACATGTTTTGCAAAACGATCAATAAAAGCCATTTGTAGTGTTGGTTCATCAGCGCGAAGCGTTTCGGCTGCAGCAGTTTGTTTATCACTTTCTAATTGAGAAATGGCATCAAGATAGCCTGTAAAAAAATCATCTGCCACCGTTGTATTTTCCCAAGTAATGGGTTCATTTGGTGCATACTTTGGTTCAGTGGTAGTTGTATCTGAATTTTTCTTTTTAAATAAGTTAAAGAATGACATAGTTTAAACCTTTCGTATAAAATATTTATAACTTTATTGTACCGAACATTTGTTTTATTTGGTACAATAAATTTAACATTTAAATCTGGGGAAAATTATGTCAGCACGTAAAACGGTATTTAATGATAAACAACGCATTCTTAGACTCTACTCAGCATTGATTAGTCGACGAGCCTTATCTATTGAAGAAATCGAAGATATGTTTTTTATTGGTCGAAAAACTGTCCAACGTGATATTTCTGAAATCCGTGCTTTTTTGCATGATTTGCAAGTTGGTGAGTCAGTTCAATCAGAAATTGTATATGATCGCAATTTAAAAAAATATAAATTAACTGAGATGGAAAATCTTTTCCGTGTTTTTGATAAAATTAATCAGATCGATGAGGATGAACGCTGACTATTTGCCACGTTATTTAAATCATTAACCAAAAACGACCACGTATAGCCTATACGTGGTCGTTTTTTGCTCTCGATATTTGTTGCAGAATTACCCCAAAAATGAGCTTGTTGATTTAATGATAAGACATATAAGTTATGCACTAAATAATTAGCTTTATGATAAAGGCACTTTATTGAAAACAACAATACTGCCTTTATCATATCTATGGCGTGTATGAGAATATTCGAATATACGCCCGTCCTTTAAACTCACTGTTTGAGTAATTTGTAGAATAGGATCTTCTTTCAAGCAATCAAGGTATTTTATATCATCATCAGTTGCTTTATCTGCACTTATACGCCGAACTGCACTTCCTATCGCCATTTTTAAGTCGTTTTGAATGAATGAAAAGATTGAGTGTTCAGCTACTTCTTGAGTTAAGTTTGAAATAACAGATAGCGGCATAATTGATTTAGTGAGCTCATATGGCTCTTGATCAAGTTTTCTTAAACGATAAATGTCGTAAACAGGCACTGTTGTCGAAATGTTTAGTTGTTTGCTCTCTTCATTGGTAGGCAGCCGAATTTCAAAATGTAAAACTTTGGTGGATACGTCGGCTTTTCCGGAAAAAAGTTGCGTTGTGCCACCATATTGTGATGAAATGATGTCTAATGCGGAAGAATAAGTAGGGGACACAAAAGTACCACTACCTTGTTTTCTAATAATTAAATTATCGTTAAAAAGCATGTCTAAAGCTTTTTGGATAGTTACACGAGAAGTGTTGTACTCACTAGCAAGATCAGCTTGCCTAGGCAATGCTTCGCCAGGTTGATAATTGCCATCTTCTATTTTTTGTCGTAAATGTTTTGCTATTTCTTGGTATAAACTCATTGCTAGGATATCCTTTTAAAAGTAATTAATCAACACTATGTTAACATATTTTTTGGATATATACACGTATTTTAAATATGTAAATATAATTAAATAATTTGTATTGACAAATTATTTAATTGAGAGATAATACCTGTATAAAGCCAATTATAAATTAATTACAGAGAGGTGAGATAGTTTATGAGTGAAAAAAATTTTTTGTGGGGTAATTCTGTTTCAAGCATGCAAACTGAAGGTGCTTGGAATGTAGACGGAAAGGGCCCGTCTGTTTATGATGTAAAAGCAGCCGATGAGGAATCTAGTGATTGGAAGGTGGCGATTGATGAGTATCACAGATATGATGAAGATTTTGAACTGATGGCAAATGCTGGGATGAATTGTTACCGCTTTCAAATTTCGTGGTCACGTGTGATCCCTGATGGCGATGGTGAAATAAATGAAGCAGGATTGCAGTATTATGAGCGCTTTATTGATAGCTTAATAAAACATAATATCGTTCCTGTTGTTTGTCTATATCATTTCGACATGCCTTTGACCTTGGCAAAAAATTTTAATGGCTTAATTAGTGATCATGTCAGAGAAGCATTTGTTCGGTTTTCCAAGATTGTTATTGAGCGATTTTCTGAAAAAATTCAGTATTGGATTCCCTTTAATGAACAAAATTGTATGACTTTTGAAGAAGGATTTCAAAACTCTGGTTATCTATCTGGACCAAAAAGTATCCAAGATTTATACAAAATTTCTGCCAACTCATTAATTGCTTATGCTAAGATTGCTGATTTTGTCCATAGTTTCCCTAATATGAAAGTTGGCGGTATGGTTGCTTATCAAGAAATGTACCCGGCTTCTCAATCTCCAGAGGATGTGATGTACACTCGTCAAGCAATGGAGTTTGTCAATGAAGATTTTTTAAGCTTCTTTGCGACTGGTCAACGTTCTCCGGAAGTAATTAATTACATGAAACGCAATAATTTGTCATCACTTAATGATGATATCAACCAATGCTTGTTAGATTATCCTAATATGACTAGCGATTTTCTAGCTTTTAGTTATTATTACAGCTTAGTTATTGACAGTCAGTTAATTATTGACAAAACTGAACCGAATCATTTTATGACACAAGGAAAGATTACGAATCATCATTTAAAAACATCAGATTTTGGCTGGCAGATTGATGCCGTTGGTTTTAGAAACACGATTACAAAAATGCATAATCGATTTATGTTACCAGTGTTTCCCGCCGAAAATGGTATCGGCGCTTTTGAGAAATGGCAGGGTACCGGCAGAATAGAAGATGACTACCGCATTGCGTATCATAAGGATCATATTAATGAAATGATGAAGGCGATACAAATAGATGGTGCTAATGTTATTGGCTACTTAGGTTGGGGTTTAATAGACATACCTAGTTCCAAAGGAAATGTTGAAAAAAGATATGGATTTGTGTATGTTAATCGTAGTAATCATGACATTAAAGATCTGAAAAGAATTCCCAAAAAAAGCTACTTTTGGTTTAAAGAATTTATACAAGAAAAAAACACAGTATTGAGAAAGGCGTACTGAAATGACAAATAAAAGTCTTTGGCAAAAATTCATAGATAGATTTACACGTATTTCTATAAAAATAGGCAATCAAATACACTTGAGATCTTTAAGGGATGCTTTTGCAATGATTATGCCACTATTTATTCTTGCAGGTTTGGGTGTATTAATTAATAATGTTTTCTTCCCACTCTTCTTAAAAGGCACTTCACTGGCGAATTTTCAAACATTTGGTAATCTGATTGTTAACGGAACCTTAAACATTGCAGGTTTGATCATTGCCCCAGTAGTTGGTTATTGTTTGGCACGAAATCGTAACTATAAAAATGCGCTTGGCGCAGCCATCGTGTCCTTAGCAGGATTGATTGTGGTAATGCCTGTAACACTGCAAGCATTACCAATCAATGGTAAGAAAGCCGTCGATATTTCTGGTTTTTTATCTTATAGTAATATTGGTGTTACTGGCATGTTCGCCGGCATTATTATTGGATTAATTGCTGCTGAATTATTTATTAAATTATCTAAAATTGAAAAAATAAAAATTAACTTGGGAGAAAATGTGCCACCAGCCGTTAGTGAATCATTTTTAACCTTAATTCCTACCATAGCTGTCATCTCCCTTTTGGCTATCATTTCTGCAATATTGTTTGTTGGATTCCACACTGATTTAATTAAACTAATTACTACGCTGATCCAAGAACCATTGCGTCGCGTAAATACTAGTTTACCGGGATTTTTATTAATATATTCAGTGGGAAATCTTCTGTTTGGATTTGGTATTCATCAAGCGGTTATTAACGGTACTTTGTTAGATCCTGTGTTGCTTATTAACACAAATAAAAATATGCAAGCTTTTGCTGCTGGAGATCATGTGCCTTATATTATTACCAGTGTTTTTCGAGACACGTTTGGTATGATGGGGGGGACAGGTAGTACCATTTGTTTGCTAGTCGCAACGTTTTTATTCTCTAGAGTAAAGGCTAGTCGTGAGGTGACAAAACTGTCAATTGTTCCTGGAATTTTTAACATTAATGAACCCGTCATCTATGGCTATCCTATTGTATTCAATATTCCGCTACTTATACCATTTGTATTAACGCCAATCATATCATTGCTAATTGCTTACTATGCGACCGTGTTAGGGTTAATGAACAAGACAGTTGTGTTAGTACCTTGGACCACACCACCATTGATTAATGGTTTCCTAGCAACTGGTGGTGATTGGCGAGCTGTCGTTGTGCAATTATTCAGTTTCATTATTGGTGTGCTGTTCTACATACCATTTATGAAAATCAGTGAACAGGTTTTGTTAAAACAGAATCAAGCATAAAAAAGGAGAATACTTCTGATGTCTACAAAAAATATTATGTTATGTTGTGTGGCAGGAATGAGCACTAGTTTACTAGTGAATAAAATGAAGAAGGCAGCGACTGAATTAGAAAAAGATGTCGTTATATTTGCCACATCAGTTTCTGGGTTTGATCAAGAATTGGCTAGTCGACAGGTTGACTGTGTCATGTTAGGACCCCAAGTCAGCTATATGGAAAAAGATTTTAAAGAAAAACTCAAGGACAAAAATATTCCACTAAGTGTGATCAATATGCAGGACTACGGCATGATGAATGGTGAAAAGGTCTTATTGCAAGCATATGAATTGATGGGAGGGGAGTAATATGGATGACCAGTATCTCAACGTCATTATGGGTATCATCATGAATGCTGGCAATGCAAAGGGATTAGCGCATGAAGCTCTTGAATCTGCAAAACTGAACGACTTTGAAAAAGCGAATCAACTGATGACAGAATCTAACCAGTCATTGGCAGAGGCTCATAATGTGCAAAGCGAGATGTTAACAAAAGAAGCACAAGGTGAGCATACCGAAATGAATTTATATATGGTTCATGCACAAGATCATTTAATGACGGCTATAACCTATCAAGATCTGGTAAAAGAATTAATAACATTATACAAAAAGAATGCAAAATAGAGGTACGCCAACTGGCTGTACTATGGCATTTAAGAGTTAACCAGTCAACACTATCAACGATAATCCATCTGAAAGCAAATTCATGTAACTTTATTCAAAGCGGTTTATACTATAGATAATGTGAGTGCTAAATAATTAGTGGTTTAGCGCGGAAATCTTAGAATGCCATTAGGAGGTTAGTGAATGACAAATCAATATGATTATGATGTTTTGTATCTTGGTAGTGGACACGGCACATTTGATGGTGCGATTCCGTTAGCGCAATCAGGTGTTAAAGTTGGCGTCATTGAAGCTGATATGATTGGTGGTACGTGCCCTAATTATGGTTGTAACGCTAAAATAACGCTTGATGCACCGGTAGTGTTAACGCGAGCAGCAGAACGATTGTCTGGCATTGTTCAGGGCAACCTGAACATTGATTGGGCGCAAAATGAGGCGCATAAAGAAACTGTTATTAATGGCTTACCAGATATGATTGGTGGTTTGCTAACTGATTCTGGAATCGATGTGATTCACGGTCGTGGTGTGTTTGAAGATAATCACACGATTGTTGTTGCTGGTAAATCAGTCACTGCTGACAAAATTGTCATTTCAACTGGTCTAAGGCCTCATCGTCTTGATATTTCTGGTTCTGAACTAGCGCATGATAGTCGTGAGTTTATGTCGTTAAAGACTCTACCACAGAAAATAGCCATTATTGGATCGGGCTATATTAGTATGGAATTTGCGACAATTGCAAATGCAGCTGGCGCTGACATTACTGTTTTTATGCATGGAGACCGTGCATTACGACAGTTTCATGCCCCCTATGTTGACAAAGTTGTCACTGATTTAAAGCAACGTGGTGTAACGTTTATTTCAAATGCAGATGTTACTGCGTTTGAACAAAATGGTGATCAGATTCAAGTGATATACAGTGATAATCAGTCTTTGTCAGTTGATTGGGTATTAGATGCTTCGGGTCGTGTACCAAACGTGGATAACATTGGTTTAGAAACACTTGGGTTAATCTACAATAAGTCAGGTATTCCTGTAAATGACTATTTGCAAACAAATATTGATAATATTTATGCATCAGGTGATGTGATTGATAAAACACAACCTAAATTGACACCAACAGCCATTTTTGAATCAACGTATCTTTTCAAACAATTTTCTGGTCAAACAAAGGCATCAATTCATTATCCTGTTGTGCCATCAGTTGTCTTTACGTCACCAAGAATTGCGCAAGCAGGTATGTTGGTACAAGATGCTGAAAAAGGAGATTATGTGGTACAACAAACTGATCTCACAAAAGATTGGTATCGCCAAGTCGACAATGAAACACTTGCTGATAACACATTAATTTTTGATCAACAACACAATTTAGTTGGTGTTACTGAAGTCAGCGAGCAAGCTGAAAACGTGATTAATACACTATTACCAGCTATTGAATTCAAATTTGGACCAGATGAAATTGGTAGATTAATTCATTTGTTTCCATCGATTGGTATGGCAACATGGGGACAATTATAAAAATAGAGTAGTTATATCATTTTTGAACAGCGGGAGCTGTTTTTTTTATGATATAATTTTCAAAAAAACTTGACATCTTTATTAATATTGTTTATATTAACTATATTAATATAAACGAGGAATTCAAAGATGAAAACAAAGTTTTTAACATTACTATTTGTACTTGGTTTATTCATATGTATGTTGGACACGACGATTATGAACGTCAGTTTACCAACTATTAGTAACGCTTTACATGTTGGCCTGGACAACATGTCGTGGGCATTAAATGTCTATCTCATTTTATTTGCAGCATTGACGATACCATTGACACGTTTGGCAGAAGTATATGGCATACAAAAAGGCTTTTTACTAGGGGTTATTTTATTTGGTATTGGATCGATAGTGTCGGCCGCCGCGCCAGCTCTTAACATCTTATTAATTGGCAGAGCGATTCAAAGTATTGGTGCGGCAATAGTATTTCCATTAGCCATGACATTGGCTATTGGTTTAGTGAATGATGATCATCGAACGGGGATGATAGGAATCTTAGGGATTACACAAGGAATTGCTGGCGCACTTGGACCGACCATTGGTGGTATTGTGACACAATTTTTGGGTTGGCGTTGGATTTTTTTAATCAATGTGCCATTAGTTATTATTATGCTTGTTTTGGGGATGACCTATCTCACACTGAAACATGAAGTGCAACACAAACAACGATTAGACGTTTGGGGCGCAATACTCAGTATTATTTTTTTGTCTAGTTTATCGATTGGCCTCATTCAAGGACGGGTCTGGGGATGGTATGATTGGTTAACTATCACATGTTTTAGTCTGAGTAGCGTGAGCTTTATATTATTTTTAATTGTAGAACAACGTAGTGTTAATCCGATGGTACCACTGCAATTATTCAAGAACCGCGTATTTTCAATTTCGGCTGTCATTATTGTTTTAAGCAATTTATTCTTAGTAGCCACGACGGTAATTTTACCAACTTATTTTACAAGCATTGCTGGATTTGATGCGCTACACGCATCTTTATTAGTCGCACCAATATCGTTGGCTATTTTTATATTTTCACCAATTTCAGGATTTGCCCAAGCTATTATTCAACCAAAATGGTTGCTCACTATGGGATTTTTAATCATGACTTGTGGTTATCTGTGGTTGGCCAACGGTGCGCTAGTCAATCAAACACAAATCATTCTATCTGGCGCAATGGTGGGTTCGGGCTATGGTTTAATAGCTGGGCCAATATTAGTGATAGCCGCCGGTAGTTTGCATGGTAAATTATTAACGGCTTCACAAAGCGTCACAAGTGTTTTACGTCAAGTTGGTGCTATGCTGGCAGTTGCTATATTTATAACAAGTTTGTATGGTAATTTAGCGTTATCAAAAAAACAGTCACAATCTTATGCAGAAAGTAGTGTGAGCAAATTAGCATTACCGAGTGAACAAAAAACAGCTATGATCGGTAAAATAACACATAAGTCACATGATGATCACTTTATTCAAACAGATACTACTGCGTTACCACGAGTGATATCGGCCAGCATTAAGGACATTGAAACACATACTACTGTGTTGTTGCGGTCATCGTTTGAGAAACTTTATGGGATTTCTGTGCCGTTTTTATTAATGTGTGCGGTGTTGAGTTTATTCTTGAAAGAAAAACAACCGTCATAAATGTCGTGTATAATATTTAATAACAAATAGAAGGCAGGTAAAATTATGTCAATGAAGGGTAGAGAAGTCATTTTAGGTATTTTGCAAGGAGGACCACATACTGGTTATGAAATTAATGACATCTTACAGACACGATTAAGTCATTTTTTTGATGCGACTTTTGGCATGATTTATCCGACTTTAAAAAAGTTAGAAGCTGAAAAATTGGTGACTAAACAACAAATATCACAAACTGATCGACCAAATAAGAACATTTATACAATTACAAAAGCAGGGCAAGCGGCATTTTCAAAAGCCATTAGCGAACCGACTTCGGATGAAATTCTCAAGTCTGATTTTTTGATGCATCTTTATTTTAGCCAAGATTTGCCAACAGAACAGGTGGCTTTATTTTTTAAAGAAGAGATTTCACGTAAGGAAGCTAAATTGGCAACACTGCAAGCACAATTGGCAACGTGGTTAGAAAATGGCATGACAGATCGACAGCAGATAACGTTTGATTATGGTATTGCATATTATACAGCAACACTAGAAGTTTTAAAGAAAGCAGCAAAATCAATAGCCAGCTAATAGAATGTGAACCTGCTACAATAATCTTGTAAGAGTATGTCGTTAGTAAGGAGATATTATGACAAATGAAAGCTTATATCATACCGAAATTGAAAATACAGCTGGTTTAGTTGGTCATGTCAAAACGATTACAACCAGTGATCTCAGTGTTCAAACTAGTGGCCCATTGAGTGATGAACCTGGTACTAATCCGGAACAACTATTAGGGGCGGCGTTAGCCACTTGCTTGAATGCAACAATCGAGGCTGAAGAAAAGCGGCGACAATTAGAACATAAGAGTGTTGTTCGTGTCGGTGTAGATATGGCACGTGATGCTAAAGGATTTCAGTTTTTTGTTACGGCACAAGTAAAAATACCACATGTTAATCGTCAAGAGGCGGAAGACATGTTGGCAATTGTCGCTCAGCGTTGTCCTGTATCTAAATTGTTATCTGGCAGTTCGAATGTTCAGATTGTGTTGGTTGATGATTTTAATTTTATGTCATAAACTGATCAAAGCTTAGATTAGCAGAGAATATGACGTGAAAATTTCTAACTGTAGTGATAGGTAACTAGCAAGTGTTTCATAGGCGTAAAATTCATTGATGAATAAAAAATAACGACACATGTCGAAATATAATTAAAAACAAGGGAACCTAAACCTAAAGCGTTTTTTGAGGTGTCCTTGTTTTAATTTGCTTAGTAATTATAATAAATGTTATTCCAATTATACATACCATACGTGTGCGCTGAACATATTAAAAAATTGTGCTGTCATTCACAAAATGATAAAATGTATATTTAAAATTGTAATTAATGTCATAAAAGTGCCCAAAGTCTTTTAAAATCGACTTTTTTAAAACCAAAGTGGTATAGTGTAAATATACTATGTTTTGAAAGTTATTCAAAACATAAATTTTTATGGGGGTTTATTATGACAACTGTTCAAGAATTGACAGAAATTGTTGGTAACAATCACATCATCACTTCAGATTCAAAATCATTGCGCTATCGAAGTGGATACCGTAGTGGGCAAGGTGATGCGTTGGCGGTTGTACTGCCTGGTAATATGATGGAGTTATGGCAAGTATTGAAAGTACTACATGCCCATAATACAATTATTATTATGCAAGCATCTAATACCAGCTTAACTGAAGGATCAATTCCGGCACCAGGCTACGATCGTGAATGTGTTGTGGTTAATGGGACACGAATTAAAGGTGTGCAATTGATTAACCATGGTGAAGAAGCACTTGCTTTTCCAGGTACAACGTTATTTAAACTCGAAAACGCATTAAAAGCGATTAATCGAGAACCACATTCAGTTATTGGGTCATCCAATTTAGGGGCATCTGTCATTGGTGGTATCAATAATAATTCTGGTGGTGCATTGATTCAACGTGGGCCAGCGTATACAGAATTATCATTGTATGCTCAAATTGACGCAAATGACGAATTGCATCTTGTGAATCATTTAGGCATTGACTTAGGAGAGACACCTGAGGAAATGATTAATAATCTCGAAAATCGTAATTTTGATATTGATAAAGTTAAAAAAGACGAAAAGCGTGTGGGACACAATCGCGACTATGAAGCCCGTGTACGCAATATTGGATCACATACACCAACGCGTTATAATGCTGATCCTAACGAATTATATGAAGTTTCCGGTGCCTCTGGTAAATTAGCAGCTTTTGCTGTTCGCTTGGATACATTTCCTAAAGAAGGGGCTTCACAGGTGTTTTACATTGGCACGAATGAGCCTGCAGTGTTGGAAAAATTGCGGCGCCATATTTTATCTGAATTTAAGAATTTACCTGTATCTGGGGAATATATGCATAAAGAAGCATATGATTTAGCTAAAAAATATGGCAAAGATTCACTGCTTGTGATTGATACAATAGGGACGAATATGTTGCCGTATTTGTTTAGTTTGAAGTCAACAGCTGAACGTATATTAGGTCATATTCCGACCTTTAAACCCTACTTTCCTGATCGTTTATTGCAACATGTAGGTCAAGTATTTCCAAATCAGTTGCCAAAAAGAATTGAAGCCTATAGCGACAAGTATGAACACTATTTGCAATTAAAAATGGTTGGTGATGGCATTGATGAAGCACGTCAATATTTGAAAGAATTTTTCAAAACTGAGTCAGGGGACTATTTGGAATGCACGCCTTCGGAGGCAGATCGAGCTGCAACGCATCGTTATGTCACAGCTGGTGTCGCTATTAGATATCAAGAAGTCTTCCAAAATAAAAAATTGGATATTTTACCATTAGATATTGCTTTACCTCGTAATGAGTTTGATTGGTTTGAACATTTGCCAAAGGAAATTGAAGATAAAATTGAACATAAGTTGTATTATGGCCATTTTCTAGATCATGTGATGCATCAGGATTACATTTTAAAGCCAGGTGTTGATCCACATGAATTGAAATTAGAAATGTTGAAATTGCTTGATAAGCGTGGAGCTATTTATCCTGCTGAACATAATGTTGGCCATCTGTATCATGCCGCTTCAACATTAGTGAGTCATTATAAGCGTAATGATCCGACTAATAGTTTCAATCCAGGTGTTGGTTTGACGACCATGGAAAAATACTGGGGTAATTACTAATTAATAAAAATACCAAAAATGTTAAAAAACA
>NZ_AEMI01000006.1 GCF_000166715.1 Leuconostoc gelidum subsp. gelidum KCTC 3527
TTAAAAAGAGCTAGAAAAGCTCTTTTTAATTTATACTATATATAACATAAAAACCGTTATCGAGTAAAGATAACGGTTTTTAAATTACTTACTTAATGTTTTCTTAGAAACAACTTCTAAATTATTATCCAAATCGTAAACTAATGGTTGTCCATTAGCGATTTCAAGGTTTAAGATGTCATCATCTGAAATATGTTCAAGATGTTTTGCTAAGGCACGTAATGAATTACCATGAGCAGCAATTACAACGTTTTTGCCAGCTTTCAAATCTTTTGAAATGTCTGATTCCCAGAAAGGTAAGACACGTTCCAAAGTAATCTTCAAGTTTTCACCCAAAGGTAATTCACCTTTGGGAACATCAGCATAACGACGATCAAAAGCGGGGTAAGTTGTTCCTTGCACCTCAACAGTTTCTTCATAGCTGTCCAACAATGGGGGTAATACGTCATATGAACGACGCCAGATGTGAACTTGCTCGTCACCCCATTTTTCGGCGGCCTCAGCTTTGTTTTGGCCTTGTAAAGCGCCATAGTGGCGTTCGTTCAAACGCCATGACTTGGTTTCGGGGATGAACAGTTGTCCAGCCTCTTCTAATGCAAAGTGCAATGTTGTAATGGCACGTGTTAAAACTGATGTATAAGCCTGATCAAATTGGATGCCTTCGGCAGCTAATAATTCACCAGCTTCTTTAGCTTGGGTAACACCTTTATCTGATAACTTTGTGTCAACCCAACCGTTGAACAAATTTAATGCATTCCATTCACTTTGACCGTGACGGATTAATACTAACTTAGCCATGTATTCTAAACTCCTTAGTTTGTGTTTAATCTAACAATTATATTATACCACGAAAAGAGGACACAAAAAAACTCGCCTAAGCGAGTTTTCAAAGTATTAGAACTTAATCTTACAACTTTGAGATGTTAGCAGCTTGCAAACCGCGGTCTGATGTTTCAACTTCGAATTCAACAGCTTGACCTTCTTCAAGAGTCTTGAAGCCGTCACCTTGGATAGCTGAGAAGTGTGCAAATACATCTTCTCCGTTTTCACGAGTTACGAAACCGTAACCCTTTTCTCCGTTAAACCACTTTACTGTGCCTTTTTCCATGATGTGTTTCTCCTTTGGTGTGCTCCACCAATAATTTTATTTTGTAACTTAAATAATTGGTACTTGAGCGCCTTCCGAGAAAAACAAATCAAAATCAAAAACTTTTATTACAAGTTCTAGTTTACCATACTGGTGGAAATAAGCAAGCGAAATAATAAAAAATAATAAAAATAGATTAGTGACAAGTTGGAATAGCATACTTATTTTATGTCAGAAAGCCTAATGAGACAGTTAGTTATTGTACTTTTGATTAAACTTTTCAACTTGACAAGATAGTTTATTAACGATAGAATTGTATAGTTGTCAGTATGGATGACCATGCAGCTGTGGCGGAATTGGCAGACGCGCAGGATTAAGGATCCTGTGCCCGTTAAGGGCGTGCGGGTTCGACTCCCGCCAGCTGCATAATCACATTTCATGGCGTTGCATAAGGTTTTTGAAACCTTATGCAACGCCATTTTTGTACAAAAATGTTGTACTGTATATCATAGCAGTTCACACAAAATGAGAAATGCTGTGATATTGTGGTTGCTTGGCGTTTTCCAAAAAAGTTCTACATAAAAGGTTGAGAACCAGTGCATTTACTGAATTTGAGATTACCCACGAAATGTTTGAATAGTCATATGTTTGCAATCACAAATGTGATTATACAGCCTCAGGAAAACAATTACTTTCGTCAAAAGTGCTTGTCATGATTGTGTCATCCCCAGGGCAGTACACACAGTTAATTAGACGAATTTAACAAATAATACTTAAATTTCCTTTTCCATCCTTTACATAAGGACACAATAAAGATTTAGTTTAAAAGGCGCAATCAAACTGATAAATCTGTGGCGAACAGTAATCATAATAGACAAGGTATTAATAGTAAATTAATGTAATCATATAATTTACTCTTGGTACAACACGAATTCATTCTACGTTGAATGATGACAGTGTGCCAAGGAGTAAAATAACCGCCGTAAAAATAGCGACCGCCATGTGCTAGATTTGAGGCCTAACACATAGCGGTCGCTATATACTTTGCTTTTTGTCATACACTGCGATAATGCATATGTTAATTTGCTCCGATGTTCATGAGAATGTACCATCTTTTAATTATTCTGTGATTAGGTTTTTAATTTGTTCAAATTTAGGGTCGCTTTTATATTGTGCGTACAACGAGCTCAAATTCTTGGTACCAATGGTTTCAGCACGAGCATCCTGTTCTGCACCGGATACTCGTGTGCCTTGATTTTTGTAGGTAATTATATCACCAGCAATTGTGAAGTAACCTTGCTTATAAGTTGTATTATCAATGTTGCTTGGTACATTATTTAGCTTCACAATATTTTTGGCACCATCTAACGCAATTGTGACACCTGAAAAGGTCACATCTGAAATTTTGCCATTATTGACAGCGACGTGCGTTGAATCAAAGGCATTACTTGTGACGTTAGACTTGCCTGACAAGATCGTGTTGACGCTTAAGTCACCATAATCAGATACAAATCCTGATGGCAGACCTAAGAGCGCTAGAGCTTGTTTGTCAACATTAGATAATAAATTAGCTGCGCTTGTGTCAGCCGTCGACACTTCTTTTTGAAGGGTGTATATGTTTTGTTCACCAAATTGTTGACCAGAGTAAATTCTGTCCTGTGATTTGTCAGATGAGCCGCTGAAAGCGACACCTTTTGGAATGAAGTAAAGCGGTACTAAAATTGAGGCGCCTTCTGTTGGTAATGGGTCAGCGCCTATTTCTGCTTTTAACATACCGTCTTCGTCTTTAGTTTTATCAAGATACACTTTTGCTTTTGGTGTTGTTTGTCCAGAATATGAACGAGACAGTAAACCACTTTTGTTAAAAATAAAAGTATCGCCGGTCGGGTTTACCCATGTACCGATAACGCTTGAGAAATCATTAGCTTGGATTTGTGTTAAATTCATGCCGGTGTTATTTTTTGTTGCAATTGAAGTTGATGATTTAACAGCTTTATTTGACGTGGTATCACTTGTCGACTGAATTGTACGCTTTGAATTGGCTGTTTTTTGGTGTGCTTTTTTAGTGGCTTGATTTTTTGCTGGCGTGTGACTGATTGATGCGTAGACACTCACACCACCTAAACCTAAGATGACTGCAACACAAATTAGCCACGTTAGTTTTTTACTCATAATTTTTTCCTTTGTGACATACTTACAAAAAAGCTACAGTCGCATTAATAGTCTTTGTTTGTAGCTTTTGTTTGGTCTTAGTATGCATGTATTGTTGTTGGTAAGTTATAGTTTACTAATTGTCACGCAACCCATCAACGATTGTTTGTGCATTCTCTTGTGCATGTTTTCTAACGTTTCTGTCATCGTAAAATTTTGCAATTTCCGCTAATACTTGTTCTTCGAATTCTGCAACATGGTTTGCTTCGAAGAATGGTAAGTAGACTTGCTTTTCTATACCGTTTCTTTCATATGAAAAGACTGTAATAATGCCACTACCAAATATTCCTACACCGATAAGTGCAAGAACAATGCCTACAAGTGGCGAGCTTGATAATGCCATAAGGCCACCAATTGCAATTAATAATCCTAAAAATATACGACCTATTTTAAATTCTTTATTTGAGGAAACATTTGAAACATTTCCCAAAGGTGATGAATCTTTTGTCATTCCCGCTGGGATCATTCCGAATAAAATGGTGTTTTGCATTTTTATCTTTAAAAAACCATCTGGTGAAACGTACATATTCCCTTTGATCCAAGGGGTAACAAGACTTACGGCAAAGTCCTTGTTAGTGGAAGTTTGAATTGATTCAACCATTGTAAAATCTCCTAAAAGCTTTTTTCGTGATTCATTATTGCACGTATTCAATCATGGTCAACAACATGCCATATTTTTAATTGGTTATAAGAGAAAAGTTAATAATATCATAATAACACATTATAATGAAAATTTTAAATAAAAAATGTGTGAAATGTCTCAAAGCCTTGTCAAAATTGAAAATAAAGAAAGGTGGCATGACATGAAAACTACAACTGAACAAATAGCTGAAAAGTTAAGAATGAAGCGATTGCAACATGGTATGACTGTTGAAAAATTAAGTGAAATTGCGGATGTTTCAGTCGGTACAATTTCAACACTTGAACGAAAACTAAAGGTGAATTTATCAATTACAACCTTGTTGAAATTGATGGATGCTTTGAACATGAAACCTTATGAACTTTTTGGATCAGCTGACCCAAGTATTGACGAATTACTTGAGGACAATCGTGCACTTGAAGAAAAACTTCAAAATATTGCAGATATTGTTAATTCTAAACCTGAATAAATATGTAAATGAACGGTGTATTAGTCCAAATCTGCATGTTTGTTTTCTTTAACAATAATTATTTTAATATGTTGTTCATAGCTTAATCATTATTGATTGATATTGCGAAGGCAAAAAACACTAGTTGAACGTCATTATCACATGGTGGATCTAAAGAGTGAAAACGTTCTATTTTCTAGTTCATGTGTCATCTGTTGTGGTAAAATAAAAACAATGGAGAATAATATGTTACTCTTTAAACGAATTAAGAAAAATAATGAGCCTCAGCTAGATGAAGAGGTTGTTTCGCGTACGGCTCTTGATGCCATGCAACAAGAAAATGATCAATTATTAGATCAGTTAGAGACATTAAAATTGGATGTTTCAGAATTAACTGAAAGAAATCAGCATTTAACAGAGCAGTTAACACGCAGTAAGTACTATCAATCCATAGTCAAAACTGTTATGGGGCTAAGTGTCTTAATTATTAGTTTTGCGGTATTGTATGTACTTAATGAAGAACCACAATACACAGCAATGTTGCTTTTAATTGAAGCAGCATTCATTTTTATGATGCTAAGGAGTAGTGATGAGTCATGACTAAAACTCATAAGGCGCAACGGGTGCCATTCGTAGTCGCTAATTGGAAAATTAACAAGTTACAAGCAGATGTTGTTGATTTTTTGGCACAGGTTAATGGCAAAGTGCCAGACAAACGAGTCGTTGAGACAGGTATTGCAGCACAAGATTTGTTTTTGTCAGATATGGTGCGTGCGACGGCAGATTCACCAATTCATGTTGTGGCTGAAAACGTTCATTGGGAAGATAATGGCGCTTATACAGGTGAAACATCACCTAGGGCTTTAAAGGATATTGGCGCAAAATATGTATTAATCGGTCACTTCGAACGGCGAAAGTTTTTTAATGAAACAGATTCAACAGTTAATTTGAAAGTAACAGCTGCCTTACGGAACGGTTTACGTCCAATTATTGATGTTGACGAAGATATGAGCACCTATGCACAGTTTATGGATGCTGAACCTTCTGTCGCCCAAGTAGCTGCAGCATTAGCTGGCGTTTCCGTAGATCAAATTAGAAATGTTACTATTGCATATGAGCCCACATGGGCAATTGGTTCTGGTGAAGCGGCTAGTGCTGATCAAGCACAAAAAGCAGCTCATCTTATCCGTCAAACATTGGCTAAGCTATATTCACCAGTTATTGCGGAGCAAGTTCGAATTCTGTATGGTGGCTCAGTCACACCCAACAATGCGCGTGAAATTATGCTGCAAAAGGATATAGACGGTGTTCTTGTTGGAACAGCAGCGTTAGATCCAACACAATTTCTGCAATTAGTTGAAATTGTGCGCGATCCAAACGTACCAGAATTCGATGTAGATCACATTTAAAGAAACAGATTTTTGATTTTGAATCAGACTAGTTTGTTAATTGGACTGACTTGCAAAATATTGTTAAAAGCGTATAATTACTAATAGTAATACTGTGAATAAATATGGCATTTTGCGAAATATTGTCCGCAATACCTTTATATTGAAGCAAACGTTGTCTGCGGAAACAGCGGCGATTGCTTTTTTTGTGCCTATGAGGTGATGAAATCCAGAATAAAAGTGATTTTGTAACTAAAATGTAACAAACAAAACGCAGTGAAAAACAAGTGAGGTGATAAATGTGGCAGGACATTTAGTAAAGTACGGTAAGCACCGTACCCGTCGTTCATATGCTAGCATCAAAGAAGTACTTGATGTGCCTAATTTGATTGAGATTCAAACGGCATCATATCAATGGTTCTTGGATGATGGTATCAAAGAAATGTTTGGCGACATCATGCCAATTGACGATTTCCAAGGAACATTATCTTTGGAATATGTCGATTATCAATTGATGGAACCAAAGTATAATATTGATGAGGCGCGTGAGCACGACGCCAATTATTCAGCACCATTACATGTAACTTTACGCTTGACAAACCATGAAACTGGTGAAATTAAGTCACAAGACGTGTTTTTTGGTGATTTCCCATTGATGACGGAACAAGGAACGTTCATTATTAATGGTGCGGAACGTGTTATCGTTTCACAGTTAGTGCGTTCTCCTGGAATTTATTATAACCAAGAAAATGATAAAAATGGTCGACCACGTTACGGCACGACCGTTATTCCTAACCGTGGTGCATGGTTAGAATATGAGACAGATGCCAAAGGCATTGCTAACGTCCGCATTGATCGTACACGTAAGTTATTGATGACCGAATTAGTACGTGCGCTTGGATTTGGTTCAGATTCAGATATTCTTGATATTTTTTCTGATCAATACGATGCATTAAACATGACTTTGGAAAAAGATGTACACAAAGATATGTCTGATTCACGTGTTGAGGAAGCCTTGAAAGATGTTTATGAACGCTTGCGTCCAGGTGAACCAAAAACTGCTGATTCATCACGTGCCTTATTAGTTGCGCGCTTCTTTGATCCAAAACGTTACGATTTAGCCTCGGTTGGTCGCTATAAAATCAACAAAAAATTGGCTTTGAAGACACGTTTGTTGAATCATACATTAGCAGAAACATTAGCTGATCCAGATTCTGGTGAAATTATCGCTGAAAAAGGGACAACTGTTGATAAGACAGTTATGTCAAAGTTGAGCCCATTTTTGGAACGTGAAGACTTTAAGACCACGACATATACACCTTCTGGGGATGCTGTACTTGAAGAACCTGTTGTACTTCAAAAAATTAAAATTCAATCACCTGAAGACCCCGAAAAGACTTTGGTATTAATTGGTAATGGTCATATTGATGAAAATGATCGTACGGTACGCCCTGCGGATATTTTAGCAGGCATGAACTATTTCTTGAATTTGCAAGAAGGTATCGGAAACGTTGATGATATCGATCACTTGGGAAATCGTCGTATCCGTTCAGTTGGTGAGTTGTTACAAAATCAATTCCGTATTGGGTTGACACGTATGGAACGTGTTGTACGTGAACGTATGTCAATTCAAGATGCCAACACAGTAACGCCACAGCAATTAATTAATATTCGACCTGTTGTTGCTGCTGTTAAGGAATTCTTTGGTTCATCACAATTATCACAGTTTATGGATCAAACAAATCCATTAGGAGAAATGAACCATAAGCGTCGTCTATCGGCTCTTGGGCCTGGTGGATTGACACGTGACCGTGCCGGTGTTGAAGTCCGAGATGTTCATTATACGCATTACGGCCGCATTGATCCAATCGAAACACCAGAAGGTCCTAACATTGGGTTAATTAACTCGTTAGCTACTTATGGTCGTATTAATAAGTATGGCTTTATCGAAACACCATATCGTCGTGTCGATTGGACAACACATATGGTTACTGACAAAATTGACTATTTGACAGCTGATGAAGAAGATAACTTTATTGTTGCACAAGCAAACTCACCTTTGAATGATGATGGTAGCTTTGTTCATGATACAGTAATGGCCCGTTTTGGTGAAGAAAACATTGAAACACCAATTGATCGTATTGATTATATGGATGTGTCACCTAAACAAGTTGTCTCTGTTGGAACAGCTGCTATTCCTTTCTTGGAAAATGATGATTCTAACCGTGCTTTAATGGGTGCTAACATGCAACGTCAAGCAGTACCATTGCTTGATCCACATGCCCCTCTTGTTGGTACAGGTATTGAATATAAAGCTGCCCACGATTCAGGTGTTGCCATGATTTCACGTGCAGCTGGTATGGTTGAATATGTCGATGGCCGTGAAATTCGTATTCGTCGTGAAGATGGTCAATTGGATCATTATGAATTGATGAAATTCCGACGTTCTAATGGTGGAAAAAACTATAACCAAAAACCTATTATTCATGAAGGTGAACATGTTGAAGCTGATGAAGTTTTGGCTGATGGTCCTTCAATGGAACAAGGTGAATTAGCTTTGGGTCAAAACCCATTGATTGCATTCATGACTTGGCAAGGTTATAACTTCGAAGATGCAATTGTTTTGAATGAACGATTGGTTCGTGAAGATGTTTATACATCAATTCATATTGAAGAATATGATTCAGAAGCACGAGATACAAAACTTGGGCCTGAAGAAATGACGCGCGAAATTCCTAATACTGGTGAAGATCAGTTGAAGGACTTGGATGCTGATGGTATTATCCGTGTCGGAGCCGAAGTACATGATGGTGATATTTTGGTAGGTAAAGTTACACCTAAGGGTGTGACAGAATTATCAGCCGAAGAACGTTTGCTTCATGCGATATTTGGTGAAAAAGCACGTGAAGTTCGTGATACATCACTTCGTGTCCCTCACGGCGGCGGCGGCGTCGTTCAAAATGTGCGTATTTATACACCAGAAAATGGTGATGAATTAGCACCTGGCGTTAACATGATGGTGCGTGTTTATATTGCTCAAAAGCGTAAGATTCAAGTTGGTGATAAAATGGCTGGACGTCATGGTAACAAGGGAACTGTTTCCGTTGTTGTCCCTGAAGAAGATATGCCGTATATGCCAGATGGTACGCCAATCGACATCTTGTTGTCACCCATGGGTGTGCCTTCACGTATGAATATTGGACAAGTACTTGAGTTACACCTTGGTTTCGCTGCTAAGAAGTTAGGAATTCATGTTGCATCGCCTGTCTTTGATGGGGCAAGTGATGACGAAATCGAAGCGGCCTTACGCGAAGCAGGTTTGCCACAAGATGGTAAGTCAGTTGTTTATGATGGCCGTACCGGTGAAGCCTTTGATAAACGTGTTGGTGTTGGTGTGATGCACTATATGAAGTTGGCCCACATGGTTGATGATAAAATTCACGCACGTTCAATAGGACCTTATTCACTTGTTACGCAACAACCTTTGGGTGGTAAAGCACAATTTGGTGGACAGCGTTTCGGTGAAATGGAAGTTTGGGCGCTTGAAGCGTATGGCGCTGCATATACCTTGCAAGAAATTTTGACATATAAGTCAGATGATGTTGCTGGTCGTGTGAAAGTCTATGAGTCAATTATTAAGGGTGAACCAATTCCTCGTCCAGGTGTACCAGAATCATTCCGTGTTCTTGTGAAAGAATTACAAGCACTCGGATTGGACATGCAAGTCTTGGATGGTGACGGAGAAGAAGTTGAACTACGTCAAATGGACGAAGATGATTCAATCTTACCTGTTGATGCACTTGAAAAGTTAGTGCGTTCAAATCCTGACTTATTGAACAAAGAAGACGATGAAGTAGCCGCAGCATTCTTGAAGGTAACATCACAAGATACGACTAAATCAAACGACGAAATTTAACATAAAACATAACGTGTAGATACAATATTGCACGTTTGTTATCAGATGTTTTTTATAATAATCATAAAAAGCGGCTGATAGCAAGCGTGGGTATTGTGTATGCGCGTTTACGTAATAAATAATGAAAGGTAACAGCAAATAGATGGCAATTGATGTTAATAAGTTCGAAAGCATGCAAATTGGTTTGGCTTCTCCTGATAAGATCCGTTCATGGTCTCATGGTGAAGTAAAGAAGCCAGAAACAATTAACTATCGAACACTTAAGCCAGAGAAAGATGGCTTGTTCGACGAACGCATCTTCGGACCAACAAAAGATTATGAATGCGCCTGTGGTAAATATAAGCGAATCCGATATAAAGGAATTGTTTGTGATCGTTGTGGCGTTGAAGTTACA
Source organism: Leuconostoc gelidum subsp. gelidum KCTC 3527 (assembly GCF_000166715.1). GTDB lineage: Bacteria > Bacillota > Bacilli > Lactobacillales > Lactobacillaceae > Leuconostoc > Leuconostoc gelidum. The sequence goes on from NZ_AEMI01000006.1 coordinate 10,085, forward strand.
TCATCAAAAGTTCGTCGTGAACGTATGGGTCACATCGAATTAGCTGCACCTGTTACACACATTTGGTACTTCAAGGGTATTCCATCACGTATGGGTCTTGTTTTAGACATGTCACCTCGCTCACTTGAAGAAATTATCTACTTTGCTTCATATGTTGTCATCGAACCTGGTGATGCACCTGTTGAAAAGAAGCAATTAATGACAGAGCGTGAATACCGTGAATTGAAGCGCGAATATGGTGCTAGTTTTAAGGCTGGCATGGGTGCTGAGGCAATAAAAGATTTGTTAGCTAGTGTTGATCTAGCTGCTGAAGCAGATCAATTGAAGCGCGAACTGCAAGAAGCAACAGGCCAAAAGCGCGTACGTGCGGTACGACGTCTGGATATCATTGAGGCATTTTTCCAGTCAAAAAATAAGCCTGAGTGGATGGTCATGGATGTTATTCCAGTTATTCCACCAGACTTACGTCCAATGGTTCAATTAGAAGGTGGTCGTTTTGCCACATCTGATTTGAATGATTTGTATCGTCGTGTTATTAACCGTAACAACCGTTTAAAGCGCTTGCTTGATTTGAATGCGCCAGGCATTATCGTGCAAAACGAAAAGCGTATGCTTCAAGAAGCTGTTGATGCATTGATTGATAACGGTCGTCGTGGCCGACCAGTAGCTGGACCAGGTAACCGACCATTGAAATCACTTTCTCATATGTTGAAGGGGAAGCAAGGCCGTTTCCGTCAAAACTTGTTAGGTAAACGTGTCGATTATTCTGGTCGTTCAGTTATTGATGTTGGACCTTTCTTGAAGATGAACCAAATGGGATTGCCACGTCCAATGGCAATTGAATTATTCCGCCCATTCATCATGAAAGAATTAACAACTCGCAATTTAGCTGGCAATGTCAAATCTGCTAAACGTAAAATTGACAAAGCAGATGAAGATGTCATGGATGTTTTGGAAGATGTCATTAAAGAGCACCCAGTTCTTTTGAACCGTGCACCAACATTACATCGTTTGGGAATCCAAGCTTTTGAACCAGTACTAGTTTCAGGAAAAGCAATGCGTCTGCACCCATTGGTTACAGAAGCATATAATGCTGATTTTGATGGCGATCAAATGGCTATTCACGTACCTTTGTCTGATGAAGCACAAGCTGAAGCACGTTTGTTAATGCTTGCTGCTGGTCATATTTTGGCACCTAAAGATGGGAAGCCAATTGTTGCACCTTCGCAAGATATGGTTATTGGAAACTACTACCTGACGGCTGAAGAAGTTGGCCGTGAAGGTGAAGGTATGATATTTTCATCTGTAGAAGAAGCACAAATTGCTTTTGCAAATAAGGTTGTCCATTATCATACACGTATTGGTATTCAAACATCTTCTTTCCCTGCAGCAAAGCCATTTACAGATGAACAACGTGCCAAAATTATGGTGACTTCAGTTGGTAAATTAATTTTTAATGAAATTTTGCCTGTTGATTTTCCATACATTAACGAACCTTCTGAAGATAACTTTAAGGGCATTAAAGATACATTCTTCATTGAAGCAGGTGAAGATATTCATGATTATTTGGCAGATACATCAACAGTGAGTGCCTTCAAAAAAGGCTTCTTGTCAGATGTCATTGCTGAAGTTTATAAGCGCTATAAAGTAACAGAAACATCATTATTATTGGATCGCATGAAGGATCTGGGGTATGCAAAGTCAACAGAATCTGGTTTGACAGTGTCAATGAACGATGTGACTGAATTGCCTGAAAAACCTGCTATTTTGTCAGCTGCTCATCAGCAAGTTGCAACAGTTACAAAGCAATTCCGACGTGGTTTGATCACAGATGAAGAACGTTACCAACGTGTGACTGAAATATGGACCAAAGCAAAAGATGTTATTCAAGATAAGTTGATCGATTTGTTTGAACCAACAAACCCTATTTTCATGATGCAAGATTCAGGAGCGCGTGGTAACATTTCAAACTTCGTTCAATTAGCTGGTATGCGTGGATTAATGGCTGGCCCTGGTGGTAAGATTATTGAATTGCCAGTTACAGCTAATTTCCGTGAAGGCTTGACAGTGATGGAAATGTTTATTTCTACTCACGGAGCGCGTAAAGGTATGTCTGATACGGCTTTGAAGACAGCCAACTCTGGTTATTTGACACGTCGACTTGTCGATGTTGCACAAGACGTTATTGTTCGTGAATGGGATAACAATGCTGATCGTGGTGTTGCTGTTAAAGCAATCATGGATGGTAACTCAGTTGTTGAACCACTTTATGATCGTATTTTGGGTCGTTATGCTATGAAATCTGTCTTTAATCCAGAAAATGGTGACAGGATTATTTCACGTAACGAAATGATTGATGAAGATGTTGCAAAAGCTATTGTTGCTGCAGGTGTTGAAGAAGTAACAATTCGTTCGGTCTTTACGTCAACCACAGAACATGGTGTTTCCGTACTTGATTATGGTCGTAACTTAGCCACAGGTGAAGAAGTTGAAGTCGGAGAAGCAGTTGGTACTGTTGCGGCACAATCAATTGGTGAACCAGGTACGCAATTGACAATGCGTAACTTCCATACGGGTGGTGTTGCCGGTGGTAACGATATTACACAAGGTTTGCCTCGTGTGCAAGAAATTGTTGAAGCACGTATCCCTAAGGGACGTGCTGAAATTTCAGAAGTTACTGGTACAATTGTTTCCATTGAAGAAAATCCAGCTGAACGTACAAAAGCTGTGACGATCGAAGGCGAAACAGATACACGTACCTATACTTTGCCATTGGCAGCGCGTATGCGTTTTGCTGAAGGTGATGATATTGAGCGTGGTGCTGCAATTAATGAAGGACCAGTTGATCCTAAAGAATTGCTAGCAGTTACAGATACATTGACAACGGAATCATACATGTTGACGGAAATCCAAAAGGTTTATCGTTTGCAAGGTATTGAAGTTTCTGACAAACATATCGAAGTAATGATTCGTCAAATGTTACGTAAGATTCGTGTTATGGATCCAGGAGAAACAAATCTTTTGCCAGGTATGTTGATGGATATTGCGGATTTCCAACGTGCTAATGAACCAGCATTGTTCGAAGGTCTTGTACCAGCAACTGCACGTCCAGTGTTACTTGGTATCACGAAAGCTGCTTTGGAAACGAACTCATTCCTATCTGCAGCATCATTCCAAGAGACAACTCGTGTCTTGACAGATGCAGCTATTCGCGGAAAAAATGATCCGTTGGTTGGTTTGAAAGAAAACGTTATTATTGGTAAGATTATTCCTGCCGGAACTGGTATGGCTGAATATCGCAAAATTAAGAGCAAAGTGGTTGGTAATGTTATTGCACAACCTGAAGTCGATAAAGAAGCAACACCTGATATTCCTAAGTTAGATGATGTTGCTAAAACATTTGAAGCGTAATTTTTAATATATTTAAATAATTTTAAAAAGACTGTTTATAATATAGTGGCCGCCATTTATTAGATTAAAAATCTAATGCTTGGCGGCCACTATTTTTTGAACACTTTGTGTATGTTATAACAAAAAGTAATTAATATCATAAAAATTTGACGAAAATGATGGTAAAAAACCAATTGGGCCAAAAACGCAACCAATTAGGCCAAAAGTATAGGCATAATTCCTTTTTTCATTTACACTAAAATAGTTCTGCAGAACACACACGAAACTTATACGTGCATTTCAAATCTCGCGTATAATAAAGATATGCAAAATTTACAATATGAACAAATGAATGGATTATCGTTAGCATATATTGGTGATGCAATTTACGAACTTGAAGTGCGACAGCACTTGCTCTCGCTAGGTTTAACAAAAGTTAATGACTTGCAAAAACGCAGTAAACATTATGTTTCAGCTAAAGCACATGCAGCGTTGTTTGCGTGTATGATAGCAGATAGTCTACTAACAGACAATGAATTGATTTATTTCAAACGTGGTCGAAACGCAAAATCACACACAAAAGCGAAAAATACAGATGTGGTGACATATCGTATATCAACTGGTATCGAGGCATTATTTGGATTTTTGCATTTGTCAGGGCAACCTGAGCGCATTAGTGAATTGATGAAATGGGTTTTTGAACAAGTAGAATCAGGGAGAACGAGCAAATGAAGCAAGAACAACAAATACCGGATCAAACAGAGTTTGTATATGGCCATTATGCCAGTGTTGAAGCCTTAAAAGGAACACAGGAAATTAATAAAGTATGGCTTCAAACAGGACTACAGGACAAAATACGTAATGAAGTAACCCAACTCGCTAAGAAAAAAGGATTAGTAATTCAACAAGCACCAAAATCAAAATTAGACGAACTAACGGATGGTGGAAATCATCAAGGGGTTGTTTTGAGTGTTGCAGCATTTAACTATGCAACGATTGATGACTTATTTGAAAATGCTAAAAAACACGAGTCAGAACCTTTTTTCTTAATTTTAGATGGTATTGAGGATCCACATAATTTGGGGTCAATTTTAAGAACTGCTGATGCCGCTGGTGTACATGGGATTATCATTCCAAAGCGGCGTGCAGTACAGTTAACCGCAACAGTGGCTAAAATTTCAACTGGTGCAATTGAGCATGTGCCAGTGGCTCGTGTAACTAACTTAGTTAATACAGTTAGCGAACTAAAGGATCGTGGTATTTGGGTGTTTGGGACAGATATGGCTGGTGAAGATTATCGACGCTGGGATGCGAAAGGGGCCACTGCTTTGATTATTGGAAACGAGGGAAAAGGTATTTCACCGTTACTAAAAAAGAAGGTAGATAGTATGTTAACCATTCCAATGACTGGGCATGTTCAAAGTTTAAATGCCAGTGTAGCTGCAAGTTTGTTAATGTATCAGGGATTTAGCTCTCGTAATCCATTATAAACAGTGTGCGAAGTTTTTTTATTTGTAACATTTTACAGGTAAAATGACTTTGAGCACTAATTATAGTGGGAGAAGGCAATTGAGGACAGATAGATTGGTAGCAGTTGTTCGTGCTGCGCAAAACGGACATGAGTTGGCATATAATGTACTAATTAAACATTTACGTGGTGCAATGTACGATGTGCATCGTCGAAAGATTAGTAGTCGTATCACGGCAGACGATTGGTATTCAGATGGTTTAGCAATACTGATAAATTGTGTTAATAAGTTTGATACAGTCAAACCACGTGCTAAATTTTCAACTTACTTTATTACAGCGTTATCAAACCATGCAACAGACTTAGTGAGATCATACTATACAGCAAAATCAGATTTTGAAAAAACAATTATTTCGGAAAATAGTGATGATTCAGGAAATCTGTTTAACTTGGGAACAGATACATATAATCCAGAACAATTATGTGTCTTACGGGACATGTTAAGTACAACAGAAATTGCTAAAACGCCTGAATTTAAACAAACAGTACGACAACTTTTGGGTATTGATAACGAAAATTTAGAATTTACAACACGTCGTTTTGAACAAATGCAATATCGCTTTAAAAAAGCCATGCATACGGCAATTTTTAAGTCATCATAAAATAATTGGAACACAAATTGTGTTTCGGTCATCTCCCTGTGATATAATATACATGGTATAAAACCATAAACCAAAGGAGAATTAGACATATGTCTTTAATTACTGATATTATCGCACGCGAAGTCCTTGACTCACGTGGAAACCCTACACTTGAAGCTGAAGTTATCACAGAATTAGGCGGCTTTGGTCGTGGAATGGTACCTTCTGGTGCCTCGACTGGTGAACACGAAGCTGTTGAATTGCGTGATGGCGACAAGTCACGTTTTGGCGGTAAGGGTACAACAAAGGCTGTTGCCAATGTTAACGATGCTATCGCTAAAGCTTTGGTTGGTAAGTTTGATGTAACTGACCAACGTGCAATCGATCAAGCTATGATCGAACTCGACGGTACAGAAAATAAGGGTAAATTAGGCGCAAACGCTATTTTAGCTGTTTCAATTGCAGCAGCCCGTGCTGCTGCTGATGAATTAGGTGTACCATTGTTCTCATACTTGGGTGGTGCAAACTCATACGTATTGCCAACACCTATGATGAATGTTATCAATGGTGGCGCTCATTCAGCTAACAAGGTTGATTTCCAAGAATTTATGATTATGCCCGTAGGTGCACCTACGGTTAAGGAAGCAATTCGTTACGGTTCAGAAACTTTCCACGCTTTGAAGAAGTTATTAGAAGCAGATGGTAAGGCAACTTCAGTTGGTGATGAAGGTGGATTTGCACCTGATTTCGCTGATAATGAAGAACCCTTGAAGTATTTGATCCGCGCGATCGAAGCTGCTGGTTACAAGCCTGGTCAAGATATTGCTATTGCTGTCGATGTTGCCTCATCAGAATTGTATGATGCAGAAACAAAGACATACAAGTTACGTTGGTCAACTGGTGACGAATTCACAACACCAGAATTCATCAAGTACCTTGAAGACTTGGCAGACCGTTACCCAATCATCTCAATCGAAGATCCTATCGATGAAAACGAATGGGAAGACTGGGCTACAATTACTGCAGAATTGGGTAAGAAAGTACAATTGGTTGGTGATGACTTTTTCGTTACTAACACACAATACCTTGAAAAGGGTATCAACATGGGCGCTGCTAACTCAATCTTGATCAAGGTTAACCAAATTGGTACTTTGACAGAAACTTTTGAAGCGATCGAAATGGCTAAAGAAGCTGGTTACACAGCTATCGTTTCTCACCGTTCAGGTGAGACAGAAGACACAACAATTTCTGACTTGGTTGTTGCTACAAACGCAGGTCAAATCAAGACTGGTTCATTGTCACGTACTGATCGTATCGCTAAGTACAACCAATTAATCCGTATTGAAGAATTGTTGGATACAACTGCTAAGTATAAGGGTATTCATTCATTCTATAACTTATCAGCTGCCGCTCGTGAAACTATTCAAAACAAGTAATTTAATTAATGACAAAAATCATGCCATTTTGGGATGATTTTTTAGTACATAAAATATTGAAGGGTCTGTTGTATGCGTAATAAGAAAATGTGGTTAAATGTGGGAACAACTATTAGTCTGGCAGCAATAGCGCATGTGATATATTGGCATATGGGATGTAATGAGGGGAAGACGGACCCAATGAAAAGGGTATTGAGATGGTTACAAAAAAGATAATTCGTTGTCAATGGGTTGCCAAGTATGAAGTTACTGATGATATGACAAAATATCATGATCAGGAGTGGGGGCAACCATTGCGGGGGGATGATCGGCTGTTATTTGAGTTATTGACATTGGAAGTTTTTCAAGCAGGATTGAGTTGGGAAATTTCACTAAAAAAAAGACCAGGATTGAAATTAGCTTTTCATAATTTTGACATTGTACAAGTGAGTCAAATGACAGAGGGAAATGCCCTAGATCTAAAAACAAACCCTAATATTATTAGAAATGGTTTAAAAATTATGGCAACAATTAATAATGCACGTGCCATAAAACAGGTGCAAGGTGAATTTAATAGTTTTTCGAATTACATATGGCAATTTACTAACAATAAAATAATAGATAACCAGGTTATAACCAATCAAGATGTGCCGGCACAAAATGCCTTATCTCAAACTATTGCGAAGGATATGAAGAAAAGAGGATTTAAATTTTTAGGTCCTGTAATTGTTTATTCATATTTACAAGGGATAGGTATTATTAATGATCACGAAAAAACTTGTTCGTTTAAGTATCAGGATTGAATTAAAATATATTATAAAATTAATTCTTTACTGGATTTATAAGTTCGTAAAGTTATATGTATGATAAACTTAGGGTAGCGTATACGTTAGAGGTAAAGGTGAATATGGCGAAATTAGAGGGCATCGTATTACTGAATTCCAGCACAGCTGCATTACAAATTATCGATACTAAAACTGGGAACAAAATTGAAAATGTTACTCGAGAATTTAGTGAAAGTGATATTAATACACCGACGTTTTCAATCGAAATTATGCGACGCATATTAGATCAAGTGCAACGTTTTCGACAATTATTACGCGACTATGGTGTTCGTGATATACGATTATTTGGTAGTGAAGCATTATCACAAGTTAAAAATGCAGTATATTTTGCAGACCAAATTGAAAGTATAACTGGTCTTAGCATTAATTGGTTAAACGGTAATCAAGAAAGTTATTATCGACAACTTGCTGTCCGTCATGCACAGGGTATCCAGCATACATCGTTAATTGAAAAAAATGCCTTTGTACTTGGCATGAGTTCAGGTCGCATTGATTTGGGATATTTTGAGAAAAATCGTTTTGAATTTTCTCAACACTCATCCGTAGGACCAGTTAAACTAGCACAATCAATTAATGCTATGTCAGTTGAAGTTGCACAGGAAAAAGCTTTGGCGGGTGAGTTTATTAGCAGTAAATTAGCGGATTTTTGGCATATGTTGCCACCATTTAAACATACTGAAACTTTAATCTTACTGGGTGCCGACTCAGCGCAGAATATATTTTTACCAGAAAATCAGCACTGGATTGTTGTGTCAAAAGATCAGTTGCAAAATGTCATTGATGATTTAGCAAGTATGAATGATCAGGCAATTATTGAGAAGTACGCTGTTAATTTAAATGACGTACCCTTTGCATTGACAGAGATGTTACTATTAATGAATGTTATGGTCGCAGTTGGTGTCAATACCTTACAAATTAGTGATTTAACTGTATTAGATGGTTTGTCAGTCACTGATAATCATGCTGAAGATGACATTATTACTGCTGCACGTGGTATTGCTGATCGTTACATGGTGGAAGAAAAGCATCGTGAAATTGTGTTGGTTTATGCCAGACAGTTGTTTGATCGTTTGAAAAAAATTCATCATTTGAATAAACGTGATCGGTTATTATTGGGGGTTGCGGCTTTAGTACATGATGTCGGTGGTTTTATTAATTCTCAGAAACACTATCAGTATTCAGAAGAAATTCTTGAAGGTATTGATTTTCATGGCCTATCTACCTCCGAGCAACGCATGATTGCAGCCATAGCTAGATATCACAGTGCCGAGACACCAGATAATGCCTTACGTACAGTGCAGGATTTTTCACCACAACAACGATTGCGTATTGCAAAGCTAGCATCCTTATTACGGTTGGCCGATGCTTTGGATGACAGTCGCCTGCAAAAAATCAGTAAATTATCAGTATCTATCGCTGATGATCAGATTACCATTATAGGGCAGACAATTGTTGATTTACAACTCGAAATCTATGTATTTGCTCAAAAAGCAAAATTTTTTGAAACAGTATTTGGCTTGCCCATTGTGTTGAAACGACAAAGGAGAAGAGGCTAATGGTTGATTTTAAACGTGCAAAATATTATGTCAATCGTGAAATCAGTTGGTTAGCATTTAATGATCGGGTGTTAGAAGAAGCACGAGATGTTCAAAATCCATTATTTGAGCGTGCAAATTTTTTGGCAATCACGCAAAAAAATATGGATGAATGGTTCATGGTTCGTGTTGCTAGTTTACAACAACAGGTCATGATTGGACACGATAGAGTAGATGCAGCTGGTTTGACACCAACAAAGCAATTAGATGAAATTTCAAAGGTTGCCGGAGAACAAATTAAAAAACAATATCAAGTGTTAACTCGTAGTTTATTACCTGCACTGAGACGTGAAGGCTTTGAAATATTACATGCCGACGATTTAACGGCCAATCAAATACAATTTTTGAAACGCTTTTTTGATCAAGAATTATTGCCGGTTTTAACACCAATGGCAGTTGACACAACACGACCATTTCCTTTTTTAGCAAACGACACATTAAATATAGGTGTGCGTCTTAAAAAATCCGAAGATAAGATAGAAAAGTATATTGCTGTATTGCAAGTACCTGAAACTTCTGGCCGTGTCATAGCATTACCAGAGAAGAATCAGTATATTTTAATTGAAGATATTGTTCAGCTGTTTTTGCCTTCTTTATTTCCAGGTTATGTCATTAGAGAATCAACGGTATTTCATGTTATTCGAGATATGGAATTAGATATAGCGGATGATGAGGATACGCCAAATATTCTTCAAGATGTACAATCTAAATTGCAAGAACGAGAACGTGGTCGCATTATTCGGGTAATTTTTTCGCGAACAACAAGTTCATCATTACGGATAAAATTAATCAAGTTACTACATGTTGATGAGTCTCGTGCATATATGGTTAATGGGCCAATTGATTTAACATTTTTGAATGTGTGGCTGAAATTTATTCATGCACCAGATCTAAAGTTTCCACCATTTAAAGGTTATAACAATCCAAATTTAGCACCAGATAAATTGTTTAATAGCATTAAGCATCAAGATTATTTATTACATCATCCTTATGACTCTTTTAAACCAGTGATTGAATTTATTCAAACTGCTGCAAAAGATGATCAAGTACTCGCCATTAAAATGACATTGTACCGTGTATCCGGTAAATCTCCTATTGTTAAAGCGTTAGGTGAAGCTGCACAACGTGGAAAACAAGTCACAGTTTTAGTTGAAATTAAAGCCCGCTTTGATGAAGAAAATAATGTGCATTGGGCACGAGAACTAGAGCGACAAGGTGTACACGTAGTTTATGGGTTGCGAGGATTAAAAACTCATGCAAAAGTTGTCTTAGTTGTACGGCGAGAAGATGATACAATTCGACGATATGTCCATTTGGGAACTGGTAATTATAATGACGTAACAGCTAATTTTTATACAGATTTAGGACTATTAACCAGTGATTCAGAATTAGGCGCAGATGTTGCATCGATCTTTAATATTTTAACTGGCTACTCAGACCCAGGTTATTTTCATCAATTACATATGTCGCCGGATGGTATCCGTGAATTTATTTATGAACAAATTGATAATGAAATTGCGAATGCAAAGGCAGGTAAAGCTGCTGGTATTAAGATGAAGTTTAACTCATTATCAGATGAACGTATGATAAGACATTTGTATCAAGCTAGTCAAGCGGGAGTTAAGGTATCATTAATTATTCGAGGAATTACTATGTTGAAAGTTGGGATACCAGAGGTTAGTGAAACAATTGAAGTACATTCGATTGTTGGCCGATTCTTGGAGCATAGCCGTATTTACAGCTTTGAAAATGACGGCAATCCCAAAGTTTACTTGTCATCAGCTGACTTAATGACTCGTAATTTGGATAGACGCGTTGAACTACTTTTCCCACTCAAAAATGATCGCTTACGTGACAAAGTATTATCTATTTTTCAAACTATGTGGCATGACAATGTTAAAACACGTGTGTTACAACAAAATGGTAGTTTTGAGAAGAAAGATCGCCGAGGTGTTATGGCTCTTGATGCACAAGAAATGTTTACAAAAGATATTTTAGTACAGCAAAATAATCAAATGAAACAAGAACAACTAGCGGCAACAAAGCAAAGATTTGAACCGTTGAACAATCCGTTTATTAATGAAGAGTATGGAGGCGAAGAATGACAGTCATTGCAGTGATTGATTTGGGATCTAATTCAGTACGGATGACGGTTAGTCGTTATCATCATGATGGTTCTTACGAAGTTTTAGCAAGATTTCAAGAAATGGTCCGTCTATCAACTGGTATGGGGCCGGATAAAGTACTGCAACCCGAAGCAGTTGCACGTACTTTGACGGCTTTGAATAAATTCAAACAAGCTTTAAAAGTTTACGATAATGATAAAGTAGAGATACATGCCGTTGCGACAGCTGCGGTGCGACAAGCAAGCAATCAAGCTGAATTTTTGATTGCATTTAAGAAAGAAATGGGTTTTGAACTAAATGTGTTAACCGGTGAAGAAGAGGCACATTTTGACTTTGTTGGTGTTATCAATACATTCCCGATTAATGATGCTTTGATTTTAGATACCGGGGGTGCATCATCAGAGTTAATTTTGGTTCGTAACAAGCAGGCAGTGCACGCTGTCAGTTTACCAGTTGGTGCGGTTAACATCTCAGAAAGTTATTTGGAAAAAGATCATATATCAGCTGGTGCATTATTTTCAGCAATAGTTGCCTTAAGACAACTATTTGGCGACATATCATGGCTTCGTGAATCAATTAATATGCCTTTGATTGCACTTGGTGGTAGTAATCGTACGTTAGCAAAAATCAGTCGAAAAAAAGAAAAAATTCAAGGAATGGCAGTTCACGGTTATCATTTAAATGTTGGTGAAGTTGCGTTGATTTATCAAAATATCTTAAAAAAAGATCTTGAAGAACGCAAAAAAATGCCGGGGCTTGCGAAGGAACGCGGTGATATTATTGTTGGGGGGTTGCTACCTTTAGTTGAGTTGCTTCTGTTTACTGAAGGTCAGCAAGTTATTTTTTCACAAAGTGGGTTACGTGAAGGCATACTCTTTGAACAAATTGCGACAAATACAGGACACAATGTTGTGTCACCAGAACCAGCAGCAATGACTATAGATACAGAAGATTTGTAATTTTTACTTATTTTTTCTATGATTCATTCAATTTATGTCATACGTAAAAAGCCGCTAAACCCTTAGCTTAAAAGGTTTAGCGGCTTTTTATTAAATAATGATCCACCCGGGAGTCGAACCCGGATCTCAAGAACCGGAATCTTGTGTGCGATCCATTACACTAGCAGATCATAACTATTCAATTATAGCCTATTTAACTGGAAATTCAAAGAAAGTTTCTTCACCAATTTCAAATGTTACTTGTCCAGCAAGTAAATCATTTAAGGTTACTTGAAATTTAGGAATAGTATCAGTTGATACGGGCACGATAATATGGACAGCCGTATCGTATTGGGTGTTCATAACTTGGTAATCGTGGCTAGTTAGCCAGTAGGTGAGCATATCTGCACTTTTGTAATTTACTGTAATAGTTACTTTTAAACGAGTCAACCGTGAAACTAATCCAGCAGCTCTAACACCATCAGCTACTGTTCCGGCGTAAGCGCGTATTAAACCACCAGCGCCTAATTTAACACCACCAAAGTAGCGTGTCACGACTGCGACAACATCATGTAATTCATTTTTTTGTAGCACTTCTAGCATAGGAATACCAGCTGTACCACTAGGTTCGCCGTTGTCCGAATAGCGTTTAATTTGATTATTCTCACCAAGTGTGTAGGCGAAGACGTTATGATTTGCCTTGTCATGTGTTTTAGATATTTGATCAATAAATAAACGGGCATTATCTTCTGAAGTAATACGAGCGATATTTAAAATAAAGCGTGATTTTTTAATATTTTGTTCCCAAAAAAAATTATTTGGGGCGATTGTGATATAGTTAGCCATAAATCGTATTATACAGTATGAAATCATATTATGGTCGACAACTTGTTCACGCAAAAGCAAATAAAGTACCAGAAAACATCATATCTTCAGCTGCATTTATAGGCAATGTTTGTCAACGATGTGGTCAGAATGTTCATGGTAAATTACCAAATGATCATTTTTATTGTCGAGCTTGTTTAGCGTTAGGGCGAGTGAGTTCGCTTGATGTCCTTCTTTCTTTTCCCGAACCTAATCATTTTGATGGTAACGATATTTTATCTTGGAATGGACAATTAACACAACAACAAAAAGTAGTTAGTGATGAATTACTTGAGACATTATCACGGCAACGTGAACATCTTGTTTGGGCAGTGACTGGTGCAGGTAAAACTGAAATGTTATTTCCAGTTATTCACCAAGCCTTGTCACAACAATATCGTATCGCTATTGTTTCACCGCGAGTTGATGTTATCCTTGAATTAACACCACGGTTACAACAGGCTTTTTCACAAACTGACAAAGTCGTTTTACATGGCGCACAAACTGAAGAGTATCGCTATACACCACTTGTTTTAGCCACAACACATCAAATGTTGCGTTTTAAATCAGCATTTGATTTATTAATTGTTGATGAGGTTGATAGTTTTCCGTATGCTGGGGATCAAATGTTAGCACATGCGGTAAAAAATGCTCGAAAAATAAATAGTGCGGTGATTTATCTTAGCGCAACGCCAACAAAGACATTGCAACAACAAGTAAAACGGCAGTCACTAACAACCTCCTATTTACCTTTACGGTTCCATCAACATTTATTGCCAGTTTTAAAAACAGCAATTGTCGGTCCTTGGCGAAAAAAATTACCATTAAAATTTTTGCGACAGATTAAACAATTTAGTCAAACAAAGAGAAGATTTTTAATTTTTGTGCCAAAAGTATCAGATTTAGTAAGTGTATACCAAAATATAAAAAAAGATTTTCCAGACATGTTTGGAGATCATGTATATGCTGGTGACCCGAAAAGACAAGAAAAGGTTCAAAATATGAGAGACCAAATGATTCAATATCTTGTGACCACCACCATTTTAGAACGTGGCGTGACGTTTCCTGGCATAGATGTTTTGATTTTAGGTGCTGATGAAAAAATATTTAGTGAAAATGCCTTGGTTCAAATTGCTGGTCGTGTGGGTCGAAATAAAGATCGCCCAACTGGCTTAGTGAAAGCCTATATCCAACATACAAATTTTAAAGTAATGGCTGCACAGCGACAAATTAGGCAAATGAATAAACGAGGTCGACGGTTAGGAGGTCGAGTATGAGCTGTCATCTATGTCAAAATAATAGCAATAATAAATTATCATTATTACAAACATTTAATGTCATCAGAAATCAAAAAAAAAATTATGTTCAACATGCGAATTAACTTTTAGGGTAATTACAGTGGGATGTTTAGGATGTGGTAGACAACAAACAAATAACCAATTATGTCATGATTGCTATCGTTGGCAACAAAAAGGAAAAAAGTTATTAAATCATACAGCTTTGTATCAATATAATGATGCTATGCGTCAATTTATGCAACAATATAAATTTAATGGCGATTACGATTTACGTGTCATTTTTAATTGTGTGCTCAGTCAAAAAATTAATATTTTGAATGCTGATATCATCGTACCAATCCCAGTGAGTGATCACACGATGGTAACACGAGGATTTAATCAAACAACTGGACTAATTGAGGGCATACAGTACGAACAACTTCTTAAAGTGTCTGCAGGTCAAAAGTCTCATCAGTCACAGTTTAATCGGAAAATACGAATGATGAGAAAACAACCATTCATGCTGATAGAACAGGTGTCTTTAGAAGGAAAAGAAATTTTATTGGTTGATGACGTTTATACCACTGGAAATACCCTATATCATGCCGCAGATTTGTTGTACGAATGTGGCGCTAAAAATGTGAAAAGTATATCTTTATCTCGATGATTATGGAAAAATGAATATTTTGACAGAAAACGCTTACACGTATGGTATAATGAATATAGTAACTCAATGGAGGAATTAATTATGCTAGATTATAATGTACGTGGCGAAAATATTGCAGTGACTGACGCACTTCGTGAATATGTGGAGAAGCGTTTGACAAAGTTGAATCGTTACATCGAAGAAAAATCGAGTGCTAACGTTAACTTACGCACCTATAAATCAGATAATTCTGGTAAAGTTGAAGTAACAATTGTACTACCTTATGTTGTGTTACGTGCGGAAGATACAAATCCTGATTTGTATGCGGCAGTGGATGCGGTTTCTGAAAAATTAGAACGTCAAATTCGTAAGTACAAGACTAAAATCAACCGTAAGTCACGTGAAACTGGATTTAAGGGAATTGACTCTAATGATGAGATTCCGGCATCCGAAGTGGATGATGATGCCTTGCAAATTGTTCGCACAAAGCAAGTAGATTTAAAGCCAATGTCACCAGAAGAAGCAGCACTACAAATGGATTTGTTGGCACACAGTTTCTTTATTTTTAAAGACGCAGAAACTAATACCGATTCGGTTATTTATAAGCGACAGGATGGCAAGTATGGCTTGCTTGAAACAGCAGAAAATTAATTAATATAAACTATCTTTTTTATGAAGTCGCCGATCACAGATTAAACATTTGTGATTGGCGTTTTAATTTGTTAATGAGTATTTTCTTTTCAATAACAATAGTTATTGAAAAGAATCACAATAAAAAAACCATGATCTGTATATGACTCATACAGATCATGGTTTTTGATCAATAATGTGCTTACTATCTAGATTGAGGCATGTTCCGCTCTAAATTTTATACAGACACAGCCTAATTTATCGATCAGAAGCAAGATATATCGTTTTACGATAATTTTGAGTGACGAATACCATAGGCAAAATACCAAATGACACCAATAATAACCCACATAGCAAACAATTCAAGTGTTTTAGGAGGTAATTGTGTCAATAATATTAAGCTGATAACTCCGGCAATGAAGGGAATTACGGGATAACCAGGTACTTTGAAGCCATCATGTGATAAATCTTTGCGATGACGTAGGATTAAAATACCGAAGTTAATAAACATAAAAGCTAATAACGTGCCTGCGTTAATTAGGCTTGCCAAAGTGTTTAATGGAATCAGACCGGCAAAAATAGATTCAATAATAACGGCCAATATTAAAGCATTTACTGGTAAATGCGATCCAGCTGAAATTTTACCCAGCGATCTTGGCAGTAAACCGTCACGACCGAACGAATAGGTTAAACGAGATGACGCATAAATTAATGCCAATATGGCAGTAAACATACCAATTAAAGCGCCAACAGTAATAACAACTGCAAATTGTGTTTGGTGTATGGCTTGCAAAGCAAATGCAGCAGGATCATCAACACCAAGTTTTTTGTAGTTAACGATGCCGGTTAGGACAATTGAGAACAAAACATATAGTAAAGCAGAAATGATAACTGTGCCGATAATACCGCGAGCCATTGTTTTTTGCGGGTTTTTAACTTCAGCAGCGTGTGCTGCAATCGTATCAAAACCAAGAAAAGCGAAAATAATACTAGCTGTCGCAGCAGAAAGGCCACCAAGGCCACCAATACCAGATTGAAATTCCTTTGGATAAAAAGGCACATAATTAGCGTGCTTAATGAAAAAAGAACCACCAATAATAAATAGGACAAGAATAGCGACCTTTAAGATAACAGCGCCGTTTTCAATTTTTTTAGAAGCGTTTAAACCGCGTGACAAAATAATTGTTACCAGTAATATGATTAAAACGGCGAAAAGATTAATAATACCACCCTCCATTGGCCCAGACATTAATGCTTTGGGCATATGAATGTTAAATATTGTTAATAAGTTTCCGAGATAGGCAGAAAAGCCAGTAGCGATAGCTGAAACGGCCAAAAAATACTCTAAAATTAAGGACCACCCAAGTAACCAACCAATAATTTCGCCGTAAATAACGGTACCATAAGAATAAGCAGATCCAGCGACAGGCATTGCTGATGAAAATTCAGCGAAAGCCATACCTGATAATCCTGAAAATATTGCTGCTATTAGAAAAGCTACGGAGACAGCAGGGCCGGCATGTTGTGCAGCTTCATGACCAGGTAATATAAAAATTCCTGTGCCAATCACAGTGCCAACACCTAGACCAATCAAGTCACGTGTAGTTAATACACGTGACATATGAGAATCGGCTTTTATATATGTATTAACAGATTCTCGTTTAAATGCTCTTGTAAAGATAGACATAAAGTTTCTCCCATATTATTTTAATTAAACCATAACTATTATTCTAACAATTTAAGACGTCAATGTCTAACTTTGGGTGACAAGATACGTTACAATGGAAAAGGTAAGGAATTAGGATATATGAAAGACAATAAAGTATTTGTAATTACGGGTGCAACTGGTGTCGGTAAAACAACAATTGCGCGATATTTACAAGATAATTATCGTATGCCACGTGTTATTACACACACAACAAGAGCACCGCGGGATAGAGAAGTCAATGGGATATCGTACTATTTCGAAGATGATCTCACATTTGAAACAAAACACTATTTAGAGCGAGTGAAATACGCAGGGTCACAATATGGTTCATCATATGAGGCACTTGAATTTGCCTGGCAAAAAAGTCCATATATTACAATTGTACTGGACACTGCTGGTGCAATCACCTATGCTCGTGAACTTGGGAAACAGGCAGTGATTATTTTTGTTACGGTAACCAGCCCTAAAGTATTAGTTGAGCGTGTTCAAGTGCGTGGCGATGATCCAACTGCTGTTAAGCAGCGTGTCGCTTCACCAGAATTTTTGCGTGATGTCTTGTTACCGACTGAATTAAAAAATATAGCTTACGAATTGGCTAACGATGATTGGGCGAAGACAAAGGTCAGGCTTGACTTACTTGTAAATGACATCATGAACGGGCGCAGTTTGCCTCAAAAAAATTAGTAACACGATGATATTAAATGAATAGCCTGGCTTCTCGTGTCAGTAATTATTTTGTTATTGACAAATGGATTAAAAACAATTACAATTATCTCATAAATAGTTGAGGGTTTTTAACAAATGGTAAGTACGGCCAATACAATTAAAAATGAATTTTACTTTTGGTATTTTAGTTAGCCCACCGTTTACCAAGAGCATTTTACGTTGGTATTCGGATGGTCATTCACCGAGTACCGTAGTGAGTTCAGTTTGTAGAACAAACGCACATTCGGTAAATCTCGAATGTGCGTTTTTGTGAAACCAACTATGAAGAGGAGAAAATAATATGCCTAAAGCAAAAAAATCTTTATTGACGAGGTTCAACCGTAATCTAGATATGGTTCAGCCAAGTGCCATTAGGGCATTTGATAACGAAGTGAGTGGTATTCCTGATATTTTAAAATTAACATTGGGTGAACCTGATTTTAATGTTCCAGAACATATTAAACAAGCGGCTAAACTATCAATTACACAAGATGATTCTCACTATGCTGCTTCAAATGGGACACTTGCATTACGCCAAGCTATTACTGGATTTTTAGAAAATCGGTACGAATTAAAATACAATGCGGCAACTGAAATCATCGTTACAGTTGGCGCAACAGAAGCCATTTATACTGTGTTAACCTCGCTGCTGAACAAAGGAGATAAAATATTATTACCAACACCAATATTTCCATTGTATATACCAGTGACGCTTGTTGGTGGGGGAGAACCAGTATTTATTGATACCTCTAGAAATGATTTTGTATTGAGTCCGGAAATGCTCAAGGAAGCTATACAGAAATACGGTAACAGTATTAAGGCAGTTGTATTGAACTTTCCCTCAAATCCTACGGGTGTGACATATAGTGAAGAAGAAGTAAAGGCACTTGCAGATGTTTTGCGTGAGACAAATATTGTTGTTATTTCAGATGAAATTTATTCAGAATTAACATATGAAACAACGCACGTTTCGATGGCTAAATATTTGCCGGAACAAACGGTTGTGTTAAATGGTGTTTCTAAATCACATGCAATGACAGGATACCGTATAGGCTTTTTGGCTGGCCCAGCAGAATTAGTAGCTAAGTTTAGTCTGATTCATCAATTTACGATTACGACGGCTACTAACTCCGCGATGGCAGCAGCTACTGAGGCCTTGTCTACCGATCTAGGACGACAAGATACTTTGCAGATGAAAGCTGAATACCAATCAAGACGAGACTTTATCTACAAAACAATGACAGCACTTGGCTTTCAAATACCTAAACCAGATGGTGCGTTTTATATTTTTGCGAAAATTCCGACAGGTTATATCCAAGATGATTTTGAATTTTCACGTGATTTAGCGCATAAAAGTAAATTAGCAGTCATTCCGGGTGCTTCATTTGGTCCTGGAGGAGAAGGTTACATTCGGTTAAGCTATGCGGCTTCACTGGCAAATTTGCAAGAAGCAATGACGCGATTAACACAGTATATGACTGATAATAAGCTTGACTAGTATGCTTATGAATCTATGAAAAACGAGATATTATTAAGAAACAAAGAGTAGTCGATCTCATGCAATGTTTGACTGGTTAAGTGTCAACAAACATCTCAGGTTACTAGAGATACGCAATTTATTACTAACGCGCATCTGCGCATACATAATTAAGGTAAAAAATATGACTAGTACGATAATGCATGCAACAAAAATGAATCAGAAAAGTAATGGCGCACATATTAAAAAATTTATTGTAGATGTTTTAAATGGTACAAGTCTGGGGATTGTTATTACCTTAATTCCAAGTGCATTGGTTAGTCAACTGCTTTTGTTGTTTACGGGTACGCCTGTTGCAACAAAAATTGGATTCATGACAACTCTGATACAGAGTACCTTGCCGATTGTAGCGGGTTTTTCTGTTGGACAAATTTTTAAGTTATCAGCTATAGACTCTGGATCAATAGCGTTGGCAATGTTTGTCTCTTCTGGTGTGGTGACATAAACCAAAACAGGCATGTTGATCAGTGGTACTGGGGTCATTTTAAATATTTTATTAATAGCCACGCTTGCTACGGCGTTAGTAAAAACAACGACAAATATATTTGGCCATTTAAAAATGTTACTACAGCCTTTATTTGTGTTATTGGTTGCTGGTGGGATTGGTTTAATAACTTTAGGCCCTTTGCGCCAAGTGCAAACTTTAATTGGTGAAGCTGTTGCTTATGCGAC
This sequence comes from Leuconostoc gelidum subsp. gelidum KCTC 3527, assembly GCF_000166715.1. Classification (GTDB taxonomy): domain Bacteria; phylum Bacillota; class Bacilli; order Lactobacillales; family Lactobacillaceae; genus Leuconostoc; species Leuconostoc gelidum. The sequence goes on from NZ_AEMI01000006.1 coordinate 30,542, forward strand.
AGATTTAACACCGCTATTATTAGGTGCCTTATTAGGTGGTATTTTTGCTTTCCTAATTGTATCTCCGTTATCTTCGGTGGGTATTGCTATGGCAATTAATTTAACAGGTGTTGGCTCAGGCGCAGCGAACGCTGGAATTGTTGTTGCTAGTTTTACTTTGGCAGCAATGGGATCACGAGTTAACCCTATTGGGGCAACTTTAGCACACTTTATTGGCTCCCCTAAAATTCAAATGGCTAATATGTTGACAAAACCTAAATTGTTTATACCAACGACTACTGGGGCCATGATAATGGGGATGGTTGCTACTATTCTGGACATTAAGGGCACACCATTTTCAGCAGGATTTGGTTTTTCCGGTTTGATTGGACCTTTGACAGCGTACAGTATATCTGATAAATCCTTGACAGCGATAATTAGTGTGTTGTTAACGTTCATTATTTTACCGATTGCTATTTCTTTTACACTTAAATGGCTTTTTATGACGAAATTCAAGTTAATCCATTCAGAAGATTTAAAACTCACGTTATCAT
>NZ_AEMI01000005.1 GCF_000166715.1 Leuconostoc gelidum subsp. gelidum KCTC 3527
CAGGTGCTGGTGTTGATGCAGCAGGTGCTGGTGTTGATGCAGCAGGTGCTGGTGTTGATGCAGCAGGTGCTGGTGTTGATGCAGCAGGTGCTGGTGTTGATGCAGCAGGTGCTGGTGTTGATGCAGCAGGTGCTGGTGTTGCATTAGCTGCAAAATTTAGCACTTGACCAACTGAAATATAATTAATATTTTGGATACTGTTTGCATTTGCCAAGTCGGCAACTGATACACCATTGTTAGCAGCAATGCGATATAATGTATCGCCAGCCTTAACAGCATATGTACCTGCTGCTGACTTCTTTGAAGTCGTAGCCTCTTGTGATGGTGCTTTAGTTGATACTTGCGTGTTTAATTGTTGTCCAATAAAAATTAAATTAGTATTTTTAATTCCATTTTTTTGAGCCAATTCAGCAACTGTTGTACCATGCTCGGCAGCAAGTTTAGTTAGCGTATCTCCAGCTTTAACATTAATTGTGTCAGCCGATACAGAGGTAACGCCGGCAACGGCAAGAGCGCCGGCAGCAACAGCAGATTTGATAATAGTTGATGACTTCATAGTAGGTATGTTCTCCTTAAAAGTTAATGGCTTCTTAGTTAGTTTTTAAAATTTAGTGTCCTGTGAGTTTACCTCAACAGTGATAAGTATATCAAAATAGAGTAACATAAATGTTTTATAATTTTTTCACTTTGTTATCAAAGTATTATTTGTATTACAAAAAAGTATTTTAGCACGCTTTGTTACTAAATAACTTCAAAATCATTTCATTTATATTTCAAAAAACACTGCCAGCAAATTCTGGATACCAATTATCATTTAATACTTGCACTTTAACCACTGCATCTTTTTCAGTCACTGAAATAAAATGGCCCCCACCAATATAAATACCAACACTATAAGGATAACCCAATTTTCCCCAAAACAATAAATCTCCCGGACGTGCATTTTCTATTTTTTTAAAATCAGGTACTTCTTGTACAAGATCATTAAGCGTTGGAGACCACTGACTATTTTTAGCATTTGTTCCTATTTTAGATGTGTTCATAACGAACGCAACAAACGCACCTGAAGAATGATAAGATTTCCCCAACTGCGTTAGTGCGACGTCAAGCCATTTGCCTGCCATAGAACGTTCTTATTAAAATTGACCAGCGTCTGATTCGCCGACAATAATGCCACCAACGATACCAAAACCTACAGACGATGCGCGTGCGTTAGCAACCCACATACGGTGACCTGGTTGACCATTTGGTGTACTCATGTTTGTTTCATTAAACCAAGCATCAATAACAGAACCACTTGAGAAACCGTTAGCGACTACCTCACCATTAGTTGAAAAATGATTCGTTGGAATACCACCATTAGCCGCGGCATTGTCAGCACGTGATTGTGCACGGGCTGACAAACCGGCATCTAATGTTACAGGTGCCAAACCTAACGATGCTCGTTTTGCATTCAAAGAGTTTACCAATGTTTGAGCATCTGATGAAGCAACTGTGGTTGTTTGCGTTGCAGTATTTGTTGACACTTGGGTTACTTGTTCTGTAGCAACTGGCGCAGTTACTGTACTAGCAGCAGGTGCTTGATCTTGACCGCCATTGGCTTGATATGCAGCATATTCTGCTGCTGTCATATAGTTATCTTTGTTAGTATCTGCCGCTGCAATATACTTAACATTTTGAGAAACTGCTGGCGTTTGTACTTGTGGTGTTTGTGCTACAGTAGTATTACCACCATTAGCTTTATAAGTATTGTATTCAGCTACTGACATGAAATTATCTTTATTCGTATCAGCATCAGCAATGTATGACAATTGTTCAGTAGTTGTTTCTGGTGTAGTAGCTTGTTGTTCTGTTGCAGTAACTGTTGGTACAGTATTTTGAGATACTGCTTGTTTTAATGCTAATACTTGGCCTGCTAGTAAAAAATCGTGATTTGACAAATCATTTACGCTAGACAAGGTTTCAATATTAATACCAGTTTGTTGTGCCACCTTTGATAGCGTGTCACCAGTTTGAACAGTATATGTCGTGCCATCTGCAGAAACTGCTGAAGATGCTGGTGTAGATACTGTCAACTGTTGACCTGCTATAATCAAATTTTGGTCAGTAATATTATTTGCTTTTGCTAGATCTTCTGTTGATGTATTATTTGCGTGAGCAATACCACTCAAAGTATCACCCGTTTGCACTTCAACCGTATCAGCAGATGCAACGGCATGTCCACCAACTAAGGTAGCAACACCTGCAGCTGTTGCTAATAATGTCTTCTTTAAATTACTTCTCATTGATATAAGCTCCAAATGTTTAAATTTTATTATGATTATTAATTTTTAGACCTGTTGTTATACAAATCTTAATAACATTCTCTAGTATATCTACCTTGTATAACATCAACGTTGTTTCAATTTGTCAATTTTATAACAATGTTTCATTTATATTACGTAGACAGAAATGCACGCTATTCATCTATCTCATTGGAAATTTAACGTGCGCTTATTATTTTTTATCAATAAAAAAAGGTAGAATCCATCAAAAAAAATGACTGATTCTACCTTTTTCTAAAACTTATGTTTTGTTAATGCATTTAACTTATTCTTTAAAATTCAAACAGTATGCTACCGTAAGTAAATCCTGCACCAAAACCTGTCAATAGTACTCTTTTGCCTTTTAGATTAACTGATTGTCTGAGTTCGTCAAAACCAATAGCTATGCCAGCAGAAGAAGTATTACCGTTACGGATGATGTTTGTTGAAAATTTATCGATTGGCTCATTTAATGCGTTTGCAATATATTCAATCAGCCTGAGATTGGCTTGATGTGGTATAAAATAATCTACGTCACTGGGTTTTAAAGATTTATTTTCTAAAAAACTGTAAATGTGCTGTGGAATTAACTCTGTCACTTCATTAAAAACGTCGCGTCCAATTTGCGAAAAAGCATCTATCTTAGGATAATTATCTGGTGACAACTGCGTTAAAGGTGCAATACGACCCGAATGCACAACATCTGCATTCCCAATTGTGTGCATCTCTTCTCCAGCAACTATACCATCACCATGAGCATCTGCCGTCATTACTACAGCACCTGCCCCATCACCAAAAAAAACGGTGCTTGTACGGTCTGAGAAATCCATCATCTTTGAATTAACCTCAGCAGCGATTACAAGTGCATTTTTGTAAGTCCCTGAACGAATAAATTTATCTGCTGTACTCAAACCAAATACAAAACCGGCGCAAGCAGTCACAATATCATAAGCCCAGGCATTTTTTGCTGCTAAATTACGCTGAACTAGTGCTGCAGTCGATGGTGCTAATCCATCGGGTGTAAATGTTGTTACAATAATGAGATCGATGTCTTCTGATTTCATATGAGCTTGCGATAATGCTAATTTAGCAGCTTGCGTTGCTAAGTCACTCGTATTTTCACCCTGTAATGATATATGTCTTGTTTTAATACCTGTATGTGATTGTATCCATGCATCATTGGTATCTATTATTTGTGCCAAATCATCATTGGTCACTATATCACTTGGTACATAATGCGCGCTCGCCAGTATTTTACTTCCGGGCATATATTCCCCCTCTAACCGTGTTAACTGACGCTCATGTATAGCACATTTGAAATAATGGTCGATACATGTTAATCCTATTTTGTCTTGTGTTTTTTAATCCTACGACATAATATTATTGTAGCTGATTCTAGACATTACGCAAGTTGTTTGATGTATCTTGCCAAAGCAACGTTTGCGCCACAGTATCAATATCATGCCACATGAACGTATCATACACACTCATTGCAAACAAATCATTACTTTCAAACTCTGCATATAATACTTTTCCGATTGGCAGTATACCTAATAAGTCACGCCAAAGATCAAGTAATACCGACACATCATCTCCAAATGTCCAGCCAAGTTTAAAGTCATTCTCATTTTCAAAAATTAAAACGACCGCGACAATATGTTGATGTGACAATCTTACAATACTATGTTTTAAATCAAAATGGCGATTACCAAATAGCCAATCTTGATAGTTTATATTCTTGGAAGCCGGATTGGTACGATGAATGCGTTCATAATGATCGCGCAACAGCATTAATAACTCTTGCTTCAAATCTGGCTCTAATTCATCAACCGTAACAACTGGTTCACCGACATAATCTCGTATATTCAACTTAGCAAAATGAGTCGTATATATCAGGTTAAATCCTCTATCTTCTAAAAAGCCCAGAGAAACACGATCAAATACTTGTGCGACAAGGCCCTTATGTTTTGCCTGAGCTTGCACTTGTAATGCCCAGATTGTGTCCACATCCATATCTGGCACTTGCGTTAAATTAAAATTATTTGGATGGTTTTCATTAATATTATAAAATTCAGTCATCATAATTTAAATACCGACTCAAAAATGAGATTAACTTATTTTCCCTAGATCTCTAAGTGTTTACTTTGCTTTTTTGAGCGCGTTTAATCGGTCTTCTGTTGCAACTAGCTTTGCTTGCCAGTCAGCAAGCTTTTGTTTTTCGGAAAGAACCACAGCTTCTGGTGCCGAGTTCACAAACTTATCATTTCCTAACTTGCTTTCCGCACGCTTCACCTCAGCAGCAAACTTTTTAGTCTCTCCTGTTAAGCGATCAATTTCAGCATCGATATCAATTAACTCGGCCAAAGGCACATAAATCTCTGCACCAGAAATAACTTGTGACATTGCCAACGCTGGTACGTCAATTTCTGCCGAGATTTGCAATAATTTTGGATGTGCAAAACGATTAATATAATCTACATTTGATTTAAAGATATCGATCAACTTATCATCGGTTGTTTTAACTAATAAATCAATTTCTGTTGACATTGGCGCATGTGCTTCCGAACGGATATTGCGTACGGCCACAATTAAATCTTGTAGTGATTTAAATGCCATTTCAGCTGCTTCATTGGCTAATTCAGCATGTACCACTGGATATTTTGTAACAGAAAAATCAGCATTTTTCCCAGCCTGATCAGGCATTTCTTGCCAAATTGATTCTGTAACAAACGGCATAATTGGTTGTAGCAGACGCAATGTTTGATCCAAGACATACGCTAATGTTTGTTGTACAGGTGCTTTATCAGCATCTCCATTCAAGGTTTCTTTGGTCATTTCAATGTACCAATCAGCAAAATCAGACCAAATAAAGTTATACAATTCACGACCAGCTTCACCAAATTCAAATCTATCAAAATTACGTGTAACATCTTCGACTGTTGTATTTAATCGTGACAAAATCCATTTATCGCTTAATGATAGTTTGTCTAAATCAGGCAATGTTGATGGCGTTGTCTCATCCAAATTCATAATAACATAACGTGATGCATTCCAAATTTTGTTAATGAAATTCCAAGCAGCATCCATTTTATCATATGTAAAACGCACATCTTGGCCTGGGGTTGAGCCAGTTGCTAAGAACCAACGTAAAGCATCTGCACCATATTTTTCGATAACGTCCATTGGATCCACACCATTACCCAATGACTTAGACATTTTACGTCCCTCACCATCGCGAATCAAACCATGGATTAATACATTTTTAAATGGTCTTTGTCCTGTGAATTCTTTACCTTGAAACATCATGCGTGCTACCCAGAAGAATATAATATCGTATCCTGTTACTAATGTGTTTGTTGGATAGTATCTGGCAAAGTCACCCTCTTTATTCTCCGGCCAACCCATTGTTGAAAAAGGCCATAATGCTGACGAAAACCAAGTATCTAACACATCAGGATCTCGTTGCCAACCCTCACCCTCTGGTTCATCCGTCCCAACGTATATTTCTTCTTGATCCGTACCCTTATTCTTGTACCAAGCGGGAATTTGATGTCCCCACCATAACTGTCGAGAAATAACCCAATCACGGATATTCTCCATCCAGCGTGTAAACGTATCTTCAAATCTGGCAGGTACAAATTCAACTTTTTCATCAGCATTTTTCTGCATATCCAGTGCCTGTTTGGCCAATGGTGCCATTTTTACGAACCATTGTGTTGACAGACGTGATTCGACAGGAACGCCAGTACGTTCTGAATGACCAACTGAATGCACAATTGGGTCAACCTTTAGCATATGATTGCCAGACTCAAGGTCATCGACAATCGCCTGACGCGCCTCGAAACGTTCTAAACCATCATATTTACCAGCCTTATCATTCAAGTGTCCATCATCAGTCATTGTGTTAATCCGTTCCAAGTTATGGCGATTACCCACTTGAAAATCGTTAGGATCATGTGCTGGCGTAATTTTCACCATACCTGTACCAAAGTCTTTTTCAACATACTCATCTGCGATAATCGGGATTTCACGACCTACAAGTGGTACCATGACTGTTTTACCAATCAAATCTTTATAGCGTTCATCACTTGGATGCACAGCAACTGCAACATCACCAAACATTGTTTCTGGACGAGTCGTTGCAATTTCAATATAATTCTTGCCATCAATTGTCGTCCCATCTGTAAATGGATACTTGACATGATAGAATGCACCTTCATCATCTTGATAAATAACTTCAATATCCGATAAAGCTGTTCTTGCTTGTGGATCCCAATTGATGATGTATTCTCCACGATAAATCAGACCTTTTTTGTATAAATCAATAAACACTTTATTAACTGCCTTATTCAAGCCATCATCTAATGTAAAACGTTCGCGATCAAAATCAAGAGATAAGCCCATTTTTCCCCATTGTTTTTTGATCGTTGCGGCATATTCGTTCTTCCAATCCCAAACCTGTTCAACAAATTTTTCACGCCCTAAATCGTAACGAGAGATACCTTCTGCACGTAATCGTTGTTCAACCTTAGCTTGTGTTGCAATTCCTGCATGATCCATGCCAGGCAACCAAAGTACATCCATGCCTTGCATCTTTTTCTGACGAATAATCATGTCTTGCAAAGTTGTATCCCAAGCATGGCCTAAATGTAATTTACCAGTAACATTGGGTGGTGGAATAACGATTGCATATGACTCTGGCTCATTGCTTTGAATAGCCTGATTTGATTCTGGGGCAAATAATTTCTTTTCTTGCCATTTATCATAGCGTCCTAATTCCACAGCAGTTGGATCATACTTTGTTGACATATCAATTTCACGCATATTTTCTCCTTTTTTATGGTTACACTGAAAAATCGTCCTAAAAATTAAATTAGGACGATTTTCACCGTGGTACCACCTGTATTGTTGCTGACACATCAATATCAACAACCACTTTACTTATTTATATTTTAACACTTAGCAACCTTGGGCATTAACATCACTGAATTTCCAGCAGCATCAGTTCTCTATAGATGTATTTGCTTAATCCTCTAAGATAGTGCTAATATTACTAGAAAATAACCCATTCGTCAAGACTTTATTTCATGCGTTTAAAATAATTATCAGGATAGAAGACAAAATTTACCCAAGAAAATTTACCAGATAAATAAATAACAAAAATGCTAATACCCCAAGAAATTACCAATGTACTAATGACTAACAAAGTATATGGCGGCAGACCTATTTTTAAAATTAATGTGCGAACAATTGAAGCAATTGGTGCATGAACAAGATAAATAATTAGAGAATAGCGACCGTAATTTATAAAATATCTTGTGATGACACCATTTTTAACACGTGAAAACAAATATAAAAATATTGGTATGCTTGTGATTTTTGAAATGATATTTTCAAGTGACATCATATCAGTATTAAACCAATCACCACCTTGACTAACTTGCCAAAAAACACTACAGAAAAACAATACACTACAGGCTGATATCATATATTTATTTTCCAGAATTTGCGGTTTTTCTTTTAAGATATAACCGATATAAAAACTTCCTACCCACATAAATAAACTTTTAACCGGATAAAGAAGATTTGAAAATTGCATCACACTATATAGTAACAAGCCTGCATACAATATCATTTGCCAATGAGATGGTATATGAATAAGATGCATGATTTCCACAAACACATAAACCAAAAATAAAACATATAAATACCATAGATAACCAACCGGCATAACATAAATCTGTAATAAATCATGCCATGAGTTGAGACTATGTACACCCGGACTAATATGCTGAAGTACAACATATATAATAGAAAAGATAATATAAGGCATTCCTAACCTGAATAATTTATTTCTTGTTTTTTTAAAAAATTCTTGGCCATTTTGTACCGGGTTGTATACATATCCTGACAAAGCAAAAAAAATAGGCATAACAATTGTAAATAATAAGCCCATCGTTATCTCCGAAAAAGTATCATACTGATGATACATTTCAGTTTTATAGATACCCTCAACAACATGTACTATGACGACTAAAAACACTGTGATGCCTTTCGCAAAATCTAGCCACATGATTCTTTTTTTCGCCACATTTATCTCCTAATTATAGCCACAGAAAAAATTGATTACAAATCATTAGACAACCAATTTTTTCACTTCAAACCCACACTAATTCTCAGTGCGTGTTCAACCTGTTGCATTTCAGAAGATGAAGCATTAATATGAGCTATTTTATCGCGTAATCGTCGTTTATCTATTGTACGAACCTGTTCTGCTAAAATAACAGAATCACGCTTCATTCCGCCCATATGTGCTGGTAATAAAACATGCGTTGGTAATTTTGGTTTTGATATTTGTGATGTTATAGCAGTAACGATGGTCGTTGGTGAATTTGCATTTCCAACATCATTTTGAATAATTAATACTGGTCGAACACCAGCTTGTTCTGAACCAATTCCTTGTTTCAGATCTGCATAAAACACATCACCTCGCATCACTGCTTGATATTCTTCTTTCATAAATTCCCACTTATTATGTACGCGCCTTAGCGCTTTTAATTGTATATTCTTGGTAGTCTTGAACTAAACGTCGTCGATATTTCATGCGGAATTGTTTTAGCATATTCTGCAAATTCTTCGATAGTTATTTCTTCATCACCATCTTGGCCAATCAATGTGACCTCCGTATTAACAGGGTATTTTTTATCTAACGATATAACAATTTGATCCATTGTTACACGTCCAATGACATGTTCCACATGACCAGCAACTAACACCCTCATACCAGTCATTCGTCTTAAGTATCCATCTGCATAGCCAATCGGTAATGTTGCCACCCATTGCGGTTTTTGTGCTGTATATGTGGCACCATAACTAACAGATTCTCCAACCTGTAATTCATGAACAAATCCTATGCGTGATTTAAGTGAAAGGACACTTTTTAATTTAATTGGCATGTCACGTTCAGGGGCGCCCGGATTAAATCCATACAGCACCGAACCGACACGTATCGTATGAATATTAATTTCTTTTTTATGCCATAATGCAGATCCAGAATTTGCTAAGTGCCAATACTTATCTGGTATATTTGCTCCATGTACCCATTCATAAAAATTTTCAACCTGATGATCGTAATAGTTTTGATTATTATCATCCGCAGTAGCAAAATGTGTAAATACACCAACAAGTTTTAATTTATCTGACGACTGAATAAATTCATACATTTCTTTGACTTGTGATTGAGAATGTGCACCCATACGCCCCATACCAGTATCAATCGCTAATTGTACCTCTAACACTTTACCATCAGGTATTAATTGGACTGCTTGTTGCAACCAGCTTAAGTCCCCCACTGCCGGGGATAGATGGTATGCTACCATGATATCTACAAAGGAAACATCTTGCACACCTAGCAGTAATATCTGAAAATCATCAAATGTCACTTCTTGACGTATTATGGCTGCCTCAGCAACTGTTGCAACTGCAAAATCACGGACACCAATCTCATACAAAGCTTTTACTGTCGCGACAGCACCAAATCCATACGCATTCGCTTTGACAACTGCAATCAATCGTTTTGCACCAGTATATTGCATGATTATTCGCGCGTTTTCCTGAATAGCCTCTGGATCAACTGTAATCCAAGATGGTCTTGTTCGTAAAATATCAACTTTTTTATTCATCATAAAACCCCATGTTTAGGAAAAATTTTTAAACTTATTCGTTCCCACATCGTTAAACGTTCAATAATTACGACAGTATTAACTCTGTCTCCACTATGTGTAATTGCTACATGTGTCTTGTACAAAAAATTTTTTACGCGCATAATTGGTCGGCCATTAGACGCATTCAAAATTTCTATATCATGCCAATGTACCTTTTCACCAATACCATATCCTGTTGCCTTCGAAAAAGCTTCTTTGGCAGAAAAACGGCCAGCAATAAATTCATTGTAATGTTTACCCTTACGTTTAGCTGCTTGACTACGTTCTGTTTCGGTCAAAATGGTTGCAACAAAATTATTTTGTCTTTCAACAATCACTGCTACACGACTGATAGATTCTGTATCGTTTCCTATTCCAATTATCATGTCTCTATTGTATCAAAATGTGTCGATTTCACCAAGTTGTTGTTATTTTGACAATTCACGCCATTTGTTAATGCATCACTCAAATTTAAATATACACCCTTCACCATTAAAAAACACAGTAAAGCTGTAAACCTACTATTCTGTTTATTCATTTTCTTACCTCCTAATTAGTTAATAAGAAAATTGTAATATGTAAGCATATTTAAAACAATGAAAATAGCCTAACGTGTCATATTTTTGGCATAATTGGTAAATACTAATTAAATTGCGTTAGAAAAATAAAAAGGTTGTAGTATCATTTAGATACCACAACCTTTTTATGCCGTCGGTGGGAGTCGAACCCACACGGTGTTGCCACCACTGGATTTTGAGTCCAGCGCGTCTGCCAATTCCGCCACAACGGCAAATACAAAGCCTTAAGCTTATAGGGCGGTAGAAGGGGATCGAACCCTCGTATGCTGGATCCACAAACCAGTGTGTTAACCACTTCACCACTACCGCCATGGCAGGGATAGAGGGAATCGAACCCCCATCAACGGTTTTGGAGACCGCTATTCTACCGTTTAACTATATCCCTACAATCATAAAAATCAGCTAAAGCTGATATAACATGGTAAGGAATCGCACCCCACAATAACACTGGCCTGTTCATGCTTATTAATTAGTACTTAGCGGTCGCAGCGGGGCTCGAACCCGCGATCTCCTGCGTGACAGGCAGGCGTCCTAACCAACTGGACCATGCGA
>NZ_AEMI01000004.1 GCF_000166715.1 Leuconostoc gelidum subsp. gelidum KCTC 3527
TTTTGGTTTATGAAGCAAGAAGAAGATAGTGAGAGAGTGGAAGAATCGGAGAGGTGTCCGAGTCTGGCCGAAGGAGCATGGTTGGAAACTATGTAAGCAAGGAATTGTTTCGAGGGTTCGAATCCCTTCCTCTCCATATGGACGCTTAGCTCAGCTGGGAGAGCACCTGCCTTACAAGCAGGGGGTCACAGGTTCGATCCCTGTAGCGTCCATTGG
>NZ_AEMI01000003.1 GCF_000166715.1 Leuconostoc gelidum subsp. gelidum KCTC 3527
AATATTCTTTTTATGCCTTGAAAACTGCTAACTGACCAATTCTTTTTGCGGCTTCCACTAAGCGCTCTTCTTCAATTGTTAATCCCACACGGATATAACCTTCACCTTCATTTCCAAACCCAGACGCATCTGCTACAGCCACATTAGCCTCTGTTAACAACAAATCAGCAAATGAAGCTGAAGTATAGCCCTTTGGGACCGGCATTAGTACATAAAAAGCACCCTTAGACACATAAGGTTCCCAATTGAATTTGCGCACAGCCGAAATAAAAGCATTTCGTCGACTTTCGTACGTTTCCTGTAATGACTTAACAGCATTTTGACGTGCATCTGTATTACTTAATGCTTCAACTGCTGCATCTTGTATTGCTGGAAATATTGAGACAAAAAGATGGTCTTGAATGAGATTAATCGCTTCGATCATATCTGCATTTCCAACTGCAAAACCAACACGCCAGCCTGCCATGTTAAATGTTTTCGAAAGCGTATAGGTTTCAATACCAACATCTTTAGACCCTGGCGTTTGCAAAAATGAAAGTGGCTTGTGACCATCAAAACCAATTGCGCCATAGGCAAAATCTGAAACAATGCCAACAGTATTATGGTTCGCAAATGCAACTGTTTGTTCATAAAACTTAGATGTGGCAATAGCACCTGTTGGATTATTAGGATAATTCATGTAAAGAAACTTAGCTTCTTTTGCTGTAGCCACTGGAATTGCTGAATAGTCTATTAGAAAATCATTTTCACGTTTAAGTGGCACTGTTTCGTAATTAACACGACCTAAAGCGGCACCAGACAAATAATCTGGATAACCTGGATCGGGTAACAAGAGCGTATCTCCAGGATTCATAAGTGCCCACGGCAGCTCAACTAAGCCAATTTTACTACCCGCCAAAATAGCCACTTCTGTTTTAGGATCAATGGTCACACCATATTCAGTTAAGTAAAACTGAGCAATAGCTTCTTTAAATCGTAATTCGCCACGAAATAATGAATATTTATGATCAGCAGCTTTAGCTGTCGCGTCTTGCATAGCCTTAACAATATAATCAGGTGTTGGCAAGTCTGGATTCCCTTGTCCTAAATTAATAACATCTGCACCTGCTGCAATTTTAGCATTTACTTTGGCAACAAGTGATGCAAAAAACTGCTTAGGCAGTGTTTTTAGTAAATTTGACTCTTCAAATTGCATAATCTCTCCTAATAATATAACTCCGGTCGTCGATCATCAAAAACCGGTATTTGACCGCGAACCATTTTCTCATCATCAGTATCAATAGTACTAATTAACAATGTTTCTTGTGTATCCCCTGCCTGCTGCACAACGCGACCCAAAGGGTCAATGATCAGCGAGCGACCACCAAACACATTATTTTTATCTCGACCAACGCGATTGGCTGCAACGACAAAAGTCTGATTTTCAATTGCACGTGCCTGTAACATGATTTGCCATTGTTCAATGCGCTGAATAGGCCATTCAGCAACCACATACAAAATTTCTTGGGGTCCAATCGACATCATAGTACGCAACCATTCTGGAAAACGAATATCATAGCAAATTGCCGCCGCCGATTTAATACCTGCTAAGTCAAAAGTATTTACCGTGCTGCCAGCAGACATATATTTTCCCTCATTCATTAAGCCAAAAAGATGTAATTTATTATATTCAGAAACCTTTTGGCCTGATGCATCAAAAACAAACATCGTGTTATAAAATTTATGGTTCTGTTGTGTTGCTACAGAACCACCGACGATATTAAGATGATATTTCTTCGCTAATTTGCTAAGTAACGCCTGACTGTCTTGGCCATTAATATCGGCCAAATTAGTTAGCTCAGTCAATGCGTACCCTGTATTCCACATTTCTGGGTACACTAATACATCAGCATTAACCTCAGCGGCTTTTTCGGCATAATAGGCTACTGTTTGCTGATTATGTTTATTATGTTTAGAATTTCCTAATGCAATATCAATTTGTGCTATCGCAATTTTAAGTTCCATAGCCAATCCTCTTATCTGTTATTGTGCATTTTTTTATTGTTTTTGTCAAATTTATATCATTTTAAGCTCATTATTTGATAATAAAAAAACACCTAACTGGTGTTTTAAGGGAATTTAGGAAATTGATCAAAATTAGGATCTCGCTTTTCTTTGAATGAATCACGACCTTCTTTAGCCTCATCTGATGTGTAATAAAGCATCGTTGCATCCCCAGCAAACTGTTGCAAACCGGCCAAACCATCTGTGTCTGCATTCATAGCTGCTTTGATAAATCTTAACGCCGTTGGAGACTTCGTTAATAATTCATCCGACCATTCAATTGTGGCAGCTTCTACGTCAGCCAATGGTACAACTTTATTAATCCAGTTCATTTGATAGGCTTCATCAGCAGTATAGAAGTGGTTTAAAAACCACACTTCCTTAGCACGCTTGTGTCCAATAACCCGGGCAAGATATCCGGATCCATAGCCTGCATCAAAGGAGCCAACCATAGGTCCAGTTTGACCAAATTTGGCATTGTCAGCAGCTATAGTCAAATCGGCTACCAATTGTAAAACATTCCCCCCACCAACAGACCAACCTTTTACCATTGCAATAATTGGTTTGGGTATAATTCTCATTAACCGTTGTAAATCTAACACATTTAATCGTGGTATGCCATCAATACCAACATAACCACCATTACCACGAACTTTCTGATTGCCCCCTGATGAAAAGGCTTGATCCCCGGCACCCGTCATAATAATGACACCAATTTTGGCATCATCACGTGCAATGGTGAACGCATCAATCATTTCAGACACCATGCCAGGTGTAAAGGCATTATGTGTTGCAATATCATTCATCGTGATCTTAACAATCTTACCGGGATTTTTACCATCAGTATTTGTTTCAAATAAAATTTCTTTATAGACTTTTACGGTGTTCCAAGTTGTCATATGTTATACTCCATTCAGAAAGGGGATTTTGTTCTTATGAATATTATAGAACTTTTAGGGTTAAAAACCACTTTATTATCGGCAGAAAAAACAATTGTTGAAGTGCGCGTCAGTGAAAAGCTCATGCAGCCATATGGTATTGTTCACGGTGGTATTAACGCGTTACTTGCTGAAACCGCTGCATCACTTGGTGCCAACGAATGCCTCCCTGACAATCTTGTGCCAGTTGGTGTGTCTATCCACACCAGTCATTTAAAAGCAGTTACGCAAGGTATTTTAGTCGCAACTGCCACACCTGTAAACATCGGTCATTCATTACAAGTTTGGTCTGTGTCTATCCATGAAAAAAGTACAGATATGCTCACAAGTACGAGTACAGTTACAATTAAAAACCAAATTTTAAAAAAATAACACGTTAATGCGTGTTATTTTTATTTTTTGTAAAAAACTTTGATAACGTACTCTTTTTAGGATGGGCAGCATCATATGCCTGTTGCCGCTGTAACTCTTTTGGTGTTGGCGTCTCATAACTCAACATACCCAAACGTTCGTATGTAGGATGTGGGATAACTAGCGCAACCTGATGATTTGCCACAATAGGATTCCCCAGATATTGTACGTTATCAACTGTACGTACAATTTTCAATTCAGAACTTGGTGAAAGATTAACATCCTCACTAATAATTGCCAAACTCCCTTTAATTTGTTGCTGATAATACAATGCTGCATAACTTGATATCGGACCATACCCTACAAATTCAATCTTGTTTGCATGCACCTGTTTACGTGCATCCTTAACAGTCGCTATCAAAGCCGGCTCGTGATTACGATAAAAGCCAGCATCAATATCACTACTCGTTAGGTACTGTACAGCTTGTTGCGTTTCATTTATCCAGTCTGTCATGTAATCAGTCATCATTGTTTCAGGTTCCGAAAAAACAACGCGCAAGGTCTTCGTCGTTATTTTTTCTGGTACTTGAAGATAAGCGTATAATTTAGGCGCTACCGTCAAGTCATTATCTCGCAGCACACCGTTTTTTTGTTGGCGAATAACAAAGTCATGAAAGACAAAATGTCCATTACCAGCAGACACCAAATCAATGGTATAAAAGGCATAATGTTCTGGCACTGTCACTGTTATTTTATCGGCATTTTGACTATTCGTTGCTAATTTTTGATATTGTTCATCATAGAACGTGACAACCAAATAGGCAAACATACGCTCACTATTATCAATGCTTCGTTCAATTGTATAGGTGACACCACGTAACAGTTGCGGTAAATCTGAGACCTTTTTTTCGCGTTGAAAATGATGGTTAGAGCGCCAAGTAGCGATCACACGCCCACTTGGCAAAAAATAATGTTCATAATACACATCATTTAATGATCGAAAATCGATTGTCGCCCCTTGTAATTCAAATAATTGTGTTTGTGGTGTCCAATATATCTGATATTGCATAACGATTACCGATCCTCCTTGCGCATACTATCTTTTAATTTCGCCAGATGTGTTTTCATAAATGCTATCATTTCGGAAATTTTGGCCGTATGTGTCCCCTCTTCTTGTGTCTGTATTAATTGTGTCTTGTTCTCTTCAAAAAATGATAGTAATTGTGGCAAACTTTGGCCATCATACTCATCTTGTTTGAGTGTAAATAACGCAACCGCTATTTTGGACCAATCGACATTTTCAATATGCCGCCACAAAATGTTATCTAACATGTCCGTATCATCTGGATGCATCCGTCCTGCTAAAAAGCGCCGCACATCTAACGTCCAATCTTGGTTCACTTCTCTAGGAAACTCAGCCTTTCCTGTCAATGTGCCTAAACTAATCAGTGGTTTAGCAACAACGATGGCGTGTGGCTTAATATCAGCTGCATAGTACATTGCTGGAAAGCTGCCCATTGAATAGCCTGTTAAAATGACATCTTTGGGTTCTAAATGAAGCGTCTTCATGGCTTTTTTAATGATTTCAACGACTTTTTGTTCATACATTTCTGATCCAATATGAAAAGCCCCGCCTTGCATTCTAACATCTGAAAAAAGTAGGTACGGGGTCCCAAGTTCATTAAATGGCCCCCGCATTTCGAAGCCATCTACATGTAACCGAATACCAGAAAAATTAACAATTAGTGGTGACTGACGGTCCCCAGGGTTAAAATAACTCAACACTTCTTCATGCTCATCGGTCATTTGCCACTCATCCCCTGGTAACAAGGTTCCCAATCCGTGTCGCGAGCGCCGTTGATGTAACACATGAAGATCTAACTTCCCTGTCCCTTTGGCAAAAATTAAGACTTGATAATCTTGATAATCATCTATCCCGCCAACTGGATGTTGCTGTCGCAACTCATCACCAGTGATCGTCTGAACTGTTTGTATGTGATTATCTTTGTAAAAAACAAATTGTAACTGGACAGCCACAGTTTCTGTCTGCTCATAATCCAACCAAATCATGTTTTCCACATTTGGCATCAAGTCCCCAACAAATGTATTCAACGTCCCAATTTGTTGCCACGTTGTACCAAAATCACCACTAAATTGTGCCGAAAAACGTCCTTCTCGTTTAAAATGTATGCCTGTAGGTGGCATTGGTATAAATTGTTGTTCACTAAAACGTGTTGAAAATCCTATTTGATCAAAATGAAAATCCTCTTGAATACGTTTCTGAACTGCCTCCGGCGTCGTATTTTGTATACAAAAAGCGCGCCGTTCATCCAAAGCTTCTTGGAATGCCGGTGTGATGTTTTTTGCAAAGTATATTGTTCGTAGTGCAGGCCACGCACTGATTTGGCTTGAGAGCAATGTACTTGACAACGTATCATCAGTCAACACAACGTAAGTTTGTTCTAAAACATATGGATCTTTTTGCAACGCTAGCCGTGTGGGTAAATCAAGAATTGTCGTATACTGCCAGTCGATAGCTGTTGCATCGATATTCGTTGTCCAATCATCGGCCCCAATTTGAAGCACTGAAATATCTGCCATTTATACATTCCTTTGCTTAATTTTATTAAAAATTTGTTGCCATTTAATCCAAACCATGTCGTCATTAAAATCTGCAACCATTTGATGAGTCGTTTCTTGCGTCTCTGCCAAATGATGCTTATCATCAAGATAAAAATTCAGAGCGTCAATGAGTTTTGAATCATCTAATAATACTTGACCATTTTTATTTGGTATCACATAATCAGTTGGTATGATATTGATTTGTGGTACGCCAAAACTAATTGCTTGAGTTTGTAAAAATTGATCTGGCATCTTATTGAGATCCAACAAGACACGTGTATTAGCCATGTAACGTGTGCGCTGCACTTCACTTTGAGGTGTCAAAAATTGGAAACGTGTTTGATAGGCCATTTGGCTATCACTATCCACGATACCGTGTGCGTTAGCTGCTGTCTGGCTATTTTTTTCAATCAGTGCATCAAACGTCGCATGCGATTGCGCCGTTTCAATCAAGACCAAAATATTGGGATGGTTTGCTAGAACTGCACTCACTGCATCAAAGGCAGTTGGCGTTATTGTTGCTGCTTGCCAATAAATAGTCGAAAAAGGCTGCATTGCGGAACGATTAACTTGCTGAGTCGCAATGTATGGTGGAATAATGGCCAGCGTTTCTGCATTCTCCAGCTGTGTTAGCATCTTGCCGTATTGTTCTCCTGTATCCGTCACAGAAAAATTTGTCGTATCAGAAATTTGTAACAAAAGATTTTTGGCAAGCTGTTCATTTGTGCGCTTAGCTTGATAACTTAGAATGGTTGGTTGCTTCGGTGCCACTTTGTCAATGAAAAAATTAATCCTCTGACTTTGTGCAAAAATAAGATACTCGTTTTCTGGTACCGTTTGCAAATGATACGTTAACGCTGCTGCAACGAGTTCAGCCATATTCGTAAATGTTGTCTGTGTGGTCCATGTTTGTTGTGTCGTTACAAGTCCTGTTGTACAGTCTTCTTGGACCGCAACGTTTCCGCCGGGTGTCAAATAGTCTCGACGTAAAACAGTTTTGTTATCATCAAATGTCGTCACGCGAGATATAAAACCACGATCATCAATCAAAAGCTCTTGTGTCCGTACGTCATCTGTCCACAAATCAACTTTTTCAAAGCGTGTCCATGTCGGATATTCAAGGCCTATTGTAGCAAAATGTTTCCCTGAAACTTGAATATTAATACAATCAGTCATGTAAACAAATTGGCTATTTTCAGGCCAAGAAAAATCAGATAAGGCTAATGGTTTGGCATCTTTTAATGAAATTTGTTGCAATAAGTCATAGACTGACCAAGTTTCAGCACCTTCAATTTCTTTGTCTGATAAAATTTGGCGTAATTTAGGTAAGTAATCCACTAATATAAGTTCAACAGTCTGACCTTGTGACAAAAAAAGCTGTGTTTGATGAACTGAATCGTTAAACTCTGGTAAAGTCAAACTGTGTGCGTGCCAATCTGGAATAATGTGCAAATTCATATTTTACCTCTTATGTACTGGCACTCTCATGCATGTATTATTGGATTAATAGCATAGTATCAATGCATATCCTAGTTTATTATAATCATTAATTCCATTATACCAATTTCGAGCGTCATTTTTGCAGGTATTAACTCAGAAAAGCTTATACCCTTTTTTAATCTGCCAACATTTGCACAAGAGACCAATTTTTAACTTGCTGCCCTTTAAAATTAAGTGTACGTTCATCCGTTATTTTAAAATTATTTTTTTGATAAAAAGTGACGTTGTGTTGTGTATTAGTAATAAGTGATAAGCTCTGTGCCCCTTTTGACTTAACATAAGGTATAACAAAATCTGTTAATGTGCGTGACCCAATGTGTTGTCCTTGATTGTCAGGGTTAACTGCTAATAAGTTCACGTGCCAATTGGCTTGTGACTGCTTTTGTGGCAATTTTTCTGCTTCATCAAGCACTGCCAAAAATTGTGCTAAATTATTATGAAAGAAATAAGGCAACATTTTTAAACCACCATTTTTTATATATTGCCAAAGGGTAGTTTTTGGTAATGTGTCGGCCTCTAAAATAACAATTGACAAAATTTTATTTTTCTCTTCCACTATGAATACCTTTTGTTGATGCACGTTTGTCGCTATATGAACATCATGCAGTCTTTGAATAAATTGCTGATAGGCAGCTTCATGACGAAAAGTCTGTCTAATTGTTTTTTGGTACAATGCATAATCATTAAATGCTGTAGCAGTGAGTTCTGATAACTGTTTTATTTCTGGCATAACTGCGTGTCTAAAATTCATAAGAGCTCCTTTTAATATTCATATTTAATTACAAGCTTACTATATAGTCTATCGACTGAAAGAAGATGTTACAATAAACACATATTCCATATCTGTTGATTAAGCAACAGATTAGCTTTTATTGAGGAAATAACACCATGGATCGTAGACAAAATAAAACACAATTAGGTATTAAAGAAGTTTTCATTCACTTACTCTCAGAAAACCCAATTGACAAAATTACCGTGTCTCGTATTTCTAAACTCGCTGACATTAATCGTGGCACTTTTTATTTACATTATCACGACGTGTACGACCTACATGATCAAATTGTTACTGAATTAATAGCAGACATGACCGCCATTTTTAACACAACCTACCCGACAACAACAGAAAATTATAGTAGTTTTAAAACATTGAGCTATCAACTCGTTACTTATATTGCAACGCATCAGACAACTGTTGATGCGTTGCTAAATCAGCAACAGGTTGGCACAATTGTCTTTAAAAAAATTAAAAAAACATTTATCCAAAAAGCACTAACTCTTGAAACAGATCTATCTGATAATATTCCTGATAAAATTGAAATTAATTTTATTGTTTCAGGCATCATGGGTTTGATTATTGACTTCATTTCACATGAGTTGCCTATTACCGCTGAAGAACTGTATCAAAATATTTATAACTTACTACTTAAATTCTAAACAATTAAAAGAGGCATCATTTTAGCAATATGTTTTACTGCTAGAATGACACCTCTTTTTTTTTACGCTGTTCCACGTGGAACATCAACTTTAGGATAAAAAAGATACTTTGCCCTCATCAAATGATGTAATACGCGCTAAACTTTCAACTTCTACGCCAAGTCCATCTAGCAGTTGTCGACCTTTTTGAAATGTTTTTTCAATAACAATGCCAACACCAACAACCTCTGCTTCAGCTTGTTGTGTAATCGATAGTAATCCTTCAATTGCTTGTCCATTAGCCAAAAAATCATCAATCAATAGAATGCTTTCACCCGCCGCCAAAAAACGATGATCAATCATAATATGGTTAGTTATCTCTTTTGTAAAAGAATAGACATCTGCTGTCCAAACATCATCTGGCAGCGTCAATGATTTATTTTTCCGTGCAAATACCACTGGCACATGTAATGACAGTCCAGTAAAAACAGCAGGTGCAATACCTGAGGACTCCACGGTTAATATTTTATCAATCTTTTTATCCGCAAACAATCGTGCAAATTCTTTACCAATAGCCGCCATCAATTCAGGATCAATTTGATGATTTAAAAAGCTATCAACTTTTAATACTTCTGTCCCCAAGATACGCCCATCTCGACGGATACGATCCTCTAATAATTTCATAATATTCCTTTTTGTTATTTTATCTTCTGAAAAAGCCACTCAATGCTAGTACTAAGCTAACCGCCGCCATTAAAATCAGTGTTATAACAATCGATATCCACCAACCATCTTGTGATGCTGCAAATGGTAACCACTTGACATTTTCCCCATAAAAACCACTGACAATTGTAGGCACTGTTAATACAATTGAATAAACTGTTAGCACTTTCATTGTCCAGTTCAAATCACGATTACTTAAGTTACCGTAGGCATCTGAGACTGAAGTAATGACAGCCATAGCTAAATCTGCCATGTGTTCGGCTTGCCCAACTTCAACACGTACATCATCAATATGCTCCACTTCAAAATGTGCAATTTTTGTTTTAAAATCTTGTTTAAACGCATCAAGCATCACATGATTGTTCGCCAGCGAATTTTGAATATAGATTGTTTGCGTTTGTAATCGTAATAAATCATTCATTTGCTTTGTGGTGCGTTTATGGTGTCCCAATTGTGCTTGAATCACACGACGATTACGATTGACTTCTGTTAGTTGAGTCACATACCGTGTCATTAGTGAATACAATCCTGTCATTACAAAATCTATCGCACTAATTTCATTATCATTCCCACGTTTTTGTCGATTTTTAGGATCTAATAAAACAGCTTGGATATAATCTGTCACTGAATGCGAAAACGTATATAAATCGCCATGCGCAAACAAAATACCGATGGGCCGTGTTTCAACAGCACTTTCGTGATATGAAATAACATCAATTACCATCAAGGATTCATCAGCTGCATTGTCATACTCCATGCGTACCGCCTCGTTGTGATCAACAGCATACCCAATAATTTCATTTGTGAGTTGATGTTCGCTCACTAATATTTGATTGTCCTCTGTCGTTAAATTGGACACGTGGTACCAAGTAAAGTTATTAAATTTTCTAACTGTTTCGATCATCTCTATACGTCACATTCATTGGATTTGATAAAATTGAATGCGCAACCACTTTAAACCCTTCACGTTCGTAGAAGCGTTGCGCGCTGATATTAGCAGTTACTACTTTTAATTCAAGTGGTTCTTTGACCATCTCACGTGCCTTTTTTAATAACACAGCACCAATGCCTTGTCGTTGCCAACCTTCTTTGATAAATAATAAATGTAAAAAGCTATCCCATTCTGATAACGATGAGAAGCCGACAACCTCATGATCAAATACAGCAACTGTTATTTTTTCACCCAAGATAGCTAAATCAAAATCAGATAGTTTTGGTGACTTAACCCAAGGAAAATTAGTGACACGCGTATCCAAATAAATGCGCGCAAGTGCATCAGAGTCTTCTGATTGCATTGCACGCAGAATTAAGTTGTTATTTCGCGAAGCATTTTTCTGCTTAGTCATTAATGTTTTCTTTCCCCTCGCTCTCTTAACGTCACAAATTATCAAATCTTGCTTTTTTAATACGGTGGCATCGCCATCATTTCAACATATCAGACTATATTATACCAGTTTTACCGTATGACTAAAAACCAGTACTAAACAGCCGTCTTTTGTAGCATCACAATATACCACATTGCATCAGCATAGACTGCGTGTCGTGATAATTTCTGCAAAAATTCACGTGTTTCTTTTGGGTAATCTGTAATATATCCTTGAACACCTAACGCGTAATTACTATTGATATCTGCTTCCTTATTTAAGGTCCACACGTACAATGTTTTATGTTTTTTAATCACTTGACGTGCAATATTAGTATTCACATTGGAATATTCCATAGCATAAAACGTATTAAACTTTGCATCATTAATACTATTAACAACTGGCGACAGTAAGCCTATTGGTCTATCAGAGTATTTTGCCAACCGCTTAATTGCATTTTGATTCATTGACTGCAATTGTGCACGATTTTCTGTTAGGTACTTCCCATACTTTTTTTGAAAATGAACGAGCTGTGTTGTCGTAATGGTTGTATTGATTTTTAATTCAACAAGCAATTTCTGATTTAATTGATTTGCGCGTTTAATATACGTAACAAATGGTGTTGCAGTGATGATTTTTCCATTCTCTTCGTAATGTAATTTTTTTAAAATATGCCAAGGTGTCTCATTAATTTGATAAGTTTTACCATTTTCAGCTTTAATTTTAGCATCATGACTTAAAACATAAACGCCATCACTTGTTGCTTGAATATCTATTTCTACATAGTCCGGTTTTGTTTTAGAAACCTTATTTAGACTGATAATCGTATTCGAAGCATCACTTTCTGATGACACGCCTTTGTGTGCAATCACAACATAGTTTTTAATGGGTTGACTAACAAATTTACCTGAAAGTAAACTACTGACTGCACCAACTAAGACAATGACAATAACTTGCGTTATTCTCAAATATAATTTTCTATCTTGTAATCGCGTATGAGCAATTTGTTGATCTTTAGTGATGAAAAGTAACAATACTTGGCTTGTAACAAAGTAAAAATAACCAATCGCAATCGCAATCAAAATATTTACCACGCTACGATTAAAGCCAGTATTTAGGACTTGATCAAACAATCGTTGTAACCAAAAAAAACCACCGACAACAATAATTGTTAATAACGCATACTTCCCAATTGTTAAAAAAAACTGTCCGGTTTGAAACTTTGTTTGTTGCCAACTATGTGTCAAATTAATTTTCAAACTTTTACGTGTTGTTATCGCAAAATAAGGTACCAATCTTAATCGATACGCCAGCAATAATAACCCAATATTAACAAAACCAATTATGACCCACATAATCGGCGTCATAATGGGATCAATAAATGTCTTTGGAATTGTGAGGTAATAAGCAATTGGAAATTTAAAACCAACTTGATTTAAAGGTATAAATAACAGCACCATAACAAAAACAGCGAGATGAATTTGTAACGATTTTAAGCCAATCAAAAAATGTTGCTTACTTGCTAGTCCCCATGTCAACAACATGCTTGTAACAACAATTACTATTAGCATCATCCAAACAAAAAAATAACCAATTAACGTCAGCCCGTAGGTCAGCCAATTATTACTCAGATAGGTTAATAATTTTCCTACACTTCCAGTTGCAATGCTATATGCACTTGGCTGATAAGATTGAATTGTGTCAATAATCTGTGATGACAAGTAATTAAATAAAAATAATACCACAACCAAAATAACTGAAAACTGATATTTACTTACTCTCTGCTTCCCCATCTTAAAATCTCCATTATCTTTATATTTCTTATTTCAGAATAACATTATACCGCCGTTTTTCAATCTTTTTTGTTTGGTACTTTTAAACAATAAAAAAGCTGTGTTGCCTGACCGGCAACACAGCAAGAATACATTAACGTTTGGTACTACGCTTTGCTTTTTTAATAATACATTAACGTTTGGTACTACGCTTTGCTTTTTTAATTTTACGCTTCATATCACGCTCTTTTTGCGATTCTAATTCACGTTGACGTCGTATTTTAAAGGGATTTTGTAAGAAAAATGTTTGAATGGTTTGAAACAAGTTTCCTACTACCCAGTACAATGATAACGCACTTGGTACAGCAATTGCAGAGAAAAAAATCACGACTGGGAAAATATACGGCATTGCCTTGGTCATCCCGTTTTGCTCTGGTGTGGCTTGCGTTGATAACCACGATGAAGCAAATGTGAAAAGTGCTGCTAATATTGGCAAAATATAGTAAGGATCATTATTTCCTAATTGAAGCCATAAAAATTTACCTGATCTCAAAACTTGTGAGTTATAAATTGATTGGTACAACGCAATCAATACTGGCATTTGCACAACTAGAGGTAACATTGATGCAAACGGATTTACGCCAGCATCCTTATACAGGGCTTGCTGTTCAGCCATCATCAATTGACGACTTTCAGTGTCTTTCCCTGGGTACTTAGACTGCAATGCCTTAAGCGCTGGTTGTACAATTTGCATCTTCATCATTGATTGAATTTGATAAACCATTAATGGCAAGATCAAAAAACGAATTAAAATTGTAAAAACAATGATTCCCATCCCATAGTTATTACCAAACCATGCCGAAGCCCCTAATATAGCAGAGGTGAACGCCGCAACCACGGCACTCCATAAGCTATGTGAGGCCACATGACCGCTAAAGCTCGTACCAGCAATAATGATAATAATTAACGCGATGACAGCCAGAATAAGCGGTAACGGACCGATTTTTTTTAAAATATTTGTAAAACGTTTCATTCTTCTTCCACTTTCAGGATATTAGCTAATTTCAGCACATGCACGATTTGTTCTTTGATGAATTTTTGACTTTGCTTTGCCACTGCTGGTCGTGCAATCACCAATATATCAAGTTCGTTAGGCAATTGTGGTTTTAATTCCAAAATACTTTGGCGAATACGACGCTTTACCCAAACACGATCATGCGCTTTACCAACTTTTTTACTAACAGAAATTCCTAGTCGAAAATGCTTCTGATCGCTTTTACCTAACTGATACACAATAAAATATTTATTGGCAACCGACCGATGTTTATTAAAAACAAGTTGAAAGTCGGTTGGTTTTTTAATTCGAAAAGTTTTTCTCATTTGATTTAGTCTCTCTTGAGGATTTGATATGTTGGTGTTGGTCACCTGTTATTCAGTCACATAATACCTTGATACTTTATAGTAACCTTGTCTATTATATCGTCTTTTATTAAATAAAAAAGCCACTGCATAGCAGCGACCTTGTTAGGCTGATAGAACCTTGCGGCCCTTTGCACGACGGCGAGCCAAAACTTTACGACCGTTGCTTGTGCTCATGCGCTTACGGAATCCGTGTACGCGTTCACGATGACGCTTCTTTGGTTGGTATGTACGCTTCATGTGTGTTCACCTCCATTCGCGATTTTTTACCTGCAAAAACTTTGCAATTCGATTTTAATCATAACATGAATCAACTACGTAAGCAAGGAAATTCATCTGTTTTTATGTCTAAAAATTTTTTTAGTAAATGCAATACTAACATTGTACCCCTTATCATGATGAAGGACAATAGTTAGTCAATAAATGTCGCGGTGCGATCCGCTCACACATTCTTTTTTTTCAAATTAATCACATCAATGATAATTGAAATCACTGCGATAAATAGAAACAGCCACAAAAATAATTTTACTGGTTGCCGCAAATACGTTTGTGTCATCATAGTAAAAATAGATACCAAGGCTACGAAAACTTGCAATCCAATACTAAATAATCCAAATTTCATCATTTTCTCCCTACTCAATCAAGTTTCACGCGTTGATTTAATTGTTCCCAAACCATTGGGTTATGTGTTGCCACAATTAAAATTGTATCATCTGTAACTAACTGTTTCATCAAGTCAACAACTTCTTGCCCATTCTTTTCATCCAATGCCGCTGTTGGTTCGTCGGCCAAGATAATCATCGGTTTTTTTAAAATAATTTTAGCAATCGCCACACGTTGCGCTTCACCACCTGATAGTGAATACACTTTCCGAGACAGATCTAAGGTCAAATTTACTTGTTTGAGTGCGGCCAGCATCTGCGACTTTTGCTCAGCCTTTTTGATACGTTTACCTACAAATGCCAAAGTTAAATTTTGTTCAATCGTTTCATTATCAATGAGACCATAATTTTGAAACAGATAACCAGCATAGTTTTGAAAATAAACTTGTTCTGGAATCTTGCGCAACTGCTTCTGATCGATCAGCACGTCACCAGTGTCTGGCTTCTCTATCTTGCCAATCATATTAAGTAATGTTGTTTTGCCACTGCCTGACATGCCTGTCAATGCATACGACTGGCCATTTTCAAACTGGTATGAAAAATCATCTAAGATCACTTTCTCATCGAATTGTTTATGGATATTTTTTAATTCAATCATCTTACTCCCCTTTCAAATACTGAACTTGTTGTTCTTTAGCTTGATTAGCCTGCCATACAAAAATCAAACCACTAAGTAATAGATAAATAACAGGTACCAAAAAGCTAACCAATGGCAAATGCATGAGCCAAACTAAAAGTACCAATAATCCTGAGCTAGCAACAATGACTTTTAAGTAAGTCGCATGAATTTGTTGTGCCTTCATCCCCGCAAGACGTTCAATCACAAATTTACGACGATTTTGATAAAAATAAATCACATTCAAAACATAAGTTAACAGAATTAAACTGATAATAGCAACAATTGTGCTACCAATCAAAAATGTTTGCTTTGTTTGCATCGTATGTAGTCGCTGATTAGCCTCTTCGTAACCATTTGCAAACGCACCAATGCTTAATTCGAGATGATATTTTTTCACTAACTGTTTTGTCCGACTAACATTAGTGATTAAAGTCTGATAAATGTATTGATTCAATCGACCAATATGCTTTTCATCAAATGTCTGACTGCCAAATACCACGATGATTGGGTTCTGTGCATAGATTTGATTAGAAGATTGGACACCCCCAGCACTATAGACCGGATAAGCAAAGATATTAGTGTTAGTGGGATGATAAAGACCAGATAATTGTTGCATTTTAATACCATTGCCCGCCTTAATATCTACTTTTGACGGCTGAAAATAGTTCCCCCAAATGCTAGTTAGCTGATTTTGTTTCTGTTTTTGACTTTCTGGTATCAACAAGCCATATTGACCTTGTTTCAAATCTGCTAGTCGCTGATTCAAAGTTGACGAAATCTGAATATGCGCTTTTTTCAAAAAGCTTTGCGATACAAAGAGCATATTTTCATCAGCAAACGCAGTTGGTAAATAACCATTGGTATTTTTTATGGCCGCTTTCCCATTCGTCCCGTATTCTGATGCATATATAGAATCAAAATTATTCGCAATCAATAGATTATTTGGATCCCGAAGTAACGCTTGATAAAAACCTTGCCAATCTTTCCCGCTTGCTTCACCTTGAATGGCAGTCAGACCATAATATTGACTATTCTTTCGCCATTCTTGTTGCCCTTGCTTCACCTGTGTCACACTTTGCTGTGCAGTAGCGACTGTAGAAACCGCATAGATAGCCGCTAAGATTGTCAGTAGTTGTAGCGTCACAATGACAGCTGTGAACCCACGAATTGGCATTTTTCCTTTAATCAGTAAATTAATTGGTTGCCTTGTCATTAATACCGAGAAGGTACTTGCCACGAAAGCAATCGCTAGAACAATTAAAGCAATAAAGAATCCTACGCTCACTAATAAAATTTCAATAAAAATAGGCATAACTAATGATTGCCAACTCAAATATGCCATCGCGCCAACCATTGTAACGCCTACAGTCATTAATACAGTGACAAGATCATGATATGTATTTTTCCACACAAAGTGGCTTGTACGCTCCCCTGCTAATCTTAAAATACCAATTTTTTTAAAGGCAGCAATATAATCAGCCAGTAACAAAGCAATAAAGCTAAATATCAGCACAATAATGGCTAGTAGTGTTTGTGGTACAAGTACCAATTGTTTTAAAACAATCAGCTGTTGATTTGTTTTAAAAACTTGGGTATTATTACCTGTTTTGTTGAGTAAATTAACTAATTGTTCTGCTGACAAATTTTTTCCGATAATGACATAAACCACTGTATCCGGACTTTTTTTTATCAACGCCGTATGGGTTTGCTCTGGTAAATTTTTAGGTAATTGACCAGTGCCAATTTTTTGATATGTATTAATTAGTTGACCAGTTTTGTTTTTAGGCGTCACCACAATTTGCTTGGCAATGAGTACCTGTTTTGCTTTAGCAATTTTTTGCAATTCATCTTGTAAATTCAATGTGGCTTGATTAACTGCAATGACTTCTCGGTTCCCACCGAACATCTCACTCTGGTAAGTTTTGACAAAACGTACACTAATGATTGTAATCAAAATAATTGCAATAAATATAAATACTTGTTTAAGCTTTTTGTACATAACTTAACCTTCCCCAATCAGGTTTTTCATTGACAGACAGAAATACGTGAGCATCTAAAAAATTAGGTGCTCACGTATTTTGTTTGTCTATTTATTACAATGCAACGTTATGATGGACTGTTTGGACATCTTCATCTGATTCAAGGACATCAATCAATTTTTCAAATGTTGCTAAGTCATCCCCTTCAAGCGCCATTTCTGCTTGTGGTAACATTGATATCTCTGTCGTTGAAAATTCTGACACGCCACTTTGACGCAGCACTTCAATGGCTTTATGTAAGTCACTTGGTTCAGTATACACAACAATTTGGTCATCTTGTTGTTCTGCATCACGAACATTCACGTCAGCATCTAATAGTGTTTCTAAAATGCCATCTGCATCATTTCCTTCAAAAACAATGACGCCTGTTTCATCAAACAAATAACTCACTGATCCAGCTGCGCCATATGTACCACCGTTTTTATTAAATTCAGTCCGTACGTTTGTCGCTGTACGGTTAACGTTTGATGTTAATGTATCAACGATAATTAATGAACCATTAGGACCAAATCCTTCATAACGACCTTCAATAAATGTCTCATCACCAGAACCACTTACCTTCTCAAGTGCGCGTTCAATGACATGTTTTGGTACTTGCGCTTGCTTGGCACGATCAATGACAAACTTTAAATTTGAATTTGCTTCTGGGTCAATACTACCCCCCTGCTTGGCAGCAACATAAATTTCTATCCCATACTTACTATTAACTTTGGCTGCAGCACCGTCTGTCTGCGCCTTTTTCATTTTAATGTTTTCCCACTTACGTCCCATGCTCTCACCTCATTTAATATTTTATTTCTTTTATCATTATAACGGTTTCAAAACACTTTGCACCAAAAAATAAGTTTATTTTATGACACGATACATACCAGGTTTTAGATCACCAATATTGTAGGCATCAATGTGTGTTCGAATTAATCGTAACGTGGGTATACCAACTGCTGCAGTCATACGACGAACTTGACGATTTCGCCCCTCTTTAATCTTAATTTGCAGAAAACTGGTAGGTTGATTTTGACGTACGCGAATTGGCTTTTCTCTTTCCCACAACCATTTTGGATACGGGATACGTTTAACTTTTGCTGGCAATGTCATCCCATCTTTTAATTCAATACCCTGTTCTAGTGCTTTCAACTGTGCTTTAGTTGGTATACCCTCAACTTGAACAACATAGGTTTTATAGGCTTTATTTTCAGGATCAGTTAAATCATGATTAAGTTTACCGCTATCTGTTAAAAGCAATAAGCCTTCACTGTCCATGTCTAATCGACCAGCAGCATAGACACGCGGGATATCAATATAGTCAGCCAAGGTTGATCTACCATCAGGATCCGTGAATTTAGTTAAAACATTATAAGGTTTGTTAAATAGTATAATCATAACCTTAAGTATAACAAAGATAAGCCTATAAAAGCTGGTAAGTATTAAAGCCCTTAACCTTTTCTTTACTATTCACAATCTTATCCAAAACAAGACACAAGGCTGTGCAGTAACTGCGTTTATAGAAACATTAAGCACAGGCCTGTTCACAAGTTATCCACATATCCACAGCTTGTTATTGCTAAATTGTGGATAATGTTTATAACAAACCTCAAATATTGTCCTTACCCACTTTTGAATGTTCATAAACTTGTTCGTTTGTGGATAACTCGCACAGATGTTCGTTCTTATATCCACAAACCTTTTTTTATTTTGTCCACAACTGTTGATATTCTCTAAAATTATCACTCTCCTGTGGAAAACTCTATTTCTTACTGTTATAATAATCCTTGCTACTTCTTCTTTATATAGAAAAGTTGATCGGTTCAAGACGTCATTTTTTTAATTTGCCGTTATTTTTAGAGTACACCGAATTTATAGGAGAGATTTTTGTGACAAAACCCATAACAAAAGAAGAATTATGGAATCAGGTAAAAGCTAAATTCTATCAAGAAATTGGCCCTGTTTCCTTTGATACCTATATAGAGCCCCTTGTACCAGTTACTTTAACGGAATCAAGCATTATTCTAGAAGTTCCCGTTGATGAAAGCAGCGATATCATTGACAACTGGAACAAATCCTATGCAATGAGCTTTGTACAGTATGCCATGGAAATTGCTGAGGGGTTCATCAAGCCTGAACTTCGTATTGCCGAAGCCATACAAAAATCCACGCTTATTCAAACGGAAAATCTAACGTTTACACGTGAATCAGATTTAAATGAAAATTTTACGTTTGATAAATTTGTTGTTGGTACTGGTAACGAAAATGCTTACGCGATTGCACGTGCTGTAGCTGAAGATCCTGGTCGTGTCTATAATCCATATTTAATTTACGGTGGTGTTGGACTTGGTAAAACCCATTTAATGCAAGCCATTGGTAATGCGTACTCAAAGACAACACCATCAGCTCGCATTAAATACGCAACAGCAGAAGATTTTTTAAATGATTTTACTGAATCTTTGCGTGCTGGAGAAGGCGCAACAGCGGCATTTAAAAAGGAATATCGTACAGTAGACCTGTTGTTGATTGATGATATCCAATTCTGGTCTGGTAAAGAAAAAGTTCAAGAAGAATTCTTCAACACCTTTAATGTTCTAACCAAAACAGGTAAACAAATCATCATGACATCAGACAAATTACCAACAGAAATTGTTGATCTTCAATCTCGTCTGACATCACGTTTTGAGGCTGGTATTTCAATGGATATTCAAAAGCCAGATTTACCAACTCGTGTGGCTATCCTCAAAAATTTAGCAGAAACTGACAACTTAGAGATTCCTAATGACGTTCTTGAGTTAATTGCTGATAAAATTGATTCCAATATTCGTACACTTGAAGGCACATTTCATCGTTTTGAAGCAATGTTACGCTATCGTAATAAACCGGCCACTAAAGAAACCGCCCAAAAAATATTGGGCGATCTAAATATCAATCAAGGCTTTAAAATCACTGTTGAACGCATTCAACAGGTTGTAGCTGACTACTACATGCAAACAATTGATGATCTCAAAAGTACGAGTCGCAAAAAAGACCTTGTAACCGCACGACATGTTGCTATGTACCTAACTAGAACGCTAACAAACGAGAGTCTACCAGACATTGGCCGATCGTTTGGTGGGCGTGATCATTCATCTGTTCTACATGCGACCAATAAAATTACAGAAAAAGCTGAGTCTGATGCGCGAACAAAAGAAATGCTTGAAGCACTAACAGATGAGATAAAAAATGGTAAATAGGACTTGTGGATAAGACATAATAAACTAGCTGTTTTTCCCACAACATTGTGAACAAGTTTAATCGTTCTCTACGTTATGACCAGCCAGTTATCCCCAACTTGAACACCCCTTATTATTACTACTAGATCTTTTATTTAAAATATTTAAAAACATGGCTACGCATATTGCTAAAATTAAAGGAGCATAATTATGCAATTCTCAATTAATCGTCAAGCTTTTATCAAGGCATTAAATGATGTCTCTCGTGCAATTTCATCTCGGACAACAATTCCAATTTTGACAAACATCAAAATTGTCTTAACACAAGAAGAGTTAATTTTAACAGGGTCAAATAGTGATATTTCAATTGAAACGCGTATTGAACAATCAGATACTGGTGCCCAATTAATTATCAAACAACCAGGTGGAATCACATTACTAGCGACATTCTTTTCAAATATCGTTAAAAATTTACCTGCTGATGATATGACCTTATCTGTTGACGGGGTTCGTGCTAGTATCACATCTGGTGCATCTGATTTTACAATTAATGGTCAGGATGTTCATAACTATCCACAATTACCAGAAATGGATGATGTTCAAAGTTTGAGTGTTTCGGCAGCACAACTTGTTGATATTATTTCACAAACAAAAATCTCTGCTTCAACACAAGAGAGTCGTCCTATTTTAACTGGTATCCACTTAGCTTTGAATGGTAACGATGTCAAAGCTGTGACAACTGATTCACATCGCTTATCGCAACGAATTGTCACTTTGACGGGAACTGATGCGCATGTTAAAGCTGATGTGATTATGCCAGCTAAATCGTTTAACGAATTACAAAGTTTGCTAGAAGGACAAGATCGAGTTGAAATCAAGTTAGCAGCAAATCAAGCGGTATTTGATTTAGGCAATACTACGTTTTATTCAAGGTTGTTAGAAGGAAACTATCCAGAAACTGATCGCTTGATTCCTACAGAAAGCACAACACAGCTCACGATTGAAGCGAGTGCTTTATTAGGTGCAATTAATCGTGCCAGTTTATTGAGTCATGAAAGCCGAAATAACGTTGTGCAACTCACACTTGAAAATGGCGTGGTAACACTAATTGGAACATCACAAGAAGTAGGTCGTGTACAAGAAGAATTGGTGACCAAATCCGTAGAAGGGGAAAATTTGGAGATTTCATTTAATCCAGATTATGTTCGTGATGCGCTACGCGTGTTTAATGGTAAAGCTGTGGATATCAAGTTTACAAGTAATTTGCGCCCATTCACATTGACACCAGCTGGTGAAACAGATGATAAGCAATTACAGCTGATTACACCAGTCCGCACGTTTTAATTCCTGACGGGCGTTTTGAATAAATTTGATAACAAACAAACATTTATGCCTAAAACGGTCTAAAATCGCTTAAAAACGATTTTAGACCGTTTTTTTAAGAATAAGCTGCAAAAAAATGGTACAATACAAGAGTAACTAATATGACGAAAAATATAAAAATCACAACTGAATACATCACACTCACACAATTACTCAAAGAAGAGAATATTATTTCTTCTGGTGGTCAGGCAAAGTACTATCTAATGGATTTTCCAGTCTTGTTAAATGGCGAGACTGAAAATCGACGTGGCAAAAAATTATATAACCACGATGAGATTACTGTGGACGGCGAGAACTATGTCATTTCATTAGCAGATAATGCTGATGAAATGATTGCAGCAGCACAAGAAGAAAAGGCTGAACGTGCTGCTGCTGCAAAAAAAACCGTGCGTAATGACCGAATTAAAGCACAAAAAGCTGCTGTCGCTAAAGAACGTAAAGAGGCACGATTTGCTGAATTACGTAAGAAAAACGGGACACGTGCAGGTGGTTTTGGTCGATCTAATCAAGGTGGTCGTGGTGCAGGACCAAAAGGACCTGGTTCTTGGAACTCCAATCGCTAAGACTTGTTAATTACCGTAATTATACTGACCTAACGCTAAATTTTAGTGATGGTGTGAATGTTTTTTTGGGTGAAAATGCACAAGGTAAGACAAATTTACTAGAAAGTATTTACGTTTTAGCTTTGGCACGCTCGCATCGAACAAGTAGTGATAAAGATTTAATTCGTTGGCAGGAAAAAGAAGCCACAATTAGTGGTCGAGTTAAGAAAAACATTAGTGATACGCCGTTATCTTTGCACTTTTCGAATAAAGGCAAAAAAGCGCGTGTGAATCATTTGGAACAATCTAAATTATCACAATATATTGGCCAATTAAATGTTATTTTATTTGCACCTGAGGACTTAGAATTAGTTAAGGGTGCACCAAGTGTGCGACGGCGGTTCATTGACATGGAATTTGGGCAGATGAACCCCTTATATTTGTACAATACAACGCAATACCGTCGCATATTAAAAGAACGTAACGCGTACTTAAAGCGTTTGCAAATGAAACAAACCACGGACACAATTTTTTTAGATGTCTTGACAGAACAATTAGTTGACATTGGGTCGCAAGTACTTTTGGCACGTCAAACATTTTTAGAAAGACTGGAAGTTGCTGCGCAGCCCATTCATGCTGAAATTTCAAATAAACGTGAAACCTTAACTTTGAGGTATCAAACAAGTATTGATTTTGAAAAAGGGACTGATTTAGCAACGATTAAAGCCGTTTTTGAACAAACCTTAAAAAAACAACAAACACGTGAAATTATGCAAGGATCAACATTAGTTGGTCCACATCGCGATGATATCCAGTTCATTGTTAATGATAATGATGTGGCTGTTTTTGGCTCACAAGGTCAACAAAGGACAACTGCGCTTGCAATTAAGTTAGCTGAGATAGATCTCATGCAACAAGAAACGGGTGAATACCCAATCTTGTTACTCGATGATGTTTTAAGCGAGCTTGATGCTAATCGGCAAACGCATCTTTTGTTAGCAATTCAAGATAAGGTTCAAACGTTCATTACAGCACCAACGTTAAGTGATGTCGCACGGCAATTAATTCATGCGCCTAAAGTGTTTCACGTGCAACAAGGTGAGATTGTGTTAGAAGAACAAGTTGAGTGACTAGCAAGTACATAAAGGATTTAATATGTCTGAAGAAATAAATAATGAATTAGAAAATATAGATGGTATTGTAACTGATGACGTTGAAATCCGTCAAGCAAGTACTGTAAACGCCAGTGCCGGAGATTATAATGCAGATCAAATCCAAGTTTTAGAAGGATTAGAAGCTGTCCGTAAACGTCCAGGTATGTATATTGGCACAACTACTGCACAAGGTTTGCACCATTTGGTATGGGAAATTGTTGACAATGGAATTGATGAAGCCTTAGCCGGTTTTGCCTCACATATTACAGTAACAATTGAAAAAGATAACTCGATTACTGTAACTGATGATGGGCGTGGTATTCCAGTAGATATCCAAACTAAAACGGGGAAATCTGCACTTGAAACAGTCTTTACCGTATTACATGCTGGTGGTAAATTTGGTGGTGGCGGTTATAAAGTTTCTGGCGGATTACATGGTGTTGGTGCGTCAGTCGTTAATGCGTTATCAACTAATCTAGATGTTAGAGTTATCCGTGATAATCAAGTATATTATATGGACTTTAAAATAGGTCGTGTAAATACAAGTATTGTTAAGCTGGATGAGGAACCAACGATTAATCGTGGCACAATTGTGCATTTTAACCCTGATAGCGATATATTCCGTGAAACAACAACTTTTAATTATAATACTTTGTTAACACGTGTACGAGAGTTGGCATTTTTAAATAAGGGTTTGCGCATTTCTATTACAGATAATCGCCTAGAAACGCCTGTAACAGAGAGCTTTCATTTTGAAGGTGGCATAAAAGAGTATGTTGGATACTTAAATTCGGAAAAGACAGTTATTTTTCCTGAACCTGTTTATGTTGAAGGTGAAGAAAATGGAATTGTCGTGGAAGCAGCATTACAGTACACAACGGATATTAAGGATAGTTTGCGTACATTTGCAAATAACATCAACACCTATGAAGGTGGTACACATGAAACAGGATTTAAAACAGCCTTGACACGTGTGATTAACGATTATGGTCGTAAAAATGGCCAATTAAAAGACAATGCTGAAAGTTTAACCGGAGAAGATGTTCGTGAAGGGGTAACTGCAATTGTATCAATCAAACATCCGGATCCGCAGTTTGAAGGTCAAACTAAAACAAAGTTAGGGAACTCGGATGCTCGGCAGGCAACAGATCGCATGTTTTCAGAGACCTTTAGTCGTTTTATGATGGAAAACCCAATAGTTGCTAAGCAGATTGTTGACAAAGGTATTTTGGCGCAAAAAGCACGTTTAGCTGCTAAACGTGCACGTGAAATGACGCGTAAGCAGTCTGGTCTAGAAATCGGTAATTTGCCTGGTAAATTGGCAGATAACACGTCAAATGATCCAGCACTTTCCGAGTTGTTTATTGTGGAGGGTGATTCGGCCGGTGGATCAGCTAAGCAGGGGCGCAATCGTGTCACACAAGCTATTTTACCAATTCGTGGTAAAATTTTGAACGTTGAAAAGGCAACTTTAGACAGAGTATTAGGAAATGAAGAAATTCGATCATTGTTTACCGCAATGGGAACAGGATTTGGTGATGATTTTAACGTTGAAAAGGCGAATTATCACAAAGTTATTATCATGACTGATGCCGATGTCGATGGTGCACATATTCGTACACTGTTGCTGACACTCTTTTATCGTTATATGCGGCCACTGGTTGATGCCGGGTATATCTATATTGCACAACCACCTTTGTATGGGGTAGCATTAGGTAATTCAAAGACGCGTGAATACTTGGATACTGATGAAGAACTTGAAGCATACTTAACGCAGTTACCATCAAATATTAAACCAAAAGTGCAACGTTATAAGGGATTAGGTGAAATGGATTTCGATCAGCTTGCTGATACAACAATGGATCCAATAAATCGTCGCTTATTGCGTGTTGATCCTTCTGATGCGGAGGCAGCTGATAGTATTTTTGATATGTTAATGGGTGATGATGTCGCACCACGTCGCGAATTCATCGAAGAAAACGCTGTGTTCGTAGAAAACTTAGATATTTAAAAGAGTGTACGTTTGGCCTGTTATAAGGCATGATGGTGTTGTAAAAAAGCACTCGAAACTGCCAATTGGCAGTACATAACTTCAGAATAACGTTATAAGGAGTAAAAAATGTCTGAACAAAATGATTCGCGCATTCGTAATGCGAATTTGTCAGAACAAATGAAAACATCATTTTTGTCATACGCTATGTCTGTTATTGTGGCGCGTGCATTACCTGATGTTCGCGATGGCATGAAGCCTGTTCATCGTCGTATTTTGTACTCAATGATTGAGCAAGGAAATACACCTGATAAGCCACATAAGAAATCCGCACGTATTGTTGGTGATGTCATGGGAAAGTATCATCCGCATGGTGATTCAGCAATTTATGAATCAATGGTCCGCATGGCCCAACCTTTTTCATATCGACATATGCTTGTTGATGGCCATGGTAACTTTGGTTCTGTCGATGGTGATAGTGCTGCTGCTATGCGTTATACTGAGGCCCGTTTGTCAAAGGTTGCCATGGAAATGGTACGTGATTTAAACAAGGATACAGTTAATTTTATACCCAACTATGATGGTGAAGAACGTGAGCCTGAAGTCCTACCAGCACGTTTCCCTAACTTGTTAGTTAACGGTGCGACTGGAATTGCGGTTGGAATGGCAACAAACATTCCAACGCATAACTTGGCTGAAGTTATTTCGGCGCTGCATATTCTGATGAACAACCCGGAAGCGACAACCATGGACTTAATGGAAGCACTTCCTGGACCAGACTTTCCAACAGGTGGGATTGTGATGGGCAAATCGGGTATTCGACGCGCTTATGAAACTGGTCGTGGACGAGTTACTGTTCGCGCAAAAGTAGATATTGAGCAAACAAAAACAGGTAAAGAACAAATTATTGTCACAGAATTACCTTACGCTGTCAATAAAGCTCGTTTGATAGAGCGTATCTCAGAATTAGCTCGTGATAAGCGTATTGAAGGTATCACAGGAATTCGTGATGAGTCCGATCGTGATGGTTTACGTGTTTCAATCGATGTGCGACGTGATGCATCTGCTAGTGTTATTTTAAACAATCTATACAAAGAGACACTATTACAAACAAACTTTAGTTTTAATATGTTGGCAATTAATGGTGGCAAACCTCAGACAATGAGCCTCAAAGAAATCTTAGTCGCTTATCTGATTCACCAACGTGAAGTTATTCGTCGTCGTACAGCTTTTGATTTACAAAAAGCACAGGCGCGCGCGCATATCCTTGAAGGATTACGCATTGCCTTGGATCATATTGATGAAATTATCAGCATCATTCGTTCATCAGCAACTTCAGAAGAAGCTAAAACACGATTGATTGATGGTTATTCACTGTCTGATAAGCAAGCACAAGCCATTTTAGACATGCGATTAGTACGTTTAACTGGTTTGGAACGTGATAAAATTGAAGATGAATATCAAAAGTTGGTTGCTTTAATTACTGATTTGAAAGATATTTTGGCACATGAAGAACGTGTTGACCAAATCATTTATGATGAACTCTTAGAAATTCAAACAAAATTTGGGGATGCACGTCGTACAGAATTACAAGTCGGCGATGTGACTAATTTGGAAGATGAAGATTTAATCGAAGAAGAAGATGTTATTGTTACTTTGACGCGTAATGGTTATATTAAGCGCGTACCACAGGCTGAATTTAAAGCGCAAAATCGTGGCGGACGTGGTGTGCAAGGTATCAATGTCAATGATGAGGACTTTGTTGATCAAATGATTGCCACATCAACGCATGACACCTTACTATTCTTTACCAACAAAGGTAAAGTTTACCGAATGAAAGGTTATGAAGTACCTGAATATGGCCGTCAGGCTAAGGGTATTCCAGTTGTTAACTTACTTAAATTTGAAGGTGATGAAAAAATACAAACAGTTATTAATGTTCGTGGTGAAGCTGGCGAAAGCAAGGATTATTTATTCTTTGTCACACGTCTCGGTGTTGTTAAGCGAACAGCTGTAAGTGAATTTTCAAATATTCGTA
This sequence comes from Leuconostoc gelidum subsp. gelidum KCTC 3527, assembly GCF_000166715.1. Taxonomy (GTDB): domain Bacteria; phylum Bacillota; class Bacilli; order Lactobacillales; family Lactobacillaceae; genus Leuconostoc; species Leuconostoc gelidum. The sequence continues at coordinate 27,770 of NZ_AEMI01000003.1, forward strand.
CGAATGGTTTGAAAGCATTAACATTACGTGATGATGATGAAGTGTTATCTGTTCAAATTACTGATGGTACGCAAAGTATTATGATTGCTACCAAAGATGGCTATTCTGTTAGATTTACGGAAGAAGATGTTCGTATCATGGGTCGTGCTGCAGCTGGTGTTCGTGGTATTCGATTACGTGATGGTGATTTGGTTATTGGATCAGATGTTGTGAGTTTGAACGATAATGTTTTGGTAATTACAGAAAAAGGTTACGGGAAACAAACACCAGTCAGTGAATACCCAATTAAAGGTCGTGGTGGTAAAGGAATTAAAACAGCCAATATCACTGAAAAAAATGGCACTTTGGCTGGTATGATAATCGTTCATGGTGATGAAGATATCATGGTTACCACAACGCAAGGTGTAATGATTCGATTTACTACAGAATCTGTCAGTCAAACTGGGCGTGCAACATTAGGTGTCCGTTTGATTCGTCTGGAAGATGGTGCTAAAGTAGCAACACTAGCAAAAGTCGAGCACGAAGAGAGTCTTGTTGATGATACAAAAGAAGATGTTTCACGTGAAACACCCTTGGATAATCAGCAGATGGAACAAGTAACAGAATTATTAAACCGCGCGAAATCTGATGAAACAAATGAAGATTAATATGCGTTATTAAGTTAATATTTACTTGTTAATTTATAATAAAAACTCGATGGCTATATTAGTCATCGAGTTTTTTATTATGATAGACCCTTTTTATTAGTAAACAGGGATGCAAGGTAACCAAACATAGCGTACCTCCTTAATTTCTATGATGCTATATGATACGAGAAGGCGTGTAATGTTGCTTATGAGTTATTAAGGTCGGTCGTCATTGTCTGGTGTGACATCTTTACGCGAATCTGCTGAATAGTAATTTGTTTTTTTTGGTGCATCAGGTATGATAATCCAAGCTAAAATATAAACTAAAATGCCAGGAAATGCTACTGAGAAAAATGAAATCAGTACAAATATAATACGTAACCAAGTTGCATTCCAACCAAAATAATCAGCCACGCCTCCCATAACACCAGCAATCATGCGATTGTTACGTGAGCGTGTAAATGCTTTCTTTTTTGTCATGATTAATACTCCTTATTTAATAATGTGTTGTAGTGTGTCGGCAATGTAGTAACCAACTGAAATCCAGCTGAGAAGTGCATGCCAAAGCGTTGAAAACCAGTCATGAGATGTTGCAAATTCAATACCAGCAGCAAGCATAAGACCAACGCCATATGCTTGTATGCCATGTGATGGATGGCTATGATGATAATATTCTTTTATGGACATATGAGTTCCTTTCGGTTACGTGAAGTGAATAACATGTGTACCTTAATACACCTTAATTGTACCAGAATTGACGTTAGCATCAATCGTGAATTTAGGATTAGTGCCATAAAATCCGCGTTTATAGTTCGTCGTATTTTTGTCAAAATGAATATTTTCATCACGTTCAATTGTAACCATACCGCTGTTAGAAGATAGATCAAAATTAAAATGCTGTGTTGCCGGTGCGGTGACACGAATTGAACTAGAGTGAGCATGTAATTTCAGATCATCAGTTAATTCAGTTATACGCAAACGTAATGAACCAGAATTGGCGCTAAATTGGCCACCGCCAACAAAATTGTCGACTTGAACAGATCCAGATGTCGCGCTGATTTTGGCGTGAGATATTGCGGCGTTTAGAAGCTTGACGCTACCAGATTGATCAAATATTTCGGCTTTTTCAAAGGTGAGTCCGTCTGCTTTTACTGCGCCTGAATGTACTTCCCAAGCGGCGGTAGTAGCTTTAATTTGTTGCCCGTTAAAGCTACCAGAGTGAATGACTAGATTAAACGTACCGAGTGTCAAATTTTGTGCAGTGACACGGCCACTGTGGTTAATACTTGTTATATAGCCGGTATCAAAGTTTTTTGGAAAACCAACATTAATTAAAGTTCGTACGTGAAATAATAGGGGATGATCACCTTGTGATACTAAGACACGATCATCATTTTCTTCAATATGGGCAAAATATCGCGCATTATCGCGATTAAAGTATTCGTCGACGGTTATGAGATCTGTCTTATCATTGGTATAAAAATTAACAGTGGCATCTCTATAATCGAACACAAATTGTTTATCACTGATAGGAATTTGGGCATTATGATGAGCAGCAGCCCAGGTTGGCGCAGAATCATTTTCTTCGTTTTCATCAAAGTGCGATTGATTCATATTGCTGTCATCATCGAACTTGTAATATTTTTTTCCAACCCGCGCGCCATCATGATCGACATGTAACCAATCACCAAATTGTACTTTATCATGTTTGCCATCAATCACAATATCATCGCCTAAACGAACACCATGACCATCAATATGTAAGTTACCAACATGGAAACCATCATCTGAAATATCAATAAAGGGTTCTTTTTTTGGTTCGTCATCATGGTTTGCACCATTTGTTTTGGCTGTCTGACTTAAATCACGGAGGACAATATCAATGTCACCCAATTGTGCAAATGCATCATCAAGTGCCTCGTCGTGGGATTTGTCTTGTTTAGCAAAATCCTGATAGGCTTCCATTAAATCGGCAACAAGTTCTTCTTTAAATTCAGTGAGTTGTGTGTTTGGTGTATATTTTGAGAAAATAACGTCCAAACGTGTCCGTATTTCCATTTCGATTGATGTCATAGTGATGCTCCTTCATTAATATTGCCAGTAATCAAGCTGCTAATAATGTCCTTAGCAAATTCCCATTCCTGTAAGGCACTTACAAGATGTTGTTGACCAGACGTCGTGATTTTATAATATTTTCGACGTGCGCCTTGTGTTTCGTCGCCCCAATAGCTTGTGATATCATCACCCTTTTCTAAACGCCGAAAAGCAGTGTACAATGTTGCCTCGTTGAGATCATATTGCTGGTCGCTCAATAGGCGAATCGACTTGGCCACTTGATAGCCATAGGAATCACCTTGGTTAAGAATATTTAATATAATCGTGTCAGTATGCCCACGAATAAGATCTTTTGAAATAGCCATTTTATCACCTTTCTATAAGTTTCAACTATATCATAAACCAAATTACTGTGGTTGTCAAAGTAATTTGGTTTATGATATAAAAAACATCCGAAAATATGGTCTTTACGTTAGAATTTGATTAACATATTTTGAAGCAATTGACACGTGGTGTCTTGGATCACTTTATGAATTGCACATAGCTAAAATTCGTGATTACATTCTTAACGGAAAGTAAAATATTTAAATTTTGCATATAAAATCACAATATACAATTTTTCATGACAAAATAGGTATAAATTCATAACAATCATTGCTATACTATTACTATTGGTGTTTTGATGAACGCATTACAAAGGAGAAAAGGAAATGAGTAAAAAGAACAAAGTAATGATTGCTATTGTAGCAACATTGATTATCATGGGTATTGGGGTCATGACAGCCCTTAGTATAACAGATGTTAACGGTGTTAAGATTGATGGACAAACGTCACAGATGATGTTGATTACAGTGACTGTATCTGGTATTGTCGGAGTGATTGTTGGCGCACTGTTTAATAAATTATTTATCTGGTTGTCACAACTGGGACAAGAAGAAAAGCAATCCGTTTCATTTTTAACATCGTGGTATGCGACAGCAATTAGTCAGATACCATTTGCTATTATAAATATCTTTTTAGTGACCGTACTGAGCTTATATAAGTCAGGAAATACAGTTGCTGCAATTATTAGTGGTGTTGTTAATGCACTGATTTACACATTCATTTTACGTCAAGAAAAGGTTATCACAAAGCGCACACAAATTATTTATCTTGTGATTATGGTCGTATTGATCATTGCAATCAGTGCAGTACCTATGTTGATGAAATAAATAACCGCACACTGAATTCAGAAGTATTGAGGGGAGTAGTATGAAACGACGAACTAAAGTAACCTTAATTGTCACGAGTTGCGTTGTAGCTGTTGGTCTACTAGCAGTTACTGGGGTGACAACGTATCATAAAATGACACACAAATCTGGTGCAACCGTCAAAACAGGTTATCAATCCTATACGGTGACCACTTCACCTGCTTTATCAATGTCAGGAAAAGTAGCTGCTAGCAAAACACAAATGCTGAATACACCAACTGGTAAGCTACAACAAATTAATGTTAATAATGGTCAAACTGTTAAAAGTGGTGACATTTTGTTAACTGTAACGAACACGGATATGCAGGAAGCAATTGACAATCAAAACGATATGATTGCTAAGTCGAATCGTGCGGTTAACAGTGCTGCAAGTGCACTAAAAAATGCACAACAGAGCTACAATCAAGCAGATCCAGAAGCTAAATCTGCACTAAAAGATGGTGTAACGCAAGCACAACAAGCTGTTACTGATGCAAATACAGATGTGCAAGATGCACAAAATAAGCTTGTTGATTTACAAAATAAACTGAATGTCAATTTAACGGCACCTTTTGATGGTATTGTTTCAGTAGATAATAATACAAAAGATGGTTTGCCTGCTTTAACAATGAACACTACTGAAAAGATGTTGCAGGCAACAGTATCAGAGTACGATTATAATAAGGTTCACAGTGGGGATAAAGTTACTGTCAGTGGCATTGATGGCACACCAAATCAAACAACAGCCATTGATAAAATTGAACAAATACCAGCAGAGAAAAGTAAAGGAACCACCTATTATCCATTTTCTGCTCATGTGAACGAAAACTTTTTATACGGACAAAGTGTGAAAGTGAAAGTACCACAAAACGATCTCAAGGTGCCAAGTACTGCAGTTTATAAAGGCAATATCTATAAAATAATCGATGGTAAAGCTAGTCGGATTAACGCTGATGTTACTAAGACAGGGACAAGTTATATCGTTAAGTCAGGCGTCGCTAAGGATGAGAAGGTTGTCCTTAATCCAGATAGTCATTTAAAAAATGGTGAAGCAATCAATGATTAATTTATCAGCGATTAGTAAAAGTTATCGTCAAGGTAATGATGATTATCAAGTGTTACATGACATTAATTTGCGCATTCAAGCTGGTGAATTTGTGGCGATTATGGGGCCGTCTGGGTCAGGTAAATCAACTTTAATTAATATTATTGGGTTTTTGGATCAACATTTTGATGGTGGTTATACATTTAATGATGTGGTTGTGAGTGAACTAAACCGTAAGCAACATGCGCAATTGCGTAATCAATCCGTCGGGTTTATATTTCAAAATTTCAAGCTCATTACAAATCAAAGTGTTGGTGAAAATGTTGGCTTACCTTTATTGTATGCCGGTATGAAGCGCCGAGATATTGTAGCGCGTGTGAATGAGGTCTTATCACAAGTGGGCTTACCTGGTAGTTATCATAAATTGCCAAAAAATCTTTCTGGTGGGCAACAGCAACGTGTGGCGATTGCTCGGTCGATTGTGACAAAACCAAAATTTTTAGTGGCAGATGAACCAACTGGTGCGTTGGATTCAGTTACTTCTGCAGAAATTATTGCGTTGTTTAAAGATTTGAATGATAATGGCACAACGGTTATTATGGTTACCCATGATGAACATGTTGCACGTGAAACAAATCGATTGATTAAAATATTAGATGGCCAAATACAAAGTGATGAGGAGGTGCAACATGCAAATACGTGAACTATTTGTGAGTGCTTTTCGATCACTATTATCTAACAAACGTCGTAGTATATTGACTATGATTGGCATTATTATTGGCATTGCTTCCGTGATCACTATTTTAGCACTGGGAGATGGCGCTCGTGTGGCGATGATGAAAAATTTGCAGGCTAGTAGCAGTGGTCAACAGTCGACTGAAATTACTTTTGCGCCAAAAGATGAGAGCAAAGTGGCTGGTTTCAGCGATGATGATTTGAATCGCATACGTGAAAATAATAAAGTCAGTCATGTTAGTGTACAATCAGATGATCATGGCATTTTATCAACTGAAGGGTTAGTCAATGGTAAAACAATATCGCCAGTTGTTTATTTAAGTCAAAGTGCTAATAATGATCATTTAATTTCAGGTCATGGTATTAGTAAAAGAGATAGCCTGGTTAGCAATCCAGTAGCCTTAGTGAGTCAATCCATGGCCAAAAGAGGGTATCAAAGTGCAAATAATGCGTTGAATGCTGGTATTGAATTAAATGGCACGACATATACAATTGTTGGTATCATTAGTAATGATGCCATGCGTGGGAGTTATAATAACTATGATGTCGTTGTACCACGCCAAGTGTTTGAGGCGAACAATGCCAATATTTCGGCCAACACATTGAAATTAACATTTGCTGCTGGGGTGAATGTCTCTAAAGAAACCCAGAAAATTACGGATCAATTGAATAGTACGGGTTCACAACATAACGCTGGGAATTATCAATTTTATGATATGGCTGCCATGTTGAAGGGTGTTAGTGCCGTGATTAAGGGCATCACGTACTTCATTGTTGCTGTGGCAGGAATTTCGTTGTTTATTGCTGGTATTGGTGTGATGAACATGATGTATATTGCTGTGAGTGAGCGTACTCAAGAAATTGGTATTCGTATGGCAGTGGGTGCTTCTCAGCAACAAATTTTATGGCAATTTTTGATAGAGGCCGTGATGTTAACTTTGAGTGGTGGTATGATTGGTTATCTTGCTGGTTTAGGAATTGCCATGGGCGTTTCTGCTTTCTTACCATTTAAAGCTAGCGTGTCCATATCCACATTCTTATTAGCATTTGGCACATCAACCATTGTTGGCTTAGTGTTTGGTATATTACCAGCTAAAACAGCAAGTAATAAGAATTTGATTGATATTTTGAGATAACGGCAGGTTGGCACAAGATGCTTTCTTAATTTTAAAAACGCATAACTAGCAGATGCTAGTTATGCGTTTTTTATTGATACTATTAAATTAATTGCGAAACAAAAACATCGTATTTATGATTGATTAATGGTATGGATTTTCTGTAAGCTTTTCTTATTTATTGCAGTTATTTTTTGGTTGCACTAATCGCGGCTTGATTTTGTTGATAAAGAGCAATTGCTTGTTTTAAATGTTCTTTTTGGTCAGCTGTCATAGGATCATTTTCGTTTAAAAGTGTAACTGTTTTGGTATCCGAATGATATATTTTAACGATCCGTTCTTTACCATAGTAGGAAGTGAAATCCCCGCCACCACTGACATTATTGTTTCCTTCAGAAGCAATGTCAGCGGAAGATAAGTGCGATTCGTTATTTTTTGAGGTATCTGCGGATGAAGATCTTTGAGAAGGCAACATAGTTGTAGTAACAGGTTTTTTATTTCTCTGACTTTCGATTAGCAGAACAACGACCAAAGCACACACAATTAGTAGAACAAGAAAATAAATAAGTTTTTTCGCCTTAATCATCGATTAATAGCCTCCTAATATAAGTTAGCAGCAGGATTATATGAGTAAAATGTTTTCATGGAATTGTAGTCGTAACCACTATTAAAATATTGTGATGAACCAGCAGACAGGTGGATTGCCTTGGCAGAATTGTATATCCAAGTTTGGCTTGCTTCTGATACGTTACCGACAATACTAGTGTTGAAATCTGAATAGAAAACGTATCTTGCAAACCGCCAGCCTATGCCTTTTATTTTCTCAGCACCGTCTGTTGTGCGGTTAATTCTTATCATTTTTCATATTTTTATACGCACACGTTATACATTAGAGTTGTTTTTGCATTTTTATGTCTGTTATGTTGAATCCGCTTTTTTGATAAACGTGAATAGCTCTACTGTTGCTACCAAAAACATGAAGTCCTAGTGAAGTAAATCCCATATTTTTTGCTTCATTTGAAACAAGTTCGAGCGTTTTTGAACCAAAACCGCTATTTTGATAAGTTTTATAAATTTCGAAGTCAAAGATAAACGCAGTTGATGCATTCTCATTATCAGTACCGAACCAGATATAGCCGATTATTTCTGAATTTTTGAAAATAATTGAGTAGAAAAAATTGTCTGGCGTTGCAAGCCCATTTGGTAATAACCGATCATAAGTTAATTGTGAATTTTTTTGGGCAGTTTCTGCTGTCCAAGTGCCAGCTGCGATCTTTTCTGTGGCGTATTCATTGACTGCAAAATCTATGTATTTTTGAAAATGATTAGGAGACATTGGCATAATTTTTAACATGAGTTTGTTCCTCTGAAAACAAGTTTTTCACTAAGTATAGCATACTGATTTGAAATATTATGACATGTCATGTGACCAATAGTCATCGATAGTATGCTTCATTGTAATTGGTATCAATCAAAATTAAACATAGATCGAAATAACACGGGAACCATCTGGTTTGTATCCTTGTTTTTTTTCTTCCTGTCTTTTGATGTGGTGTACTAATTGTCTAGTTAAATCAGATGCCTTTTCCTTATAGCCTAATGTGGTATATATATTTATTGCTGTGCGAACGCGCTGTTCGCCTTTTTCAATGTGGCCTGCTTCAATGTCATACCAACCTTTATTAAACATTAATGTTATTTTTTCAGTTACATCTATATGATCTATTAAGTATTTTTCCGCAATGCTTAATAATTGCTGAGCAGCTGAAAGATCTTCATATACAAGCGTCGAAAAGGATGTCCAAATGACATGCATCAATTGTGATTGAACATTTAATAAGGACTGGTCATATAATCCGACACGCTTAATTGCAACTTTTGTTAACAAATATAAAATATCAGCAGGTAACATAAACGATATTAAAGTAAATATTTGTAATTCGTAAATTCCCCAAACCTCAACACCAAGCAAATAAGTCTGTACAGGCTTAACTATCACATATAACTGATCATTTGGCCATTGTTTAACCTCTTTGCTCAAGAGTAAAGTCAGTCCCTCAGCTAAAATCATTAAAAATGCGGGGGTGTTATCGTTTGGACGATTGCTTTGATCTTGTTTGATTATGTCATGGAATTCTTGTACTAATTCTTTAGTAATTGCTTGGTTATCGATTAAGTGAATGCGACGAATTAAATAGGGCGCTTGATTCTCCTGTAGCATGAATTCAAATTCAGCTTGGCTGACATGCATTTTTTCAAGCAGGTTAAAAAAACGTGAAACCGACATATCAGTTTGACTCTTTTCAAATTTTCCAATAAATGAAGCTGACGCGTTTTGATCAGCCAATGATGTCAAAGTTAAATTTTTAGATTTTCGTAATTGATAGAAGGTTTTCTCAAGTGTCATAGAATACTCTTTTCAATTCGTCATATATGCCTGTTTTTGAGTGTTTCATAATTATATCACTTAAACTATCTTTATAGACTAAAAAAGAGGTAACGCAAATGATTGACGATATATTAGATGAAAAAAAGGAGAATAGTGATGCTACTATTGCGAACTAACAAGCTATTACGCAACTTAACACTTTCTCAATTTATCGAATTACTTGGGGCGGCATTTTTTAATATTGCGTTACTTGTTTATGCGTCACAAACAAGTAACGCCAAGCTGGCGACAACAGTTGTTGTCATCGCTAATACGTTACCGACTATTTTACAGATCGGATTAGGGTATATTGCTGATAAATCACATGACAAGTTGCGGTTAATGATTTTAACTCGACTTGTTCAAACCATACTGTATGGTACTTTGACGATATTATTTGAGTTAACAATGAATGACTGGTTACTATTTTCGTTTATTATTTTTATCAATGTCTCCAGTGATTTACTAAGTGGTATGACGTCATTGGCGGCGCTGCCTATTATAAAGCATATTGTGCCGTCACAAGATTTACTCGCTGCGCGATCTGTGCAAGTTTCTGTTATGTCTTTGGTCAATGTTATTGGTCAGGTCATTGGCGTCACTTTTTTAACCTTTTTAAATAATAATTTTTTTTACTTCTCGTTATTCAATGCGGTATTGTTTTTAATGAGTGGTCTAGTTTTAATTATCTCTAAACGGCAATTCAATCAAAAACTGCAGGCTACTAGTCATATTAATCGGTCTTCTCAGGTACCGGAAGTTCGCTTTTGGGCATCTATGCAGATCAATAGGCGTATTATTCAAGCCAATAAAAAATTGTTGCATATTTTATTTTTATTTACTTTGCTGAACTTATTGGTAGGATCTATTGACGGTCTCATCAGCTTAACATTACTACAATACCCTGGAATTTATATCAAAAACTACGGTTTTTCATTATCAATTGTTAATACTGTATTAGCGCTTGGACTTGTTTCAGGATCTTTTTTCACTAACGATTTTTTAAAAAAAATCCACTTGAATATGTTGACTATTATTTTACTCCTATTTTTAACGGCACTTGGTTTAAACATTGTTGTTTCTCCAAACATTTATGCGATAATCATTAGTTTTTTTGGTATTGGTTATACACTTGGTAAAATTAGTCCACGTGTTAGTACATATGTCATGACTAGCGTTGCGGAAAAACAATTAGGACAGATTGCAGGATTTATGAATACATTGGTAACGCTTAGTGTACCTATTGGGCAACTGATTTTTCTATCAATTGCAACTTCGATGTCTCTCAGTAACGCATGGATTAGTATGATTGTACTTGAAGTGTTATTAATACTTTATACACTGTCATATAAAGTGGGATAAAACATGAAGCGCTATCATGCCATATAAGTTTAGTTGTTAGTATAGTGATAATACAAGTATGGTTGTACCCTATGTTTTAATCAAAGCATTTGTTCTTTCTACTGAAAGAGGTATGTCAGTTTTAGTATGGATAGGAATATCTATTATTACTTGGGTGATACTACTGGTATTTCTGATTAATCAACGCTATAGTTACGCAAAAGTGGCCACTATAATTTTAACAACACTTATTTTCAGTCGTATTTTGGCGACTATAATGTTTTAAGCAGTTTGAAATCAAGATTTTAAATTTCAGCAGTGATATCAAGCGTTATTCCGGTCAATAATTCAACATAAAAAGGATTGCAAGAAATAAATCTGCAATCCTTTTTTTATTTAAGCTTTTAACACAGCAATCATAAAGTCCATAAAATCACGGACAAATCGTTTAGCGTTGACGCTAACAGCAACATTTGTTGTTGTTGGTTCAAGCAACCGTTCGCGATCGCCTATTGTGCGGCCATAATCCTTTGTATCTTTATCGTAAGTGACGCGCATATTCAGGGGAATTGTCACGACATAGCTCGGGTCAATTGCTACAGCAACTGCCAATGGATCATGCAAGGCGGCACCACGATGATCGATGTCTAACCGATCATAGGCTTCAATATAGAAGTCCATGAGATCAGCATAAGCAGTACCAGCTTGTGTCCCTAATTCACGCCATTGTTGCGTATCTTTTTTGGTTAACAATGTACGCAGAGTGACATCTAAGCCAACCATTGTTAAGTTGTCTTGTGTTGTGAAAACACGGTCTGCGGCCTCGGGATCTTGATTAATGTTTGCTTCAGTGAAGGGCGTCACATTACCAGGCACTGTTAATGCACCGCCCATTAATGTGGTATTACCAATCAAATGAGATATTTCAGGATCTATTTTCAAGGCTTTTGCCATGTTTGTCAAAGGACCAGTTGGGACATAAATCAATTCATCTTGATATTTATGCGCCATGTCGATTAAAAATTGAATGCCGCTTGTTTGTTCGATTTTGCGTGTTGCTGTTGCTAATGAGAGATTTCCCACGCCATGTTCACCATGGATGGCTTTTGATATAGGCATCACATCAAAATGATCAGTCGTAGATGAATGTGATTCTCCTAAATAGACCGGCACATCATTTTCACCCAGTAAATGTAATAAATTGAGGGTATTTTGTGCTGATGTTTCAACTAAAGTGTTACCATATGAGGCAATCACACCAATGAGATCAACCCGTGGGTCACATATCGCTAATGCTAATGCTAATGCATCATCAACACCAGTATCTAAATCTAAAATCATTTTTGTGGATGCCATCTTAAATTGCTCCTTCACAATACTGGTTCATCACTGGTATTTGTTCAATGAACCATTTTTCAAATGCTTGCGTATCAATGTTAATGGCAACTTTGGCATTTATTTTGCCATTAGACCAGCGATTTTGTGTATCTGCAACTGTTGCACCAGCTGCTGGACCGTCAGTGATGACGTCAACCCAGTAATCTTTTGTGGTGTAAAATTCTGGGTTGAGTAAGTAGCAAATAGTGTTGACATCGTGCATTGGTTTGCCACCTGGTTCGCTATCACCATATGCTGTCATCAATTTGTGAAGCATATTGCCTGCCTCCCCAATATTAGCAACGGCATCAATAGTGTCTAGAGATAATAATGCTTTTAATGTGACATCAAGACCGATCATGACAATTGGAATACCACTTTTAAAGACAATAGCAGCAGCATCAGGATCGGTAAAAATATTGAATTCTGCCACTGATGAGACATTACCACCAGATAATGAACCGCCCATCAAAACAAATTCTTTGATTTGACTGATTAATTCTGGATGATTTTGAATTAATAAGGCGATATTTGTATAAGAACCAGTAGCGACAATTGTCATTGGTTCAGGCGCTTCTGACAATACTTTTGCCATGGCGCTGACAGCATCAGTGGGTAAAGCTTGTGTTGTAACGGTTGGGAATTCATAGCCAGGCATACCTGATGCACCATGAATATATGAGGCATCAACAAATGCTTTTTTTAATGGTGCAGCAGCACCACGTGCTACAGGTACTTGTGTCTGTTTAAAAAATGTGGTGAGTTTTAAGAGATTAATTGTTGTTTTATCAACGGAAACATTACCAGCAACACTTGTCAGTAATTTAATATCAATTTCTGGGTTAGTCAGTGCAATTGATAACGCCACTGCGTCATCAATACCTGGGTCCATATCTAAAATAATAGGTGTCATGTTCATACCTTTCTAAATTGTAATATTGCTTACCACACGAATAATCCGGCAGTTGCTGCTGACAATAATGAAACGAGAATACCTGACAATAACATGTATGGTACGCGTGAGCTAATGTAATCATTCTTTTCTTTATTAACCAATCCCTTGAAGGCACCAATAATCATACCAATTGTACCAAATTTGGCAAAACTTGTTAAGAAGACAGTTAAGACAATACGTGCATGTTCATTTGCAAAGAGACCTTTACCAGCCATGATTGACTTTGATACTTCACCCATAACGACGAATTCATTGGTTACTAACTTTGTACCCATGAATTGTGCGAGTTGGAAAGCATCGTGTACGTTGAAACCAAGCAACCAAGCAAATGGGAACATAATAACACCAAAGATATTTTCAAGTGTTAACCAGTGTAAGCCAGTTAAGCTAAATAGTTGGTTGATGAGGGCTGCTAATGAGACAAAGGCAATAACGGTTGCAGTGATGATTAAAATCAACTTACCAGCACCCAGAATTGAATCGCCTAAGAATGAGAAGAAGGGTTCTTTTTTAGCCCCTTTTTCATTAATATTAACAATAATATCATCTTCGGGAGCCACTTTGTTAGGATTTAAAATTGAAGTAACGATAATGGCACCCAAGATGTTAAGTGGGATAGCTGTTAAAACATATTTGCCGGGAACCATTTGTGTATACGCACCGATAATGGCAGAGGTGACACAGCTCATTGACATCATAGCTAATGTGAAGTTACGGCTTGCCGACATGTGATCTAGTTGTGATTTAGAAACAGCTAAAACTTCAGTGTTGCCAAGAAACATCATTTCAATAGAGAAAAATGCTTCAAATTTTGGTTGTCCAGTAACAAATGTCAGTGCTTTACCAATCCACTTGATTAGCCAAGGTAAGATACCGACATAGGTTAAAATATCAAATAGTGGTACGACTAGTAAAATGGGTAACAAAGCTGATGTTACGAAATTAGGGCCACCATTATTTGATGTTAACCACTCAGGTAATGCAAAGGCAATACCTTGGGATGCGACAGAAACTAGCCAGTTAAAGCCATCAGCAGCACCTTGGACAGCAACTTGGCCGGCCTTGAACTGCGTGAAGAACCAAGCTAATGCCAATTCAATGGCTAGGACGATACCGACAGATCGCCATTGAATACTCTTCTTATCTCGGGAAAACAAAACAGCGATGGCAATGAAAACAAAAATACCAAGTACGTTAGCAAATAAAAACATAATTAATTCCTCTCTTGAACAGAAAATATAATGAGTAAAACGTTTAACCAAAAATAGTGTAACACACTTTATTTGAAAATGGAAGCGCTTCCAGATTAATTTTTAAGGTACAATAGATATATTAAAGTATACCATTACGATAAGGGATAGAGTTTATGCGCAAAACTTCAATTAAAGATGTTGCTAAAAAAGCAGATGTATCTATTGCAGCAGTTTCTCAAATTTTAAACAATAAAGGGCAACGATTCTCAAAGCATACAATAGAAAAAGTATTGCAGGCACGCGATGATTTGGGATATGTGCCAAATAGTGCTGCGCGAAATTTAAAGGGTACATCCAATCGTTTAATTGGTATTATTGTACCATCCTTCCGTATGCCTTTTTTCGCAGATATTATACAAAGTATGCAAGATAACGCACCTGCTGATGTGAATCTTGTTTTTCTGGGCTCAACAGATGACAATTTACAAAGTACGATTTATTCATTAGTTGAACGTGGTGCACAGGCGCTTATTTTTGGTAAACCGATACCAAATCGTGCAGAAGTGAATGAGTTTTTGAAAAAAAGACACATTCCATACCTTGTGCTTGATCAAAATGCTGATATTAATGCGCAAGATATGGTTCAAACGAATGAATTTACTGGTGGGAGCTTGGTCGCTAGTCATCTATTATCATTAGGTCATCGAAAAATTGCATTGATTTTACCAAATAAATTAACTGATAATATGAGACAACGCCGTGCTGGCTTTTTGGATACGTTGTCGACGTCGAATTTATCACCTACTACTATTATAACCACAACACTGTCTAAACATGGTGGTTTAGCTGCAGTTCATCAATTAATTCAAAGCGAATCAACAGCAGCTTTTGTCTTAAATGATGAAATGGCAATCGGCGTATTACGCGGATTAGCTTATCAAAATATTAATGTACCAGCTGACATGTCTATTGTTGGGTATGATGATACAGACTATGCTGAATTTATGATTCCCACGCTTACCACAGTGATGCAACCAGTTTTAGAGATTGGCAAAGCGGCTTTGAACATGATATTACGACGCCTAGATCACCCGAATTTACCTTTTCAAACAGCTTTTTTTGATGTTAAATTGGTTGTTAGAGAATCCACGGGGCCGATTAAACGATGAAGACAGTTTCGCTATAAAGTGAAGCTGTTTTTTCTTGACTTTTTTTTCTTGACGACGTAAAATAAATATTAACCCTTATTAGTAAAACGTTTAACCTCATTTTATATAAGGAGTTTTTTGATATGAAAAATAAAGTTGTGATTATTGGCAGCCTCAATATAGATACTATTCAAATGGTTGATCGCTTGCCTAAACAAGGGGAAACGATTAGCATTAGCAACCAAGCAAGTAATTTTGGTGGTAAAGGTGCAAATCAAGCTGTTGCTGCTGCCCGTCAAGGTGCGGATGTGACTTTCATTGGTGCGGTTGGCAATGATGATCGTGGTCGTGCATTTAAGCAATTATTAACAGATGAAGGTATTACCACAGATTACATTTTTACTAAAAAACAGCCGACTGGATCGGCTACGATTATGCTAGAGGCCGACGGTCATAATACGATCATGGTTTTTGGTGGCGCCAATATGAGTTTAAATGCATCAGATATTGTGCAGGCTCATGATGTGATTGCTGCAGCCGATGTTGTTGTTGCCCAGCTAGAGGTACCAATTGATGCGGTGGCTAAAGGATTTGAGATTGCTCGTGCATTTGGCGCACTTACAATTCTCAATCCAGCACCTATCACTTCACATTTGAGTGCTGAAATCATGATTAACACAGATTTAGTGATTCCAAATGAGACTGAGGCGGCTGCCTTAGCGCATGTTACACCAACGACTAATATAGAAGCATTAGGTGAGTTGACCGGCCAATTAAAAAAATTGGGTATGGTGAATACAATTGTGACTCTCGGTGGCGATGGTGTTTATTACAATGTCAAAGGCAAGACTGGACAGTTACCTATTTTCAAAGTTAAAGCGGTTGATACGACTGCAGCTGGTGATACGTTTATTGGTACAATCGCTGCAAATATTTCTCAGAGTATGAACGATTTACCAGCAATTATTACTCGAAGTAGCTTTGCTAGTTCTTTAACGGTTAGTCGTTCGGGTGCAATTGTGTCAATTCCAACAAAAGCAGAAGTTGATGCTGGCCTACAAAATTCCAGTATAGTGAAATGAGGCCTAATATGAACATAAAAGATTTGCAAAAAAAACAAGCGGCAGAAGCAGCAATTGAATACATTAAATCAGATATGGTTGTGGGATTAGGTACTGGTTCAACTGTTGCTTATTTCCTTGATGCACTAGCAAAATCTGATCGTCGTATTGTTGGTGTGACAACGTCTAAAGTTACAAGTGAACATTGTGCAGCGTTAAAAATTCCGATAATTGATATAGATGAAGTTGACCACATTGATGTAACTATTGATGGGGCAGATGAAGTAGATACATATCTTAATGGTATCAAAGGTGGTGGTGCAGCACTGTTGATGGAAAAAATTGTTGCAAAAAACTCAAAAGAAAATATTTGGATTGTTGATAACAGTAAAGTACATGACACATTAGGTTCATTCCCCTTACCCGTAGAGGTGATTCCTTATGGTAGTGGTCAATTACTACGACAATTTGCTGATAAGGGCTTATTTCCTAAGTTACGTCGTAGTCAAGTGAATAATGAACCTATTATTACTGATGCAGGTCATTATATTATTGATTGTCATATGACTACAATCAATAATCCATACGCGTTGGCTGACTATTTTGAAAGTCAAGTTGGTGTTGTTGAGCATGGTTTATTTTTAAATATTTGTGATCGGGTGATTATAGGTGGCGAAACAATTCAAATACAAGAACGTCAACAAAATCAGATGGGAATAAAGTAATGTACCTGATATATATTGGTCTTGCGGTAGTTACGGGTTTAACACTTGCAGCTGAAACCGCACTCAATGCGCAACTGAGTGCGTTGCTTAAATCACCAATTATTGCTTGCTTTGTAGCTTATACTGTTGGTACCATCATTTTATTTTGTATGACAATCATGATTGGCGATTTCCAGAAAATTCAAAACCTTTTTTCAGCCCCAATTTTGCCGTTGACAGGTGGCTTGTTCGGTCTTATTTTCGTTATGAGTTGCATTATACTTTTTCCAAAGATTGGTGCGGTGGAGACAGTTATGTTGCCAACGTTGGGACAAATTTTATCAGGGATGCTTTTTGAAACAGTTGGCTGGTTCAGTTTGCCAGTAATTAATCTATCAATTTCACGTGTGGGTGGCTTATTTATTCTTTTGGTTGGCATTTATGTTGCCATAGTGATGCCTGCTAAGGTCTCTAAACAGGTATCGATGACACCTATACCAATTAAAAAATCAGCGCAACTATTAAATCGTATCTGGGCATTTGTCGCTGGCGTTTTGTGTACAGTGCAATCTATTTTGAATGGTCAGCTGGCTAACGATGTTGGTAGTTCAACAGTGAGTGCCTTTTGGGTATTTTTCATCTGTTTTGTGGTGTTAATTTCTCTGAGACAAAACAGTTTGCATAAGCTATTGATAGGTATTAAGTTAGTGCCTGCTTGGTTAGCTGGTACTACTGGAGCATTGTTTGTAACGTTCATGTCAATGCTCATTTTACCACTTGGTCCAGGATTGACAGTTAGTATATCAACATTAGGTGTCATGGTTGGTGCAGTTCTAGTGCAACAATTTGGTTTATTTCAATCAGTTCGCGAAAATATTTCACGTTATCAAATTATAGGCATCATAACCATGTTATTTGGTATTATTATAATTAAAATGTTATAACAAAAAAGATTATCTCTGATAATCTTTTTTTGTGGGTTAAATTGACTATCAGTACATTTTATTATTTAGTTGACATTTTAAATTAATAATTATATAATCTATTTATTATATAACGTCGAAAAGATAAGTACTTATTAGATTGATTGCATAGAGAGCTAATGATTGGTGAAAATTAGTATCATGGGAATTTGGAAAATGGTCTTGGAGTTAAAATGATGTGAGCATAGAGTTTGTTAATGTCGTTCGGTTACACCCGTTAAAGTGTCAGAGTATCGTATTTTTATGCCGTACTTAGTAAGCGTATCATAGTGATTTGATGCGGAAACCGGGTGGTATCACGATTTAATTCGTCCCGCAACTTTGATAAAACAAAGTTGCGGTTTTTTGTTGTCGTAATGCAGTTTTTAAAAATAGAAGTGGGAGATAGACATGGGAAATAAAGTGGTGAGTGACCAAGCTATTGCAAAGCGGTTGACTAAAGAGAGGGCTGATGTAGTTGCGCTTTTTTAGTATTGTCAGATGTAAACTATAGATAATCAATTTTAATAGACGGTAGTAAGCGTTTTTCATTGAAAATGGTTATCTAGTAAATAATTTTAAGGACTATTATGCTTAGGAAAAAAATAATCATTGCAGTGATAATTGTTATAGCGGTGGCCAGTACTGCCATATTTGTGTACCAACGTCCAACAGATACGAACGCAAAATCTGAAATAACGGTTGGTGCTATTGGATCTGACGCGCAAACTTGGCAATACATTGCTAAACTATCAGAAACAAAGGAAAAAAATATTAAAATTGTCGTTAAAAACTTCACTGATGGTGTATCTTTAAACACCGCCACAGCTGAAGGTAAGATAGACGTCAATGCTTTCCAATCGTATGCTTATTATAATGCTTATAATAAAAGTAACAAAAATAATCAGTTGGCAGCATTAGGGACGACATACCTGGAACCAATGGGTATCTATTCGAATAAATATAAAGACATAAGAGATATACCAAATGGTGCGACAATTGCAATTGCTAATAATGCGGCCAACATGTCACGGGGCTTACGTTTATTAGAAAAATCTGGCTTGATTACGTTGCAGTCTGATTTTGGTAGTTTATCTGGCGTAAATGCGATTAAAAATAATCCACATCATCTCAAATTTAAGGAAATAGATGATACTACTGGACCACGTGTATTCAAGGATCCCAATATTGCTGCTGCTTTAATTGGCAACACGATTGCCTTGGAAGGTAAGCTCAATGTTTTAAAGGATACTATTTTTTACGAAAGAATTAATCAGTCAACAAAAGACAACATCAACATTTTAGCAACTACGGCAAAGGAAAAAAATAATAAAAAATTCAAGCAACTAGTTCAGCTGTATCATAGTCAAGCTGCTCAAAAATATATTAGTCGCAAGTTTGATAACACAAAAATTGAAGTCAACAAACCAATCAGTTATTTAGCCAATTAATTAGCGTTGCGTTGGCAATTGGCAGAGTAGTTCAGAGGACATGTTTTGATTGATTTGATGTTTATTAACATATATTTTTCCGTTATTTGATGAGATTGTATCACCCGGCAGTCCAATTACACGTTTAATATATAGTTTTTTAGCAGTTAATTTAGGGTCTTCGGGATATGCATTAAAGACAATGACGTTGCCTCTTTTAATTTTTTGATTTTTTAAGGAGAGGGGATGCTGATTCCTTTTTAAGGTAGGTGAGACATTGAGGGACCATCAACTCTTATGGTTTGATAGAAATATTTTCTAACCACCATAGATACACAGAAAAACCAATAAGTATTGGTAATATTCACGATAAAACTGATTTAAGTGTGCGTTTCACAATAAACTCCTTGAACTTAAGAATGTGTTCAGTTTCGAATGCTTTATACTTAGCGCAGCATAAATATAAAGCATCATTATCTAATGTATTAATTGCTGCATTAAGCATGCCAAGATGCTATATTATGATTAACTAAGTAAGTGATGCGTGCTTGAAATTGTTCCAGTGGTTCAATTTCTGGTTGACTTAGCCAAATTGAAATAAAAGCGGTTAATATTTCGATTAAATAGGCTGTGTCTAGATCGTTCTTTTTGATATCAGGGTTGTACTTTATGAGAAGTGATTGGTATTTGGTATTAATAAAGTGCATCCACACGCCTTTAATGTAAGGACGTGTGTACAGAATATGTAAGGTTTCTTTTTTATGATAAAGCAGCGGTGCCATATCATTTATAAATATCGAGAGCACACCCTCATGATCAGATAAACGCTTTTCTACTCTGATTTTAATATCTTGATCAACTTTGTTGATGAGTGTATAGACCAGGTCATCATATGACGGGAAGTGATGTTGTACACGTTCTGCTGATACACCAGATAATTGCTGAATAGTTTTCAAGTTTGGCGCCTCGTCTCGACTAGTTGCCATGCACTTTAAGAAAGATGACAAAATGAGTGTTTCCTCGTGGCCTGTCGTTGCGTCAATGTCTTTGGCAATAAAATAATTTAATGGTAAATCAAATGTATCAATGATGAGTAACATGATTTCAGTGGATGGATAGCCACGATGATTTTCCCAGTTAGATACAGATTGATAGGAAATATAGATCTTTGTGGCAAATTCTTGTTGTGTTAGATTATGCGCTGTACGTAAGTGTTTAATTTGATCCCCAATAGTCATAATGTTTTTCCCCGTAAAAATTAGTTTAATAATTATATTATACATTAAATATAATAGGATTAAATATAAAATAGTGATATTATGCACAATATATAATATTGTACGCATTATAAGGTGAATCTATGTAATTACGAGACAAAATAAAAATGGCTTCATTTTAAAATAGCCATTGGTCTGACCCAACCAGCAGAGGCCTTATAAATATTAATTGGTTGGCAAATAATTGTGAAACCGTCATCGGGTAATAGATCTAGGTTGCCCATTTTTTCCATTTGATAATACGGGATTGTTGTGCCTGAATAATGACCTTCCCAAATAATAGAGGGGTCTTTTGTTTTAGCAAATTTTTCTGCTGTGAAATTAAAAGGGGCATCCCAACTCCAAGCATCAGTACCAACTACTTTGACACCACGTTCAGTTAAGTATAATGTGTCCCATACCAACGCCTGAAGATAAGTAGTCATCTGTTCCATAACGGGCACCTGCAGCAGTATTGACAACAACAATATCGTCAGGTTTTAAAATATGATTAATGCGATTAAGCTCCTGCGCTACTTCACTAGCCGTAATCACATGTCCATTTTCAAAATGACGAAAGTCAAATTTTACCCCTTTACCTATAAAGTTTTCTAATGGGATCTCATCAATTGTTGGCATGGGCGAGCCATTGTCCTGTGTTGAATTAAAGTGATAAGGCGCATCCATATGAGTTCCGGAATGGCTAGTCAGTTTGAGATTTTCTGAAGCCCAGCCCTCTTCATTTTTCAAATTTTTTGTGTTAAGGCCTTTAAATACACTTGCCATTTGTCTGGCACCTGCTGTGTGGTCACTATATTCAATTTCTGGTTTGGCTTCCTTGGGATCAGACGGAATACCTGCTTTAAGACTCACAGATAAATCAATAATTTTCATAAGCATATCCTCTTCAAATTTTATTCTACAATTTACGATGTCTCCATAACTTGAATGTGTTAATGATTATATCATAATATTTTGAAGGGTATACTCAGTTTTTCCACTACTTTGTTTCGTCTTTATCACAACAAACAACAAAAGTCACTAACATATTTCAGCACAAATAATGAGTAAATATGTGAAAAATTAGGGATTGCAATTTGATAAACTATAATTTGGAGGATAGTAAAGATTGATTTAAAATTCTTAATATTGAGGTCTTTTGTGCTAAACAAACTGTATTCAGAGTTTTCTACTACAACAAAGCTAGAAATTGACTATTATGTGCCAATAAGTAATATTATTGGGCTAACAGTGAATCAAAAACTTTGTTTTGTGGACAATCAAAAAGTGACACAACTAATGGTATTAGATGGTGTGGTCAAAAAAATAAGGACTGCCCCTATTGATACTAAAGAAGGATCGTTTTACAGGTGTGTAGCAAAGTTGACTAGATCGAGGGCACAGCACGAAAAAATAAAGTATGGCATTAATTTGGCGAGTGACAATTATAAAAGGCAAGAAAAATTGGGCTGCATAGTATATTGGATAAGATGATGGGAGATAGGAATGATTGATAATTATGGGTTTTGCGAATTGAATGAAACAGTTATGGTAGCCATATATGGAGGTGGTTCAGAATGTATTTCAAGAAATATAAAAGTCTTGAGACTGGAATTAGGATATCAGAGGGCTGAACTGGCAGATATGTTAAATACTAGTTTATCAACAATTGCTAAATATGAAACAGGTTCTAGAATTCCAGATATTGATACAATTATTCAATTAGCTGATATATTTAATACAAATGTTGATAGTTTAATTTATTAATTAGATTTGGATATATAAATTAGAGATTTTTTTAAAGAAAAATAAATAGATTTTTATTTTTGTAACCTAATATATGTATTTCGGGACAATTTGTCCGAATTTTTGATTGAATTTTATTGTACAATACAATTATCTTATACAGAAGGAGAAATATATATTATGAATAAATTGTCAGAACAAGAACTTTCACAGATATCCGGAGGAATTTGGCCACTAGTTGTAGCAGGGTATCTTGGTTATCAAGCATTTGAACATAGTGATCAAATCGTTGCTGGATGGAATCATGCTGGGAAAAAGCATCTTTGATAATAAAATGTTGTATATAAAAAAGTTTTCAAAGATATTTATTGTTATTGGTATGATTCAATTAGTGATGAATATACTGTCCAAGGATGTGTTGGTCGCTAATTTTGAAAAAGTATTTATTTTTGCAATTTTTGTAAGTATGGTAGAAATGAGGAGTGAACATGTTAAAAATAGAAAATCTTGAACTTATTGAGGAAAAACAATTAAAAAATATTATTGGTGGTAGTAATGATGGTTTTTTTTATCTAGTTGGTGATACGGCACATAGGTTTTTGAACTCACCAATTAAAGGACACCAGTCAAGATTTACAGGGAATAAGTGGTAATCAAGAAATATATTTTAATATTAATGGTTATAAAAACATAACACCTAACATGACGTAAATCTGACTATGTCGGCTTCACGTCATGTTAGGTGTTGTGTTTTTTCATTTATAAAAATATTGATGTTAATTGTAATAATTAGCTTTTGTAATAGCTGTTATGCGTTAAAAAATATTAATCAAAAACTACTAAAAATGTAGTTGCTATGAACTTAGTAGAACGAATCGAGCTAAATGTTAGTTAAAATAGTAGAATACATTATATATTTGAAAATTATCAGGCATTTTTTTGAAATGTTATTGGTTGCTCGTAAGTCAATAGTTCGGACTATTTTTTATCTGGGGTTAAATCGATTAGGCTACTGTCATTTTTCGATTGACAATACTGATTCTTTCGTTGTTGGACTAATTAATATATTTGGCGATATCTAAAATAAGATGGGCAATTTTTGTAAATGTTTGATACGGTTTGGTCGTTGATTATAATCAACCGTCGTTGTTGGCTTGTTAAACCGACGACTCATGATAGAGCTGACACCGGTTCCTTGCATTAAACACCGAATACGATTTGTCCCATGATATAAATTTAGATCAGCCAATGCTAATCGCAGACGTGGTGCGCCATAAGTTTGATAGTTATTCTGCCAAATATCATGTAACAATACTTTTAAAATGTGATCTTCTCGTTGCCGAGCTGTCTCGCGATAGTGGATCCAATCAAAATAAGTACTTTTTGGTATTTTAAGTAGACTCAGCATGATACCAAGTTTAAAATTTTGTTTCAGTAATGAGTGAACAATTGGCAAATGGGTCTTACGTGTTACTTGCGATGTTCGCCCAGCAAAACGGCCGGCAATTGCTTGTCAGGCTGTGCGTGATAAAATGTCGTTTTCTTCTTTGAGTCGTGCGACTGCTTTCTGCATTGCATTAAATTCGGCACGAGTCACTGGCTCACCAGTAACGTCCGTCCCAACGATTTGGGCCTTTTTGATACAACCCGTAACAGTTTGTACAGCCAAATGATATTCATTGGCTAGGGAATTAGCAGAACGGTCCTCGTTATACAGGGCAACAATTAATGATTTAAATTCAGTTGCGTATCGCTTAGCTTTCATAATAAAAAACTCCTATACTTGATTATCTCGGATTATGCCCTAGAAATAAAACAGTCCGGATTTTCAGTATACGAGCACTAATTTATATAACTAAGTATAGTATGCTAATCATGAATAGAGAGTTCAGTATAATTATTGAATTATTAGGTAGATGTGTGAAATAGGCTAACAAATATTTTTTTGTATTCATGAACGTGTTATCAAAGCTGGACCTACCACAACAAACAACAAAAGTCACTAACATATTTCAGCACAAATAATGGGTAAATATGTGAAAAATTAGGGGTTGCAATTTGGTAAACTATAAATTAGGGGGCTGATAAATGTTTATCAAAAAAATTAATTATATTCCGCAAGTTGATGAACGTGATTGTGGTGTTGCAGCGTTAGCCATGATCATGGCGCATTATAATACACGAATGTCATTAGCACAGTTACGTGAAATGGCCAAGACAGACATGGAGGGAACGACAGCATTAGGAATTGTTAAGGCAGCACAAGCGCTTGACTTCGATACAATGCCAGTTCAGGCAGATCTATCTATGTTTGATAAGAAAGACTTACCTTATCCGTTTATTGCACATGTTCAAAAAGATGGCAAGTATCCACATTATTACGTTGTTTATGGTATGAAAGGAAAAAATCTATTAATTGCTGATCCTGATATTACCGTTGGTAGGACTAAAATGGCAAAATCCTATTTTGTTAATGAATGGACTGGTGTAGCCATATTTATTGCTCCCAATCCAACTTATAAACCAACCAAAGATAAGAAACGTTCGTTAAGCTCTTTTATACCGGTTATCGGTAAGCAACGTGGATTGGTGATTAATATTGTGATCGCAGCACTTATGGTGACTTTGGTCAGTATTTTAGGATCATATTATTTGCAGGGAATTATTGATACCTATATACCAGATAATATGAAGAGCACGCTGGGCATTGTGTCTGTCGGTTTAATTGTAGCCTATGTGATACAGCAGATGTTGTCATATGCCAGAGATTACTTATTAATTATCATGGGTCAACGATTATCAATTGACATTATTCTGTCCTATATTAGGCATATTTTTGAATTACCAATGTCTTTTTTTGCAACAAGACGGACCGGCGAAATTATTAGCCGTTTCACTGATGCGAATTCTATTATCGAAGCTTTAGCCAGTACAATGCTGTCCTTATTTTTAGACGTTGGTATATTAGTTATAGTCGGAACAGTGTTAGTGATTCAAAATCCAACGTTGTTTTTTATCTCATTAGTAGCAGTACCAGCTTATTCTTTAGTGATATGGCTCTTTATGAAGCCATTTTCTAAGATGAACAACGATCAAATGCAAGCCGGATCAATGTTGAGCGCCTCAATCATCGAAGACATTAATGGTGTCGAAACAATTAAGGCGTTGAACAGTGAACAAGTTGCGTATAAAAAAGTAGATCATGAATTTGTCACGTATTTGGATAAATCATTTATCTATGCAAAAACTGAAGCAGTTCAAAATGCACTCAAAAGTTTATTGCACTTGATTTTGAATGTTTTAGTACTTTGGGTTGGCGCACAATTAGTTATGGCTAACAAAATAAGCATGGGTCAGTTGATCACATATAATGCTTTGCTTGGATTTTTTACAGATCCACTACAAAACATTATCAACTTACAAACTAAGTTGCAACAAGCTTCAGTTGCTAATAATCGTTTAAACGAAGTGTATTTAGTTGAGTCAGAATATAAAGAATCGTCAGCATTAAGTGAAAGAATTGCAGATGCTAGTGATATCATTATGACACAAGTAACTTATAAATACGGCTTTGGTGCACCTGCGATTGATGACGTGTCACTTCAAATTGGGCAAGGTGAAAAAATTGCTTTAGTTGGTGTGAGTGGTTCGGGGAAATCGACGTTAGTGAAGTTGTTAGTTAATTTTTTTCACCCAGAATCTGGCACAATTATGCTAGGCAACAGTACGTTAGAAAATATTGATAAACATGAACTACGTGCGCATATTAATTACCTCCCACAAGAACCATATATTTTTACGGGTTCAATTATTGAAAATTTGATGTTAGGTGCGAAGCCTAGTACAACACAAGCAGATATTATACGCGCAACTGAATTAGCTGAAATTAAAATTGATATTGAAAACATGTCACAAGGATTTAGTACAGAATTAGCTGAGAGTGGGAATATTTCAGGTGGTCAAAAGCAGCGGATTGCTTTAGCACGGGCTCTGCTTGTTGATTCACCCGTCTTAATTCTTGATGAATCGACTAGTAATTTAGATGTGTTAACTGAAAAGAAAATTATTGATAATTTAATGAAGTTAACGGATAAAACGATTATTTTTGTGGCACATCGCTTATCGATTTCTAAACGTGTTGATCGTATTATAACTATGCAAAATGGTCATGTTATTGAAGATGGTAGTCATGTCACATTATTATCACAAAATGGTTTTTACGCGTCATTATATCAAGATTGAGGAGAATAGTACTGATGTTTGATGATAGATATTTAGAGAGTGGAGAGTTTTATCACCGGCGTTACAAAAATTTTTCGACATTAATTATTATCCCCATAGCTGTGGTGCTTATGCTTTTTTTGGTCTTTAGTTTATTTGCTAAACGCGAAATAACTATGAAAACGACAGGACAGATTGTACCTCAAAAAATTTTAGCAACGGTTCAATCCACAAGTAATCAAGCTATTGACCAAAATAATCTCATCGATAATCAAGTTGTTAAAAAAGGTGATGTGTTGATGACATTCCAGCAGCAAGAAACCAAGATATCTGCCAGTGTTGTTGAGCAACGGATTAATCAAGTAAATGAGAGATTAGATAATCTTAAAACTTATCAGGATAGTTTGATCAAAGGCGAGAATCAATTCAACGGAGCAGATAAGTTTGGGTATGCTAGTTTATATCAAAGTTATCTTGCACAAGTGGATACACTAACTAGTGATTTTCAGCAACAAATTAGTGACAAAAATACGGCCGATGGTCAAGCAGAGCAACAATTGGCTAGTTTAAAAAAGAATCAGGGACGAATGGCTACGCAAGTTCAGCAATATGAAACGGTCATGAATGGCATCCGAACAGGACAGTCTGTGAAAGAAAATCATTATCAAGCTGTCTACGATAGCTATCAACAGCAACTCAAAAAAGTTAGCATAGACGCCGAAAAACAACAACTCAAGACAGCGACAATTACTGATATTCAGCAACAAATAGATCAGTTACAAAGTGGCACGAGAGCGTATGATGATCAAATCAGTAGTATCCGAAAAAGTGGGCCACTCTCACAAACAGCCACAACAGCTAAGCTGATAGATTTAAAGCAACAGCAGTTGGCTAGTGTCCAAAAGGAAAGCAACGCACAGGAGCAAGAATTACTCACGCTAAAAGCCAAAAAAGACCTAGCTATAGAAGATTATCAAGATACAGTTATTAAAGCACCAGATGATGGTATCTTGCATGTAGAAAACGATAAGTTCAAAAATAAATACGTATCAAAAGGGACAAATTTGGCGGTCATTTATCCTAAACTAACTAAGCAAACATACTTAGAAGTGACTTATTATGTACCAACTGAGCAAAGCGTGGGTTTAAAACAAGGACAAATGATAAAGTTTACCGCGAATCAGAACGTTACTAAACCCTTAGCTTTAAATGGGAGGGTGACTAAAATTAGTACGGCACCAGTTAGTAATAAAGATGGCTCATATTATCAGTGCACGGCTAAGGTTGATATACCAGAGAGAGCTCAAGCACATGTGAAATATGGGCTGAACGGTCGAGTAGCGATCACTAAAGGACAAAAGACTTGGTTTAACTACTATAAGGATAATTTGATGGGAGACAAAAATGATTGAGTTTAAAGAATGCATAGCATTGAAAAATGAAGATTTGAGTGCCATATATGGTGGACAATCAGAACACATTGGTCCAAATTTATTAACTCTTCGAATTACTTCCGGCCGTAGTAAATATGAAATAGCCGATGAATTACATGTTGATCCAGTATCAATTACACGTTATGAAAGTGGTACTAGAATTCCAGATATTAATACGCTCATTAAGCTATCCAAATTGTTTAAAACTAGTATTGAAAATATTGTTTATGAATGATACCAAAGTGGTATCGCTTGTAATAAAAATATTTGTTATTATAATTTTAAGAAAAGGAGATAATAATATGCAAGAAAACAAATTTTTAGAATTCACGCAACTTAATGAACAACAATTAGCTAACATTGATGGTGGGATTTTCCCAATTATTATTGGTGGAGTACTCATTACCAAGGGCGCAGTTGTTACTGGTGGAATCATTGGTGGAGCGGTTGCTGGTGGTGTTTACGCTGGATATAAGTCAAGATAAATTGGGGAGAAGATAAATATGACAAATTTTAAAGTTTTAAACGAACAAGAACTATCGGATATTAACGGTGGCGTTGTTCCTATTATTATAGGTGGCGCCCTTGTTCTTAAAGGCGCTGGTGTAGTTGGAGGGGCCTTTACGTTGGGATACATGGTAGGAAAAGGGTTAAGGTAATACTTTCTGGATAAGAAAGCCGATATTTTTTAATTTAGGTGGAAATTTATGATTATAACAGGGAAAAAAGTAATAGAGTTCAGTAGTATCTTGATAGTCATATTAATGACTGTTGTCACAATACTTATGTACGTCGGATTATTAAATAGAATTGATAATTATTTATTGTTTTATTTATTGACGTTAGTTGGCTGTGGTGTGTGGTTCTTGGAGTAATTGGCCCAATAAATATTCTTTCAAGAAAGTATATTTAAGTCGACATAGATGTAGGTTGATCTTAATTTAGAAGTGTCGGGAGGCTACCTCATATTTAGAATAATAAGATTAAAGCTGAATACCTTTTATCATGATTAAATCCTTGACTTTAAATGGAACGCTGACTAAAAATGTAAACATAAAGACAATGTCTCCTGGAATTTAATAATGGATGATGATGACAAGCAGAGAAATAGTTACTAGAATTGATAATGTTGAGTTTTAGCATGATTGATAAAAATAAAGGTGTAAGTTAAGCAAATAAGTAACATGAGCAGTTGCGCGAGAAATGTTCCGAGTGTGATAGACGTTGTGGTAATAGGTGATGAGCTATATAAGAATGGAGGCAAATCTCATAAACAGTACGCTAAAAATGGCATTAATAAGCTACCTGATCGGATATACAGTATACTTGCTAAAGCTAAACAGCCAAAAGCAAAAGTATAAATCATCTGGTTGAGTGTTTGCATAGCGCTTTGATTAAACAAATTCATCACGTGCGATAATGAAAACAGTAAGGCAGATAATAAAATGCTGAGCTGTACACGCCATTTATGATGTTTAAAGTACACAAGTAATGCACCAAAAATTAGCCCACGGCTGAGATATTCCTCAAAAAATACGCCTGTAGCCATAGCTAGTAAACTCATAAGAGAACTGGGCAAGTGATTAACAATTATTTTCAAAATGTCAGGGTCGTAAATAAGAGGAAACAGTGCACGTATAACATAGAACATGATAGACATAATATAGACTAATTTATCTAACCAAGTATCAGCAGGATGCTCATAAGTCAATAATTCGGACTACTTTGTATTTGCGATTAACTAAGTATAAAATACTAGTAATCGATATAGGGTTCAGTATAATTATCGAAGTACCAGGTAGATTTTTGCAATAGGATAACATATTTTCAAAGTCAATAGTGAGTAGATCATTGCAAATCCAGAGCAATAATAAATTTTTTTTAGATTTCATATCATTAGTTTAGAGCATAGTTAAAGCGTCTGATGAAGTGCCATTATGGGAACTAAAAATTAAAGGTGTTATGGTACAATTAACAGGTTACTAGCCATATGTTCACAGTATGTCAGAAATAAAAGGTAGTGGGAAAAAATAAAAAAAATCGCAATAGATCGTAATTTTTATAAAAAATATGATATATACTTTGGTATTATGGCAGTTATACTATCAGTACTTATACTACAAAGGCCAATAAGTGCACCACTTTTTATAGTAGATGTCATTTTCCTAGTATTGTCAATTATAAGAATTATCTTTTCAGTTGTGTCAATTAAACAGATTAATTAAATGGTGAACAATATTTGTTAGCACGAATGGCAGTGCTAACAAATATTTTTTTGTATTCATGAACGTGTTATCAAAGCCGGACCTACCACAACAAACAACAAAAGTCACTAACATATTGCAGCACAAATAATGAGTAAATATGTGAAAAATTAGGGGTTGCAATTTGGTAAACTATAATTAAGGATTGATAAATGTTTATCAAAAAAATTAATTACATACCGCAAGTTGATGAACGTGATTGTGGGGGCTCACATTTGAAAGGTGTTATTGATGGTTATGAGAAAAAGTATGATTTGTAAAGTTGCTATAAGAGATATAGCCATATTCGTGGCAGCGATACTACCAAATATGGCTGTAGCCATTTCTATCCAAATGTTTCTGGTATTGACTGGCTTTCTTTTTATTAATGCTGTAATTTTATATATTTTGGACATGCTTTTTTTGTCATGTACGAGTATTGGAAAAAAACGGGTTGATAAATATACTGAAAAATTATAATAATACCCTTCTATTTTTTGAACACTGTAAAGGTAATTTTTTTAAAGATTTTAAAATATGAGCTGATACACAGCTGGCATATCTCAGTGGGTATAATATAATCTCATTATGTTCATAATTACTTCAAATAGCAGTAAATAAGAAATAGCCGACGTTTTAAATGTTAATCCTGTGTTTTCAATTATACGTTCTGAAAACGGGTATAGGATACTAAAATGGAGGGAAAAAGATGAAAAAGTTTCTGTTATACCTAACATCAACGTCATAACTTGTTTCTTTTTTGAATGATTTATTGATAGGGTTGCTTGATAGAAGCATTAAATAGTGTGTTCGTATCATTAATGATTTTACAATTCATACTAACTTTATTTTATGTTTACGTATCAAATAAAAAAGAAATCCAAGTTAAGGACATGTTTTTATGGGCAGGACTCATAAGTAGTATCTTAAATTTATCAAGTAAGAAGTAAACTAATTATTAGAAATCATAAGTTAATTTGCTTTTTAGGTTGTATGAAATAATTTTATTTATTATACAGTAACAAAAAGTCCTCTTCAAGCTGTGGTGGCAGAGTTATAATGGAGTGTAGATGCAGAAGGATTAGGGTTCCGTAGAAATGAAAGGATTGGTTCTTTATGAAAGAAAACGCAGAAAACAACATTCTATCTGATATCAATAAGTTATTAGCAGATAATATTAGTCAGGACGAACGAGAAATTTTAAGTCATGCTAAAAAAGAACTAGAAAAGAAGTCATCCTTTTCTAGGATAATTTCAGACCTCAGAGGAGAATTAACACCTTTAGCCGTAAGCCAGAAACTTTCTAAGAACGTTGGCACACTTTATCTAAAAATTAATAGTCATGAATTTCAAAGTAAAAATTTCGGAGGCGGGCTTATTATGGGTTGGGGCCAGACGTTTTAATTCTTAACACAATACAGCTTATTCAAACTAAAAAACGCCAGTTTTACTGAAGTAAACCCGATAACTTGGACAAAATAAATGTCCAGAAAGTTGTAGTGTTTTAATATCCTTAAGTCAGATTGCACTAATTAACATCACCACACGGTACTGAAAGACTTGTCTTGATGATTGCTAGTTAAGTGTTTGGTTAATTCTGACAAAACAAGGGAAAATGTATTAATGAAAAAAGCAAAAAAAATTTACTTACCGAAATATCGTGCTACAAATATAGCGCTAATATCGTTTATTTTAATGGCAACAGCTTTTTTAAAAAATAGATCGTTAAATATTTTTTTGGCGATGATATTATCTATTTGTGTTGCTGGAATAACTTATTTTCTGTATTATATGTATTTAACTAAAACAAAAATGGGTAAACGCTATATACAAAAATTAAAAGAAAATGTCGAAAAAAAGTAGGCATTATTTTGATAAATATTAAGTTAAACTAAACCAATCATTTGGACAAATCCATGTCCAAATGATTGGTTTTTATTTTTTAATCGTTTATTTAACTAAAATAATCACTGTATTCTTGATTTTGATGTAGAAATTATTACAATGATGACACTTAAAATTGACCAAGTTGAAACTGCTTAATTTGTGCAATGTGAACAAATTTAACGTAATTATTGTTTATTGTGTTTATTTCGTGTATGATTATTTTTAATCTCTAGTTAATGTTGTAATTGTTTTATTGTTATTTAACCGGTTAATAGCTATATAAACATAATCAGTAGAATTAGAAATGATTAGTTATTTTTCATAATATCTTCATTGATGCAGTAGGAGGCGTTTTATGAATAGTTTTTTTCAACCACACCTTATCTGGCAATATTTTCCTGATGTACTATCTGCTTTGCCAGTGACATTACTACTAACACTGGTATCAACAATAATTGGTGTGATTGTTGGTGCCGGAATCGCATATGTCAGAATGGAGAATACACCATTTTTGAAGCAAATTGCGGCAGTCTTTACCTCGTTTATCCGTGGCACACCAATTTTGATACAAATGTTTTTGGTTTATTACGGGCTACCGTTTTTCCTAGGTTATGTTGGTATTGATGCAGACGACGTTAACGCGCTCGTCTATCTATTTATCACCTATGGCTTAAATATGGCAGCATTTTTATCGGAAATTATTCGTGCAGCATTAGAAAGTGTTCCTGCCACACAACGCGAAGCAGCTTTGACTTCAGGGTACACCAAGAGGCAAATGTATTTTAAAATTATTTTCCCTCAAGCAGTGATTATTGCCATGCCAAGTTTTGCGACAATGGTGATTTCTTTGCTACAAGATACATCACTGGCGTTCACAATTGGTGTGATAGATGTTGTTGGAAAGGCTAAAGCTTTGGGTACTGCAACATTTCATACTGTAGAAGCTTACATTAGTGCCATGATTATATTTATCATTTTAAGTTTTATTTTGGAAAGGTTGTTCCGTTGGATTGAGAAACGAAGTAACTATTCCTCTCGTCAGATGCCAATTGTGGCTACTAATCCAGTCATACCTGTCATTGAAACGCCAAAAACGAGTTAAGCAGAAAACACTGTCATTAAGTTTAAGAAGAGATTAAGTATAGGGAGAACGATTATGAAAGATAAAACACGAAGTCATAAAGGATTATGGATTGGTCTAGGAGTCATCATCATTGCTATTATTGGCGTTATGTTTTTTCGCCACACAGGAACAAGCAGTCAGTCATCTTCCAAAGTGCAAATAATTAAGGTTGGTTCAGGAAACGATGGACAACCCTTTGCTTACTTAGATAAAGATGGTAAGCCGGCGGGTATGGATATTGCATTACTTCAGGCAATTGATAAAAAGTTACCACAGTATAAATTCAAGTTAACATTGTCTGATTTTCCAACGATGATTACTAATTTAAAGGCCGGTAAAACAACAATGGCTATGTATCAAGTTGAACAAAATGCCGAACGCAAAGAGAACTTTAAATTTGGCACAGTTGGTTATACTGTCTGGGATACATTATTAGCTACTAAAAAATCTGCTGGTGTGCTAGATTCATTTGCCGATGCTAAAGGTAAAAAATTGTATGTGACTAATTCTACCAACCAAGCAACTTTAACAGATGCCTATTTAAAGAAAAATGCTGATGCTTATTCTGTTGTACGCGGTACCTATACGATGGAACAAGTGGCACAAGGATTAAACTCAGGCCAGTTTAATGTTTATCCTGCGCCAAAGTATTCAATTGATTTATTGAACCGTCAGTTCAAAACAAACTTGGTTTATGGTAAAGCAGTTAACCATTCTAACGCCTACCCATTGTTTAATAAGCACGCGGATCCTAAGTTCATCAAAGCTGTTAACAAAGCGATGGCAGAATTAAAAGCGGATGGGACACTTAAAAAGTTAAGTAATCAATGGCTTAAGGGCGATTACGTACCTAAGGATTAACGGAGGTTTCAGATGAACTTTGATATAGGCTTTATATTTCAAGTTATGGGACAAATTATTCGTTATGTACCGATCACAATATACATGGCAGTAGTTAGTTTGATTATTGGTGGGATGTTGGGATTGGTGGTGGCACTAGTCAGATACTATAAAGTGCCGGGGTTGTCACAATTGTTTTCAATAGTGATTACGATATTAAAAGGTGTTCCCCTTATTTTAGTATTTTTGGTTATCTTTTTGATTACATCTCAAAATTTCAACCATTTTGCTAAAGCAGTTGGTTGGCATATCCGATATGGTGATTTACCAATGAGTGTTTTAGCTATTATTGGCTTATCTTTAATGGCTACAGTCGGATTGAGTGAGGCATTCCGAGGTGCATTTGAATCAGTTAAACAAGTACAATTTGATGCCGCACGTTCTTTGGGCATGACCCAATTACAAACGATTCGCCGTGTTTTGATACCTCAGACGATGCCTGTAGCATTACCGATGATCATTAATATGTTTATTAATTTGATTAAAGGGACAGCCATTGCTTCGTTAGTATCAGTTGTTGAAATTTTTTCGGCCGCCACGCAAGCTGCCAGTTCAAACTATAAGTATTTCGAAGCTTACATTGCAGCGGCGTTAATTTACTGGATGATGACTATCGTGATTGAGCGTGGTGCAGTCTTTCTAGAAGTGCGTATGGACAAGAAAATAAAGAGGTCTTGATCATGATTGAAGTTAAAGATGTCCACAAAAGTTTTAACGATAATGAAGTCATTAAAGGTGTCAGCCTATCACTCAATGAGGGAGAAGTAGTTACAATTTTGGGGCCTTCAGGCTCAGGAAAAACAACTTTTCTACGGTGCTTGAATTTTTTGGAAGAAGCAGATTCAGGCTCTATTACGGTTAATGATCACGAAGTGGTTTTTGGACAAGCGAGTGCAAATGATGTTTTACAGTTACGTCGGAGTATGGGGATGGTGTTTCAGAATTATGCCCTATTCTTAAATAAAACAGCAAAACAAAATATCATGGAGCCGATGGTCATTGTACATGGCTACAGTACTCAGCAAGCCGAAGCACGTGCAGAAGAACTATTACGGGTTATTGGTTTACCGGATCATGGTGATTATTACCCTTCACAACTTTCTGGTGGTCAAAAGCAGCGGATAGGAATTGCGCGTGCCTTAGCTGTTCATCCTACAGTACTATTATTCGATGAACCAACCGCTGCGCTTGATCCGGAATTAGTTGGCGAAGTGCTTAAAGTTATGAAAGCAGTTAAAGATGCTGGTGTTGCCATGATTGTTGTGACACATGAAATGCAATTTGCTTATGAGGTCAGTAATCGTGTTATTTTTATGGCTGATGGTGTCATTGTTGAAGAGGGTACCCCGCAACAAATATTTGAAAGCCCACAAGAAGCGCGTACGAAAACATTTTTGAACCGTTTCACTGTCAATTAATTTATTGCTTAATTTAGAAGGAGATTTGTTATATGTCAGAATTGCGTTATTCGTTTGCATCACGCGTGTCTAATTTAATCCCAAGCCCTCTGCGCGAACAGGCTAAGCATGTTCAAACGGCTGATGATTATATTAAATTAACCTATGGTTATCCAAGTAATCAAGCTTTTCCAATCGAAAAACTGGCCAAACTTTCTGATAAGATTTATCGTCAGCATGCAGTCGAATTTATGCAGTATGGTGAGACTGAAGGTATTCCGAAACTTCGAGAACAACTTAAGTCGCGCTTACATCAATATCAAAATTTAGATGTTGTCTCTAATGATATCTTGATTACTTCTGGATCAACTCAGGGGATGGATTTGGTATTTAAAATATTTGTTAATGAGGGAGATACAGTACTCACTGAAGAACAAACATTTATTGGCGCTGTCAATTCAATTAAGTCTTATGGTGGTCATGCACAAGGATTACCATTTGATATGACTAGCGGTTGCATTGATACTGAGGCTTTAGAAGCAACATTATCTGCTGACACGGCACATCGAATTAAGTTACTTTATTTGATTCCAACCTTTCAAAATCCAATTGGCACATCAATGTCTTTGGAGAAGCGACAAGAGGTTTATGATATTTGTCAGAAACATCAGGTCATGATTTATGAAGATGATCCATACGGTGATTTGCTTTATTCAGACATCGAAGCAATTCCTAAAATCAAGTCGTTGGATACCACAGGAATTGTGATTTATGCGGGTTCTTTTTCAAAAATTTTAGCACCTGGTTCACGATTGGGCTATTTGCTGGCACCAAAAGCAGTGTTTGATAAATTAGTATTGGTGAAGCAAGTGGCTGATTCGTTTGCTAATCTATACTGGCAGTATCTTGCTAGTCAGTTAATTGATGATTATGATTTTAATGAACATATTGCTTATTTACGCCAATTATACAAGGTTAAGGCAGATGCCATGGTTGGTGCATTGCGAAAGTATGCGACAAAAGATATGACTTTTGTTGTACCTGATGGTGGTTACTTCATTTCTGTTAAACTCAATGATGATATAGATTCAAGCGTTTTCTATGATGCATTAGATCAGCGCCATGTAGGTGTTATTCCTGGTAATGTTATGAGTGCAGCTGGCCAGGGCTATGAACGTTATTTTAGGTTGAACTTCACATTGCCATCGGTAGAAGAAATTGAAACTGGGATTCAACGCATTGCACAAGCAGCAGCCGTTGCTAAAGTAAAAAAGTAAATGGTATTTTGAAGTAGGGAGAAATTGCATATGAAAATACTTTTCTATAATGTAGCAGATATAGAAAAAAGCTTCATTGATCATTGGGCTAAAAGCAATAATGTCACAGTTAAAACACTATCTGTACCAATTGGTTACGACAATATTGAATTAACACGTGAGTATGATGCTGTTGTGTTTTACCCAGGGAAAGCATTTTTAACCGATGAAAGTTTGTATGTTCAGCTGGCTCAAAATGGGATGAAACAAATTTCAGTTAAATCAACGGGTTATGATAATATTAATTTTACTTTTGCTGAAAAATATCATCTTAGTATCACCAATGTCCCTAACTACTCACCTGAATCAGTGGCGCACTTTACCATTATGTCGATTATTATGTTGTTACGTAACATACCAATATATTTATATCAACGGCAAGTAGCTCACAGAAAAGATTTTATTGGACAAGAATTGACCGATTTGACCATTGGCATATATGGTGCAGGTCGGTTAGGTAGTTTAGTTGCAAAAACGTTAAAATACATGGGGGCCCGTGTGCTAATTCATTCACGTACGAATAAACCAGAGCTTGAACAATTAGGCATTGAAAGTGTTGATTTTAAAACATTATTAACAGCCAGTGATGTGATTAGTATCCATGTCCCACTCAACGAAAAAACTTACCATTTATTTGATTTTGATAATTTGAGTTTGATGAAACAAGATGCCATTCTAGTCAATACGGCACGTGGTAGTATCATCGATACAAATGCATTAATCGAGCATCTGCAGCAAGGAAAATTTAAAGGTGTGGCACTTGATGCTCTGGAGGATGAAGAATTTTTTGAGATAACAGCTAATCCATATTATCAAGCACTTATGGCATTTGATAATGTCTTAATAACGCCACACATTGCTTATTTTACACAAGCAGCCGTACGTGACATCGCAATTACTGCTTTAGACAATGCACGTGATATTGTGACGAACGGCGAGTCAGAAAATATAGTTTTGAACTAGGAGGCTAGCCATGAGTTTTATTGAAATTAAAGACGTGCACAAATCTTTTTATCAAAAAGAAATTTTAAAAGGTATTGATCTCACGCTTCACAAGGGTGAGGTTATTGTCATTCTAGGACCATCAGGTTCGGGTAAAACCACTTTTTTGAGATGTTTGAATACCTTGGAACAGGCTGATAAAGGTCAAATTAAAATTAACGATGTGACCAAGGATTTTACGAAAAAAGATCATCGTAACACGCGCGATCTGATTTTGAAAACAGCAATGGTCTTTCAAGGACATGCGCTTTTCAATAATATGACTGTACTGCAGAATGTCATTGAGGGATTGGTCCGTGTTAAAAAAACGCCTCATCAGGAGGCTGTCAAAATTGGGCTAGCAATGTTAGAAAAAGTTGGTTTATCTGATCGTGCGGATTATTATCCGGTGCAGTTGTCCGGTGGGCAACAACAGCGTGCGGGGATTGCTCGTGCCATGGCGATGAAACCAGAGCTATTATTATTTGATGAACCAACTAGTGCATTGGATCCGGAGTTGGTTGGTGAAGTGCTATCGGCTATGAAAGAATTAGCACAAGAAGGCCATACCATGATTGTTGTCACACACGAAATGCAATTTGCTTATGAAGTAGCAGATCGTGTTCTCTACATGGAAGGCGGAATAGTGGTTGAAGAAGGGACACCACAAGCTATATTTAATACGCCACAAGATGAGCGGACAAAGAAGTTTTTGGCACGTTTATCCGGTAAAAATTTTGATGATGTTGAACTGGTAGAAGTATGATGCAATCTAAACAAGAACGTGTTAGTGAAACAATTGGTACGGAGAAAATATCACGAGACAGACAGGCAACACGCCTTTTTTCTAAAGATATGATGTTGCTAATGGTCATTAATTTTTTGGTCATGACCGCTGTAACAACGCAGATGGGTACTTTACCTTTATATGTCACACGATTAGGTGGGAATGCTGTGATGTCAGGACTAGTTGTTGGCATTTGGGGACTAGCTGCTTTAGCTGCGCGGATACCTGTTGGCAAGTTAATTGATAGTTATGGGCGTAAGCAACTGGTGTTGATTGGCATAGGTATATTAGCGATTGATTTTTCAATGTTGATTTTTGTGAGCACCATTGTGAGTTTAATTATATTACGTGCGGTGCAAGGCATAGGGAATGGCACACAGTCAACTGCAGTAGCAACATTGGTGGCTGATAAAATACCAAAAGAAAAGTTATCAATTGGATTAGGATATTTCAGTATTTCACAAACTTTACCAGCGGCAATTGGCCCAGCAATTGGGCTAATGATTGTTGAAAATTTAGGATTTCAGTCACTTTTTTATTTTAGCTTGTTACTTGTTAGCCTAGCATTTCTGCTTACCTTGTTCATCAAAGATAGCTATGATAGTGACACACAAGTTCAAAAAACAAAACAAGTAAAAACTGGGTTTAAGGCACTGATCAGATTACAAAGTATCTGGGTGCCTAGTTTGTTGATTTTTGTTGTTTCTTTTGCAAATGCTGCAGTAGCAGCATTTTTGATTCAATTTGGTGAGCAAAAAAACTTGTCGCCAGCTGTTGTCGGTTTGAGTTTCACTGCACAAGCCGTTATAGGTGCATTGGCCAGAATTTGGTTTGGTAGGATGTATCTGTATTTTAAATCATTTGTGTTGATTTTAGCTGGGATTGTCATGATTGCTGCAGCCTACATATGTATTGCATTTGGTGACACAATTGAATTACTATTGTTAGCGGGGGCACTAGATGGTTTGGGATTTGCCTTGTTAATGCCATTGATGAATGCCGTTGTTTTACGTGATGTGACTTCAGAACAGCGTGGCCGTGCAACTGCCATCTTTTCATCCGGAACTGACGTGGCATATGGTTTAGGTGCTTTGGTGTGGGGGATTGTTGTGAGTTTGATTGGTTTTCAGGGGATGTATCTCTGCACAACGCTAGTCGTTTTAGCTACTTTAGGACTTGTTTTGACTCATCGTCAGTTGCTGAGTTAGAGGTTGATAGGGCATTAAAAAATGTTGAGCTATTTTAATAAATCATATTGATACATTAGATTTTTTAATTAATGATAAGCCGATAACTGTTTCGCCATGAAAATGCTAGTAAATTTTGATAGAAGGTAGAAAAGATTCTCACCGTTTAATAGGGAAAAATAAGCGAACTGTTAGTCTATAATAACTAACAGTTCGCTTATTTTTTTCGATATCATAAATTTTAATCTAACTTTTCAATACTTTAGATTGTGCGACGCGATTATAAATGTTGTTACCAATTAGCGCAAGAATAGTGATTGAAACGCCAGCTAATTCAAAACCAGATATTTTATAGCCGTTTACAATGCTAATGACAAATGAAGTAATGGGCACTAAGTTCATAAACAAGATACCATTAATGGGTCCAACAATACGATTACCAAGATTCCAAGCAAATACAGCAATGACACCAGCAAATGAAATCATGTAAATTAACGCGCCACTCACGCCGGATATTTGTTCAAAACTTGGCACTGATAGCCAGCCCATCAATGTAGCGACAAACAGAATAACAATGACTGAGAGAACGCCATAAATACTAGTTAATGTTGAATAGCGTAGAATTGACCACTGCTTAAAGTCCCCGCCACCGGTAGTATAAATTACCCAGCATAGTGCACCAAGCAAAATGAGTACAAGTGCAAATATAGTATTATCACCTTTATATAGAACGGATAGATCACCCTTAGTAACGACCATGAACACCCCAATAACGGCGACAATCATCGAAATTAAAGATACAATTGTAGGTTTAACACCACGATAAACCCAGCCTACTAATACGCCAAGCAAGGGCTGAGTTGCCATCATCACGGAAGCAATAATAGAACCAGAAGGGCCGGCAGTTTTTTGTCCAAGGAATACTAAAAAACTAAATCCGGCGAAAGCAGATGTCCCAAATAACCATAGCTTTAAAAAATTGCCGTCAGATTTAAAAGCTGATTTACCCTCTACAAATAGCAAAATGATAGCAAAGATAATGGCAACTATGCCATAACGAAACAGTGTAATATAAAATGGATCCATAATTTTCAATGCGGGGGCCATTATAGGAAACATACCACCCCAAGAAAATACAGCAATTAAACATAGGACAATTCCTAATAAATATTTTTTAGTCATTTCAATTCTTCTTCCTAAAACTCATGATAATTAATTTTTCCAGATAAATTAAGTTACCTTCTTTGGCTTGATTAAAATATATCATCTATATTGCTATACTGGAATTAACAGTATAAACTAGGGGGATATAGAAATATGTTATAGGCCATGAATTTATATATTCAGAGAGGGTAGGGCATGATTGGAAATGAAAATATAAGCTTTGACATGTTGAATGTATTTATTAAAGTCAGTGAAACAAAGAGTATCAATCAGAGTAGTAAGGTGCTCCTTCTAACGCAACCTGCCATTAGTAAAAAAATTCATCAATTAGAAAATTACGTGGGGGCACAACTGTTTAATCGTAGTGCCAAAGGGGTAGATTTAACATATGATGGTCATATATTTTATGTTTTTGCTACACGAATGCTGAACGAATTAACGAGAACAATCGATGAAATTAATAATAAAAATTTTTCATTTAGTAACCTAACCATAGGGGTTCTCGACAGCATCTCTTCTTTTATTTTTCCAGATTTTTTTATAAATAAAGTTTACGAGTTACAAAAGTTAGAGGTAACGAACAAAGGCATTGACTTAATTATGCCCTTTAACGAAGGAAGATTGGATGCCATTATTATTGATTCTGCGTTTGGTGATGACATTGTAGGACCTTATGTGCAAAAAAAACTATTTGAAGAGCCTTACTATATTGTTTATTCACAATCAAATACTAAAATGTCATCCTTGATTAAAAGTGCGACCGTTAGAGCAATAGATCTTCAAAAATTTAATTTAATATTGCTACCTACCCATTGCCCCATTCATCAACAAGTGGTTAAAACTTTTAATCGTTTAAACGTTGCACTCCCTGAAATATTTGAGAATAATTATAGTGAATTAACTATTTCCTTAGTTAGAAATTCTGATTTTATTGCGGTACTTCCTGAATCGATAGCTGTTAATAAAGTGGCACAAGATACCAATGGTTTAGGGATGAAAAAATTAGAAATAGCATTTAACCGCTCGGTATCTGTCTTCGGAAGATCTGCCGATATAGTTAAAGAAATTGAAAAAGAATTGGTTTGAAAAAACAGTTAAATCTCATATGTGAATGTCAGGTGGAGTTAGCTTCGGTATTGTTAGGAAGTAACCAAAAAGTCTGTATTTACACCTGCTCTTAAACAACAAAAAGTAGATTATTTTTGGAGAAATTAACATGACTTGGTTTTATAGGCATCTAACAGTATTAAATATGATTATAGTGATGATTGCTTTTGTAGGACTCATCTTTGCTGTTATCACAAAGGATAAAGTAAGTATTCTTGCACTTTATGATGAACACAAGAGAAAAAATAAATAAATTCAATTTTAATACATTTCTATCAAATGCGCTATAGGCGTATATAGATAGTAGAAATAAAAAAGGAAGCCACTAACGAGACCTCCAAATTGATATTAGGGTTAAATTTCATCATAAAAAAATTAAAACACATTATTTCACAATAAATATGTGGTAAAGTATTTTAATGCTATTAAATATAGCAGGGGGAATATTTATGAGCAGATTAACACTGTGTTAGTTAACAAACTGGTCGTAGTGATCTATCAAATCAAGTCAGATAAATTTTAAATTGAATCATCTCAAAAAGGGCTTTGGCATCACTAGTGAATAATAAAGAAATTGAGAAGAGTGTACGAAGACGGATAAACTAAATGTCAATCAAAATAATAGTTACTTTAGTTAGAAAATGTGATCGTTTTGCCAAAAGAACTCATTTAGTTAGACAAACATTTGCCACCTAGAAGTGAGTTTAAAATTTTATACAAAAGCAAATAATCAACATTAATGAAATTTTTATGAGATATAAAAATTATTAATTGACATTTTATTAAAATTGAATTATATTATAATCATTGAACGTTTAGAAAAAATAATGATTGTGAGGTTTATTGATTATGGGTGGAATTAATTGTGGAGGTGCTCGTCCTAAAAGCTGTAATATTGCAGAAAACGAAATTGAAAATTTGCGTTTGGCATATGCATCAGTTGTTAAAAATGTTTTTCAAATTAATGCGTATTTTAGTCTTGCTAATGCTCATGTTGAAGAAATTATGTCATTAGAAAAAACAACACAACATACTCTCGCATTTGCGAAGTATGAAGATGTAAAACAAAACTTACTTACAAGTTGGAACGCTTCAGTGGCACTAGATAATAATTTGGGTGATTTCTTTAAAAATTTGGATGAGGTTCAATCTGACATTGAGTTGAGTAATGATGAGGTTCTTATTCTCAAGGAAATGAGTGCGGCAAATACAAAAATGTCAAATTTGATCTATGATTTATATAATGCATATGAAGTGATGCCGTACGAAAAACTTCTTATGGAAGGTCAAGTCCATGAATATTTGCGACATGGCAGTATCACAAAACTGACAGAAGACATTGTTGGATTATTATCTCAAGAGCTTGTTTTCCTTAAAAAATATAGTGTAATGACCAAAGAAGTTGAACTAATTAATAGTTAATGCTTATATTTATACAAAGAGAAGTCGTACTAGCCGCTTCTCTTTTATTTTTTTAATTTAAAATGAGGTGTTAAATGTCAGAAATAAATTTAATGAGGGTTCCTAATTTCGGAATTGAAGGTTTTGTAACATTCAAAGAAAAAAATAATATGTCATTCAGACCTTCGGCCACTCATACAACGGATAACATTGCATACTCGAATGCTTTGTCTGAATTATTGGAAGAAAGAGATATGACCAATTACGTTCCAATAAAAATGAGAGGAGAAGCAAATTCAGATTTTTATAGAAATTTAGAAATTATTGGAGATACAAATTGGTATAATTTAGAAAAACAATATGTTGAGCTTAAAAACGTTAGTGATCCATCGGATGTTGTTTTGTTTCCAAAAGAATTGGTATTATTTAAATCAAATTATGATTTGCATGAAAAAAATCAACTACATTGGTCTAGTTCTGAAGGATATTCTCATGATATCAATAAAATAACAGCTTTAAATAAAGGTAAATCTGAAATTATTGAACATCACACAAAAATGTTTTGGTGGTTTGGACGGTCTAAAATTATTGAAAAAATACGAGTGAA
Source organism: Leuconostoc gelidum subsp. gelidum KCTC 3527 (assembly GCF_000166715.1). Lineage (GTDB taxonomy): Bacteria > Bacillota > Bacilli > Lactobacillales > Lactobacillaceae > Leuconostoc > Leuconostoc gelidum. Next base: position 71,930 of record NZ_AEMI01000003.1, read on the forward strand.
ATCTAGTGTGTTTGATAAATTAAAAAAACAAAAAATTATAAAATCGGTTCGTGTTTTTGAAATACTGGAATCCAATCAATTTTCATATTCAACAATTATGGCGGTCTTGGAGACAACTACTTTTCCTTTTTTATCTGTCGGATTTGGCACCAATACTGATGAAAGAAATGCGATGAACCATGCTCTTTTAGAAGCTATTCACACTTTTCGCGGTGAAAATTGGTATAATTTATCGCAAGTAATGATACCTCATGGATTTAGTAAAGATTTTTGGAACCGAGTTGACAATAGTTTGCTGAATGTCCGAATTAATTCTGAGGAAAGAAAGAGTAACAGTTTACAACCAACGTTTTACTATCTAACAGTTGGCAACAGTTCAAAAGGATTTACAACTCGAGTTTACTCTCCTGAGTTACAGCCTCTGATTTCAAATCAATTTGTTCCATTTTACTTTCCAGAGTTGTGTACAACCAAAAACGTTGCGTTGCGTGAAAAGTATAGGGGAACTCCTTTTATATGAATAAAAATTTTATTAAAATAATTTTAAATGACGGTGTTGTAACTGTCGCTACACAAACTTTTAATTTATTTTTAATTTGGTATTTTGCGGTAAAATTACATCGACAAGATATGGTCGCCTTGCTTGGCATGTTGCAAATTATCGAGATAGGTGGTGGACCTATTGGTGGAGCTGTTGCTGATATGGTGAACCCAGCTAAAATTTTGAAATGGGTATCTTTAATTCGTATATGTGTGACTGGCATTTTGCTTTTCTCACTGTTTCAAACGCGTATTAACGGTATAATATTGCTATTACTCATTTTTTCAACTTTAAATTCGCTAATTTCAGTTTTTTATTCATCAGCAGTAGAGGTATCAACATATAAATTTGCTAAAAATGAAGGTGAAAGAGTAAAGAACAACGCAGGATTTTCTGCTGTTTCTGGAATTTCTAGCATTCTGTCAGGATCGTTATTGGCAGTTATGATAACTTATTTAGATTTAAAATCATCAACTATATTAATTATATTTTTAATAATTTTATCTGCAATTGGAATTTTAAATATTTCAACTGCAAAAAATGTAATTCCTGATGTGATAAATAATAGTGATGTAAATTTTAAGTTTAACGAAGCAGTTAGCAGTACTTTCAAAGGGCTAAGGAATATATTGCATGAGCCTATAATTCAAACGGTTATTCCATATGCATTGATAATGAATTTTTTGTATTGGACTTTTTGGTATATTCAGCCATTATACTTAAATTACAAAATACCAAATATCAAGTATGCTTTTTCCCTTCAACAAATTGTCATTTCCGTTGCTAGTGTTATAGCCACACTTGTTATTCAACGTAAGCATACTTTGATCATGAATTACAAAGGTCACTATCGTTTGTTACTACTGATTCAGAGTGGAGCTTTATTTTTATTGTCATTGTTATATGAATTCATTAATAGTGAGAAAATCTTGATTACTGGATTGATTTGTTTTTGGGCTTTGTACAGCTTGTTTAACAGTTTCACTGGCATTATTCTTATCACACTACTACAAGAAAAAATTGATAACAAAATTCTAGGAACTACTCTGGGGACAATATTTACCTTACTGATGGTGACTGCACCTTTAGCAGCGATTGCTTCAAAAACAGTGCCAGTCAAATCGATTAGTTTAATTATATTAACGGGACTAATGGTTGTTAGTTTGTTGTACTCTCTAACTGACAAAAGATTCTTGGAGGTTTTACATGATGATTGACGTAAAAAATATCTCATTTCAATTCGATCAAGGTAATATTGTATTTGACAATATAAACTTCAGGCTTTCAGAAGGTCATATCGGCATTGTTGGCGATAATGGAGTCGGTAAAACAACATTAATAAATTTAATTAGTGGTAGATTATTACCCCAAAAAGGAACGATATCATTAGAGGGCAAAGTAAAAATAGTCTCGCAATTTAATGATTGGGAAGATTACCATAGTCCTGGTGAGTTACAACTGCAACGATTAAAAGATGCTGTATTTTCTAATCCTGATATTTTATTGCTAGATGAACCAACTTCAAATTTAGATAAGAATGGCATTAAGGTGTTATCTGGATTGATTAGGCATTTTTCTGGTATAGTACTCTTGATTAGTCATGATTTTGACTTTCTAGACTCTACTACTGATAACATCTTATTGATTGAAAACCGTCGGGCTGAACTATATGAGCAAAAATTTGAGGATTTTCAGCTAGAGTACGAAAAGAAACGACATAAAGAATTTCAGATGTATGAAGTACAAAAAAAGCAAAAAAATCAACAACGCAAATCAGTTCAGCGACTCCAGGAAAAGTCTCAACGATCCAAAAAAGTAAGAGGCATATCAAATTCAGACAAAAAAGCTAAAGGTCTGGCTGGTAAATATGACAAAGTTCAGAATCGACTAGCGACTTCAGCAAAAAACATGAGACAAGCGCTCAATGATAATCATTATGATTCGAAGCCATTTACCAAAATAGGATTAAAGATACTAAGTTATTATCAAAATTCCGGAAAAATATCGATGCAGTTGTCGTTTATCAATGTCAAGGTTAATGAAAACTATTTAGTAAATTCACCATTTAAAATCAATATTAAGTCTGGACATGTTTTATCTTTGCTTGGTGATAACGGCGTAGGAAAAACATCGCTACTTGATAAATTATTTCAAAAATTAGATGAAAAAAATGTACACGTGAACTATTTCCATCAAAATATAAATCAAGATTGGTGTTCGTCAATTCCTTTAATAACACAACTTATGAATAAATCAGGGATTCGCGAGGAAATTATTTTAGAAGTTGCTGGGGCTCTGGGAGTTAATCGAGAAATGTTAACTCGAAGTCCAAATAAATTAAGTGGAGGACAGTTGCTAAAAGTACAACTAATATTGTGCTTAATTTCAGCGTTTGACGTGCTAATATTAGATGAACCAACCAACTATCTTGACTATGATGGCGTAGTGGCCTTGACAACATACATTAATGACAGCAAAGCGGCGTTGGTAATAGTATCACACGATAAGCGATTTATTGAAAATGTGACAACAGATGTTGTTGTTATTGAAAACAAGAAAGTAGTGGATTATTTGACGTTACAAGATTACTTTAACTCATAGTAACTTTTATTAAAAAGTTTGTAAATACGAATTGCACTAATAAGCTCAGCAAAATTTACCGTTAAATTTCTATCAAAAGTTATCACGTGATTAGGATACAAGCAATAATGTATTACCATCAAATGATTGGTTATGAAAGTAATTAAAATTGATAGAAACATCGTTAAATAAATATTTTTTTGTACTATACTGTTCGGTAAGATAAATTAAAGTTCTTTGCTGTGTCTTTTACTGTATGTGTCAAATAATATTCATTATGTTAAGTTACTTTATTTCGGTTTCTCTTAATTATGGCTATATTAAACCAAATGCAATTAATAGCGGAAAAAATAAATTAAAAAAGAAGTGTTTCCAAAATAACTTTTTTAGATTTTTAGCGGCCTCTTTTTGGACGCCTTGAATGTAGCTAGCATGTAAATAGTACTTCTTAGTATATAAAAAGACACCTAAATATATACAGAAATGCTTGTATACGGAAAATCTAGACTGTTTTATTTTGAGAACAGAACCCGAGATAATTAAGTACAGGATTTTTTAATTCTAAAAATAACACCTACTGAAAAACTGGCGCCAATTTTAGTAGGTGTTATTTAAGTCCGTCGTGTTCCAATTGTTAACTAATGTGTTATTCCAAATAAAGCCACTTTAGCCAACACTTAGGCTTTATCATACCAAGAACAATAAACCATTTCATCAGCCGGCTTGTTCACGCGTTGGCTCCAAACTAACTACTTAAATAAACTTGATACAAACCGGCATATCTAGATTGTTTTTAGTTTTTATATACTCTAACCGCCCATCCAACACTTTAAACATTGAAATGGAGTTTGATTTTTGATTTGCGGAAAATAGATATTCACCACTCGTGTCGCATGAAATATCCCGCGGGAACATGCCAAAAGAACTAATATTCTGTATCAAATTCAATTTTAAATTAGATGATGTATATTCTAATTTAAATACAGATATTGAATCATGACCTCTATTTGAAACATATAGAAATTTTTGATCGAATGATAATTTTATCCCGCCGCATCCATTTTCTCCCACCCATTGGTCAGGAATTGTAGACACCAATTGTTCTAGAACTAAAGAGCCTTCAACATAGCTTAAAACAGCAACTTCACTTGACAGCTCTCCTAGCACAATAACGTGATGATTATCATTAGTAACGCATAGGTGCCTCGGTCCAAAACCATTGGGAAATTTGAATACATTGACACGATTTAATAGTTTACCCGACTCCGATATATCAAAAATGATAGCCTCGTCCGTTCCTAAATCCAATACTATCAACCGTTTATCTGGCATTATACCGGCAAAGTGAATGTGTGAGGTGTTTTGCTGTGGCAGTGTGCCTGTTCCGGCATTAATAAATGTGTCCGATAATTCTAAATAATTATTTGATGACAATTTATAAATATTTAAGCTCCCGCCATTATAGTTACTAGCTAATAACAATGCGCCTTGAATATTAATGTGCACTGGGGCAGGGGAGAACGATAGATGCTTCGTAAGATTATGAAGTGTCTTATTTTTTAAATCAAATACCCCAACTCCTCCCATGCTTTTTTCTGCAATCGCCGTGTAAACAGTCCCAGTATTTGATATATCAAAATATGTTGCTGAATCCACATCTGTTAAGAGAAACGGTTCAGATAAATGGCCTGAATCCGTGTCAAACCTCAACATATAGATGCCTCGTTGATAACTACCAAAAATTATATTTTCTTTCATAAGTTTATATCCTCAATTGTCACTTAAACATATATAGAGCTAATATCACATTTAACGCAGCTGACAGCCATCCATAGGGCACACCTGTTATTAAAAACTTTTTAACAGGAATTTTTGAGTCCTCAACTAACCATAAATTCCACGACTGCGTAATACATGTAGATATCGCGATTGAAACGGAGGGAATTAACATTAAAGCAAAAGCAAAATATTGATTAAAAATTCCAGTACCTGCTAACACTGCAACTGTTGCTGAACCAGATCCCCACACCATGAGAGGGCCTCTAAATAAAGCTAATGGGGATAATATTATGATAGCTATAGCTAACACAGTAGGACTATTGGGAACAATAGAATTTAATACACCACTGAATTTAGCAGCATTTTTAACGGCCGTTGCACTGAACATTGTTAAAAATAATAGCATTATTATTAGTCCTGAGATATCAGTGATGGCAATTTTTATTGAACTATTAATAATGTTTAATGCCTGGTTATATGTTTTCAAATTCCCTGTAATTAACAAAACTATAGCTATAGCAAGCATCAATGCAGGAATTGGTTCCCATCCAAATACTAAATTCATGAAAACAGGAAAGACAGGCATAACGTATGAAATTTTTGGTACGTTGAATTTATTTTGTGATTGAGATTCATCTTGTTTCGCTTCATTTTTGTGAATTGTTCGTGAATGCAATAAAATAAACAACGTTACGACAGCGAGTTGAATAAACATAGCTGAAAAACCAAACGCCAAATACTTTGCACCATAAACAACCTTTGGAAAAAATATCTGTAGTTGTTTAATGATTACGATATTAACATACATAGCTGACCCAATAGATAGTGAAAAAGCAACTACAGCAATGTGTTTTGGTAACCCTAAAGAGGTTAATACCGGTATTAAAATGACAGCAAGCGCTATTACAGCGCCTACACCATATGAACTAGTAAAAATAAGTGACGTCACTAAACAAATTAAAATAGATGCGATGACTGGGTGTTTATAACTCACCTTTACGGTTTCATAACTAATCGATCCTGCAATTCCTGTGTCAACTAAAATACGGCCAAACCAAGAACCAAAAATAATGACCATAATTGTTGAGCCATAATCAAGGGCTGGCTTTGAAAAGATCTCAACTATTGCCGTTTTTAAAGGAATGCCACCAATTATGGTCCAGAGGATGGCCATAACCAAAAACCCCAGCATAATATTGCCACCTCTCATTACGAAGAACACGAAACCTAGAAACGTTAAAATCAATAATATTCCAATAATTGTATTAACCATTTTTATTCCTTTCTATGGACGCGGTTAACCGAACCAAATAAAACTATATTACAATATTCACAAATAGTCAATACATTATTAAATAAACATTGTAAACGCTTACTCTTGTTTTTTTATTTAAGTAGTATTATACTTTATTTGTTACATATGGTTAACCGATACCACAATAATTATTAAGTGAAAGTAGGAATAAAAGATGAATAGACAAAATATTGTTTTAAATACTTTGCTATTAAAGGATGAATTTGAAAAGGGGAGATCGCAGTCCCAACTCGTTAATGATTTAATTAATCAGCTATCAGTTTCTAACATTGAAATTCGAAGAGAATTTAACGCAGACACTTTCTCAGAATTAGTAGCAATTCGAAAAATTTATCTAGAACAAAACACAGAATTTTTTTATTCTGTACCAGATAATTTATTCTTGAACAAACATCTTAATCCAAAGTTGTTTCAATATGTTGGTGAATCACAATTCATGGGTGTTAAACATCTCAAAATGACATTGGGTGACTGGCATAGTAGTATGTTCAAAGAATTGTCCTATCTGTCTAAAATATTGCCTGCCAATATAGAATTAAATATTGAAAATGATCAAACACGTGCTAATAGTGATATTGAACTATTAAATGATTTTTTTGAAACAGCAAATCAAAATAATATCAACATCGGTTTTGTCAATGACATTGGGAACTGGATTTTTACAGATCAAGATGTTTATAACTGCTCAATTTCTCTAAGCAGGTACACTAGATTTGTTCATCTAAAAAACTATAAAAAAATTCAAGATTCAGTCGATACCACACCGTTTTACGATGGTGAAATTAATTGGGAAAAAATCATTAAACTGTTTTCTGATGATTTGCCTATCGCATTGGAATATCCGTCAACTATGGAGAATATTCTAAATGACATCAATGTTTTCAAAACGTCAAAAGTATAAAACTACGAGGAATATACAATGGAAAAAGAAGAACAATATTTTAGTCAAAAAGTATTTGATTTAACAGAAAAAGTAGCCATCGTAACCGGAGGTGCGAGTGGTCTTGGATCTTACTACACCAAAGCGCTATTGTCTTCTGGGGCAAGCGTATTAGTGGTCTCATATGACGATAAAGGCGTGAGGGAAATGGCATCATTTGCCTCTGAATTTACTGGTAAAATTGAATTCTTACAATTAGATATTACAAAAAAAGACGCCGCTATAACTGTGGCAAACGAAGTTATCAAACGGTTTGGTAAAGTCGATATTTTGATTAACAATGCTGGCATACAAATCAGAAATGATTGGCAAGTATTTAAAGACGCGGACTGGGAAAAAGTTATTAATTTAAATTTAAACGCAGTTTATTATTTGTCACACGAAATTGCTAAAGTTATGAATAAAGAGAACGGCGGTAAAATTATAAACATCGGTTCCATGCAATCTTTCCGTGCTGGCAAGTATATTTTCCCATATACAGCTAGTAAGCACGGCGTTATTGGTTTAACGAAATCGTACGCTGATGCCCTAGCACCTCTTAATATTCAGGTAAATGCTATTGCTCCCGGATATATTGACACACCAATGACAAAACCGCTACAAGAAGATAAAGAAAGAAATACTGAAATTCTTTCTCATATTCCTGCAGGACACTGGGCTGATCCATCAGAACTCATGGGTGCTATTATTTTCTTGTCAAGTAGTGCTTCAAACTACATTACTGGGATTACGCTTCCAGTAGATGGTGGCTACTTACTTCGTTAAAGATGAAAGGAAAAATTTTATGAATAAAACAGTCGCTATACCAAAAGGACTAGCAGAAGTTGGTAAAAAATATTTAAAAGACAACGATATTAATATTGTTGAGTTAGCATCATTTTCTGATGATGAAATTTTGGAAAAAGCAAAAGATGTGGACGGTATCATATTAATGACAGATCCATTTAATAATGCTATTGTCCAACATTTACCAAATTTAAAAATTGTTGCGCGACATGGAGTGGGCTACGATAACGTTGATTATTCTTTTCTGGAAACCAAAGGAATTTGGGTCACAATAACGCCAAACGCTAATGCAGACACTGTTGCTGAAGTAACAATAGCCGAAATTTTTGACATGTCGAAAAACATCACAGCTATTGCCGAAAAAATGAGGCTGGGTGATTTTAACTATAAAAATAATCATTTAGGTTTTGATTTAGCTGGAAAAACGCTTGGCGTTGCAGGATATGGCCGCATTGGTAAAAAAGTGGCACAAAAAGCTGATGCTTTAGGTATGAAGGTTATTATTTACGATCCATTTGTTACCCAGACAACCGTTGGCACGCTAGTTAGTAAAGAAGAACTACTATCCGATGCAGACATTATCACATTGCATATGGCAGTTACTGATGACACAAATAACTTTATTGACAGCGTTGCTTTAAAAAGCATGAAAAAATCTAGCTACCTTGTTAATCTTGGTCGTGGTGCATTAGTAGATCAAGAAGCACTAATTAATTCACTAAAAAATCATGATATTAGTGGTGCTGCTTTAGATGTTTTTGATCAAGAACCATTACCTTTAACTAATGATTTGTACACGCTAGATAATGTGTTGTTAACACCACACATAGCTTCTAATACAGTTAATGCTATGAATAGAATGGCACTTGATTCAGCAAAAGAAGTCGTCAAAGTTCTTTCTAACGAAAATCCAACTTGGCCAGTTAATCGAATCAATTAAAATTTTATGGCATCATCCATGTAAAAGGTCAGCAGCGTTAATAACGTTGTTGGTCTTTTTTAGTCAAATAATTAGGATGAAACATTTATGTGATAAAATGAATATAGAAGAATGTTCAATAATATATAATCAATTATAGGTATATTTAAGTGAAAAATAATAAAACCATGCGTGATGTTGCTGATCTTGCTCAGGTGTCAAAAACAACTGTATCCAGATATATAAATGGGCATACAGAAAGAATGTCTGCTAAGACACAGCAAAAAATAGAAGAGACTATTTTGGCCATTGGATACCGTGTTAATTCTCAGGCACAATCTCTTGCACAAAAAAGAACTTTTTTAATTGGTATGGTTGTAGCAGATATGACCAATATGTTTTCTTCTTTATTATTTAATGGCGCTGATGAAATAGCTCATAATAAAAACTATCAGATTATCTTAATGACCTCAAGTAATTCTATTAGTAGAGAAGAGCAACAAATTAATAAATTGCTAGATATGCGAGTTGATGGTATTATTTTACAACCAATTAACAAGGATGCCACGCAATATAATTATCTAAAATCTAATGGTACTCACACGATCATTGTTGACAGAAGCATTAGGCCCTCTATTTGGCCAGAAGTTCTAACCGACAACTATAAATACTCCCATATTATGACAGAATACATCTATCGAAAAGGATATAAAAAAATACTAGTCATAAGTGAGCAAGTGGACGATAATAACTCCCGCATATCTAGAATTAAGGCTGCACAGGATGTGGCATTAAAACAAAATATAGATTTTGATATTATTGAAATGCATCACGATATGAAAGATTCAGATATTTACGACCTATTAATGGAGAAAACGAATCTTCTGCAGGACAAAGTTGCCATATATGTTATAAAGGGCGATTTACTATTGAAGATTGTAAAAATATTAATTTCCTTTGACATATCTTTCCCAGAACAGCTTGGCATAGCAGCTTTTGATGATTGGGTTATTTCGGAATTAATTAACCCGCCAATCACAACTATACGACAAGATGCAACCACAATGGGAAAAGTTGCTGTGTCTAATTTAATTGAAATGATAGAACATGACATATATCCGCAACAACAAACAAATATATCTAGTGAATTAATTATTAAACGATCACTATAGAAATTTTATTTTCATTACAAATTTTTTTCTCAAAATGAATATTTTATATAGGATAATTTGCTCTTTTTAATGTCATGATATACTTGGGTTGGTATAGTGTCATTTAATGAGGTAAAAAATGACAGTTTATAGTTATGCGCGATTTTTGGCATCAAGATATTCGTTGAATGGCTAAAGATAAACATTAAAAAATTAGGGTGCTGACATCATTTTGAGTAAAAACTATTCAGCCAAATGATACATTGAAAATTAAGGGGAAATATGTTTAAAACAGATAAACGAAAATATTTACTAAACTTTTTAGAAGAACATCCAAATTTAAATAGTGAGGAAAAAAAGATAATATCAGATACTGTTAATAAAATGAACGAACCAAATTCGTTATGGTACAAGGAAGTAAAAACAATTACAAACGCTCTCCAAAAGTTGTCAATGTATGATAAATCATCAGATGACGGTAAAGTTCTGTTAAAGCAGTTAAATCGTAGTGATTGGTTCTACGGTTTGTATGACAATATCAGGTTTTTTGGATAAGCATATACTCTGGTTGCCCTAATAGTAGGTTAACTTGACACGCAGAAAACATAATAGATGTAAAAAGTTATCCACAAGCCTAACAAATTAAAGGATGTATTTTTTTACCATCTATTGAATTGTTGTCTGATATATTCTATCCTGAGTATGAATCCTTATGGAATAGATGATAGTACGATAAACGTGGTTGATACAAAGGATGTGATTCTGAATTATATTCTGGTTTAGAATCTGAGGTTTCGGAAGACAGTGTTAAAAAGATGCAAAGTGTTAAGTTGCCTGACAATATACCATCGTTATCATTTATCTCTACTTTGAATGTTAATGATTATTTAAATTTTGGAAATCCATATTTTAATATGAGTAAAAATTCTGTGGCAGTTAAAATGAATGGGCATCATTTTTTGCATTGGATTCATCCGCAGATTATGAGTTCGATAATGATCAATTTTATTCGTTCGACACGCATTTCTAGTGAATAATAAGCTACAAAAAGCGACATAACTTTTAAGTTATGTCGCTTTTTAAAGTGTTTTTAAGATACATTTTTTATCTTATCACTATCAGGAGAAGTTAAAAATCCTAATATAATTAATTCTATAAAAGTTGTTGTAATGCCAAGTAAAGGGTAAAAATAAATGCCAGTAGCAATTATTCCAACAGATAACGGAAAAAATAAAGAGTTAAGAAATCGAAAAGGTAACATTTTTTCAATTTTTTGACTTACTGTCGTATTAAGATGATCTGATGTTTTTCTAATTGTATTTGACAGCCAACGATATGTTAGGCTCCAAAAGGTAAATATAAACAGATAAAAATATTCAGGATTAGCATTTTGTGGAAATTTTCCTACCCAGCCAGTAGCAACTGGTAATAGTGACATACTAAAGAGCCATAAATTATTAACCCAATATACTTTTTTGGTTATTCTACTAGCGAGTGTGAACATGTAGTGATGGTTATACCAAGCTACTCCTATAAAAACAAAACTAACAATATATGCTAAAAAATAAGGTAATTGTTTTGTTATTTCCTCCCATTGTGCAGTTTCAGGGGTCTTAAATTCTAGAACCATAATAGTCAATATTATGGCTATTACGGCATCGGTATAAGCTTCAACACGTCCCTTGTTCATTTTTTATATCTTCCTTTGTTTATTTTTCATTAGTCAAAATTTTAATTTTTTTATTAATTTGTTCAATATAATTTTGTTGTTCTAAAATTGTTAATTTTATTTTTTCTACCTGATTTTTTAACAATTCAATTCGTTGTTCTAATGTTTTTGCGCCCTGATATGTTGAATCAACAAAATATTTGATTTGTTCCAAGGTCATACCGGTGTTTTTTAAACATTTAATCATATCAAGCCACTGCAAATCTTCTCTGGTAAAGTGACGTGTACCATTTTGGTCACGCATAACTTTTGGTAATAGCCCCTTCTCATCATAATATCTTAATGTGTACGTACTAATTTTTTTTAAATTGGCAACCTGTCCAATAGTAAATGTCACTACTTCATCTGGATATGTCATCTTTAATTTTCTTTCCTTATTTTGACGTTTAATTGGCCATTGCGAGCATCATGAACCACTTTAATATTGTTGTTTTCTGCAGTAACAACAGTGCCGTTTTTTATTGCACTTTTATAGGCGTTATAGAATTTAACAGACGAACAATTTAAACTTTTCTCTAACGCTATAAAAATTTCGTCATACAATGGTGTATTTAATAGTTTAGATGTAATAGTAATAGTTTCAACATCGTTATTATTTACTTCTACCTCAACCGTAATAGGATCGGTTTGAATAACTAAAGATTTCCCATTTTTAGAAACAGAATCAATCATTTGTAATTGTGTTGAGACCTCTTGGTTAAAAGAATTTTTCAAGGTTTGGTAGTTCACTAATGTCTTCGTCATTATATATCCTCTTTTCCAGTTTATCCATAGTATACACGTTAGAGTTAACTCTAGGTCAAATAAACTTTTGTTCGCATACTGAAAATTTGGATTGTTTTATTTCTAGGGCATAATCCGAGATAATTAAGTCCAGGCGCTTTTTTATGACAGTTAAAAAATACTCATTTGAATTTAAATCGTTAATTGTTGCCTTCTATAACGAGGGACGTTCTGCTAACGCTTTGGCTAATGAATATCATTTTGTCGTTCAAACTGTTACTGGCTGGATGAAAAAAAACCAAAATCGTTGGCATTGATGTCAATGGTAAGCCTTTTAGTTGTGCTGAATTTAATGCGATACAGAAAGAGATCGCAAGACTAAAAGAAGGAAATGAAATTGTATCACGCACAATCTGATAAGCAATTGCGGTGGTTTTGTCAGGTGAACATCTGAAATAACATGGTAAGACCCATTTGTTAATTGTGCAACCGTTACTGAAGCCACTATTGCAAGACGAATTGCATTCGTCGCTTGATTACAATCAACGTCCAAACTTCACCAAACATTTAGGAGATGTTAATGATTGGAGTATGGACATTAAATTAATTGTGATAATATTGGCATGGCATAGCACATTTCTATTAAAAAATGAGATATTCATACGATAATGTGAAAATTTTAACTCATTATTAAAGCGAGAAATGATTTATCAATTTTGATTTTCATCGATTGACCATCTTATTTTAGATGTGGTTAAACACATTAATTCGTTCAACAATGGATGCATCAGTATTGCAAATTGCAAATTGCAAAATGAAAATTGAATAATCGATTCGGCTCTAGACAAAAAAGGTTCGAGCTATTGACTAACGAGCAGATCAAGTTAATACCTACGATACTTATAATTGGAAAATCAAAGGTTCTGTTAGAATCTTTGAATCCAGTTAGAATAATCTTAGTGTTGATTATAATATGGATTGGGATGCTGGAAGAATTGTGTTAGCAATTAGGTAGTTTAGTAATGATAAATATTCATGATAAAAATCAGTGAATACAAGAAAAATGTACGCACTGATTTTTTATTTTATTCAAGGAACAAGTGTTCATATAATGTAATTAGTAGTATTTTATTTTATCTAGGAGTACTAGTTTATGATAAAAGAAATATATCTAGAATTTAGCGTTATGGTTATCATGTTCAGAAGTAAATGAGTTGGTCTATTTTTATTTACTTACTTGGTCAAAATTTGAGATAAGATATCGATTACAAAAATTAATATACCAACCAATTATTGCTTAAACTTCTGTCCAAGTGAAATGGTAGTTAAAAAAAATATAGTGACAATAGCTCCCGAGAAGAAATTACATTGTTAATGATGTGTATTATCAACGGATATTGCAATTTCTTTGTGATTCGAAATGTCAAAGATAACCCAATTCCAAAAGCAATATAAGGAATTACTTCAATAAAATTATTATGCGAATGTGCTAATCCAAATAGTAATGATGATATTAAGATGTCAAGCCCAAAATTTGAATTTTTGAAGTAGGTTTTCATTATAATGCCTCTAAAAAAAAGTTCTTCTAAGAAAGGGGCAAGTAACACGCTTTTTAAAATTTGTAACTGAATAGCAAAATTTGAAGGATTGGATAATGTACTGTTTACAAATGTTTGATTAGCAGATGAGCTAAAGCTAATGTTATTGAATGTCCAATAAAAGCTGTAAATTGTTATCGAACCCAAAAAAATGGTTATAATCAGCTTTCCTATTGCCAATTTTTCAAAAAAATTTTTTTGAAAAAATATATAATAACCAATGCCTATTGGACATAAGTAGCAGAGAAAAATATTGATTAGCCAGGAAAGTGAATCGTTAAATAGTGAAAGATGAAGGCTTTTGATTATGAATTGAGATAGTAAAGGTAAAAAACGATAAACAACCTCATAAAAAATGAGGGGTTGTAAGTAGAAAAATATACGATTTAAATATTTTTTATTTTTCACCACCAGTTACTTCACGACCCGGAACAATGGATCCAGAATCCGCCCATTGAACAAAGTATCCTCCCACAATAGAATCTAATTTTTCTGTAATAAGTTCATCAAAAGAAATAGTTGATTTATCGAAATTCATATTCCATATTTTTTTATTTGGTGATTAAAACGTAACACAAAAACTAATCATAATCAAATTTTAATAATTATTAAAGCCATAATTCTAATTATAAATTTATCAAAAGTTAGCAATGAAGGGGGAACTATAAACGGATAGAAAATATTTTAAATCAACAAGTTTGGTATCAATAAATGAACGAACTCATTCTAAAAATAATCATAGTATTTTTAATACGTCGACAGAACAATAAATTTAATGATAATAATGTAATGAAACAAACATTAAAGTATATAAAATTTATGAATAATGAAATTAACAAAGAAATATTAATTAAAGTCATAAGAGAAAAACTATTCGATTCTACTGGGCATAATTATGCCCACCCTTATATTGCTACTAAGTCAATATTTGGTACATGTTTTTCTAGACACTTGTTCTGATTCTTTCAGTGTTGAACCAATGAATATAATTTAAGATTCTGAGAAGTAAGTCTTCAAAGCTTGGGAAGTGCGTTTGAAAGACAAATTATCGTTTTATTCGAACCATCCAAACCGTAATTAGTAAATTTTTCATATCGTGAGCCCGCCGCATATGTGGGATTTCGACTGCCTATAGTAGCTTCCGTGTACTTCCAAATTGTAGATGAGCGGTGTTTGACTTTTAACAATAATTCCATGTGTTGTTAAATAGTTTCTTTTACTATAATTGTTTCCAATTAATTCAACGTTAGTAACTTCAAAATATTTAAGAATTTCAACGGCAGTGGAAAAATTGCGAACATCTTCTTTATTTTTTCCAACGTTTTGATATGTTGCGTTAACTTTCCCATTTGATTTAAATGTTGATAGTTTAGCACGCAATCCATGACCTTTTCCTTCATGATTAGCGTGATACGTAATTATTCCAAATCCTTGTTTTTTTACTAACTTAATCGCTTCATCTAGTTGCCACTTACAGTCACAATGTAAATCTCCAAATAATTCACTAGTGATACAAGCTGAATTTAAACGATAGGAAACGGTAGGATTATCTAAAAATGAATTGGTATTTAAAGTAAAATTTTGAACATATTCATTTCTATTATTAAATTCAAAATTGTATAGTTCAGCTCCTTCGGATTGACTTTATTAACAACAATATGAAAATAATTATTGGTTAAACAAATTCATCATTGATACAATTCTGACCATGTTTTCATTGATTTTAGAATAGGTGCAAGAGTTAAACCTTTATTGGTTAAATCGTAAGTTACGGTTGGTGGATTTGTATTGAATACGGTACGACTTAGAATACCTTTATTTTCTAAAAATTTAAGTCTAACGGCTAAAGTTCTTGTACTAATACCAGGTAATTGTTTTTTAATACTACCATAATGATTATTTTTGTTATAAATTTCCCATAAAATATATGATGTCCATTTGCCACTAAGTATATCAACTACGGGTTGAATAGGGCATTCGTTAAGAATATGATTATCCATTTTGACCTCATTGGTTTATTTTTGGAAAGTAAGTTTAAAAAAACACCCTACTTTCTTTTTTAAAGCTATACATATATTATACCTATATACGCAAAGAAAAATGTATGAACATATTATACATGTAGATAAAGATGGGGGGGACATATTAATGAATACCGGAGAAAATACAATGCTTAGTTTGAAACATATTAGTAAGACCTATAGAAATGGGTCAGAAATAACACACGCGCTAAATGATGTCAGTTTTGACATTGAAGCAAATCAATTAACCGTTATATTAGGTCCTAGTGGCTCTGGAAAGAGCACAGCTTTAAATATTTTAGGTGGCATGGATCGAGCTACCACAGGCACTGTTTCCTATAATAATTATGATATTAATACTGAATCAGATGCGCAACTCACACAATACCGAAAAGATATTGTTGGATTTGTGTTTCAATTCTACAACCTAATCTCTAATTTAACCGTATTTGAAAACGTTGCAATTTCAGCTCAACTTAAAGACAAAAAATACCAAGATGTAAGTGAATACTACCTAAAAAAAGTAGATCTATTAAAGAGAAAAAATAATTTTCCGGATCAATTATCTGGTGGGGAAATGCAACGTGTTTCAATTGCACGAGCGCTAGCAAAACAGCCTAAAATTTTACTTTGCGATGAACCGACAGGAGCGCTAGACACTGAAACCTCCCAAAAAGTATTTAAGATTTTAAAAGATAGCACAAGTAAAGACACCGCGGTAATCATTGTGACTCATAATCCCCTAGTAGCAAAGATTGCTGATTGCGTGATTAAAATTAAAGATGGACAAGTTGAAAAGATTACTAACAATATAAATCCATTAGAAGTTGAAGAGGTGGATTGGGGATGAGATTTTTAACTAAAAAGTTAATTAGAACTGTTTTTAAAAACTGGACACAATTCTTTTCTGTCTTTTTGATGGCTTTTCTAAGTATACTTTTCTATGCTGGATTAGAGGGTACTTGGAATGGTATGCAGCAAAATATTAATAGCTACACGATAAAAACTAATTTGGCTGATACTACTTTACAAACAAGTAGTTTAACTAGCAATGAAGTAACTAAAATTAAAAATCTAAATAATATTTCTCAGTCTTCAGTTCAGACTAATATTAGTGCAACTACAAATTTACAAAGTCATAAGCGATACTTATCATTGTATACACCTGGTAATCAGAATGTTTCTCAAATACACCAATTAAATGGTCAAAAAATCAATTCAAACTCGAATGGTTTATATTTGAATGAAAAATTTGCAAAAAAGAATAATTTGAACAAAGGATCTTTTATTAGTATTAATTATAATGATCGTTTAGTTAAGTTAAAAATTGTTGGCTTAATCAATTCGCCCGATAAAATGTACTACACTGGTTCAAATGATTTTATTTCACCCCAAGAACAAAATTATGGTTATGGTTTTATCAGTGAAAACACATTAACAACACAATTCCACTTGCCATTACTAAACAATGTAATCAATCTTAAAAACAGAAATAATATTCAATTAGAAAACCAAATCAGAAAAATTGTTGGTAATAAGTATATAACATTACAAACAAGACAATCAGATGTAGGAATTTCAACAGCCGTTGATCGAGTCGGACAAATCCATAATCTTTCTGTTTTGTTCTCAGTTATTTTCATTTTATTAGCTGTATTGGCAATGTATACAACAATTCGCAAGATTATTGACCAACAACATGACATGTCCACGTTACAATCACTAGGATATTCTAATGTTATACTATCAGTTTACTATTCAATGTATGGATTATTTGTTGGTATCATTGGGGCTATAGCAGGCATATTAAGTGCGCCATTATTGTCTAATTTTGTCATGCAGTCACAAAAACCTATGTTCTCATTACCCGATTGGAAAATTGCTTATACAATGACACCAATTTACGTGGCCTTAGGTGTCATTCTGATTTGTATTGTGTCGGCGCTGTTAGCGGCACAAGTCAATAAAGGGCTCATGCCGGCACAAGCCTTTAGTAAAGGTAGTACCGCTAAAATAGGAAAACGCGTCTGGATGGAAAATTTGCCACATGTTTGGCATAAAATTCCCTTTGGTAACCGCTGGTCTATTAGAGATAATCTAGGTAATAAAGTACAAATGATAATGGGGTTAATTGGCGTTATTGGTGGACTAGCCTTGGTAATGACAGGATTTGGTACCAAAAATGCTATGCTTAATCAAGTTAATCAGACCTACGGTAATGAATATACCTATACTAAAAAAGTTAATCTTAGTCATATGGCCAGTCAATCCGAAATTAATCAAATTACAAATCAAATTAATGGATCGAAAATCGAAGTTGTTTATACTAGTTTATCACCAAATGCGCAGTTTGATCGTCCATTGACAATACTGAGTCCAGGGTCACAAATTAATTTAAAAACACTCACGCATCAAAAAATCGATAACGGAGGTGTTTATGTTAGTGAAGGTATTGCGAAGGCAGCTAAAATTAAACTTAATGACACAATAAAATTACGTCCATCATTCAGTAATAGAACTTTAAAGTTAAAAGTGAAGGGTATTGTAAAGTCTCATGCGCCTCAAGGAATTTATTTAACACAACAAACTTGGGAAAATCAGGGGATGCCATTTAAAGCCACGGCAATTTTAACTCATCAAACTAATCTTAGTCAATCTATAGCAAATAGTTCTGCTGTAACTCAAGTTGTTAGTTTAACAGAGCAAAAACAAAATGCAGAAGCTATGGTTAGCAATCTAAATAGCATTTTCCTTATGGTTCAAGTTTTTGGCATTCTTTTGACCATTGTTATTCTATACAATTTAGGTTCTCTAAGTTTCACAGAAAGATCTCGAAGTTATGCAACACTGGAAATATTAGGTTTCTCACGTAAAAAAATAAGAAACTTAACAATTATTGAGAACCTCACCATTACGACAATTGGTTGGCTCTTAGGCATGCCATTTGGATATTGGTTCCTGTCAAAATATGTGACAACATTTAATACTAGTCAGATTATTTACTATCCATATATTACTCATACTAGTATTATATTAGCTTCTATTATCGTTATTGCTGCATCTCTGTCAACAATAGTCATGATAGGCAAAAGATTGAAACAATTAGATATGATTTCCTCAACAAAAGGCGTTGAATAATGGCCATTACTAATTAAAACCGTTATTCTTTTGTGCAACAAATAGTACTTGAAACATTGTGCAGTAATTGTATTACGATAAATAAGCAGCGCAAAATACTTATAAGTATTTTGCGCTTTATTTTGTTAAAACAATTTTACTTTAGAAAAATTGTTGTGATGAAAACTGCCTGATACATGGGGAAATTTATTTAGTTATGTTTGACTAAACTAAATAAAAGTCGTATCATTTAGTTAGTTATAAAAATTAAAACTAACTAAATATCAAGGAGTAATACTATGGACGATAGAGAAATATTTGAAGAATTAACAACTTTAGTTCATCAACCAGCGATTTGGTTTGTGGCACGCAGTCTGTACGGTCAGCGTGGGAATCAGCGTCCAGACAATAGTCGGCGCTTACTTCGGGTTTTAGCGGAAACAGACAATGACTTAACAGCCGGTGTCATTGCTGATATTTTGGCTATACGACCAGCATCGGTGACGCAAATTATTAAAAAATTAGAAAACGATGGGTATATTCAGCGTGTGAAAGATACAAATGATGCGCGTGTCGTGCGTGTCAAAATCACTTCTGAAGGACAAAAACATTTACAGCTATTAGACAATAAGCAGATTGATTTTCAAGCAGAATTGTTCGAAATTTTTGATGATGATGAACGCGAACAGTTTGGTGAAAGTTTACGTAAATTAAATCAACATGTTATGTCGGATGCATACTTGACCAACATGCGTAGCAAAATGGACAAACATTTACAACACCATTTTGACCATTTTGTTGATACAACGCGTCTACAGAAGTTTCGTAAAGACCAAACGGCATACCGTAAACGAATAGAAGAGCATCAACTACGAAGTTTTTTTGATCGTGACAAGCATGAAGATTTTTAATGAAAATGAGCGTATTGGAAATAGATAACAATGAATTGAATTTACTTTACAATCAGTATGTCGTGGGTGAATCGATTTGGATGAGATTGAAGGAGAGAAGATAATGGCGAAACGGACATTTGGTACGGGCAAGGAGAAACAGAAGCCTAAAGCAAAGATTTCTGGTCTTTGGAAAATTATTAAAATAGCACATCCACAATTTAAACTCATGATTCCAGGACTTTTACTTTCAGTTATTGGTGTAGCAGCCAACTTAATGACACCAAAATATTCTGGACAACTAATTAATACATTCAGTGGTAAAGATTTACAAAATGTTCATATTGACCAAACGATTGTGGTAATTGTTTTGGCACTGTTTATTGGCGGTGCGATTGTATCTGCTATCGGGAATTTTTTGACAGGTGTCGCTGGAGAGCAATTGGTGCGCAATCTGCGTGAAATTATTTGGCAAAAATTGGTTGTTTTTAAAACACCATATTTTGATAACGTAAAATCCGGTGAAACAACTTCTCGTTTAACAAATGATACATCACAAGTGAAAACACTAGTTGCAAATACACTACCTAACTTTCTAACAAGCATGATTTCAATGGTTGGTGCAGTCGTCTTAATGTTTACAACGGATTGGCACATGGCAATTTGGATATTTATTGCTGTACCAGTTACAGCGTTATTAGTCACACCAGTGATGATTTTAGGATCAAAAGTTGGTCGAGGGACGCAAGATGCAATGGCTGATTTTAGTGGGGGATCACAAGAAACCCTTGCCGAAATGCGGTTAGTAAAATCTTCAGGTGCTGAACAGCATGTTTTGAAGCATGGCATTGACCAAATTGAAAAATTATTTAAATTTGGTCGTCGAGAAGCAATTATTGATGGTGTGATGGGACCCATCATGACCATGGTGATGATGGGCTTATTTGCCTTGATTTTAGTCGTTGGCTCATTACGCGTTGCTAAAGGTGAATCAACAATGGGGACGTTGTTTAGTTTTATCATGTATTTGTTCCAAATTATGCCAGCTTTGGCTAATATTGGTACATTTGGTTCGACGCTTGCCAAAACACAAGGGGCAACGTATCGCTTGATTAGATTACTTGATGAACCAATTGAAGAACTCGATAAAGGTGAGATAGTTGACATTGAAGGCTTAACTTTAAAAGCTAATCATATTGATTTTGAATATGAAATAGGGAAGCCAATTTTGCATGATGTTTCGTTTGAAACTAAGCCTAATACGATAGTAGCGTTCGCTGGGCCTTCAGGTGGCGGCAAATCAACGATTTTCCAGCTCCTTGAGCGTTTTTACGAACCTACTGGAGGAAATATGAATATCGGTAGTTACAACATTGAAGATATTTCATTGAATTCTTGGCGTTCGCAAATTGGTTTTGTATCACAAGATTCTTCAATTATGGCTGGCACAATTCGTGATAATTTAACCTATGGATTGCCACAACAGTTTTCAGACGAACGTTTGTGGGAAGTTTTACGATTAGCTTATGCGGATAATTTTGTGGATCAACTACCGGAAAAATTAAATACTCAAGTTGGTGAGCGTGGGGTAAAAGTTTCTGGAGGACAACGTCAGCGTTTGGCTATTGCGCGTGCTTTCTTGCGAGATCCAAAGATTTTGATGTTAGACGAAGCAACAGCGAGCTTGGATTCGGAATCAGAAGCAATGGTGCAACGTGCACTTGAGCAGTTAATGCAAGGCCGAACAACACTAGTTATCGCACATCGTTTGTCAACAATTGTTGATGCGGATAAAATTTACTTTATTGAGCATGGCGAAGTGACAGGATCTGGTACTCACCAGGAGCTGTTAGATAGTCATAAATTATATGCAGAATATGTGTCTGAACAATTTGTTACCAAATAGTTCAGATCAAAATAATTGGTTATCAAAAAATATTAATGAAATGTGATTTTTAATAGAAGATTAAAAATGATATACTTTATACATATAGTAATATTAAATATGAGGGGATAAAAGTATGTATAACTTATTTGAAAAAGTTGGGGAAAGAATGACTAGTAGACAGGCATTCTTTGTAAAAAATTTTGTACTGGTCTTTAGTATAATTGGTACGATTCAAGTATTAATGAATATTATATCGCATGACTATTTGATTGTTGATTTTGATAAGGTAGTTATTTTTTCAATTTTTGTTAGCATCGTACTCATGAAAAGGAAATACGTTAGAAATACAAAAATTTGATAGAATAATACGGTCTCTACGATAAGAACAAATTGATTGAAATCCAAATGAATTTCAATCAATCACATACTACTAAATAAGGGGCAACGATTATGACACAGATAAAATGGTATACAGGTGGACAAGAACGAGGGAAAGTTGCGTTAGAACTTATAATACAGCTACTCAAGGAACTAGACGGCACGGCATATGATGCTTTAAAACAAGTTCTAGCTGTGTACTTTAATGAAATTAAAAACGAATCAGGATCTATACCCTTGGTATTTAGCCGAATGAATCTTGATGTATCAAATGTTATGATAAAAAATCATATCGTGTTACCAGAAAACGCGCAACAAACGATGAAAAAAATATCTCAACTCAATCAATTAAGATATGGGTATTGAAACGATACAGATAAAGAACACCAAATCACCACTAACATATTTACGAAAAAAGTCAATAATATATATTGGCCAAAAAAATCAAAAAACTTGTGTAAATTTGGCTATTTGCTTTTGCTATAATGTGTGTTAGGGGCTGACAAAAAATGAAACAAAGTTCTCACTAGGGGTTACCTATACTTAAAATCTGATGGCGGTGTTTGAAAGTAGCGTCTGAGATGGTGAGGTATAGGTTTTTTTATTGAAGAAGATATTTAATTGAAGAAGGGGGAATTATGGAAAAAGAACAGTTATTAGCTGTGTTAATGGCATTTAAAGATGGCGAAATTAATGAACAACAAATAGTTGATCACGCATGTATTAGCATTAAGGAAAATGTCAATGCAAACAAAGTTCAGAAAGAAGTTGTACGTGATTTGAGAGGATTATTGATCAAGCAAACTTTATCAGAAAATGGCTTGCTACTCTGGCGTCAACTTGAAAACCCTGACATCAGCATACCAGGCCGATTCTTTTTGGGCCTGTAACGTGGCGTATATCAAGTAGGAGAAGAATTATGAATAGTCAGAAACAACAATTATGGGACAATATGTCTGTATTAGTAACAGATGCTACACTTAGCGAAATGGAAAAGGAAATTTTAGGTATAGCCGATAAGGCATTACGTGGCGGGTTAGATGAGGAAATGATTGCTATTGATTTAAAGCACGAATTATCTTTCTTATCATCCAATCAACCGCTTTCTAAAAATATGGTACCTTTTTTAACAGAGCTATCACGCTTATACTTGGACTATGACCGTCGTGACAATATGAGTATATGAGTTATCATATCAAGATGTACGATCGAGGCAGGTATAATAAATAAACTAGCAAGAGGTGAACGTTGTGATAAATCATATTGCTTTAAACAACTTTGTGAAAAAAAGTGGGACGAATAAACCACTATCCCTTGATCCCAATGAGTTATTATCTCACCATTTAATGATTGTTGGTGCGACAGGTAATGGCAAATCGACATCATTATTATCTTTGGTCGAATCGTTACAGCAATCTCAGCAAACGAGTATTATTTTTGATGCAACAGGTGAATATAGTCAAATACCCCATGCCATTACCTATACTTTGGGAGAAGATGCTAATTTAGATTTTGCAGAATTAGAAGCTAAAGATGTTGGAAACATATTAGGTATCAAAAACGATCGTTTAATCCCAAAATTAGCTATGGCAATTGAATCACTTAAGATTCAGAAAAATGTCATCAAAAATAATGGCACCTATATCAAAATCAATAAAAAACTAACGACATTTGATCAGGAGCAACAAAAATTATCAGTTTTTGGACGTGATTATGATGCGACATTGTTGATGACACAAGTTATTCAAGAGTTTGCTGTACCATTTGGTGATTCAAAGGCAGATTATGATTTATTAGGCCAAGAAATTGACCATGAAGCGGTAAGATCACAATGGGGGGATCTATTAAGTGGGCAATCTCGTGTGAGACAGCCTACTTTAAATCGCGTGTTCAATATGCACCACAATCATATTGTACCTCGGGCAACACAGACAGATATATTTTATATTTTAAAGTTATTTTCTGAACGTCGGAGCCAGCAACGCACACTTGTCATTGATGTCAGTCAGTTGAAAACGGGTAGTGATGTTAGCCGATTAGTATTATCACTCCTACTCAAAAAGCTGCTGGCCATCAGAATGGCTAGTACGATTCGTTTTCCAATCACAATTTTTCTTGATGAAGCACATCGTTATATGCCAGAGAACCAAAAACAACTTAATGATACTGGTTTGTTTAAAATACTGCGTGAGGGACGTAAGTATGGTATTTATTCTGTGGTTTCAACACAATCACCTTTAGATATACCTGCACAGTTAAGCGGTCAATTTGGTAGTGCACTGATTCATCAATTAAATCATCCTGATGAGTTACAACAGATTGTCAGCTTAAAAAACATAGCTGATTATCATAATTTATCCGTTGGGCAAGCTATACTTAAAATGTACCGCAACCCAAATACCATGCTAGTTGACGTCACGAAGCCAACGACTAAACATGACACAGCCTCGCCGAAGTTTAGGTAAAAAGGATGTTTATTGCAGCCTATCAATATTGCTTAACCTAGTTAGCTTTGGTTAATCCCTTCATAAAGAGTCACATCTAGCATATAAGTAGATTGTGTTGGTACATTCATCATACGGTTTTCTAAAACAGTCACGGCAGTATCTGCTAAATCATTTATAGGTTGAACGATTGTTGGCATGTTTGGTAAAACAGTGCGTATTAAATTTGTGCCATCAAATCCAATCACCAATGGCTGATTATTGGCGTTTGTATACTTTCGTTGAATTAAGGATAAAATTTGTGCAGCTTCAACGTCATTACCAGCAAATATACCATCGACATTGGGATGTTCGTCTAATAATCTAGAAAAGATAATGTCTTTTTCGCCATGGGATAGTTCAAATTCTACTTCCCAATGATGCGGTGTAAAATGATGTTTTTTTATTGTATCGATATAACCTTGATGTCTAAGACTACTAGGCATATTTGGGTAAGTGTGACCACTGGTATGGACTATGTGTTTAGCACCTTGATCAATTAAATATTGTGTGGCTAAAACACCACCATGATAGTTATCTACGGAAATAGTCGGAATCTCATCGTTTAGAATACGTTCAACTGAAACGATGGGTAACCCACTATATTTATTATAGGTTTGTATATTAAAATTGTGCGTTCCCACGATCAAACCATCAACTTGATGAGAGAGCAACTGTCTGAGATAGTGCTCTTCTTTTTTTTCATCATACATTGAATCGCCCACAATTACTGTATATCCTTTGAGATATAACTTTTTTTCCAATAATTCCACGAGCTCACCAAAAAAAGGATGCGCAATTGCAGGGAAAAGTAATCCGATAATATGTGTTTTTTTCTTTTGTAACTGTTGGGCGGCAGCGTTTGGTTGATAATTTAATTGGGACATTGCCTGATATACATTATCAATTGTTTTTTGGCTTAAATAGCCACGATTATTTAGAACGCGTGATACAGTTGTTTTTGATACACCCGCTAATTTTGCGACATCTTCAAGTTTATAGCTCATTATTTTACATTCCATTTATAATTAATTAAAAAAATGCTTATCAACATATTGATAAGCATGTCATTTCAATTAAAGTATACTACAAAAAGTGTGGATTAAAATATTAAATCGTCTGACTATCAAGGCGATATGTTGTGAATTGACCTGATATGGTACTATTATCATCCGAGACCAACGATATGACAGGTGTTCCAGTGATGTAAAATCTTTCTGTAAATACTGCTTCACCTTGTTGAACAAATATTTCGATCACACTATGATCCACAAATATATTAAAGTCTAGTTGATCTAGTTCATTTACAAAGGCGTATCTTGGATCATTTGGGTGATCTATGTGGTTAAGGACAAAAGTATGTGTATCTTTGTCAAAATGAAGCGAGATAATGTCATTATTTAAGACATCTTTTACATATAGGGAGACAGTGCTAGTAGCTAATGTTGCTTTAATTTCAATAGCACTGTTATGCTGAGATAATGTTGTTGTTGGTGATAAGGTACCTTGACATAGTGTCTCCTGTCTCAAGCTACTCGTTTCCGCAACAGGTTGCATAGAAAGATGGTCATCATTTAAAATTAATTGTCTTGGCAATGTTAATAAACCTGTCCAACCATCAGATTTTTCATTAAACTTGCTTTCCCACATGTCGGCCCAACCAATAACAATGCGTCGTCCGTCGGGGGAAAGCATTGTTTGTGAGGCATAAAAGTCATGTCCGTGATCTAGTTCTTGAAAGTGATTTCGCTCAAATTTTTGCGTCGTATAGTCAAACTGACCAATAAAATAGCCAGTTTGGTATAAATTTTTAAATTTATATGCTTGTGGTTGAATATTCATAGGTGACATTAGGAGAATTTCTTTGCCATTCAATGTGAAAAAGTCAGGACATTCCCACATATCTCCCTCAGCTGCGATAGACTGTGATTGATCTAAAACACCTAAATACTGCCATTCAAAAAGATCTGTTGATTGGTACAAAATAGCGCGTCCGAAGCCATTGTTTGACTGATTACCTAATATAATATAATAGAATCCATTATGTTCCCATATTTTTGGATCTCGAAAATGATGTGAACTGTCGTCTGGAGCCTGTGAAATAATAGGATTATTCGCATACTTAGTAAAGTGAATACCATCATCACTGTAAGCTAGGTTTTGATTTTGCCAGAAGTGTTCTGGATCGTTATCGCCATAGTAGTGATGACCTGTATAAACAAGCCATAGACGGCCGTCCTTAACGATGGCACTACCAGAAAATACACCATCAGTATCTTCAGAATCGCCGGGCGTAAGCGCGATTGGTAAATCTTCCCAGTGAATTAAATCGCGGCTACGCTTATGACCCCAATGCATTGGTCCCCATTGTGCAGCATAAGGATAGTGTTGATAAAAAATATGATAATAGCCCTGAAAATACACGAAGCCATTGGGGTCGTTCATCCAGCCATTTGTTGGGGCAACATGATAATTTGGCCTGTAACGTGTATTAGTTATAGGAATGAAGTTTTCTTCGGTTAGTTGTTTTGTCATTTTTGTTGACTCCTTTGTATGAAAATTAATATTGGTTTTGACTATGATTATATTTTGGCTAATGGCGTACCATTAACATCTTGAGAATCTTTTTTAAGAACGAAGAAAGCATAAATACCAGCTAATAAAACCATGACCGAAATCACATGAAATGTGTTTTGATAACCAACATGATCTCGTAGTATTCCTAATGGTGTGGATAAAATAACTTGACCTATTTGAGCAGCAATTTGAAACCCAATCATATATAATGAGGCAGATAATTTTGTGTTAAAGTGTAGTGTGAAATAGCGGAAAATTGATAACGTAAACATTGGTACCTCTAATGAATGCAACATTTTAATAGCAGAAACAGTGTACGGGTTCGTATTAAAACCACAGAGGCCGATACGCATAAACATAATAACTACACCAATCATCAATGTACGTTTGACACCAATTTTTCTCATTATAATTGGAACAACACCTAGCATAATCGCTTCAAAAAATACTTGTATGCTGTTAAGGGTGCCATATGCATGTTGACCCAGAGCTGGACTTGAGAATAACTTTGTATAGAAGTCAGGGAACATTTGCGAATCAAATATCGTATAAAAAGTCCAACTGAAGATAATAAAGATGATAACTTGCCATAGTTCTGGTAATTTGAGTAAATGTAGCATATCTGACAATTTTGGAATTGAATCTTCGCGTGCTAAGTCTGAGATGGCTTGTTTAGCATCACGTTCTTCTTTAGGCACCCAAAAGATAAGGTTGGCAAGCAAAAGAATGCCAAAAATAGATCCGAACCAAAAGTTCAATTGGGGGTTAATGACAAATAGAAGCCCTGCTAGTAAAGCAACAATTGCATATCCAAAAGATCCCCATGCACGTGCTTGGCCATATTCAAAAGAAAAAACACGGCTGAATCTTTCTGTAACAGCTTCTAAAATACCAACTGCTGACAAGAATCCTGTAGATAAGACAATAGCGCCAACCCACATGCCAATCACAAAATGGTTGGTTAAAAGTGGTGCGTATACCCAGATGAAAAAAGGGCCGATTAGAGTTGAGATGATAGCATTAAAGATTAGTAAGTATCTTTTTATAAACAGCCTATCTTGAATTGCACCGTATACAAACATAAGTATCAAACTGAATAAAGAATTAGCTGAAAAAATTGTACCCACTTGCGCGCCAGATAAGCCTAAACCGCCGTTGCTTGTTGGGGATGTTAACCAGAGTTGATAGAAACTCCACCAGATGCCCCAAGAGGCAAAAAACAGTAACATACTTGTAGAACTTTGAAGATAAGATGCGTTTTTGAAAGAACGCAGTCTGCTTTTAGTAGAATTCATAATGAAACCTTTCTTTATTTAGTTTTATGTAAACGCTTACATAAAATATTATAAGGTTTTGTGTTCAATGTGTCAACCGATTGCTATACATTTTTACCAATTGCGTGATCACTCTTGTCAAATACGCGTTGCAACCAACAGTTGCAATCTCAGCAAATAAAGGGTTACAGCAATATTAGTTATAAGATTTCAAAAAATGCTATTTCATGTATAATCAAATTCATAAGTGGTGCAATCTAAAGATGATAGGAGAAATGGCATATGAAAAATGTTTTTAAATCACAATTGTGCTTGCTGAGACAAAAAAAGAGTTTGTCACAGGAGGCTTTAGCTCAGAAATTATATGTGTCTCGGCAGTCCGTATCTAAATGGGAACATGGTGATGCTGAACCAGATATTGATAAATTGATTTCATTGGCAGAGATTTTAGCAGTTGACTTGGATTTTTTATTATCAGGTCAACAGAGCAATGAAGAACTGATTATCCGGTTACAGAATATCAGTAAGAAATTCAAAAAGACAGTGCTTAAAGACATTAATTTGTCAGTGTATGGTCGTGATCGCATTGCTTTGTTAGGTGCTAATGGGTCTGGAAAGACGACAATTATTAACACAATTGTTGGTTTGGTTAAACCTGATGGCGGACAAGTGAGACGTTTTTTTAATCCAAGTGATGATCTGAGTGTGATGTCACAAGAGAATGTATTGATTGAATCCTTAAAAGTGCGAGAACACGTGATGCTATCAGCTCAAATTCAAAGACAATATTCACCAATATTTGTGACTGAAATGATTAAAAAATTTAATCTCAATGGGCAGTCACAAGTTATTATTAGCCAATTATCTGGTGGTCAAAAAAGAAGATTGGCATTGTTAATTAGTTTACTTAAACCATCAAAACTCTTAATTTTAGATGAGCCAACAGTGGGGATGGATCTGGAATCAATTGATTTCTTTTGGCACTATCTAGATCATGTTGGTGGCAGTGTGATAACGATTACGCATGATTTTAATCAAATCGATAAATATTTTACGCGAGTTGTTTTGTTAAAAAATGGTGTGATTGACAAAGATGTATCAGTTGCAACAATACATGCCAACAACCAGACAATTGAGCAATGGTATCGTATTAATAATCAGGAAGTTGGGTAGCATAGGATGATTATCTGGTTGGATATTAAAGAAACATCTCGTAATAAGCGTTTCCTGTTGTTTACACTGATTTTTCCACTGGCTTGGTATAGTATGATGATTAGCATGGCCAAATCATCGGGATTCTTCACGATGTCAAACGCCTACTTGTGGGTGAGTGCTGCATGTGCAATTGGCATTGCTGGAAATGCGGTGGTAACTTTTTCAAAAAAAATTAGTCACACTAGAAAGTTTTATCAGCTGCAGGCCCGCACATCAAACTACAGTATGCGACGTTGGTTAATGGATCAAATGGCAGTACAAATTATTTTAAACTTTGCCATTTGTGTTGTGATTATAGCGGCTGGTTTATTGATGAAGTCGTTGGCGTTCAATTTAAATATTGCTACTATGCTTATATTGTTTTCTTTGATGGGTATTTACTTGAGTGCTATTGGCTTCTTGTTAGGTATTTTTGTGGATAGTCGAACACTTGATGCGCTCAGTATGCCATTGAGTATGGTCTTTGGGATGCTCATGGTACGTCTTGATACATGGTTATCTGGAAACGTTATAGTAGCAATCACGGCTGTCCAAAAATTTTCCCCGGGATATTATTTGTTTGGCATCGTACAGAAAATGATTTTGAAGCAGAATTTTAGTAACGAATTTTTGAAATTTTTACTGAGTTGTTCACTCATGGTAATACCATTTATGGTTATAGTTATTGTGCAACATAAGAAGCATGTCCCTAGATTGTCAGCAGACGAGGTGACACAATGATTAATTTGCATGCGTATATTAAAAAGCAGTATGAGTCTGGTGCGTATAGCAATTTTGGAGAGCAAATAAAACAACAAACAAACGATTATGATTTGGGCTGTCAACAAGCTCGTCAAGACTTTACCAATCGTAAGCTACGTCATTATCCTAATGCTTTGTTACGATTTGGAAATGTTATATTACATGATAAGTTAACTGAAGTAACAACATTTGTCCAGGGCTATAATGACCAAATGTGGATATTGCGTCATTGACAAGTTGTTTTAGTATGTATGACACAAAAAAACCGAGAATTTCAATTCTCGGTTTTTATAATACGGTTGTTTTTGTAGGTTGTTCACCACGTAATGCGATGTAAAATTCGGCTTGAATAGCCAGTGTATAAGGTAAAGTGAATAAATTGGCGAGACCAAAAGTGAAAAAACCTAAGAAGTACCAGCCGATAAGACTGAGATACATCATGAATAATTGGCCTTTATAGTCGGTCATTAATTTTTGAGATTGCGCGATATAGTATTTGGTTGACTGAATATCACGCCCAGCGCGTAGGTCATCACGGTATAAGTACAACGCCTGTGAGTATGAAAAACTCTTGATGATCCCAGGTATGATGAACAGCAATGTCCACAATAACGTATAAACGGCACGTAGAAAAGCAATTTGGAATGCAGTACTAGTTAACAAGTTAAAACCAGCTTTAATTGGTGAATCGGGTGTTTTATCAGTTTCGTGCCAATCAATAAAGCCACTAACCGAACTTTCAGAAAAGAAATCACTGATGGCTGTCATCAATATGCCAATGACTATAACAATAATCAAAACAATGAGACTCACAATTGTAATGGTAAGCCAATTGTCTTGGAAAAGGTGCCCCATATTGCTTGCTGTATCGGTTACTTTTTGTGTTGTTGGATTCAAATCTTGTGAAAAAGTGACATCACGAGAATTGTGATTCGACATCACACCAAATACAGTGAATATCATCGGAACTAATGATAGTAAAAATGCTGCCTTAAAATGTGTTGTGACACGTGACCACGCGATTTTTTTAATTTTTCTGTTATTTAGCATATTGTTTGAATTACTCCCACTAATAGTAAAGTAATGGTAACAAGAAAAAGGGATATTTGCAAGTTAAACCTGTTAATAGCAGGCCAAAATGAACAACAACCAAAAGACCGAATTTAAGATCATATAGTGTTTAGTTGGTTTGAGTTTAGGAAACGGCGGTTAAATTGGTATAAAGTGTGCCAAAGTTAAGATAGGTATTACTGTGATTAGATGTTAGGTTGCTTATGGTGAAACAATTTGTGCAATGGGGGTGTGTGTCAAATGGAGGAATGTCTGGCGGAAATCAGCGGGTTTAGTGGGTATTGGTTGTGTGAGCCAAGTAGATATAATTGCCAGTGTGGTCTTAACTGTGAGATCAATGGCGAATTCTCGACTCACTGGTGCCGTGCCGAGATTGTAATTTTCAAAGAATGGGGTTGCCCACTTAATGTAGACTTTTTTTAAGAAATATAGCCATTCGCCATTGGCATAGTGACCAGTGTAGAGAATCTTTAAAGTATGGTTATTGTCATATAATACGGGTAAAACATAATCAGCAATCATCTCAAAAGGATCTGTTGCTGTACTGGTTGACAAGGCTGCAATGACTTGAGCATCAACTTGTTTTGCAATGTATTGGAGTATGGCTGATGGTGAGTTAAATAATTTGATTGCATGTTGATGTGCAATACCAGTCTCTTGAATAATGAGATCAATGTCACAGTACACGCCGTTGTGACGGTATAGCAAAGACAAAAAAGCATCAACAAGCAGTTGGCGTTCAGCAGTGTGAGCCTTGTCAGTTTGTTGCCCTTCTAAGGCAGACACAATTTCTGGTAGTGGCGTGTTGAAGGTTTTGGCAATAATGGTAAGTGCTGTAATGGGAGGGGTGCTAATACCGCGTTCCCAATTAGAAATGGTTTGACGTGAAACGAATATTTTCTCTGCAAATTCAACTTGTGTGAGGTTATGTCGCGTTCGAATAGTTTGTAAAATGTGTTGGATAGTATTGAATTTCATAAATATTTCTCCGATCAAAGTTTAATTATAACAATAAGCACTTATTGTATCATAAAAATAGATGAGCGTTTAACATATAATGATAAATTTGTCGACATAGAATAATGGGCATAGGATATGAATTGCAAATGTTATACTATTTTGTATTATTCAACATGAATTAAGGAGAAAACAGTATGATTAGTAATTTTTTCTTAAAGCGAATTATTGCTAGTCTTTCCTATAAAGTATTGCTAATAATAACAACATCTATTATGGTGTTAACTTTTTTAGGAATACATCCGTTTAATTATGGATTATACAGAGGTCATACGATATTACGTATGACCTTTGTTCTTGTAGGCAATGGCGAAAGTGCATTTAGTTTTTTGAGCACAGCGATGTATAGTCTTTTGCCACTTTTTATATTAGGTGGTGTGACCATCAATCAGATCAGCGATCAAAAATCAGGATTTGATGTTGCTATTATGGCAAGACTGGGATATAAGAAATATTTGCAACAATTATATATTGGTTCAGGTATGACAAGTGGTCTATTATTCATTGGTCCATTATTACTTAATCATCTTATTGTTCTTGGTAGTAGGTTAGTGATTACAAAAAGCTATGCTGATCCCATAGGTCCAGAGGTGATCATGCCATTAAAATCAGATCTAATCTGGCATTGGGGCGTCTGGAGCTGGCAACATCTCTTAATGACTGATATATTGTATAGCTTGGGGAATACTTGGTTGTTCATTATATTTGGAACGGTTTTGGTTTCACTAGGGTTAATCGTTACAAAATTATATCAACTTGTGTTACTCACATTGGCCATATACTTACCTTTCTGGGCTGGTGGTAGTCTGAGTATCAATAAGTTAATGCAACCATTGATACCAGCTTATTTAAATCACATTATTCTAGGTTATGTGGTCATAACAATTGGGGCTATCGTGTTTAATAGTTTAGTTTATCGTTATTTTGTTAGGTGGCACATATCATGAGTAAAAAAATTATAAGATGGTTAGGTGTGACTGCCATTATTTTTTGTATATTTTTCTTTACTTGGTATAAATTTGGGATGGTATATGATTTTGGAGACTGGTCGCGTTATGAAGCCAGTCGTTATTTAGATGCACTGGTGTGGTGGACACTTTTTGTACCACTTTTCTTGGCCATAACAATTAAAAATATAACAATAGACTTGCAGAAATTAATGCGACAAAAAAATCGCGTCGCTATTTTTAGGAAAAATGTGCGACAAGGTATACGAGATGCGATCATTTTTGTGATAATTATTGGTGTTATGGGTATGATACGAGTACTAGTTATTACAATGACTGCCAATCAATTCAATATTTTTTTATTGCTATGGTCGCTCCAATTAGTTACTGCTTTTTTGTCGTTAACCATGATGCATATCTTGATGATGGTGATTTATAATGGCACGAATAAACGATGGTTGGCATTAATTGTAGCAACGCTTATTTCTATTGTGGTAATGGCGACGACAAGCCTGACAGTGCCATTACCTTGGCAATATTATGCGATTGTGAGCATGATTGGAGAATGGCCAGATGTGACGATAGTTATTCCCTACTTTATGATGGGGATTTGGATATTTGTAATTATTGGTATTTACCTTATTGGTGAATCGAAAGCAAAGTGGCTGCAATGGTACAAATAACGAAATATCAAATAGTGATATGTTTTATTTTGAGTACTCTTTTTGTTATTGGGCAACAATTGACGCATGAAACGCCAATATATTTGATGAATCAATCGACTATCACCTATGTACAACAGATTGCTTTACTAGTATCTCAATTAACACCATTTATACTAATTGTTGGTTGGGAGGAGCGTATGCAAACAGGTCAGGGACTGAACTATTTTGTGAGACATAAAAATCGTTTACAAGTGATGATCAAAAGCTATTTACATTCTACAATTATTGTTATT
Source organism: Leuconostoc gelidum subsp. gelidum KCTC 3527 (assembly GCF_000166715.1). GTDB lineage: Bacteria > Bacillota > Bacilli > Lactobacillales > Lactobacillaceae > Leuconostoc > Leuconostoc gelidum. Next base: position 106,568 of record NZ_AEMI01000003.1, read on the forward strand.
GTTACCACATTTGCCATTATTCTTAGTCAGATTTTTTTGACAAAACAAACAGGCATTGATTATAGATGGCTTGGTGTCATATGTTTTTATGTGATGTGGCATCTATTACAACGTATAGTTGAATCTTATTTCAGTAGTGTTAGTGGTTTGGCTATGATGGTTGGCATGATAGGATTTGGATTGTTTGTCAAAACACCGATACTGCTGCCCATATTATTTTTATTTGGCCGATTTTCAGAGTTAAATACATGTAAAACTATCATCATGCTAATGATTATTACAGGATTATATGCGGGTCTAGGCTATATATACAGAAAAAAACAGGTAATCTAAATGATAGAAGTAAAAAATATAACGGTTAAGATAAAAAAAGAAACAATTTTAAAAGATGTGTCATATATTTTTGAAGCTGGTAAAATATATGGTTTGCGTGGTCGAAACGGTGCTGGAAAAACGATGTTTCTACGGGCGCTAGCTGGTTTAATACGAGTGAGTTCTGGGCGTATCGTGGTTGATGGTGAGGTATTAGGTGAAAACATTGATTTTCCACCAAGTCTTGGTTTGCTGATTGAAAATAATAATTTGGCTCCTGAATTCTCATTAACCAAAAATTTAAAATTATTATCGCAAATAAAAAAAGTTGCTACTGATGATGATATTGAACAGACGATTGCACGTGTTGGTTTGACAACAAATGATTCACGTAAAGTTGCAAAGTTTTCCTTAGGTATGAAGCAACGTGGTGCTATAGCACAGGCTTTATTTGAAAAACCTAGTTTAATTTTATTGGATGAGCCTACCAATGCAATCGATCAAAAAGGTGTGATACAAATACGTGAACTTTTGGCAGAAGAAGCGCAACGTGGGGCAACGATTATATTAGCCAGTCATAATTTAGAAGACTTAACGCTATTAGCTGATAAAATTATTGATTTGTCCGATGGGGAGATTGTGTCAGATGTATAAAAAATGGATTATCACAGCTATTATTGCTTGTGGTTTTGGTGTTTTTTTGTGGCAGTTAGTGCCGATTATTAAAAATCACGTTATGCCAGAAGGGCCACGACAGTTATTGGGTCAAAGTAAAAATACTGCAATATCAAGTGTCATCGAAAACGTGGGTGGTGTAAAAGGTATTACGCAACTCGGTTTAACTACTGGGATCTACGATATCACGATACTATCCGATCGTTTAGCGAATACACCTGTGCTATCTGATGGTCAGCGTGGCGATCGTTATCTTGGTTTAGCCCTTGATCGAACAACAACATTTAATGTTGGTCAAGGTGAGGCAGTCAAATTTGAACCGGCTGAATTTAAACCTTTGATGAAACGGAATGATGTTTATACAATTTCAACACCGGGAAATTATGTAGTCAATCGACAAATTCCCGAAGGACGTTATCAAGTTAAGATTCACGATATTAAACGTCAAACGATACAACGCGACAAATTTCGACCAGCAACAATTACGGTTGATAGTAAGTTTCTAAATGGTAATGGTGGCGGTGATGGGCAAGGTGGCATGATATCATCAACGTTAAAGCGTTCAACCGCTATTATCTTACTTGAACATCATCGCTTGCTAAGCATTAATTTTTCTGGCGTTGAACGTGGTAGTTATGTCGAATTAACACCTATGAAAGATTGAGATGTTGCGAGAGAGTTAATTTTGATAAAAATTGGAGAAATCACCTCTAATTGATATTATCTGGTATAATGAAAACATCATGAGTTGCTAAAAAGGCAGATGGATGCGTCAAAGAAAGTTAGTGGTTGCTGTAAACTAACCCACCGCTGTCTCGAGTTACACAACGAAAAAAATATGACGTATGCCGCGATAAGGCATTTTAAGTGGTAGGTCCGATGACTTACAATTTAGGTGGTACCACGGTTAAAACCGTCCTATATTAATTTATAGGGCGGTTTTTGCTATCTATTGACAAATAAGGAGAAAAACATGAATTTTATAGAAGATCTTAAGTGGCGTGGGGCATTAAATCAAATCACTGATGAAAAGGGTTTACTGGAGGCAATGGCAAGTGGCAAAATTGGGGCCTACGTTGGAACAGATCCAACGGCCGATTCATTGCATTTAGGTCATCTAATTCCATTTATGGTATTGAAGCGCTTTCAAAATGCTGGTGGTAAGGCAGTGATTATCATAGGTGGCGCGACAGGTGCGATTGGTGATCCGCGACCAACAACAGAACGTCAACTACTCACGCAAGAACAACTGGCTGAAAACGAAAAGGGTATTACAGCACAGGTTACAAAACTTTTCGGTGATAATGACACACGCATTGTTAACAATAATGACTGGCTCGGAAAGCTAACGCTAACAGATTTTTTGCGTGATTATGGTAAGCTATTCTCGATTAATGTGATGTTGAAAAAAGATGTTGTGGCTTCACGATTGGAAACAGGAATTTCTTTTACAGAATTCACTTATCAAGTACTGCAAGGCATTGATTTTCATGAATTGTGGCGTCGAGAAGATGTGAAATTACAGATTGGTGGCTCTGACCAGTGGGGGAATATCACATCGGGTATTGATTTGATTCACTCACTTGAAGGTAATGCGGCAAAAGCCTTTGGTTTGACCATTCCTCTGATGACTGATTCAACTGGTAAAAAATTCGGAAAATCCGAAGGAAACGCAATCTGGTTGGATCCTGAAAAGACATCGCCTTATACATTCTATCAATTCTGGTTGAATCAAAACGATGCTGATGTCGTCAAATATTTGAAATACTTTACATTTTTGAACAGTGAAGAAATTGATGCATTAGCTAAAGCAATTGATACTAACCCTGGCGCACGTGAAGCACAACGTCGTTTGGCACAAGAAGTCACCAAATTTGTTCATGGTCAAACAGCTGTTGCTGACGCTGAACAATTATCAAAAGCACTGTTTAGTGGTGATGTTGCAACATTGTCAGCGGCACAAATTGCTGACGCTTTTGGTGGTGTTCCTAGTTTTGATATTACCGCTGAAAGCAAGAACATTATTGACTTTTTGGTTGATGGTGGTGTGGATCAGTCTAAGCGACAAGCACGTGAAGATGTCAATAATGGCGCAATTACAATTAATGGTGAAAAAATAACAGATGTGGCTACTGAAATTTCGCCATCAGCGCATTATGATGGCAAATTTGTTTTGGTACGCCGTGGCAAGAAGAAGTATTTCTTAGGAAAAGTAAAATAATGAGAAGCAAGCCTTTAATTTAAAGTGTATGATAACGTTAGTGTTAGGATAAATAAAAGGAGTATATGATGAAAATTTTAATGTACAATAGTGTGGATAAAGAAGTGTCTTACGTTAATGCTTGGGCGGCTAAGACAGGGCATGAAGTCGTGACGCTATTTGAACCATTATCGGTAGATAATGTTGATAAGGCACAGGGATTTGACGCTGTCACGACACAACAAACAACTGATGTGCCAGCTCCTATCTATCAAAAACTTGCTAGTTATGGTATCAAGCAAATTGCCTTACGCCAAGTTGGGTATGACGTGTTTGATTTACCAGCTGCTTTTAGTAACAACATTCGTCTGTCAAATGTCGCTGCATACTCACCCCGAGCGATTGCCGAATATACACTAACACAATTATTTAATATCTTACGTAACAACAAAAGATTTGACCGCGCGATGGCAACGGGTGATTATACTTGGGCTGCAGGTGGTCAAGCAAGAGAAATTTATCAATTAACAGTTGCAGTGATTGGTGTTGGTCGTATTGGGACAGCATTTGCACAAATTTTGCATGCATTGGGTGCCAAAGTGCTGGCTGTGGATCCTGTTTATCATGCCCAAAATGAAGCATTCGTCGAATATACAACTTTGGATGATGCCTTATCACGTGCCAATGTGATTAGTTTTCATACGCCGTTAAATGCTGAAACGCAAGGATTGGCAGATCAAGCCTTTTTTGCGAAGGTTCAACCAGGCACGATTATGCTTAATATGGCCCGTGGTGGCATTGTCGATATGGCTGCTTTGGAAGCAGCTTTGCTATCTGGGCAACTTTATGGTGCTGCATTTGATGTGACGCCAAATGAGAATGAATTTATGGATCAAAAACAGACAGTTGCGGAGTTGCCGGAAAATATTCAGCGTCTGATTCAATTAGATAACTTTTACTTATCACCACATATTGCATTTTATACGAATACGGCTATCAAAAATATGGTTGAAATTGCGCTAGATGATGCTGTGATCATGGCAAATGGTGGGCACACTGAAAACGAAATTTTGAGGTGACAAAATGAAGATTGGTTTTATTGGAACTGGTGTCATGGGAACAGGCATTGTCAATAATTTATTACATGCTGGTCATCAAGTGACTGTTTATAATCGTACACAATCCAAGGCCGCTAATGTTATTTCTCATGGTGCTGTTTGGGCTGATACGCCAGCAAATGTTGCGCGAGTTTCAGAGATTACTTTTACGATGGTTGGTTATCCAAAAGATGTTGAAGATGTTTGGATGCGAGAAGATGGTATTTTTGCAGGTGCTAAAACTGGTGCTATTTTAGTTGATATGACAACGTCCACGCCAAAATTAGCCGAAAAATTGGCTAAAAAGGGTGAGGAACTTGGCGTTCAAGTGATAGATGCGCCCGTTTCTGGTGGCGATACAGGTGCTAAAAATGGCACTTTATCTATCATGGTTGGTGGATCATCAACAACTTTTGATCAAGTTTTACCAATATTCAAAGACATTGGGCAGCAAATTGTGTTAGCAGGATCGGCTGGTAAAGGGCAACACATGAAAATGAGTAATAATATTGGTGTTGCCGCGACAGTCATTACAATGGCAGAATCAATGGTTTACGCAAAAGCAGCTGGGTTGAACATGACGGATGCTTATAATGTGTGGCGTAGTGGTGCAGCAGGTTCATGGTCAGTCACAAATTATATGCCACGTGTGATGTCAGGTGATTTTTCTGCCGGATTTTATGTTAAACATTTGTTAAAAGACCTTAGAATCGCGCTTGATTCAGCAGCTGATATGCAACTTGATTTGCCCGGTGCGCAGTTGGCAGAGCAACTTTTTGCTAAGTTAAGTCAAACACATGGAGATGAAGGCGTGCAAGCCATTGTTAAGTTGTGGTCAGAATTTCAGTAGGACTTGATAGTGTTTCACGTGAAACAAGTCTCATTGTCACTGAAAATATTGGTGAAAATTAATGAAACAATGGTTCGAAGATCGTATTGGATCGGCTATCAATGGTAGTAATCCAATGGTTATGACAGAATTAGAAGGCGGTTACGCAGTTTTTGGCGATGTACAATGTTTACCTGGTTATTCTGTTCTACTACCAAAACGCCATGTGTCATCCTTAAATGAGTTAAATATAGATGAAAGACAGTCGTTTTTACGAGATATGAGTATCTTGGGTGATGCGATATTGGACGTGTGTCATGCTGACAGAATTAACTATGATATATTAGGGAATACAGATAATTTTCTTCACGCCCATGTCTTTCCAAGATATGCAACAGAAAAACGAGAAAGATTGGAAAAGCCGGTCTGGTTATACAGTTCTGATCATTGGACTGATGTACAATATCGCTATGATCCAATGAAACATGATACATTAAGAAAGAGAATAACCGAATATCTTACTAATGATTGTCAAAAAAATCATATTGAATATATAATTTTTTGACAATCGTTTTTTGTATAAAAATTAAGTATATGAAGTTAATAAAGGAAGTTTAAATGACAGAAATAAAGCAGCGAACAACGGCTGAATATCAGGTCAGCCATTTTAAAGTGCGATTAGTTATTTATTTAAGCTATATCGTACAAGGTTTTGCGTTAATCATTTTAGCACAGACTGTCCAACAATTGAGTACATTGTGGCAGAGTTCTATTGCCAGTACAACTGCTGTTGTGTCGTCAATTGGTATTGGAAAACTCATCGCTTATCCTATCTTAGGAGAACTATCAGATCATTTAGATCGAAAAAAACTGCTTAGTATCGCAGCGATCACGTATATTTTGTTTTTTACATTATTACCATTAACACATACTATTTTTTTGGCGGTTATTGTGACAACTTTGGCAGGATTAGCGAATGCAGCCTTAGATGCAGTTGCATATCCAACATTATTAGAGATTAATCACGGTAAATCGAGTGGTAATGTCTTAATAAAAGCTATGATTTCATTGGGTGAAGGTTTGCTGCCTATCATATTAGTGACACTAATTAATCAAAAGATTTGGTTTGGCTGGTTATACTGGTTAGCAACAGCTATTTTGATTGTGAATCTGAGTACCATGTTGTCTATTAAATCTGAAAAATTTTATACTTTGAAAACTCAAGCAACGTCAAAAGTCATTAAAAATAAAGTTAAATGGCAGTGGGATATCACAAAAATACTTTTCTTAATTTATGGTTTTAGTTCGATGTGGTTGATGCTTCATTTTACGCAGTGGGTCACGCGATACTTTCATGTTGTGCAGTCTTTTACAACGGTTAATTCACATTTGCTAATGACTTTTTATAGTATTGGATCATTAGTTGGTGTGGGATTGTTATTTTTAATTACTAATCAAAAGTGGATACGCGAAGCCAGGTTACTTGTCCTAACGGCTATTGGAACAATAGTGGGATTGGCTGTGATCGTTTCAAGCCAAGAGATGCGCCTTGCTAGTTTGGGTTGTTTTATTTTTGGTATTTCTGCGGCTGGGGGGTCACTACAATTAGGATTGAGTCAATTAATTGCACACAATTCAAAATTTTCCGGTCGACTAACAGGCCTTTATTTTTTCTTTGGTAGTGTGGCATTTTTCTTAATGCCAATCGTGACTGGGTTATTTGCGACGAAACACTTAGCAAACATGATGACGAGTTTATTCATTATTGCTGGTTTGAATTTAAGTATCGTCGTATTTAATGCGGTTCACGAACGTAGCAGATGATTTATTTTGATCGATTCAACAAATAAAACCCGATGACTTGCACATAATGTGCAAGTCATCGGGTTTTATAATGTTAGAACTGTGAATAAAAATCATAGAATAAATGGCTCTTATTGGTTACTAAACACCTGTTTTACTATGATTAACGATTCGCCTCTGATATGAGAAGAATAACTGCTAATCGTTTTATAAAATAGACAAAATTTAATGTTGTCTAAACTAACATATCATGATTATCCGCGAGTAAATGGGCCCTTTGGTGCAATTAATTCAAGATTTGTGCCATCAGGATCAGTGAAATAAGCGACGCCGGTACCCAATCCATTTTTCAATCCATCTTGTTTTTCAAAAAAGATGGGTTTACCGTCGGGATGGATACCAATGGCTTTTAAGCGAGCAACCGCAGCATCGATATCATCAACTTCAAAACACATATGCATGGCACTGATTTGTTCATTTGAATAATGCGCTTGGCTTGGTTTTGGTTCAACGTATTCTAGAATATCAATGTTGACATTACCTAAATGAAGATTGGCAAATTTAATTAATGTATTGTCCAAGCCCTGTGTCTCGGCCATGCGTTTGCCGCCAATTTGATCTTTATTGGTTATCTGTTTTCCTGTTAATGCTTCATAAAATATGATTGAATTTTCTAAATTACTAACAGTGATACCAATGTGATTTATGATTGAAAAACCTGTATCTTGTTCTGTTATGTTGAATTCTCCTTTTATATACAAATCCTCTAAAGCGTGCCATGTATGTTCAAATGCGTCATTACCCGGCCAATGAATCAGGGATAGCTCTAAATAATCTAATTTTAAATTTTGAAGATTGTGGTTGAAAGCGAGGATTTTGCCAAACTTTTGAAGTAATAAAAATATCATCGCGATTTAAACCGGCACCTGGTATTTTTTTCCCGTTGTTAAGTAGCACAGTATCTGTTAATGAATTAATCATATCATTCCTGCCTCCTATTCCTCGTGTATATAGTTTATAATGTAAAAGTACTTATGCATAGTACATACTTTTTTGTACTATACATACTTAAATGTTATTTTTAGATATAGCAAGAGAAAGGCGACAAAAATTGGCAGACAAAATTTATAATATCGGCGTAGAAGCGACCATGGCAGTGATTGGTGGCAAATGGAAACCGATTATACTTTGTAATTTACGTCATTCTGCGTTACGACCAAGTGAATTGCGTAGAAAAATCCCACGCATAAGTCAAAAAATGCTGACACAACAACTTCGCGAATTGGAAGAGGCTGACATTGTAGATAGGAAGTCATATAATCAAGTACCTCCGAAAGTAGAATACGCATTAAGTGAATACGGAGAGACACTGGGAGAATTACTTGATGGCTTGTGTGCCTGGGGCGAAATGCATGTGAACACTTTAAAAGTTAAAGGCGAGCATGTTGTTTTGCTAAATGAGGCATGACAAATGTGAGGCGAAAGAATAATCATAATGCTGACAAAATATAAGAAAATTTTAATACTAGCAGTACTTGTATTGCTCATTTTTTTAATAGGCTATGCTCATACTAACAAAAGGGTGACTCAATCAGCTGAAAATGTCACTAAAAGTACGATTGTCCCCACGCTTTTTTTGCATGGATATGGTAGCAGTTATAAAGCTGAGCAACATATGACCCGTTATTTGGTTGAACAAGAGAATTCAAATACTATTATTAGGGCCAATGTCTCGAAAAGTGGGGCAGTAAAATTAAGTGGTGTGATTGACAAAAAAGCAAAGCATCCTTTGGTTGAAGTTAACTATGAAAACAATAAAAACACGAATTATCATCAAGATGGGCAATGGCTGAAAAATGTGATTGTTGCTTTGCAAAAGCAGTATAAAATTAAGGAATTTAATGCTGTTGGTCATTCTATGGGTAATATGTCGATTGTCTTTTATTTATTAGATCATTCGAGTGATAGTAAATTACCTGAACTAGCGAAGCAAGTTGATATTGCCGGTCATTTCAATGGCATTTTAGGAATGGATGATCAAGCGAATCAAATGGTATTAAATAGTCAAGGCAAGCCACAAAAAATGAATGCGAATTATAAAGCATTACTGAAATTAAGAACTAATTATCCTAAAAATCAAGTGAAAGTTTTAAATATTTATGGCGATAGAGATGATGGTAGTCATTCTGATGGCTCAGTCAGTAATACATCCTCACAATCATTACGCTACTTGATTTCTGATCGTACGAAGTCCTATAAAGAGTTAAAAATAACCGGAAAAGATGCACAACACAGCAAGTTACATGAGAACAAGGTAGTTGATCAGGCACTGAATACTTTCCTTTTTGAATAGTTAGAAATAAAAAAAGACTGAATTTTGATGTTCACCAGGATAGATTAGATGTGTATGGGTACATGCAAAGGTTAGAGTCATTTTCAGAGGATTATAACGCTCGTACGATTAGTGTTTTGGCTGATTACGTCAGAGATCATTTTAGAAACTATAATGACTGAAAGGATAGTTTAAAAATGATAAACACTAGAATTAAGATGCTAAGTGTTGTCGGGTTCTTCCTGATTGGCGCTTTTTTTAATACACAATTTCAAAAATCTCAAATAAAACAAGCGACTGCCTCAGTTGCTAAATTATCAGCAACACAGTCTCTTACTACTAGTAGTGGCACATGAACTAAAGTGATTGATAATGACAATAAAATGCCAGATGATAGCTTACCAAAAGACACTGTTAATGCATTGTTTAATGCGGGCTACGTATCCGATAAGCAAGTTCGTTAAACAATTTTTAGGGCAATTAAATGCAAAGGGTAATGGGTTCATATCATTGACTTTAGGTAATATCATAAAGGGGGTCAATAATGGTACGTAAAGCACAATTTGGTTATTATGCCCTGGTGATTATTTTGGCAATAACCAGCTTACGATTTAGTCAAATGATGTGGTAACAACATCAAACCTTATCACATTTGCATACACAGACTAAACAGTTGAAACATCAAAAAGTGAAGCAAGTTCTGGCAAAAAGTACGATTGACAAATCTAGTAATACTAATGCACAGTTTTTTAATCTTGCTTACAATTGGTCATCTGGATCAGAGTATCAAAAGCGGGTGAAGAAAATAAATCAGGCAAGGGTAGTGACTATTATATTAGACACTACATTGAAATTGAGTTTATTCAGAAACGGATTGATCATGCTATTTTTCGAAAACAGATAAATATGTCGTAATTAAGTTTGTGGGCTATTTGTCAGTGAATGATGAAACAAGATTTATTGATTTCTTATCTAATTTAGAAGAGTAAAAAGAGGCAGTGACTACCATTCCTAGTAGTTACTGTCTCTTTTTGTGTTTGAAAACAGATTATAATACGAGTATTTGGTTAAATACTGAAATAATCAGAACCAGTGTCTAAAAAAACTTGTGTTAAATATTGACATAGGAGCCATTAAAAATAAAGTTGTATTTTGCACAGCTAGCACTGTGCCCACACTAATTAAAATACCAACATCTAAAAAGACTGATAAAGCTTCAATAATGGCATTAGCATCAGTAAATCGGCTAACAATTTCTCCTGTGCGTCGTGTAGCAAAAAAAGACATTGGCAGCTCAAATATATGTTTGATATACGATAAAATAATATCAATAGATAAACGTTGACCCATCACGATCAGTAAATATTCTCGTGCGTAAGATAGCAACTGTTGAAGAATATAAGCAATAATGAGCCCAACTGAAACTATACCTAACGTGCTTTTCATATTATCTGGAATATATGTATCAATTATTCCCTGTAAATAATATGAACCTAATATACTAACTAAAGTCACCATCAAAACAGCAATTACAATATTAATAACCAGTGTTTTTTGACGAACAATTACTGGTATAAATGAACGCAAAGATCTTTTCTTTCCTTTGATTGGCTTGTATGTTGGATTAGGAGCAATAAAAATGGCTACTCCAGTCCATTCCTGATTAAAATGTTCCTTAGTCATTTTAATTTTTCCAACCGTGCTATCTGGATCAGCAATTAAAATATTATTCCCTTTTACACCATAGACAACGTAATAATGCTGGTACTTACCTTCTTTATTAACATGCGCAATAAATGGGTATGGCAAATCTTTTGTATCAAATAAGGTTAAATCAGCCTGAATAGGTCTTGTATCAAAATTCAACGAATTAGCTGCCTTAACAATCCCTAAAGCGGTCGTTCATTCTATATCCGTTTTTGCTATATATCTTAGCTTAGCTAATGACAAATAAGTTTTATAATTCGCCAATACCATAGCTAATGCAGTTACACCACAGTCTCGTTCATCCACTTGAGGTATATACCTTATTTTTCTAAAAAACATTTCAAAATCCCCCATATTTTTTGTATATAAAATCAAAAATAGTTCTCTCTAATTATTATTACAAAACGTTTATCAATTGTACAGTAAAAATATCACATAAATTAATACGGTAAGAAATATTTTTTGTTGTGTGCTGTATAACGAAATTAATTTGTAATTTTATATACCATATAAATTATCTATGCTCATGTTGCTATTATAATAGCAATTATTTGTCTCAGTATAGTTGCTGTAACACTATTTAGTTAGTGGGGTTTATTTAATAATATACAAATACTAATAAAAAACTATCATATTTTCCATTGAAAGTCTTCTCTGCCTTATTTCTTAGATCACTTTTCACTACTAAGAGTAATTTAACAGTATGTACTCAACATTGTATTTTTGATGTATATGACAATATGTCACAATAATTTTAAAAATAAAGATGTATAATAAAATCACATGAAAGAAAGGAGGATAATTAACATGAAAGAATTAAATGATTTTCAACGCATTGACAATGCTGAATTGAATACAATATCTGGTGGTGGTTTTTTCTCAACTGCTGGAGAAATTGTTGGTTCGGGTCTATACTATTACTGTAAAGGTTGTTCAGCCATAAAGGGGTAAATGTAATGAATGATAATGTTATTTTTAATGAGTTGACTGAAACAGAGCTTAGCTCTATTTCCGGTGGAAAAGGATGGGGCTGGGTTGGCCTAATAGAACCCGCTTGGGACTTCGGTGGCGGAGTTGTTAAGGGATTCTCAAAACATATCAAATAAAGAATTGGAGAAAAAGGAGATATTTACATATCCCCTTTTTTTGAATAACATGAATTATAAAATTTTTAAAAAAATTGGAATATTATTTATTTTCAGCTTTATACCACAACTATTATTGCCGATATTTTTATTATTTCCGCATAACTTTTTGATTATTACAATTTGGTTTTTGTTCAGTATAGTATACATAATCTATACCCTAAAAAAAGTAATAAAAATAGAACCTTTCATTTTAAAATATAAACATATTATATGGATTTGTATGAGCTGCGTAGCCATATTATTAATACAGTACTGCTTTTCTATTTTATCTGAAAAAAAGGGATCATCATTTATTTGGAACTCACATTACATATACATATTATCAATTCCACTAGCCGTTATCATTGGCCCTATATATGAAGAATTTATATTTCGTTATTACATTTCCGATAAATTATTCTTGAATGCAAGAAAATATATTACAATGATAGTGTCTTCGCTTTTATTTTCTATTTTTCATAGTCCAACTAATATTTCTTCTTTTGTAATTTATTTTATTTTTGGTATCATACAGAGTTTACTTTATAAAAAAACAAAGAATATCTATGCTCCAATATTTAGTCATTGTATAGTTAATGCTATAATCATAGTTTGTAACTAAATATTATTGGTGTCATATGAAAAAGCTTAACTTATCGGAATAGATTTGCCGAGAAAGCTAAGCTTTTTCATATCATAAATTACACAAATAATTCCAATAATCCACTCATAAATATTTTATAGTTAAAAAAAGTATATTTACCTATTAAACATTTAAACACTAATTATACTCAAATTTTCAGTTGACAGTGATTTTAATTATCAAAAACGTAAGGCAACTCGTTTATAGATGCCATTTGCTTATTGTTTAAATAGTATATTTGTTAGTTACGATTAGAGTCATTACTACGTTTATTTTTGAAAATTATAGTCGATATTACAGTTAAGTATAAACCTAAAATTAAACTCAATAAACTTAACCAAAAATGAACATCATATATTTTTAATTCCAGTAAGTTAGGAAAGATAAACATCAATATAATGCCAAACCAGAACTGTCTATCTTTATAGAATCTTTTTTTCAACTTCATAAAATGTATCTCATCTCAATTATAATTAATTCTTGTACACTATTTCTCTAATGTCTGCTTCAAATATATCAGCTAAGTCTATAAGTGTATCTAAATTAGGTATACGGCTTCCTTCTTCATACCTAGACAGTGTTGATAGGCTAATATGCAACATATCAGCTAATGTATTTCTTTTTAATCCCTTTGGTACTCTTATTCTTTTTATATTAGGGCCAACATCACTAGAATGGCCACAACAAATCGCTAATAGATCTTTTTCACTTAGTTTCTTAAAACTTACTATACTTTTTGAAAACTTAATCATACAACATCTCACATATTTTTTCGAGGATATGAATTTTAATTGTTCATTACTTCACTTAAGATAACAAATGCATCCATAGGAAATCATTTTTATACAATAAGCTTAGCACAAATTAATACGCTGTGTCATATTTAATTGTTATTTTATAAAATAACATAATATCAATAGATTAAGAATATTGATTATTTACCTATTTTCCTGATTAAACAAAATTAATATTTTTTGTGCTTAGCTCTTACATTTTTAAATTATTATCTCAAAATAGTCTATTAAGATCATAACTTATGTCATACCCTAGCCCTTCACCATTATGAGCAATAAAAAAGGTGTCATAACTTAAAAGTTGTGGCGCTTTTTTTGTTGCTCGGATTTAATAAGAAGTTAGGTTATGACGTAAGCTATTGGCATAATGTATTATTATTACTGTAACAACTGAAAAATATAAAAATTAAATCATGTTTAGAGACAATTCAAAAAAATTATAATTTAAACTTTAGTGGATCAGTATCAAATGGCAATAATTCAGCGACAGATAGCAATATATCACCAGTAAATAGTTCTGATAGTGACACGAATGGTAAAAGTGCATACTGTAATACAGATGATATTGATTCAGCAGACGAAACAGGTAAGATTAAAGAAAGTAGCCTAATCAGTTCAGCCCTAGATAAAAAATACTCCGGAGTATTGACTTACGAGCACAGTACCAGAAGCTCATTTACTAGTATATACATCATTATAGTCTGTGCCCCAAATTTCCATAGATTTTATGACAGGTTGAAGAGTTTTACCGAATTCAGATATTGAATACTCTGTTTTCACTGGTATTGTAGCGTATATTTTCTTGTTGATAATATTATCTTCTTCTAATTCAGCAAGTTGACGAGCCAACATTCTCTTAGTAACATAAGGTAATTTTGCTTGTAGTTCCGAAAATCTTAACACATCAAATTCAAATAAATGATATAAAATAACACTTTTCCACTTCCCAGAAATCACTTGCAATGTATTTTGAATCGGGCAACCCACATCACAATTATATATTTCTTTCATATCTCTCCCCACGTACTACTAATTATTTTAACCTTACAATTAAATTTACCATTTTATGACATGTTTGTTAAGAGGGTGAATTTAATGTCACCTGGTGTTTTTTTTTTCACTGAGTGCCATTAAATTCACGTCTTAACATTTTTTTTTTTAAGTTTAACATAGAATTCATGAGTTACGAAAGGAAAAATAATGAATTCTATTAAAGCAGTTGGATTTGATCAACATTTATCAATCGACAATCCTGACAGTTTTCAGGATATAAATATCAATGTACCAGAGGCTCATGGCCATGATTTGTTAATTCGAGTGGACGGCGTATCAGTTAATCCTGTTGATACTTTTGTCAGGAAAAGTGGTCGTAAAAACCGTTTAAGTAAACCAAAGATTATTGGTTGGGACGCCGTAGGTGTTGTTATCAATACAGGTAATGATGTGACCCTATTTAAAAAAGGAGATCGTGTTTGGTACGCTGGAGACTTTACACGTTCAGGTAGCAACGCTCAACTTCAACTAGTAGATGAACGAATTGTTGGATTAGCACCAAAAAGGTTAAATGATGAACAAGCAGCTGCTGTTCCATTAGTAGGATTAACTGCCTATGAATCACTATTTGAAAAAATGGGCATCAATTGGTCAGGAAATGAACATAAAACATTATTAATTATTAATGGTGCTGGTGGCGTTGGTTCTATGGCTATTCAATTAGCCAATCTTGCTGGTTTAACGGTAATTGCAACAGCATCTCGTGAAGAATCTATATCATGGGCTAAAAAGATGGGTGCTGATCAAGTCATTAATCATCGTCAGGACTTGGTATCTCAAGTTCGAAAATTAAACCAAAAATATGTGGATTATATTCTAAACTTAAATAATTTAGACGCTCATTGGAATGAAATTGCTGAATTAATTAAACCAGATGGTCAAATTGTGGCTACTACTGAAAATCACCGCTTAATTGATTTGCAAAAATTGACAAAAAAACGTGCCACATTTGCTTGGGAATGGATGTATAGTAAATCATATTTTAAGACAGCAACAATGACATCACAAAATCAAATTTTGAATCATCTTGCTAAATTGTATATGGAGAATGCCTTGTTACCAATTAATACTATCAACTATCCATTAATTAATGCGTTTAATATGCGTAAAGCACATGCTGACGTTGAAACAGGATCAATGATTGGTAAAGTAGTTTTAACTGGTTGGGGAAAATAAAAAAATGTTCATTTAATTGAACAAAATAGAGGAAATTAATATTATGAAAAATGAAGATATTGTATTTAATAATTTAGCTAAAGTTCCATATTTAACGGTTTCAGTTAGTGGTTTAACAAATGATGGCTTTTTTCAAAATAAGAATTATTCTGGAATGTTTGGCATCGAAGGTGGTCAAGATGTTTCACCAGAGGTTAGTTGGAATGACGTTCCTTCAGGTACAAAAAGCTTTGTAATGACTATGTACGATCCTGACGCACCCACTGAATCAGGATTTTGGCATTGGTCAATTAAAGATATACCAGCAGATATTACAACATTATCTGAAAATGCAGGAGATATTAACAGTGATAGTTTGCCAGAAAAGGCAGTTGCTATGCCAATGGACGCTAGAATGAATCGATATGTAGGTGCTGCACCTGCTAAAGGAGATCAACCACACCCTTATCACATAGTGGTTACTGCGTTAGACGTTGATGTTCTTGATGTTTCTCCTGATAGTACGCCTGCCTTTATGAATTTCAATATGATTGGTCATGAACTGGCACGGGGTTCAAAAATTGTTTACGCTCAATTATAGAAAAAGAAAAAAAGACACAACTGTTAAGTTATGTCTTTTTCCCTAAACAAGTACGGAAAAATTAATTTTTTACAGTCTAAGTCATGTTACTTGAAACTTGCTAACCGAATTTAGTACAATGTAAGATATGAAAGAAAAAGAAGAGTCACGTTCAAGTGAAGTCACGCAAATTATGGTCTTTAAGGCTTTATCAGATCCAGTAAGATTACAGATAATTCAATACTTAAAACGCACCAATCACGAGGTAGCATGTGGAGAGGTAGGCTCAGCAATTAATATTAGTAAAACCTCAGGTTCATATCATTTTAAGTTACTACAATCTGCCGGACTGATAACAGCACGTAAAGAAGCAAGGGAGAAGTATGTGACTTTGAATAGACAAACATTTGATAAGTTTGTTAGTAATTTTTATGAAAATCTTTAAAATGGGTATTTTAGAAATATTATACGAAAATATTTTTTACGAAGAAGAATGCGATTAAGCATTCTTCTTTTTTATATATTTTATCTTGTCATATAATTTTATACGTGATAATGTAAAGTAGTAAATAGTTCAATATATTTTGAACTATAAATATTCATCTTTAGGAGATTAGGAATGCAAACTAAGACATTATCAACTGGTACTTCAATAACTAATACAGATAATTTAGCTGAAATGGTTATAGCAGCTGTTAAGCGCTCACCCAAACAAACTATTACTTACGCAGGTTCAGATTCAGATTTAATGCAAACTATGTCTTATCAAGCAACGCTTGATGAGGCAGAAAAAATATTAATGAATTTACAAGATGCCGGTTTAAAGAGT
Source organism: Leuconostoc gelidum subsp. gelidum KCTC 3527 (assembly GCF_000166715.1). GTDB lineage: Bacteria > Bacillota > Bacilli > Lactobacillales > Lactobacillaceae > Leuconostoc > Leuconostoc gelidum. The sequence goes on from NZ_AEMI01000003.1 coordinate 123,704, forward strand.
GGTGACAATGTTGTTCTGGCATTAGAAAAGCATTCTGACAATATTCCATTATTATGGGCCTGTGTTTTGGGAGGATTTGTCCCTTGTCCTATTACAATTAAAGTTTCAGACACTAATTTATGGAATAACACTTTGAAACATATTTCTGGATTGTTGGACAATCCTACGTTTATCATTGATAAGAAAAATGATATAAGAGGAATCTCTGCAGATGTGACTATTTCGTATGGGGAATTCGCAAGACCCGCGTATAAATTAGTTGCACAAGAGGCCGCAAGCATGATCAAAAAAACTAAATTAGAAATCATTCCGAAAGCCTATCACATTGTTCCTGTCCAGAACCCAGATAGCTTTGTTAAAGCAATTAAAAAAAGTTTTGTTGAGGAGAATGTTAATTAATGGAAAATAAAAAAATAAGCTCCGCATGGATATTATCTTTAACCTCTCTTGGTTTTTTTATGTCCATGATGGATTCAATGATTGTCACAACTGCTTCTACTGCAATTAGAACCGATTTGCATATTTCAGTAGATACACTCCAATGGGCATTGAACGCGTATAACATAACGATTGCTGCAGTGTTACTAGTGGGTGTTTCATTAGGTGAACGTATTGGTCGCCGGAAAATATATAATATTGGGATCTTAGTGTTCACAATTGGTTCTATTCTTTCTGCCGTATCAAACAGTATTTCTTTTTTGATAATAGCACGAATTATTCAAGGTATAGGTGCTTCAGTTATGACGCCAATGTCTATGGCAATTTTGACAAATTCTCTGCCAGATTCCGAACGTGGAAAGGCACTAGGCATTTGGAGCGGTATTGGTGGATTAGCCTTGATAGTGGGTCCGTCATTAGGTGGATTTATTGTATCAACACTCGCATGGCAATGGATTTTTTGGATAAATGTACCAATTGGTATTATTGCTATTTATTTATCAAACAAAATGTTACCCGAAAGCACAGGTAACAGCGATAAAATTAGTTCTTTGGATGCAATTTTAATTATTTTTGCTTCAGCTGGGATTATTTGGTCACTTTCAGAAATGACATCTTCAAAACTAAAAATGATAACAATTGGTATTGGTTTGTTGAGTTTAATTATTGGAATTTGGTTTGTACTACGTCAAAGAAGCGAAGACAAACCAATGATTCCATTGAAATATTTCAAATCGATGACATTTACAGGTGGGAATATTGCCACGTTCCTGTTATACGCGTCTATGTATGGCGTGGTTTTCTTTTTACCACAATTTCTACAAGTGGTTGGTGGTGCAGATTCACTTCAAGCTGGACTTGAGATCTTGCCCTGGACGGGGACTCTAGTAATTGTTGCACCATTTGCAGGTAAAGCAGTTGATAAGTTTGGTGAAAAATCAATTGCCACATTAGGATTGTTACTTCAAGGCATAGGTTATTTGTTGATTATGTTATTGGTTCATCAACAAAGTTCATATTTAGTGATGATTGTTCCATTGGCAATAGCTGGAGTGGGATTGTCAATGGCAGGGCCCGCCTTACAAAAAGGGGTTCTAGGTGCTGTTGAACCTCAAGCCCTCGGGAAAGCTTCTGGTATCTATAATGTCTTTCGTTTATTGGGCGGGGCCGTTGGTACAACAATTTCTGTAATTGTTTTCTACCAGTTCGGCAGCATTATAAGTGCTAGTCAATTCACTAGTGGTTTTAAATCAGCCATGTTATGTGCAGCGATTATGTCATTTTTGGGAATTATTTTCTCAGCTCAATTCAAAAAGTAATAGTAGATTGATATACAAGTGTAAAGTTGATTTTGAAAAATAAATTTTACGTTATGAAAGTCTTTTGGCGAGTGTGGACGACGAGCGAAAAGTACAAATTGATAAGTTGTTTCAGGTAAATGATAAAATACGAACATTATTATCTCGAAAATTGACTGAATATGCTATTTGTCATCTTGCAAATCTATCTCCTTCTATCTTGTCTTTTGGCAAAGAAAAATATGGTAAACCAAAGTTATTGTCACATTCGAAAATATTCTTTAATGTTTCGCATTGTGATTCTTGGATTGTCTGTGCAGTGGACGAAAAGCCAATAGGTTTAGATATTGAAAAAATCACAAGCCTAAATTGGGATACATTAGAAATTTTCTGCAGTACGAGTGAACGTAATAAATTAAAAAAGAGTAAATGTCCAGAATTTCAATATTATCAGTATTGGACAATTAAAGAGGCTATGCTCAAGCTTATGGGTACTGGATTACTCACAGATCCAAGAAAAGTTATGGTATTTTTTCTAAAAGGTTCTTTAATTAAAGTAAATTTTGAAAATAAAGAATGGCAAGGAGAAAGTATTCGTACAGATGATGGGTATGTTTTATCTGCTGTTAACACGAATAATATTTCAAAATCCATTCTAGTATCGCCGGATAGATTTTATGAATGATTTTAAAAAACGTTGTTATTGAATAATTAGCAACGTTTTTTTGTATAATAGTTCAAGTATCCGTATCTAAATCTTGACGCTCAAATACTTTCTTTAATCTTACCTGTTTCGTCTGCTGAATCAATATCATCTGTATTACAGTATGCACTTTTACCATTCGTGTCACTATCAGAACTATTTACTGGTTATATATTGCTATCTGTCGCTGAATTATTGCCATTTGATACTGATCCACTAAAGTTTAAATTATAATTTTTTTGAATTGTCTCTAAACATGATTTAATTTTTATATTTTTCAGTTGTTATAGTAATAATAATACATTATGACAATAACTTCCGCCATAGCCTAACCTTTTACTAAATCTGAGTAACAAAAAAAGCGACACAACTTTTAAGTTATGTCGTCTTTACCCAAAATTTGTATTTAAATTTGGCAGATTGCAAAAATCATCCGAACACCACATGTTGCTGAAAGACTTCTAACTGTGCTGTGATCATTTAAATAATCTTCAAAAAAGTTTACATGTTTCATGCTAATCATTTACAAGCACTTGGTATAGTTGACGTGTTAACAAAATAAAGTGTCATCGATGCGGAACGAAAGAGGCTAGTAGGGTATGTCAATCGAATTGCAACATTTGAAAAAGACGTATGAAAATGGAGAAGAGGTACTAACAGATATTAATACGACAATTGCAGATGGGCAATTTTATATATTAGTGGGTGCATCGGGGTCCGGTAAAAGCACGATTTTAAATGCAATTGCAGGATTCATTCCGATAGATGAGGGAGTAATTACGATTAATGGGAAGGATGTCACTAGACTTCCCCCAAAAGATAGAAATTTATCGATGGTCTTTCAAAATTATGCATTAATGCCTAATCTAACAGTATCTGAAAATATAGTGTTTGGTTTAACAGCACGACATACAGCTAAAACATTGAGACAAAAAAAGTTACAGGAAGTGCTGAGCTTAGTGCATTTAGAGCCATACAAGAATAAAAAACCAGGGAATCTATCCGGTGGTCAAAGACAGCGGGTATCCTTAGCTCGGGCGCTTGTATCTGATGCCAAAATTATACTGATGGATGAACCATTATCTAATTTAGATGCAAAATTACGTGCAGAAATGCGTAAAGAAATCCGATTGTTACAACAACAACTTGGTATCACGGTGATTTATGTGACACACGATCAAACCGAAGCGATGACAATGGGTGATCAAGTTATGCTACTTAATAAAGGAAAGATTGAGCAGATAGGGTCACCACTTGAACTTTACAATGTGCCCGCCAATACGTTTGTAGCTGATTTCTTTGGTTCACCAGCAATTAACTTAATTGATGTTAACATTGAAAATGATATATTGAAAATGAAAAATGGTGTCACTATACCGTTCAATTGGGAGCATATTAATGGACCATTTAAACTAGGGGTACGCCCAGAAAATATTGTAATGACACAGTCTGGGGAAATGACAGGAACTATTGTTCATATTGAACCTTTAGGTGATGGGACAAACTTAGAAATCAACCTTGGTTTAGAAACCGCCTTTAGAGTTAAAGTGAGTGAACAAATTAATTTGGTCATTGGTGATACGATTAATTTTGATATCTTATTGGATAAAGTATTATTATTCACACAAGATGGGCAGTTAATCAAAGTAGGACAGTCTGAGCTAGTAGCTGTTGGCGGGTAATTGGATTGAAAAAAATGACAAAAACGAGATCGGCGCAGACATCTCATCAAAACTTATTAGCATTATTGTTACTATTGCCATCGCTTATTATTTTAGGTATCTTTATTTTTTATCCAATGATAAAAACATTTTATTTGAGTACACAATTGACAAATCTCTTAGGAAATCCGATTAAATTTATTGGTCTAAAAAATTTTGTTAATCTGATGCAATCAGATAGTTTTAGCACATCATTTACAATTACTTTGATTTTTGTTTTGTTTTCTACGATACTCACATTATTTATTTCATATATTATGGCCATTGTGGCAAGCCAAAAAATGAAAGGCATTGCAATTTTTAGGACAATGTTTTCATCAACGATGGGTGTATCGGTTACGGTGGCTTCCATTTTATGGTTGTTCATGTTTAATCCACAAATTGGTTTATTCAGTAAGATACTGACAACACTGCACTTGCCCCAAATTAATTGGTTATCTGATCCGACTTGGTCACTTATAGCAATTATTGGTACAACAGTCTGGATGAACCTTGGTTTTGCATTTTTAGTACTTTTAGGTGCCATTCAAGCAATTCCACAAGATTTGTACCAAGTTGCAGATTTAGACGGTGCGTCATGGTGGTTGAGATTACGAAAAATAACGATGCCTGCTACGCGGTCAACTATTTTTTTCGTCACTGTTGTGACCTTGATTAATGCTTTTCAGACGTTTGGCCAAGTTGATATACTGACTTCAGGTGGCCCAGATTATCATACGAATCTACTCGTGTATGCTATTTATCAAGATGCGTTTGTTAATCACAGTGTTGGTCGTGCCAGTGCGCAATCAGTTATTTTGACGCTGATTATCATGTTGTTCACGATTATTCAATTTTATGTGAAAAACAAGAGAGAAGGTCGCAATGCAAAGTAGTCGTCTTCAAAAAAATTGCCGTTTTATAGTATTATTGCTATTCGCAATACTATTGTTATTACCTTTATTTTTAGGTATATCATTGAGTTTGTCATCTAGCCAGTCAATTGCGCAAGGAAATCTATTACCACGACACTTAGAATTTAGCAATTATATCAAGGTTTTTACCAATACGCCAATGGCTAACTTTTTGCTGCATAGTCTGATTGTGTCAGGCATGGTGATGGTTGGTCAAATAGTACTATCTATCATGGCTGCTTATGCGTTTGTATTTTTGAACTTTAGATTTAAGAAGACGTTATTTATTTTATTTTTAAGCACTATGATGCTGCCGTTTGAAGCACAAATCATTCCTAATTTTGCAACCATGCGTGACCTAAATCTACTAAATACCTATGCCTCGATAGGCTTACCATTTTTGGCTTCAGCATTTGGTACTTTCATGATGAAAACAAGTTTTGAACAAGTGCCCATTGAACTCAAGCATTTAAGTGATATTGAAGGGTTAAATCACTGGCAATTTGCGACTCGTGTAGTCATTCCTTACACGAAGGTAAATATTATTACATTTGCTTTATACAGTTTTTTAACTAACTGGAATATGTATTTATGGCCACTCATTGCAACAACTAATAACAACGTCAGAACTGTACAAATTGGTTTGCGACAACTGCGCTCGCAAGATACTGCGAGTAACTGGGGATTGATTATGGCTGCTACGATAGTATCAGTCATACCAACACTATTAATTATTTTCTTAGGCCAAAAATACTTTAAAAAAGGCTTAACAAACGGTGTTATTAAATAAATGATGACATATTATATAAATGGGAGAATATCACATGTTTAGAAATACAGCAAAGTACGTTGCACTTGCAACAATTGGTTTGGGTGCAGTGTTACCATTAACGCAAGTGCATGCTGCCGATAATCAACGTCAAAATATTGTGTTTTGGCATTCTATGACAGGTCAAAACGCACAAGCCATTGATCGTGTTGTCAATGATTATAATGCCTCACAAACGAAGTATAAAGTGATACCTGAGTTTCAGGGGCAATATGTTGAGGCGCTACCAAAATTTCTTTCTGTAGGTGGTACGAGTAAAGCACCTGATTTATTTCAATCAAACGAGATTTCGACAAAACAATTATCAACATCGGGTATGATTCAACCGATGCAAACACTTATAAAGAAATATAAATTTAATACTAAGAATCTACGTAAGAACATTTTAAATTATTATACAATTAATGGAAAATTGTATTCTATGCCATTTAACTCTAGTGCACCGGTTCTCTATTATAATAAAGATGCTTTTAAAGATGCGGGCATTGATGACTTACCTACAAGTCCAACATACGAACAAGTCACTGCGGCTGCCAAAAAATTAAAGGAAAAAAGTGGTCGTGCGAAACTATCTATTTTGCCTTATGGGTGGACTTTTGAAGAATTATTAGCCAATCAGAATCAGACTTTGGTGAATCATGGCAATGGTCGTAAAAAAACAGCGACTAAAGCCACTTTTGATAACAAAGCTGGTAAGAATATTTTAAATTGGCTTAAAACGAATGCTGACGCGGGAACATTGGTTGATTATGGGACAGGAGCTAATGCGGGAGACACAGAATTGTCTGCCTTCACGTCTAGTCAAATTGATATGTTTATGAACTCATCAGCTTCATTAGGTAATATTAAAAAGAATGCTAAGTTTAATGTTGGGGTGACGTACTTACCTCGTCCGCAAGATGTAAAAGCTAATGGTGTTGTGATTGGCGGTGCAAGTATTTGGTTGTCTAAGGGAAAATCTACTAAAGCACAAAAAGGTTCTTTTGACTTTCTAAAATTTGCAACATCGGCCAAAGAACAAGCACAGTGGTCAATTGACACAGGTTACTTTGCTATTAATAATAAATCTTATGATACTAAAATTTTGAAAGATGCTTTCAAAAATACGCCTATTCTTGCAGCGCCGGTTGAACAACTTAAGGCTACGACAATTAATGCTGCTAGTGCTGGTGCATTAATTACATCTATGCCTAAAGAACGAGTAAACACACAAAATGCAATGGAAAATGTGATTAACGGTAAAAATGTCGATTCCGAACTCAGCAAAGCCGTTAAGCAAACAACTGCTGACATTAAAGATGCTAATGAGCAGTCCGGGGAATAATAAAAAATGACGACAACTATTTTTGGTCACCGTGGCATTCCTGTCAAATTCGTCGAAAATTCAAAGACAGGATTTGAGTATTTAGCGCAAAATGGCGAAGCTGTTGAGTTTGATGTTCATTTAAAATTACTTGAAAAATATGACTTAAACTCACAAGTTGTGTTATCGTCATTTAATATATTCACATTACAACGTTTATATCAATTAGATCACACACAAAATTTAGCATTTTTGAGTAGTAATAAAATTAGTAAACCACATCAATTTATGACGAATAACCATTTAAAAGCCCTGCATTTAGATCGCAAGGCTGTATCAGAAGCACCTATTCTGCAACGTATTTGGACGGTTAATTCTGAAAATGACATGAATATGGCATTCAAACAACAACTAGGTGGTCTATTTACAGATGATTTTGAGAAGGCTAAGCAGTTGAGAGATGGTGTAGAGTAACCACAATGAAAAAAATTAATTTGTTTTTTGTTCGACATGGTGAAACATATTTTAATACTTGTCGCAAGATCCAAGGTTGGTCAGACTCGTTACTAACAGAAAAAGGGCAGCTAGAAGCAACTCATGCTGGCCAGTGGATTGCTGATAATGTGCAGTTAAATCGTGTTTATTCTAGTGACCTAGGTCGTACAAAAGCAACAACGCGACTTATTTTATTAGAAAATAAGCATCAAAAATCGCTGCCCATAACCTATTCAACGCAATTTCGTGAAGCGTTTTTCGGTTCTTTCGAAGGGGATAGATTAAATCAATTGGCAGGTTTGTTGCGTATATCGGTATCTGCTGAAAATGATAGTGAGCTTGCGTTAGTCGTTAACGAAGATGACATGATGAACCAAGTCAAAAAATCTGATCCGACACACGATGCGGAAGATGCAACTGCCTTTTGGCATCGCGTCAGGAAAGGATTAGCAGATATTTGGGATAATTCTAATGATGGGGATAACATTTTAGTTGTCACACACGGTGCATTGATTCGAAAACTAGCATCGCGAACCGAAAACCGTTATCATGAAAATCCTGATAATGGTTCGATATCATTATTTGAAATGACAGATGAGTTAGATTTGACCTTACAAAAGTATAATCAATGTGTATGACACTGGCTGATTATCGGTACGTTTGATATTTTGGCAGTATGAGTAATGATTATGGCGTTGATAAACTAAGGTAGCAGAAAACACAATAGTCAAGGGTGGGACATAAACCTTTGACTATTGTGTATTTTTGGCCTAATAGTAGGACAAGAATGACTCAGTTTTAGGATTGATTATTAATTTAAAGTGTTTTGCGTGCATCAAGCAGTTTAGTGGCTAGTTGCACGAGATTAGTAATGTCGTCATCACTATAGTCACTTAAAATACGTTCTTCCTGTGTTCTAATTGTTTGATGTAATGCAAGATGCAACATACCTAGTTCATAACCAATTGTAGTGAGACGCAAGAAAATTTCTTTTTTGTTATCGATTGGGTGGTATTTTTCAATCAATGTTTGTGCCGTTAAACGGTTAACATAACGTGAAAGCATACCTTGCGATAGCGGTGACATACTTTGTAATTTTTTAAACGGTGTCGCTGTATCATTGTATGTTAATTCGCTTAAAATTTGTAACTCTGAATGTGTGACATGTTTTTGGTTTTGAATAAATTGCCGTGTTGTTTGTGAAGGGGCATGCTTAATAAACCATTCGCGCTCAAAATCACCATTTTCACGTGTTTTTCTCAGTTTATGTTTTAGTTGTTCAAGTTGTTTGTATTTTTCCATTTTTTATTTACCTGTAATAAATATTGACTTTTCAATTTTGAAGATCTATACTTATTTTACATTACAAGTAAACAAAAAACAAATAAAGGAGAAATACAATGAAAGCAGCTGTTGTAAGAGATTTAGATTTAGCACCGCAATATGAAAATAACTACCCCAATCCACTGCCAAAACTAGATGAGGTATTAATCCATGTGACAGCATCGGCGTTGTCCAATCGTGCACGAAGTGATGCTAATGGTTCACATTATGCATCAGCAGGCAAATTGCCTATGGTACCAGGTGTCGATGGTGTAGGTTTATTGCCCAATGGCAACAAAGTATTTTTTGTGAGTAATGAGAGTTTTGCGGAGCAAGTAGTGGTTGAAAAAGGCCACTGGGTAGCTATGCCAAATGATTTAAAAGATGAAAAAATTGCTGGTATGATGAATCCAGCGTTATCATCTTGGATGGCATTGAAATATCGTGCAGATTTTAAAGAAGGTCAAAAGGTACTGATATTAGGTGCTACAGGTAACGCTGGATCGATGGCAGTACAAATTGCTAAACGCTTAGGCGCGTCAAGTATTATTGCAGTTGGCCGTAATTTAAAGCAATTAACTGAATTGCGACGTTTAGGTGCAACGCAGACAATTGTCTTGGGCGCTGATGTTAAGACCTATCAAAAAGAACTTGCACAGGCAGGAAATGATGTTGATATTATATTAGATTACTTATGGGGGGATGTGACAGCAAATGCGATGCAAGCAATTATCCCAAATCGTTTGCATGATGAACAAGATCTCAAATGGATTGAAATCGGCAGCTCAGCTGGTCAAACTGCACCTATTATTGGTGCTGCCTTTCGTGCGGTTAGGCTACAATTGATAGGTTCCGGGCAGGGATCAGTTGGCGTGCGTGCAATTCTTCAGTCTTTTGAAGAAATTTTAAAAGCAGAAAAAAACAGGCCATTTGTATTTAATGTGCAAGTTGTGCCACTATCACAAGTTGAAAACGTATGGGACAAAAAAAGTGGTGATCGTTTGGTATTTGTACCACATATGTGAAAAACAAGATTCAATGTGATAGTATGTGATCTCTAGGTTTTTTTGTATATTTCAATCAATTCCAAAAAAATTGCAGCGCAATAGAGAATTCTCATATAATATTTTTTTTTTAAGAAAATCTGATAAAATAACCCGATAGTTTTAACTTATAATACAGTTGTTACAAAATCTCCCCTGATTTTGTGTTCTGTACTTACAGTTAAAAATCATAACCTTTTCCAAAGGGTTATGATTTTTTTCATATGTTATAAAATTAATGATGTTGATTTCAGAAATCACAATGGTGGCGGCGATCACTTGCCTTGATTACACTATTCATTATAAGTAGGCTGAATAAGCAACTATTTGTTTCTGTATTGTATAGGTACATAAGCTTTTTTAATTACCCTAACGTATGATGTGGTATCACAAGAAAAGGGTAGGAAAAATGAAAAAAATAGTCACAGGATTACTAACATTAGGAATTGTTGGCGGAATGACAATTAACACCGCTAGTGCAGCAGTGATGGGAGATGATTATCCGACAACCTTGAAAAAAGCAGCACCAGATTCCATGGTTGATAGTTGGACAATGTACAATCGTGAATGCGTATCGTTTGTGGCATGGCGTTTGCATGCACAAAATCATTTTGAATTGCCAGTCGGATTTGGTTCTGCTTGGCAGTGGGGTTCACAGGCAAAGTCGAAAGGTTATCGTGTTGATAATACACCAAGTGTCGGGAGTGTGGCATGGTTTGGTGCAGGTCATGTGTCTTGGGTTGCTGAAGTATCAGGTGATAACGTCGTGATTGAAGAATATAATTATAACTATAATCATAATTATTATCGACGTACTGTTAATAGGCGTGAGGTTTCCGGATTTATTCATTTTAAGGATTTAGGCACCAAAGCTGCCACTGCTAATACCACACCAAAGCAAACAACACAAAACAAAAAGATTGCTATTGGAAGCAATGTCAGATTTTCTGGGGTTTATCAAGTAAACGTTGTGAATATAGCTAAAAATAGTGTAGCGAGTGATAAATTATCAGGTGGTAAATCAACCACGCTGAATTTGATTGATGCCGTACCATTGGATGAAACAAATGCTAGTGGTATAAAAGCAGGTAATCAAGTACTAACAGTGGGAGAGTACTTTAAAATTAATGGCACTTATCGTGTACTAGCGATTGACAAGCCATCTAATGGCATGAAAGTGAAAATTGGCGCCTATGAAACTTGGTTAGATATCAATCAAGCAACAGCTGTTTAAAATTTATGAACTAAAGTATAGTGCATATAAAAAACACGAGACAATAGGTCTCGTGTTTTTCTTTGTGCTTAAATATATTGGGTCAAATCTTGATCACTAGTTAAAGTTCGCACTTGACCATTATATGTAATTTTTAGCGTATTTTCAGTGGTGTTCATTAGGGTTTCAAAACCGAGTTTGTGGGCCTGAACATAAGATTGTTGTAGTTGTTTTGGGATGTCTGGTAAATTTTGAGACCAAATACTTTGACGGCGCTGTGCTGAAATTTTAGCACCCTGCTGTAATCCAAAAATCATTAGCGATTGATTTTTAATGGTTTCACTCAGTTGTGCACCAATGGTTAATTTTGGTTGTCGTACAGCAGAACGTGCAAAGGAGAGCGCTGATTGGAATTCATTTTTTTGTGAGATAGGTGCAGATTTTACAAGTTTCTCTAATCGTAAAAATAAATTATCAGCGTATGCGATTGCAGTGTCTGGCAATTGTTCATTTGGATGTTGTAATGCCACTACGTGATTGCGTGTGCGTGCGTCGTCCAGTGTGTTTTTTTCCCATATTGCTGGATTAACAATGGCATCTATGATGAGTAGATGCAAGAAGCTTAGCGCATTTTGGGAAATACCATTCTGTGTAAAGGGGTCGATGTCAAACATTCTAAATTCCATATATTCTGCACCATTGTTTACCAGATCATTCATATTCCCAGGTGCTTTCAATCGCACGGCACCATAAAATTCACTTTTATCGTAAAAATCGCCATCAGCAATATGTTGTTGGATTTGATAGACATGTGTTTGAAAATCAGTATAATCAACGGTTACTTCTGGGCGGTTGGCAAAACCAAAGTTACTTGCCCGCCAAGAACGTACAGGTTGAAAGGCATGACGATTATTTGGTATATTATCGGCAGAGTTTTCACTAACTGGTGACGCACCAAATAAATAAGTCAGTATCCAACGATAACCAACCACTTGTTGTGCTATTTGGAAGAAAAGCTGATTTTTAGCAAATGAGTGAGAAGCGATATTATTGCGTTGACGATACCAAGTAATCACATCATCAGAAGGTGAAAAATTAACATGGACCCCGGCCATAATATGTTGGAAACTACCATAACGACCTAGCAGCTGATCTCGATATTCTTGATACCAAGGACGATCAAAATGCGTGTTTAAAAAATTAATATCGTCGGTGGTTAAATGCGGAGGCATTGATAATGGCCATATTATTTCGTCATCAGCTAATTCTTCATTAAGCATGAGCTGTAACTCATGTAAGTGGGCAAGTGCTTTAGACGAAGACGATTTCGGTGCGGTAACAACTTCTTCTAGACTTTCAGAAAAGTCGGTTTGAAAGTAGGGTTGAATACGCCTATCACCAAGGGTGTTGGGATGGGGATGACGAGATAATGTTTTGCTACTCGTCTGAACACGGTGTTCTTCAATCTCAATACCAAAACGCCCAGCATATAACGTATTGTTCAAGTCTTCTGTTGTTATTTTGTTTTGCAAGTGTGACATGTACTTCCCTCACAGAGTTTATATTTGTTATAGTTTACCTTATTTTTTAATACAATGGGTAGAATATGTTTCATAAAAGTTTATAAATAATCACATAATTATATGGTTTAGTAGTTGCTTTAATGCCTTCTTTACTTTATTATTATTAAATATGTTAAACGTTGCGCTAAAAAATTCGCTCTAGTCGATTGGACTAGAACGAATTTTTGCGTAAATAACAATGGGGGGTTAATCATGTTTCAATTTTTAAATATTTTCAACGTTATAACATGGCCGATATTTGAAAGTGTTGTGATGTTAATTTGGTTCAGTACCTTATTAGGGCATCATCGTTTTTCAAAAAAGACTGTCGTGATAACTAGTATTATTTTGTACGTGATTAATATGATTGGCAATGGTTTTGAATCACCTTTATTGCGTGCCAGTTTGGCTTCAACGTTGTCCATAATCGTGCTATTTTACATTGGTTGGCGACAAAATATCATTCACAGTAAATGTGTTTTGCTACTCTACGCATCTGTCAGCTCATTGTTAGCTTATTGGGTTGTAAATTTTGAAATGACGATGACATCTTTGGTGAGCGTGCCAGTTTTTGTTCAAACCAGTTTAGATTTTTTAGCTAATATTCTGGCGGTGATTTTTGCGCTGATATTTAGGCAATTGAAATATGAATGGTTGACTGAAAACTTTTTAAAAAAGCATGTTGTCCAATTACAAGTACTTTTGATGAGCAGTCTATTTTTGAGAATTATGAATGATTTTTTAGCCTATTTTTTTGCTGTGGAACAATTTACAGGTTCAATTTGGTGGGATTTTTTCTTATTAAGTATTATATTAGCGATAATTTTTGTGCCAGTAATCAGTAATCAATATGAATTATTATTAGACAAAATTAATCAACATGATGCCGAAATGGCGGCCAGTCAAAGTTATACTCAGCAGCTTGAAACGAAATATTCGGAATTTCGGTTTTTCAAACATGATTATAAAAACATATTAGCTAGTCTAGAGTATGGTATTCAGTCCGAAAATATGAGCGATATCAGAAATACATATTATTCAGTCATTAAAAAAAGTAATGAGACATTGCCAGATCCACAAATATTAAATTTAAAGCACATAGCAGATCTGAATTTAAAAAGTCTTATCTTAGTTAAACATCAAATTGCTTTTGAGAAATCAGTCTCATTTAACGTTGAAATTAATGAATTTTTTGATATCATTGCAATTGAAAATGATGTTAATTTTCACCGTGTTATTGGCATTTTACTAGATAATGCCATCGAAGCAGCAGAAAAAACAGTTAAGAAAACGGTAACGATGCTATTAATGAATTGTAAAGAAATAGTGATTGTTAATAGTTGTACGCAATGTACAGATCTAACCAAAATAGCGCAATTTGGCTATTCATCTAAAAAAAATCACAGTGGTTTTGGCTTATATTTTGTCCAGCAGTACGTTAATCAACATGACAATATCGAGTTAACAACGATTGCTGAACAGCATCATTTCATTCAAAAAATGATGTTTACGGTGAGCTGATGAATTACTACTTATTAGAAGATAACGTGGTGCAACAACGACGCATCCAACAGATCATCGAAAGTTGCCAGGTATTTGATCAACCGATCTCATTGCTAGAGGCGCTAAAAGCAGATAAACTAGCTAAAGTTATTTTGTTAGACTTAGAAATTCGTACGGTCGAAAATGTTGGGCTAAATGTGGCAAAAATGATTAGACAATTTGATACAATGTCGCAGATAATTATTGTCACAACACACTCAGAAATGCTCGAGCAGGGACTTAAATATCATATTGGTATGATAGATTTCATTGATAAAGCGCAATCTGAAATCTTATTCACTAAGCGATTACTATCTGCTGTGACAGAAGCAGAGCAGCAAATACGACTTCAAAGTGGGACGCAATCAGAATTGATAACACTACCAAATGGTAAAAAATATGAAAGTATTAATTTAAACGATGTTATTTATATGACATCTAGTCAGTCACAAAGTCATCAGTTGACGGTCTGTTGTGAACGAAAAAATATACAAATTCGAACCACGGTCAAATCACTACCAAAGCTACACCAAAATTTCATTCAAATTCATGCGGCATATGTGGTCAATAAATCTAAAGTCGTAGCGTTTAATGGTCAAACGAACACTGTCCAATTGAATAACGGCGTTTTGCTGCCTTGCGCTAGAAAATATTTAAAAACCATGCGACAGTTGTTTTAAATACAAGTCAGCGTTAATACATCAAGTTTTTGAAAATATCGTTAAAAACCCTTATAATGAATACTAGTTTAAATATAGAATAGAGGCGTTTCTTGGTGCACGCTTTGGAGAAAAAATATATGCAAGTTGCAATTATTGGTGCTGGTCCGCGGGGGCTTGCTGTTGCTGAACGCCTAATTAATTTAGCGGATGATGGTACACAGATCGACGTTCAAATCTATGATCCATACGCTATCGGTGGCCGGGTGTGGGATCCAGCCATCTCGCAAAACGAACAGTTTTTAATGAATACAGTGATTGACCAAATTACACTATTCAATGATGAGTCGATTGAAAATGGTGGCACACCTTATCCTGGACCAACAATGATCCAGTGGCTAACGCAAGAAGCATCAACGTTTTTAGCTAGTCATTCAGAGTTTGCTGAACATTATGCAATTGAAGCATCACGATTAACCAGACCGGATGATTTTTCATCCCGTGGTATGATGGGCGTTTATGCAGCGTGGTTTTTTGAGTGGTTGACACGTCGTGTGCGGTCAAATCAAACACTTAATTTCACTAAGCAAAGTGTGATTAATGTCGTTAAAATTGGCGCAATGTTTCAATTGGAATTAGCTGATGGGGCACAAATATTAGCTGATCATGTTGTGATGGCGCTTGGTCATTCTGATGATCATCTGACTGAAGAGGAAGAGATGTTTAAAGTATTTGCGGCACAACATCATTTGAAGTATGTTGCACCTACTCACCCATCTGAAGTTGATTTGTCCGATTTTCATGAAAATGATACTGTGATTATGCGAGGTTTGGGATTGAGCTTTTTTGATTATGTTGCAGCATTATCTCTTGGGAAAGGTGGCAAATTCACACGTGATGGTACCGGAGAATTAGTTTATGAACCTTCAGGTCATGAACCACATGTGATAGCTGGTTCGCGTGGTGGTTTTCCATTACATGCGCGAGGCGTGAACGAAAAACTATCAGGTGAACTTTATCAACCAGTATTCTTTACGTTGTCGGCCTTAAATGCGTTGCGGGATGCAGGGGGAGGGCACATTACCTATGACAGTTTTGAAGACTTGATTGTTAAAGAATTAACATATAAATACTGGCTAAATCGGCTTGACTCAAAAGATACTCAGTTAACGCATAATCAAATTAAGAGTTTCAAAAAGGCTTTACTAACAGGGAAGCACTTAAATGAGACGGCAAAACAGTTTGGTTTGATAAATGTACCAGAATTCGATATTGAATTGATACGTAATCCGGCGCGTGATTTACCTGAGGAGGTGAATTATGCAGCATGGTTCTTAGACTATTTATTAGCAGACATTAAGGATGCCAGATTAGGTAACAAGAACGCACCATATGCGGGTACATTTGACATTATGCGAGATATCCGTGATTTGGTACGTGATGTGATTGCACAGAATTATTTTTCAGCAGACGACTATGAAAAATTTATGACACGTTTTAAGCCGTTAGATATACTTGTGTCAGTCGGACCGCCCTTAGAACGGGTAGAACAACTAACAGCGCTCATTAAAGCTGGCATCTTTGAAGTGACTGCTGCAAATATTAAGGTGACAACAGCAGATGGGAAATTTGAGGCACATGATATTCGGGGACAAAAGTTTCAGGGAAATGCACTAATTGAAGCGAGATTAGGATCAACTGATATGGCGATATCTAGCAACCCACTTATTACGAATTTAAGGAATAGTGGTATGTTTGTGCAACCCTTGCGTACACGAGATGATGGGTCAACTTACAAATTAGGGGCAATTAATATTGATCCGAAAACTTTTGAAGTAATTGATGCATCTGGCGTGGTTATTCCTCATTTATATGTCTACGGCATACCATTAGAGGGTTTGAAGTGGTTTGGAACAGTCATTCCAAGACCTGGAGTTAACACAGTTATTCTACGTGAAGGGGCTTGGATAGCAAAGCGTATTTTAGCATACACATAGTTGTTAGTTCTCATGGTAAACTATAATAAGATTCAAGTTTACTGTATTAATTCAGAACAACAAATAAATGAAGGCATACTGAAAGATTAATGGCAGATATTCAGCTTATTGCAACGGACTTAGATGGCACGTTTTTATCAGATGACAAATCCTTTGATAAGGCGCTATTTCATGTTGTGTTAGATAAACTCAAAAATAAAAATATCCAACTGGCTATTGCGACGGGTGTTCATCAAGAACGGATTAATGTACTATTAGCAGATTTTTTAGATGAAGGCTTAGCCTATGTGACTAATAATGGCGCACGGGTTACTAATGCTGATGGGCAGTTGATTTATGAACGCACAATGTCTTTACCAATATTACTGCGTGTACAACAACTATTAACTGATTTTCCTGTTAAACCCAGTCGAGGGTTAGTTTATTCGACAGATGACACAGCTTATATACCGCGTGAGTATGCTCATATAATGTTACAATCACACCGTCGATATTTTAAAAAAGTGATCCTATTTGATGATGTATCAGAAATTAAAGCGCCAATTTTAAAAGTAACGATGAATTGGAAAAACTTTGATGAAACACAATTTTATGATGCTGCGCGGCAAACTCTTGGGGATGCTGTTCACGTCACAGAAACTGGGACAGGGGCAATTGATATTGTCACAGCAGGTGTTAATAAAGCCATTGGATTGAAAATGTTAGCTGATAATTTAGGAATTAGTATGGCTAATATTGCGGCATTTGGTGATGGTGAAAATGATTTAGAAATGCTAATGGCTGTGGGTCAGCCATTTATTATGCCAAGGGCTAGTATTGCTGGGCCCTTTAATCCAGTAAGTGTTGATAATAATCATGCGGGTGTTTTAAAAACAATATTAAGTATGATCTAAATTAGCAAAAATCGTAGCATGCCATGCCCAAAGATTATGAGTCGTTGCATGCTACGATTTTTTAGTTTTGATTGATAAATGTTAATTTTTGAATATGTATGGCATCGTTATTATAATCTTTTGGTCCGTGGACACCATAGGGCAGCCATTGTGTTTTAATATGATCGCCAACAATGGTTCGATAAGCTTCAGCCAATTGTACACTTTGAAGATAAGGGACTACGGGATCTTTTTTTCCGGCAATTAGCATTAGTGGTGGCATATTTTTTGTAAAATAAGTTGCTGGGTTAGACTGTGTGACTAAATCAGGGACGTTTTGAGGTGCATGATCGTGTAACATAATCCCTTCAAACGATTGTGCGGTACCTGTTTCAGAAAATTGTGGTTTGATACCTAGTGCTTCAAATTGAATCTTGAAATGATCAACTTGGTATGGACCATACATGGCAATGACACGATTTATTTTTGGGAATTTGTGTTTGAGTGTTGCTTGGGAGGACCTGCCTAATGTATATTGTGCGGAAAAAGTTGCTGCTGCTAAGACTGCTAATTGCGCGCCACTGGATTCTCCGATGAGTGTGACACGAGACATATCGAGTTGGTATTTTGCTGAATTTATTGATAAATACTCTAAAGCTGCTCGAATATCACTGATTTGATTTGGAAATTGACTTTTAAATTGTGTGTTAAGGCAATAATCAACACTTATAACAGCAAAGCCATTTTCTAAAAAACGTAGGCTTGAATTTAACTTAAAAGATGATTTTTGACCGCGTAATAAACCACCACCGTATATATCTAAGATAATTGGGAAAGGCCCCTTGCCTGTTGGCAAGTATATATCTAGACTTAATTGTGGTTGAGAAGTGTAGGCAATATCAAGAAATAATTTATTTGCAAACGTTGGTATTGTGGCAGGTACAAAAGTGTCTAGCTTATCCTTGAATAACATGGTTAATACCTCCAAATATCATATTGTTAAATTTATTATACAAAAAATAACGGCAAATATAAACGACAATCAACAATTATCATTATATAGTTGAAACCGCTTACATTTTGTTGTATACTAAATTCATGAAGGATTGTTACCGTGTGAACGGGCAAAACCTGACAGTAATTTGTTACAAGCTTTTGAGGCTCTGTACAATTTTTGTCGGGTTTTTGTTTTATAACGGTATCTAAAAATCAGGAGGTTCGGGAGGCGATGTATGTAAAAAAAACCTTTAATAATAATGTTCTGCTGGCAGACAATAACGGTCATGAAGTTGTTCTAATTGGAAAAGGACTAGGTTTCCAGAAAAAAGTTGGGCAAGTTATAGATGAATCAGCAGTTGACAAAATGTACACGCCGACAGAGGATCGTTGGCTAACTTTGTTCGACGAATTGATTAACGATATTTCGCCGCAATATTTTGAAATTGCATCTCAAATTATAAAAGTGGCTGAAAAAAAGCTGAATACGAAATTTAATGCTTACTTGTTAATTGCCATTACGGATCATATTCATTTTGCTGTTCAGAGAACCAGGGATCAAATCGTTATCCGTAATGAACTATTATGGGAAATTCAGCATTTTTATCCAACAGAATATGCAGTTGGTCAAGAGGCACTGCAGATGATTGATCAATTGTTTGGTATACAATTAGCAGATGATGAAGCTGGATTTATTGCACTAAAATTTGTCGAAAATCGGACATCATCACAGTATCGAACAGATAAAGGTGCGCAAATGACAAAATTGTTAAGTGACATTATCACGATTGTACAGTATCAATTGCAAACGCATCTTGACGAAGATTCAATGAGTTATCAGCGATTTCTTGTACATCTACGATTCTTTGTTGAGCGTATTACGGGTAGTAAAAAAGTGAATACGTCAGAAGAGACGGATGATGTCTTATATACACATGTTTTTAAAAAATATCCACAAGCATTTAATTGTACGCAAAAAATAACTCAGTTTGTCAAAAGTACTTTAAATAAAAATGTTTCTTTGAATGAACAAGTTTATGTCACTATTCATATTCAAAGAATTATAAATGAAATGAGTCAACAAAGTTGACGGGATTGTAACTATTTAATTAGGCAAAACCCAAGTTTATGATAACAAGCGCTTTTTAGCGTTTGCTATCATGAACTTGGGTTTTCTTATTCAGAGAAGGAGATAAGATGGATTATAAAGTATTGGCTGAAAATATCTTAAATGATGTTGGAGGCAAAGATAATATTGACACAGCCTGGCACTGTGCAACACGTTTACGGTTTAAGTTGAAGAACGAAAAATTAGCTGACACACAAAAAATTGAAAATTTAGATGGTGTCGTCACAGTTGTGAAGTCTGCGGGTCAATATCAAGTCGTTATTGGCAATGCTGTTGCTAAAGTATTCGATCCTTTGGCAGAAATGGCTGATTTAGAAAACGTGGATAGTCAGAATGATGATAAAACAACTGAAACGAAAGATAATGTGTTAAATCGTTTCATTGGCTTTATATCTAGCGTTTTTACACCTTTCTTGGGTGCCATGGCTGGAGCTGGTATTTTAAAAGGTCTTTTGGCATTATTTGTCGCACTAGGTTGGTTAACGACAAAAAGTGGGGCTTATCAGATTTGGTACGCGGCGGGTGATGGTTTCTTCTATTTCCTACCGATATTATTAGCTTTTACAGCAGCTAAAAAATTAAAAGTTAATCAATTCGTTGCGGTAGCATTAGCGACCACATTGGTTTATCCAACTTTGGTTGCCATTACTGCTAGCTCACAAACAATTAATTTTTTTAACATACCAGTAATTCCGACAACGTACACATCAAGTGTTATTCCGATACTATTGGCAGTGTGGGTTATGTCTGCTATTGAACCATTACTAGATAAAATATTTCCTGAGTCTATTCGAAATATTTTCACGCCATTATTCTTATTGATAATTATGGCGCCATTGACACTTATTGTTGTCGGACCACTTGGTGCAAGTATTGGTGCCATTCTATCTTCTGGTGTATCAGCCATTTACAATTTTGCACCCGCTCTTGCCGGTGCATTACTAGGTGCATTCTGGGAAGTGTTTGTCATATTTGGCGTTCATTGGACGTTTGTACCAGTTATGATGAATAATATTAGTCGCTTAGGATACGACCCACTTTTGCCAATTTTAAGTGTCGCAGTTATTTCACAAGCTGGCGCGGCATTAGGTGTATTTTTGAAGTCAAAAGATACGAAAATGAAATCATTAGCCGGCTCTTCAGTCGCAACGGCTTTGTTAGGTATTACAGAACCCACGATTTACGGTGTGACTTTGAAACTCAAACGACCATTTATTCTTGCTTCAATTGCCGGTGCTATTGGTGGCGCCATTGCTGGTGGCGGTCAAGCACATGCAAGTTCGTTTACTTTGCCTAGCCTTTTAGCTTTGCCAACATATTTGGGTAGTGGCTTCATAAGCGTTATTATTGGGTTAGTGGTTGCTTTTGTTCTTGGCACAGTACTGACATATCTTTTTGGCTTTAGCAAGGTGGGAAATGACCATACAACTATTGTTGCGCCGGTTCAAAAAGATGGTGTTCAGCAACTTATCACACCAGTAACCGGTACAATTATTCCATTGAAAAATGTCAAGGACGAGGTGTTTGCCTCTGAAGCAATGGGACAAGGTGTTGCCATTGTGCCCAATGATAACACGATTAAGTCACCAGTTGCAGGGACGATAAGTGCAGTATACCCAACTGGGCATGCAATAGGCATTATTTCACAATATGGTGCTGAGGTGTTGATCCATATTGGTATTGATACAGTTGAATTAAATGGTCAATTTTTCAAAACATTAGTTCAACAAAATCAAAAAGTTTCAGTTGGCGAATCACTAGTAGAATTTGATCGTGAAGCAATTAGTGAAGCAGGATTTGACACAACGGTGATGTTAATTATTACGAACACGCCAAACTATAATGTCGTTGTTACCGAAAATACACTAGCAGGGACAGACGAGCAGATCTTAACGCTGACGAGTCGGCAGGAAGACAGTACACCAGTATATAAAGGAGAAGTACAACATGTATAAAGAAACATATCCAAAGACGTTTCCTAAAGGATTTTTGTGGGGCGGTGCTACGGCAGCGAACCAAGTTGAAGGGGCTTGGAACATTGACGGTAAAGGAATGAGTACAGCTGAGGTTGTACAAAAAGCTGATGATCGGCGACAAATGTCTATGAGTGATGTCACACAAGAAACTTTACAAGTTGCTTTGGCTGACACGACAGTTGAGCGTTATCCTAAACGCCGAGGCATTGATTTTTATCACCATTACAAAGAAGACATTGCACTTTTTGCTGAAATGGGATTTAAAGTTTATCGATTTTCGATTGCCTGGTCAAGAATTTTTCCAAAGGGTGAAGATCAAGTGCCTAACGAAGCAGGATTAGTATTTTATGATCATGTTTTGGCAGAATTAGAAAAATATGATATCAAACCACTAGTGACTCTTTCTCATTATGAAATGCCAATTGCATTGACGCAAAAATATAATGGTTGGGCCGGTCGTGAAACAATTGCCGCATTCAATCGTTTCACGGAAACGGTGTTTAATCGTTACAAAAAGCAAGTACCATATTGGCTAACCTTTAATGAAATTAACACTGGTACTTGGGGATTTCATGAAACGGGTGCCATTGATAAAGGACTTTCTGAAAAAGAACAGTTACAAATTCGTTATCAAGCGCTGCATCATCAGTTTGTAGCCAGTGCAATTGCGACCAAACAATTACGTGAAATTGATTCAACAGCTAAGATAGGATCGATGTTAGCACGTATGCAAACGTATCCAGCGACACCCAACCCGAAAGATGTTCGTGCGGCACAATTGGCAGATGAAAAGAATTTATTCTTTACTGATGTACAAGCACGTGGTGAGTATCCTGAATATATGAACCGATTCTTTCATGAAAATGACATTGTTATTCAAATGGCAGAAGATGATCAAGCTATTTTACTTGCAAATTTAGTTGATTTTATTAGTTTCAGTTACTATATGACCAATGTGACTGCGCACAATCAAGTTGGAGATGGTGCCGGAAACATGGCTGTTGGCGGGCGTAATCCATATTTAAAAGAATCGGATTGGGGATGGCAAATTGATCCTGTTGGTTTACGTATTAGTTTGAATACGATGTGGGATCGTTATCGTAAGCCACTATTTATTGTCGAAAATGGCTTGGGTGCTCTTGACAAGCTAGAAAATGGTCAAGTACACGATCAATATCGTATTGATTATTTACGTCAGCATATTGAACAAATGAAGGAATCAATTAAAGATGGTGTTGATCTTTTAGGATATACAATGTGGGGACCAATTGATTTGATTAGTTTCTCAACATCAGAAATGTCTAAGCGTTATGGGTTTATCTATGTTGATCAAGATGATAATGGTGAGGGCACACTCAAAAGGATTAAAAAAGATTCATTTGAGTGGTATCAGCAAGTCATTAAAACAAATGGTGAGCAATTATAAGTGCCATTATTTAGTGATGTAAGCGTTTGCAATGGTAAAGAAAATAAGATACAATATAGGTGTAGATTAGGCGAAACGCTAAAAATATTTAAGCTTGTTTAAGCCATCTTCACTGGCGAGCGAATTAAGTTTTGCTCAATCCAAAATAGTTTACTCGTGATAGTATTAGAAGGTGTTGTGTGCGGCCGAGAGCGTGTACGATATTTGATAACACTTAAAACAGTGTGTTGCAGGATTATTCCGGTAGCCATTGTTAAAGAGTAGGCTATTTTTTATGATGATGAACAACAATGAATTAATAGCGTCTGTATAGTACAAAAAAAGAATCCCTGCAAAGGATTCTTTTTTGTACTATACATTTGTTAAATGACCATTTTTATCTTTAGCAATCAAGTAGTAGACAGTAGCAGCAATTGCCCAAGCCCATACAATATGTCCAAAGAATTCTGAGAAATGCTCTGCAAAAGGTTGGTTCCAAGGTGCAGGTACTGTACCAAATGCGGGCATCAAGATAACATGCCAAACAATCCAAAGTACAATACCATAAGCAGCACCTTGCCACAAACTAATTTTTGACCAATATTGTGAAATAAATACGTATAATATTGAGAATGCAATGGCAAATGAAAAATGCAGAATTAATGTAAACCAGAACACTTTTTGATCCTGTGAATAGTATACAAACGAATGCACCAGCTTATCTGAAAAACCAAGTTGTTCTGCCATATGCTGTGGTGGATTGGTCATATTGCGAGCAATTGTACGAGGAGGTAACAGTGCCTCCCAACCAATCTTAACCATACCTGAAATCATACCAGCTATGAAACCAAACCAAACACTTTTGATAATAATTTCCTTTAAACCAGCTTGTGGTTTTTGTAATGTAAACATAATCTCTCCCTTTCAAACTAAACAATGATACGTAATATGTTTTCTATTACAAATAGTAAGTTTAAACGTTTGTATGTGAATTGTCAAACACATTTTTGTTTTTTATAATAACTAAATATTATTTGATTAATCCAATAATATTAAGTTATTATTGGAAAATATTCTTTCAGTTATTTGCTAAGTCATAAGATAACAACAATGTCGTATAATTTGTTTATTAGTTGACAGGTTGAAAAATATAACGTATATTAAAGCTAATTAATCAGCAGGAGTTTGTTATGGCACCCAAATATACGACATTTCATCTTAATTGCTGCAGTACAACACGTTTTCGATGTTGTACTGCTTGTTAAGCATGAACTTTTTGGGTAAGCTATAGCCAAAATGGGCAAGCTGCTATCAAGGCAGTTCAATGATAGAAGGCGTGGAAATTCAGTCGAATTTTCGCGCCTTTTTGTCTACATTTTTCAGAAAGATAAAGGGAAAATAGCATGTTAATTAAAAATATATCCGAATTAATTGGTCAAACGCCATTAATTGAGTTACAACTCGATATTCCAAATCATAGCCGCATTTTTGCAAAGTTAGAGATGTTTAATCCGGGTGGCAGTATCAAAGATCGTTTAGGACAATCTTTGATTAATGATGGGATCGCACGTCAAGTCATTAATCAAGATACTGTGATTATTGAACCAACAGCGGGAAATACAGGAATTGGTTTGGCTTTGGCTGCACAACAACATCATTTACGTACGATTTTGGTCGTTCCTGAAAAATTTAGCTACGAAAAGCAACAGTTAATGCAGGCATTGGGTGCTGAAATTGTGAATACACCTTCGAGTGCAGGTATTAAAGGCGCAATTGAAAAGGCTAAAGCCTTAGCCGCAGATATTGATAATAGTTATGTACCAATGCAATTTGCCAATCCGGCCAACCCAAAAACATATTACCAAACATTAGCACCAGAATTAATTGCTGATTTAAATGGAGAAAAGATTACGTCATTTGTTGCCGGTGCTGGCAGTGGTGGGGCCTTTTCCGGTGTTGCGCAATACCTCAATGAATATGATAGTACCATACAAAATATTGTTGTTGAACCAGAAGGATCGATTTTAAACGGTGGCCCTGCACATGCGCATCGCACAGAAGGCATTGGTGTTGAGTTCATTCCACCATTTTTCAAAAATGTCCGTATTGATCAGACACTAACAGTCAGTGATGCAGATGCTTTCCAACAAGTCCGTGATGTCGCGGCACATTTGGGATTATTTATTGGTAGTTCAAGTGGGGCTGCTTTAGCTGCTAGTTTAAAATTGGCTGAAACCTTACCAACTCATAGTACGATTGTTACTATTTTTTCAGATAGCAGTGAACGTTATATGAGTGATAAAATTTATGAAAAATGAGGCAGATAAAATGAAATTTAATACACAATTAATCCATGGCGGGATTAGCTTTGATCAAACAACTGGTGACGTATCCGTGCCGATTCACATGGCATCTACGTTTAAACAAAATAAAATTGGTGAATCAAAATATGAGTATTCACGTTCGGGAAATCCCACACGAGAGGCAGTTGAGAAATTAATCGCTGATCTTGAAAGTGGTGTAGCTGGCTTTGCCTTTGCATCAGGCTCAGCAGCGATAAGCACAATTTTTACCCTGTTTTCGTCTGGTGATCATATTATTGTCGGTAATGACGTTTATGGTGGTACATTTCGACTGATTGATAGTGTACTTAAGCGACAAGGATTAACATTTACAATCATTGATACACGTGATTTAAACGCTGTAGAAAATGCCATTCAAGATAATACCAAAGCAATTTATTTTGAAACACCAACAAACCCGCTATTACGCATTACTGATGTACAAGCAATTTCTCAAATCGCACAACAACATCAATTATTAAGTATTGTTGACAACACTTTTGCCTCACCATACATTCAAAAGCCGATTGTTTTGGGTGCTGATATTGTGGTGCACAGTGCTTCAAAATATTTGGGTGGACATAGTGATCTTATTGCAGGCTTAGTAATTACTAAGACCGCAGCATTGGGCCAAAAAATTGGCTATTTACAAAATGCTATTGGGGCCATTTTGGCACCACAAGAAAGTTGGTTGTTGCAACGGGGTATCAAGACATTGGCACTACGAATGCAACGCCATCAGAGCAATGCACAAACTATTTTTGAATATCTTGATGCGCATCCGCAAGTGGCTCGTGTTTATTTTCCAGGTGATCCTAATAATTCTGATTATGCATTGGCTAAAAAGCAAATGAACGGTTTCGGTGCGATGATTTCGTTTGAATTACAGGCCGGTTTAAATCCTGAATTATTTGTTGAAAATCTAGAAGTTATCACGTTAGCAGAGAGTTTAGGCGCACTCGAAAGTTTGATCGAAGTGCCAGCAAAAATGACACACGGCGCAATACCAAGAAATATTCGTTTGGCTAATGGCATTCAAGATGAATTGATTCGCTTGTCAGTTGGTGTCGAAGACATTAATGATTTGATCGCTGACCTTGAACAAAGTTTTGATCAGTTAAAAGGTTAAATTGGCGGATATATGTTTGCAACCGCTAAAGCTATTCTCAAAAAAGATCCGGCTGCTCACAGTTTAACGATGGTTATTTTAACTTATCCTGGATTGCATGCGTTAGGTTATCATCGTTTGTCACATTGGCTTCATGTGCACAAGCACTATTTATTAGGCGCTATCATAGCGCGTTTGGCAGCCAGACGAACTGGCGTGACAATTGCCCCTGGCGCACACATCGGGCAACGTGTTTTCATCGATCATGGTATTGGCGTTGTTATTGGTGAAACCGCGATTATTGAAGATGACGTGACCATTTTACACGGTGTGACCGTAGGCGCACGTAACATC
Source organism: Leuconostoc gelidum subsp. gelidum KCTC 3527 (assembly GCF_000166715.1). Taxonomy (GTDB): domain Bacteria; phylum Bacillota; class Bacilli; order Lactobacillales; family Lactobacillaceae; genus Leuconostoc; species Leuconostoc gelidum. The sequence goes on from NZ_AEMI01000003.1 coordinate 150,905, forward strand.
ACTAGTGGTCGGCGACACCCACATATTAAACATCACAGTTTTATTGGGGCACATGCTCAAATATTGGGTCCAATAACGATTGCAAGTTACAGTAAGATAGGTGCCAATGCAGTAGTCTTAAATGACGTGCCTGAGCATGCGACAGTTGTGGGGAATCCCGCGCGCATTGTAAATTTTAAATTGAAAACAAGTCTATAATGATATCAGTTTAAAATAATTTGACATCATGTATTAGCATGATATATCTTTATTTAACTTGTATTTAATATTGTCCCAGTATGATAGTTATATTGATAAGATAACTTAACTTATCAATATAACGAAACCGCGATAGATAATACAAATTTTTCATTTCACTCTCTCCCAATCTCTCTTCTCATTCTTAAAAATATTTTCTCCCCTCCGTATTATCTAGTTAATATGGGGTTTCGTTTTGTCAATAATTAAAAACATGCTGACCAATGATATTGGTGAGCATGTTTTTGTTATTGACATTTAGTTTAATGCAGAGAATAGTTGATTGCGTAATCGTTCATTTAAAATTGGATAAATAATTAAAACAACTATCATCGTTGTCACGCAATTAACGATTGTAGGTACAAGTGCCGACAAAGTTGCAACGATTGCAGGTTGTAGCGTCAAACCTCGGATTAAGCTCATTATAAAATTATGTAATGTCGTTGTGACGAATTTGGCTATAATAGCTGCTAATATAATCAGTATTAATTTAAATGATTGTGGTTTGGCGCGATAGTTTAGTAGCTGAATAACAAGCGTTGCCAAGCCACCAACGACAAATACTTCAAAAAAGTAATATGGTGCGTCTAAGACATAATTATGAGTAACATCAAAAAGTGCCAACCCCATACCACCGGCAATTGCACCGCGTTTATAACCTAATAAAAGAACAGAAATTAGTGCAGCTGCGTTACCAAGATGCACAAATGGTTTTCCGAGCAGAGCAGGCATAGGAACTTGTATACTTGTTGCTATGAAAGTGATAGCAGTAAAAAAAGCAACAAAGACAATTATGTTGATAGCGTGTCGGTTTCGCATATTTTTTCCAATCTTAGAAATAGTAGTTAATTTGTGGATTTAATTATCATATCTTACCATATATTATAGCGAACATGATTATTTTTGTGATATTTTGCATGCAACTGAAAAAATAATTCAATTAACCAGTTAAAAATAGGTGCCTTGACAAGACTAAGTGTACCGCGTAACATAGTACACGTGATACACGCAGTATAATTGAAAAATGTGTCTAGGGGAATAATGAAACACAGTTAATAATATAGGTTGGTTGACGAATCGGACTCATATTAAAAAATAAAAAGGAAGTACATAAATGGCACAAATTCAGCGGAATCAGCCATTATATGAACAACTCATGTGGCGTATCAAAGCGCAAGTTGCTTCAGGCGTGCTGATAATTGGGGAAAAATTACCTTCGGTAAGAGAGATGGCTTTAATTGAGGGATTAAATCCAAATACTGTCGCTAAAGCCTATCGTGCTTTAGAAAATCAAAATGTTATTGAGACGGTAACTGGGAAAGGGACATTTATTCGTGCAAATGATGAATTTACCGCAGACGAACAACTGATCGCAATCCTGCAAGAACAACTTGGGGAAGTTGTAATTGAAGCAAAACGCGCATCAATTTCGGTTCAAGAATTACACCAATGGCTTGATAGTTGTTATAGCGGCAAACCACATTCACCAAGGAGGATGCATGGCATTAGTCATTGAGAATATTTCTAAAAAAATTCAAGATAAGCAAGTACTAGAAAATGTTAGTTTTGAATTAAATCAGGGCGAAATAGTTGGATTAGTAGGGCGAAATGGTGCTGGTAAAACGACACTATTTGGTACAATTGCCGGTGAACTATTACCTGACTTTGGGCATATTGGGTTGGATGATCTAGATTATAATAAAACGACCCGCCTGCATGATCAATTGTGTTATATTGATATGCCGGAAAATTGGTTGCGCTATTACTCGCCTAAAAAAATCAAAACTATCTTGAAAGTAGCATACAAAAACTTTGATGAATCTTGGTATGATGCTGAAATTAAACGATTTGGTTTGAACAACATCAAGCGTATTCGAACATACTCAAAGGGCATGCGTGCCTTGTTTGCTATTATTGTCAGTTTTGCTAGTCGCGCACAATATGTATTGCTTGACGAACCGCTTGATGGGTTAGATGTTTTGATTCGTGATCAAGTGAAACAGTTAATTGTCAACCAAGTAATACAACATAATACGACTATTTTAATTGCTTCGCATAATTTAATCGAGTTAGATACATTAGTTGACCGCATTTTATTGTTGAAAAATCAAACGATTGATCGTACCTTTGCTATTGAAGATAATAAAAACATCAAAAAATATCAACTGGCTTTCACTGGGGAAGAACTGCCGCGATTTTTACGTGATAGTGGCACAATTATTGCGCAAACAGGTCATATTGTAACAATTGTGTTTAATGATTTTTCAGAAAATCTTGGTATTAAATTGGCTGGGCCAGAATTTAAGTTTGTGGAAGAATTACAGATTAGTAGTGAAGATGTGTTCCGGGCGAGTTTTGCCGAAGAAGCCTTTTCGTGGCAACAAGAATTAGAGGTAGACGCGTGAGACAAGCACTTAAGTTATATACGACGATTAGAAAAAATCAATTTATGATGGCAGCAGTCATTGGCATGATTTTAATTGTCTTATCAGTTGGGTCAGTTATGTTGATCCCAGGCATGCCTAATCAAGATATTGCAGATGCGTTGGGACCAGAATTAATAGTTGTATGGTTAATCATTGCTGTAATCGTATTTTTAAATGATCAATCACGTCGATTGGATACCTGGCTATACACACAAAATATCTCACGTGGTCAATTATTTTTAACACGTGTTATTCTATTAGTTGTGTTACCAATTATGGCGGCTAATGTCGTTGATTTAGGTCTAACTGCTGCCTTGCAACCACATACCTTGATAGAAGCTCTAAATATTGACAGCACAGTATCTGCTAACGTTTTTTTTATGTCTAGTTTATTTGTAATTATTGCTACAATTATTGGTCCGAACTGGCTGAAAGCGGCGGGGACAATTTTCACACTGGGGCTTGTTGTTCTTGCTGGACCCACGGTTGCGTTATTTTTTAAAAACATAAGTAGTGTAACTTCTCCTTTTGAAGGATTTATTCAACCAGTCGTTACGATGTTGGCTGCATTGTTTATATTTGCTGTAGGACATTACTTAGCTCAAAATATTAGTGATGATACAGTTGATGAAGCAGTACGAGTTCATTATCTTAAATGGCCAATTGTTATTTTTGTGTTTGTCGTGACGCTAATGAAAACAATGTCTAGTTCTGGTCGAAATAGTATCGATGGTTTTCTACTAGGACTTGTTTTACCTATTATTTTGGCAGTTGTGACATTTATATTTGTATTTAAACCAACCTTTAAAGTGACGTGGGATAAATAATTTGTTTAACAAGTCACAGCGCATGTTGTGTTGTGACAATAGAAACTATATGGGGGAATAAAAATGGCTTTATTAGAAGTAAAAAATATTGATAAAAGTTTTGGTAAAAAGAAAGCAATGACAAATGTCAGTTTCAATGTTGAAGCAGGGCATATTGTTGGACTTATCGGTCCAAATGGTGCCGGAAAATCAACAACCATGCGTGCTATTACTGGTTTGATGAGTTATTCAAATGGTACAATTTTGTTTGACGATAAGCCGATTACTTTCAGTGATCATCAAGCACTGGATAAAGTTGGCAATTTGATTGAATATCCTGCTATTTACCCAAATATGACTGCATTAGAACATTTGAATTTATATGCAATGGATACACAAAATGCAGCTGATTTTAAAGATTTGATGCACAAAACACAAATTGATGGTGATAATTTTGGCAAAAGAAAAGCTAAAAATTTTTCACTAGGCATGAAACAGCGTCTGGGAATTGCTATTGCTTTAATTCGTAATCCTAAGTTAGTTATCTTGGATGAACCAATGAACGGTTTAGATCCACAATCGGTTCATGATTTACGTGCATTAATTCGTGATTTAGCAGATCAGGGTGTCGCATTCTTGATTTCAAGTCATTTATTAGATGAATTACAAAAATTAGTTGATGATGTAGTTATTATTAATCATGGTAAAATCATTGAAACAGCGACTATGACAGAATTTTTCAGTCATGATAAGGTGCGTTGGGTAATGGATACGTCGGATAATGATGCAACAGTTCAATTAGCACAAGACAATAAATGGACAGTAACAGTTGACGATGGTCATGTGCAAATTTCTGGGGCGGATAATTTGCAAAATGTTATTACAGCAATGAATCATGCTGACATACAAATTCAAACGTTGAATACAGTAACTGGTAATCTGGAAAAGTCATTACTTGATATGCTAGCCAATGATGATAAGGGGGAATAATATATGTTAACTTTAATGAAGCAAGAGTATTATAAAACTTTCAAGCAGAATCGTTTGTACATTTGGTTGGGTTTGAGTGTGATTTTCCCACTGGCGATTATGGGTATATTTAAATCTCAGCGTGGCGCTGGTTCGATAACTGATCTAGGACATGCAACATTTTATGTTTATCTGGTCGGCATTATTATTACGGCGTTAAGCGTATCACAAGAATTTAGTTTTGGAACAATTCGGCCTTTGTTATCACGTCGATTTAGTCGTGGTATGATATTCACGAGCAAGTTGATATTGAATTTTAGTATTTACATTACACTGTTTGTTGGTGCATTTATTGGCACGATGATTGGACAATTGATTTTTGCACCTAAGTTTGATTTCTCAGAGCGTGTCAGTTACGCAGGGAATGGTTGGCAGACTATGGGTATCACAGTTATGGGCACATTGTTCCAAATGATTTTCGTAGCTGCACTCGTATTATTAATTACAAGCCTAGTTAAAAGCTCTGGCGCTGCCATTGGTCTAGGCGTTGTTATGATTGTTGGTACGCCAATTTTAAGTAGTATTTCAATGCTTTTAATTAATATGGCTCCGATATTAAAGTGGAATCCGTTTAACATATTTATTGGAATGGCCTCGTATGGACAAGCAAGTCCTAGTGTCATCAAAAGTATGGTGCATATGTCACAAGGTACAGTGGTAATTGCTTATCTTGTTTACATTTTTGTTATGTATGCGATTGCTTATTTAATTTTCAAGAAGCGCTCAGTTTAACTGCATAAAAAAACGATTGTTTCTACGTGAAACAATCGTTTTTTTAT
>NZ_AEMI01000002.1 GCF_000166715.1 Leuconostoc gelidum subsp. gelidum KCTC 3527
CCAATAACTCATGTAACTTATTAGCTGGCACAAACATAAGTTTATGATCAAGTTTTTTTTCTATAACATTCATGTCAGACACTTCAAAAGCATATAAAGACATAAGCGTATTGTTGTTCTTGACACTTGTAAGCTCTCCTAAGCGCCATTGATCAAAATCTATTGGTCCCAATGCTTTAAATGCACGTAAGACTGCACCCAATGATGTATCGTGATTATGACGATGCATTTTTGCTGTAAAAAAATGGTAAGTCTCGCTATTTTTTTCGACCAAAAAATATGGCAAATCATCTTTTACTGCAATTGCAGTTGCCGCAATAAGTGACATAATTTCTCCTTTACCTACCAATACGATTTAACGCCTCTGTTACCCATTCATCACGGAGACTTGCAATAGGATCAAAACCATAATTAAGAACATTGTTAGTCCAAAAATGTTTTCGTAAACTTGTATTTTTTTTATGTAAACCCTGCTTTACCATTATATCATCTTGACGCAACGATAAACTAATTTTATTATTATACTGTTCAATGTCTAAAACAGTCACTACCACTTTTTGGCCAATTTTTAATTCGTTTTTCAATGCTCGCACAACACCTGTCTTACACTCTGAAATATGTATCAAACCTTGTACATGATCATCTAGCACAACAAACGCGCCATATGGCTTAATTCCCGTAATATGCCCGCTTATTTTTTGTCCAATATGGTAATCCATAATTTAAGTTCCTCAATACTATTATAACAAAAAAGCAGACAATTAGTCTGCAATCTCAATTGTTTCAATTTTAACATCTTCTCGAGGCTTATCAGACATATTAACACTTACCTTACCAATCTTATCAACAACATCAAGACCCTTAATAACCTGCCCAAACACTGTATGTTTGCCATTTAACCATGGCGTTTCTTTGGTTTGCACAATGAAAAATTGTGAGCCATTAGTATTAGGTCCCGCATTAGCCATCGACAAAGCACCACGAATGTTTAATAACTTATCTGAAAATTCATCCGCAAAGTTACCACCCCAAATACTTTGACCACCCATGCCTGTACCATCTGGATCGCCACCTTGAATCATAAAATCACGAATAACACGATGGAAGATACCATTGTCGTAATAACCATTTTTAGCATGAGTCGTAAAGTTCTCTACTGTTTTTGGTGCAATATCAGCAAACAGTTTAACTTGAATTTCACCTTGACTTGTTTTAAATGTTGCTACCGGACCCACGTAATTTTCCGCGTCTTGTTGTGGATGATCTATCATTTCTACACTCCTATTTGTTGGGCTTCATAAACTTTACTTGTTAAAGTAAAGACAAAATAATTGCTTTTTAGCTAATTAAAACTGTCATGTCGGCACTTTAAAATCGACAAATTCAGTTTATACTTGGTCTTCCATATCAGGATCAATAATCACATCACCATTTTCAATTTCTTCTAATGCTTGGCCAACTGATTTATTAGAGTTAAATGTTTCCTGTGTGGCAGGTAAACCAGCATCTAATTCTCGCGCTCGTTTGGCACCTAATGCAATTAATTTGTAACGTGAATCAACTTTTTCTAGTAATTTATCAACTGATGGATAAAGTAACATAGCTATTCTCCTTATAGTGTTTTTTCAAAAACACGTGCAACACGTAACCGTTCAGCTGTAATAATTGATTTAACTCGCTCAACGGCAAACACAACTTGATCATTTTCTACAGCATAATCGTAATTAATCATTTGTTTCAATTCATCGCGTGCGGCTGTCACGCGTTTTTCAATGACGTCTTGTGAATCAGTACCACGACCGACAAGCCTTTCACGTAAATTGGTCAAATCAGGCGGCGTTAAGAAAATATAAACCCCCTCAGGCATTTTTGACTTCACCTGCAATGCACCTTGGACATCAATTTCAAGAAAAACGTCACGCCCACTTGCTAACGTTTCATCAATGAAACTTTTTGGGGTACCGTAATAATTATTAACATACTGTGCGTATTCCAGCATGTCACCGTTCGAAATTTTCTCTTCAAAATCCTCACGCGATACAAAAAAATAATCTTCGCCATTCACTTCGCCAATTCTTGGTTGACGAGTTGTGGCTGAAATAGAGTATTGAAAATCAATGCCATCTTCTTCAAAGATAGCTTTGCGCACTGTACCCTTACCAACGCCGGATGGGCCAGATAGCACAATTAATAAACCCCGCTGTGTCATCATTTATCCTCTTTATGTACTAATGAGAACATTATACCTACTTTTCACAACAGATACAATGGTAACATACGATTTCAAATAACTGAGAATATTTGTTCCCATGGACATATATTGTGGTTATCCACAATATCCACTGTTTTATCAACAATAAGATCGAACAACTCTTCAAGAAATGGTAAAGAGGCTTTTAAAAATTTGCTTTTTTGAACATTTGTTCGTATGATATAGATAACGAATCACTCAAGGAGTATCCAATGCAAAATTTTCTGACACAACACCCAATTGAATCTCACATACAGCAACTTGTAAACTTAATTAAAAGTTTTTCAGCACCTAAAAAACGACTCCCTGTAAAACATCAACTCTCAGCTGATGAAATTATTGCTCGGTTAGAGTTGGCATTAAATACCAACTCACCAGTAACTGTTCAACTTAATAATTCATTATTAAGTGAAGATGTGTCCAATCTATTTGGTTATATTTACCAAAATAACCAAGGACAGATTTTAGTGCAATCACCCAAAACACATAAAATGATAAGCGTATTACCTGGAACAATACGTCATCTCTCAATTTGATAAATTTTAAAATAACGATTAAACAAAGGATACACTTAGGCTGTTAAAACCTTCGTGTATCCTTTTTAATTTTTTGTAATTGTTCATTTATGCCAATTTTTCAAGTCTTTCAGGTGACATTTGTGCTAACAATTTGTTTAACGCTGTGACATCTATATAACGATCAATGTCAGATGTATCTGTCACTATTTTCCCTAGACCTTGAATTGCTTTTTTTTGACTCAAAAAATTTAAATAAGATCTGATTTCGCCACCAATGCCATCTAAACTATCCCAAACTGGGACCCAATATGACATTAAGTGCAACATAGCAAAAGAATTTAATGTATCTGCATCCCATAATGCATGCGTCACATTATATTCTTTTGCTATCCCTTCATGGAAAGCATACAACAGATTCATCACATTTTCACTAACAACTCCTTTTACAGAGGCTTCTTTAAACTGCTTTAAACTTTTATTAGCATATAACATTTCATCCGCTATCTCTGATGTTGATAATTCATTTAATTCAAGTACTTTATTTTCAGTTTTCAATGGCTTAATTTTTACTGCTAACGCTTTAAAGGTTTCAGCAATAATTACTAAATTAAAATCATCATCTTTTTCATTTTCTGATAAAAATTTAAATTGTAGTTCATCTACCGCTTGTGACGTTTTCATCATTTCAGCAACATCCTTACCCTGCCATTTGAAGAAATTAATTGCCATTACGGTTCTCATAATCATTCGCCAAAAATTAATATCGAATTTAGGTGTTTGTGCAACATAACGTGCGTTCACACTACCTTCTTTTACAATAAATTGCTGTATATCATACAATACTGGTACTAATAAGACAAAATAACGCCAATCCTTATCATCACTATTAACCAACGATGCTTGCATCACCTCATTTAATTTCACTACAGCACGTTCATTACTTGTAAATTTTGTGAAATTTTGATTTACCATCATAGCAATAACATCATCCAAAAAAAATGATGCGACTTCAAAAGTCTCCTGACTGTACTTATCATTGTGCGTTAAATAGTAACGTGCGCGTAAAAAACCAGCAAATTCATTATAATTAAATTCTGGTAATTTATTTTTAGAGGTTAGCTTTTGCTTGCGTTGTACTTGCTTCATTTTCTTGATTTGCGCTGTTTTACCTTGCTTCATCCGTTATAAGTGTACAAAAAAATGTACTTCTCCTTTCAAACTATTTATTAAATACTCAAATCTAAACTATACTTCCCATTGCCAAACTCGTGCAATCGAAATTGAAATACTTGATCACCACGCTCTAAATTAGCTGTTTTAACAGTTGCCTGTTGGTTTCCCTCTAATTCCGCGATTTCAATTGCGCCATTAACTGATGACATCACAGGAGCAAATTCTTTAGTATCGGCTGATACATAAAAAACTTCTGCATTACCATAAGTTGCTGATTTACGAACTAGATTTACTGATACTTTATACCGATTTGCTTCAAATATAATATGATTAAAATTAAAATCGTGCGCATAATGAAAGAGTGAAGATAAAAAATCTGTTGCGTCAAACTTTTCTTTTGCCATGTTTACCGTGCGTTCTCTGTGGAACGTATTTCCTTTTAATTTAAATTTATTCTATACCCCATTGTACCTATAAAAAAGACTTGTTACTACCGCTTTATTAAAAATTGTGTTAATCAATCTTAAAAATGAGTAATCCAAAAAAGTATTGTTATGCTATTACAGGAAAAAGATTTAAATTCGTTAGCAAAAAACTAATGAATTTAAATCTTTTGTTTTAAAGTAGATTTTTTGTGTCGTCAATCTTATTTTTTACATCATTTGTTACTTTGTCAACTTTTGATTCGACAACATTTTTCGCGTCTTTAGAAGTGGTCGTAACTATATCCGTTGCTACTTGAGTTTCTTCTTTTGCCTCTTCGGACAAATCCTGTAACGCTTCTTCCAAAGTTAAATCATCTTGTGTCAATTCGATATCTTCATTACTAAACTTCTCACGTAAATCATCTAACGAGTTATGAGCTTTATCAACATAGGTTGTCGCAAAATCTTTGGCTTTATCGACATAGGGTAATGCTTGATCAGTTAAATTTTTAACATGATCAGCCGCTATATCAATTTGATCCCCATATTTACTTTGACCTTTTGCTTTCAATTCATAGGCTTTTTCTTTTGCCTTATCAGTGACATCCCCCGCTAAATCAGCTGTTGCATAGGCTACGTCATAAGCTTTATCACGCAAGGCTTCACCTGTTTGATTTGCTTTTAACTTCAATTCATTTTGCTTATCTTTTGGTAAAGATTTAAAAGCTGCAATAGCAGCGGCTCCTGCTAAAATTCCTGCTAAAATTCCTTTTACTTTTGACATTTACTTATTCTCCTTTTTAGTTGATTTTTTATTTTTATACCTACCCATGGCAGTTTTTGTTGCCTGTTTGGCAACCGCCGCAGCAACACCACTAACGCCAAAACTTGTTGCTGCCTTTGCAGTTGCAAATTTATTTGTAACGTTTTGAATAGTCGCATTTAATTGTGACACGGTCACTGACATGTCAGCAATTGCTTGCACGGTTGGATCCAACGTCTTGACTTTACCATTGACATCATTTAATAGTGTATTCGCATTACCAAGAATTTCATTACTTGATCGGGCAATACTATCCACATCTAAAGTAATAATATCTAAAGATCTTGTTAGTCTCCACAAGAAAAAACCAATGAACAATACTAACAATAGAAAGGCAACCGCAAAAATAATGAGTGCTAATTGTCCTAGTTCCATAAAATCCTCCTAATATCTAAACAGAAATTATTAAATTATATGAAAAAGAAACGAGTTTCATATAATTTAATTATAACAAAAAAGTTACTCAACGAGTAACTTTTTGATTAATGCGCATAATCAGTTGCGCGTGTTTCACGAACAACTGTAATTTTCACATGACCTGGATATTCAAGTTTCTCTTCAACATCCGTTTTAATATCATGTGCCAAAACTGTTGCTTGTAAATCTGTTAATTTTGTTGGTTCAACAATAACACGCACTTCACGACCAGCTTGAATAGCAAACGATGCCTCAACGCCTTCGTAGTGATTTGCAATTGCTTCCAAATCTTTCAAGCGTTGCACATAATTTTCAAGCGATTCGCTACGTGCACCTGGTCTTGCTGCACTAATTGCATCAGCAGCGGCTACCAATTCTGAAATTGGTGAGGTTGCTTCAACATCCCCATGATGCGATGCAATAGCATTGATAACTACCGGTTTTTCGTTAAACTTCTCGGCTAAGCGAACACCTAGCTCCACATGAGAACCTTCTACTTCAGCGTCAACTGCTTTACCGATATCGTGTATTAATCCAGCGCGCTTCGCAAGCGCGACATCCATTTTAAGCTCTGCTGCCATCATTCCCGCAAGTTTTGCGACCTCGATTGAATGTTGTAGCACATTTTGACCATATGATGTTCTATAATTCATTCGGCCGATCATTTTAATCAAATCTGGATGAAGACCACGCAATCCCAATTCAAAGACTGCTGCCTCACCCTTTTCACGTATTGTTTCATCAATCTGTCGACGTGCTTTTTCAACCATTTCCTCTATACGAGAAGGGTTAATACGACCATCCGCTACTAGAGCATCTAATGCCATTTTAGCGATTTCGCGTCGAATAGGATCAAATCCACTCAAAACAACTGATTCAGGTGTATCATCAATAATCAAATCTATACCTGTCAATGATTCTAATGTACGAATATTTCGACCTTCGCGGCCAATAATACGGCCTTTCATGTCTTCGCTTGGTAAATGAACAACAGAAACAGTAATATCTGCTACTGCATCCGCTGCCGACCGTTGAATTGCTTGCACAATAATGTTTCGTGCTCGTTTTTCAGCTTCACTAGTTGCGTCTTCTTCAGCTTCTTTAACTAGCGCAGCACGTTGACGTACCAAACTTTGTTTCGTTTTGCTTAAAATTTGTTCTTTCGCATCAGTAGGCGTTAGTTGGGCAATTTCTTCCAATTTATCCTTCTGATCCGTTACCAAGTCATCTGCTAATTTTTGTTTTTGATTAGCATCATCCAACCGAAGTTGCACTTGGTTTTCTTTTTGAATCAATTGTACATCACGTTGATTCAAGGCCGCATCTTTTTTGTCGAGGTTCAAGACGCGGTCTTCAAGCCGTTGTTCCTGTTGCTGCAACTGCTTCTGACGATCCTTGAAATCAATGTCCACCTGATTACGGTAATCTTGGGCCAATTCTTTCGCGTCAGTTTTTGCTGCACGTGTTAAACTTTTAGCTTCATTGTTTGCTTGTTCAAGAATGTTACCTGCAATTTGTTTCGTTGAGGTGATTTGCTTTTTGTCCTGTGACAAACGTAAATAATAACCAACACCGATACCAATTACAATTGCGAAGAGCGCCGAAATGAGTGTCACTACCATGAGCTTCTTTCCTTTCAGCTTGTGAAATTTTAATACTTCACATATATTAAGTATATCTATAAAATGAGTTAAGGTCAAACAAAAAAAGCCGTTTGGCTCTTAATGTTTTAAACGTCTTCCCAACTCACGCTCTTGATCACGTTTTTTGATGTCTTCACGTTTATCGTATTTCTTTTTTCCACGTCCTACACCAATTAATATTTTAGCAAAACCATGTTTCAAATAAACTTTTAATGGCACAATTGTTACTCCTGGTTCGATCGCAGCCTTGTTAAGCGAGACAATTTCACGTTTATGCAATAATAGCTGCCGTGGACGTAGCGGATCAACATTGAACTGGTTGCCTTGTGTATAAGCTGCTATATTAACATTTGTCAGTACCGCATTGCCATTATGAATTGTAATAAAGCCATCACCAATCGTTATTTGACCAGCACGTACAGATTTTATTTCTGTTCCTGTAAGAGATATGCCAGCTTCAAATGTTTCTTCAATCGCATAATTAAAACGTGCTTTTCGATTTTGAGCCAGATAATTACCCGCATTTTTGTTTGTTTTGGCCATGATTTTCAACCTCCATGACTGAATTCAGCGTGACATTATTACTCGCATGATGTCATCAATACTTCGCTAAATATCAACTAACACCTTGTCTTAAAAATTACGCTTCGAATCACGTTTTTGACCTTGTTTAGCATCTAATGGCCCACGTCTTTGTTTTGGTCCTTCTGATTTGCCACGACGCTCATTTTTTCGCCGTTCATCGCGATTACGCCCAACGCCAAATTTACCGTTTGATTTTGAGGCAACACGGATTTCCGTTGTTGGTGCACTATCTGTGTCAATTAAGATAAAATCAACTGTTCTCTCTTCCTTGTTAACACGTAGTACCTTAACTCGTACTTTTTGACCAATTTGGAAAATGCGATGCTTTGATCGCCCAATCAAAGCAGCATGCGACTCATCGTATTCATAATGATCATCAGTTAGATTAGAAATATGGACTAACCCTTCAACCGTATTTTCTAAACTAATGAATAGCCCAAATTTCAAGGCAGAATTAACAACCCCATTAAACTCCAAGCCAACTTTATCCAACATGTATTCAGCCTTTTTCAAAGCATCAACATCACGTTCAGTATCAACTGCACGACGTTCTCTTGTACTGGTATCCTCACCAATTTTTACTAATTTATCAGCATATTTTGCTTGTGATTCAGCACCATAACCATGTTTTTCGTACCACTTAATTAAACGATGAACAGTTAGATCAGGATAGCGACGAATGGGTGACGTGAAGTGTGTATAATATTGTGCGCCTAGTCCAAAATGTCCAACAGGATCCGAAGAGTATTTAGCCTGTTTCATAGCACGTAGCATCATTGTCGAAATCATTTGCTCGGCAGGATCACCAGCAACATCAGCCATCAATTTTTGCAACATACTTGGGGTCACTTTACTTGGATCACCATAAACTGGATGGCCTAACGCTTTTGAAAACTCAAAGAAAGACTTGGCACGTTCTTCATCTGGTGTTTCGTGAATACGGTACAAAAATGGCACTTCTAATTTATCAAAATGCTCAGCGACCGTTTCATTAGCAGCCAACATAAAGGATTCAATCATGCGCTCTGCAGTCCCACGTTCACGCAACTTAATATCAATCGCTTTGCCATCCTCATCGACAATAATTTGAGCTTCAGGTGCATCAAATTCTATCGCACCCCGTTCTTTGCGCATTTTGTACAGAATTTCATGAAGTTCACCCATTACTTTAAACATTGGTGTTAACTGTGCATATTCTTCTTGCACAAATATATCACCTTCTAAAATTTTATTAACTGCATCATATGTCATTCGTGCATGCGATTTCATTACTGATGTGTGTAAGCGATGATTCACTATACGGCCTTGTGGATCAATTTCCATCTCAGCAGACATAGCCAAACGGACAACGTTTGGATTTAACGATGCAATACCATTAGAAATATTACGTGGCAGCATTGGTATGACCCTATCTGTTAAGTAAACTGAGGTACCACGTGTATATGCCTCATTATCTATAGTCGAACCTTCGGTCACATAATGTGATACATCTGCAATGTGAACGCCTAAATGATAATTACCATTATCTAACTTCCAAGCAACAACTGCATCATCAATATCCTTTGTATCGGCCCCATCAATAGTCACAAGTGTTTGTTCAGTGATGTCTTCACGTCCCGCCCACTCAGTTTCTGGCACTTCTACAGGAATTTTTGCAGCATCATCCAAAACTTCTTGGGGAAATTCACTTGGCACTTTTTTTGCATAGACAATCTGTAAAATATCCATTCCTGGCTCATCTTTATACCCAAGTGTCTCTGTCACATGTGCAATGAGTTCGCGTGGATGAATTTTGTCAGGGAATCGTGTGACTTCAGCAACCACAACTTGCCCATCATTTGGCATCAAGCCATTCGAATTAATCAGTACTTTAAAATTCATGGCTTTTTTATCATTAATTCTAAGCTCACCTATCATACCTTTGGCTTCAGAACCTATTGAAAATGTGCCGACAACACGCTCGTAGGCATGTTCAATAATTTCTTCAACTTTACCTTCAGGCCCACGATCAGGTGATGGAGATGGTTTGATGGTTGAAACAGATACTTTATCCCCTTGCATAGCTTGTAAAGTATTCTCGGGATTAATAAAGAAGTCGGGTAGTTCAGCATCATATTTCACAAAGCCAAAGCCCTTATCATTAGCCCGATAGTCTCCCATCGTGTAACCTGCATGATCACTATGTTTATATTGTCCGTTATCATCAAGAGCATCACCATCATGCACCAATGCATTCAATGCATTTACAACTTGTTGATAGTGACTTGCTGAGTTCATTCTTAACCCGTCAGCCATATTTTGTGCAGTGAAATGCTGCAACTGATTGGCTTTCAAAAAGCCATTAATTTGAGATTTTAATTGTTCAATTTCCATTTATTTATTCTTTCTAAATTTTTTCAAAATAAAAAGTCAGTCTACAAAAAGAGCAAACTGACCATTATATTTTTTAATGTGCTGATAAATACATCAACGCAAAACCAATAACAAACCACAGTCCACCTAAAATAGCAGTTGAACGGCGCATCACAGCTTCAAATCCACGTGACTTACGTTCCGCGAACAGATCACCAGCACCACCTGACAGTGCTGATAATGCATCTTGTTGTTTACTTGGTTGCATCATAACTGTCACGATGAGCAAAAAGCCCACGACAATCAAAGCAACGGTGAGTGTTTGTTCCACAGTTATATCCTCTACTCTAAATCGTTAAGTACTATTATAGCAAAAAACCATATCTTTTGCACAATAGGATTTTTATTCTAAAGACAACTCATAACACATACCTGTTGAATGTCTTATTTGCTGTGACGTCATGTCTTATTTTTCTACTAATTTCCAGATGCTAAACTGAACATTAAAATGCCACCAGCAATAGCCACATTCAGACTCTCAGCTTGACCTTGGATTGGGATATATAAATTAGCTGTTGTCTTGACGGCTAATTCATCTGACATACCTTGCCCTTCATTACCAACAATTAGAGCAAATTGTGTACTAGATTCAATTTCACGGTATGAGCGTGCCGCCTCGTTTAGTTGCGAACCATAAACTGACAAATTATTAGCAGTTAAAGCGTCTGTCCATTCAACCAAATCACCAGTCAAAACTTCTAAGTGAAATTGTGATCCTTGCATCGCACGGACAACTTTTGGGGAATAAGCATCTGCTGTTCCTTCACCAAATACAACCCCTTTGAAACCAGCAGCATCTGCTGTACGTACTAAAGTGCCAACATTACCAGGGTCTTGAATTTTATCAAGTAATAACCAAGCGCCATCATGTACATAACTCGGGTCAAATGTTTTATCTGGCAATGAGATTTCTGCAAAAATGCCTTGCGGTGTATTCGTTCCTGCAATATGTTTAGCGACTTCTTCACTAATTTCAAAAGCTGGGACACCATGTGGTACATCAGGTAAATGTGTTTGCATCTGTTCTTCTGTGGCCATGACAGCATGAAACTTAGCATTTGCCTTAACTGCTTCCTCAACTAAATGCCAACCATCTAATAAATACGTACGATTTTCTTGACGTCCTTTTTTAGTTGCCAATTTAGCCCAAGCTTTTACACGATTATTTTGATTTGATAAAATACGATCCATTTTTTTAATTCTTCCTGTCCTGTTATTAGAACTGACAAAAGTACGTCAAATATCTTAACGTACTTAACCATTAACGTTTTTGTTTTCCAACATTACGCTGTTTCTTATTTTTAGTCTCACTTGATTGCAATGTTTTCTGATCACCATCAGTAGATGTCACTGTATTCTTCGCCTTCGAACTCTCTTGCATTAAATCATCAGCCGTTTTTTTGATTTTGAATTCACGTCCAACACGTTTTTCAAGACCTGGTCGCTGGTAATGTTGTATCAACGTTTGAATAAGCGCAAACAAACCACCGACTACAAAATACAAACCAATTGCGCCACTGGCAATCATAGCAAAAACAAAAATCATTATTGGACTAATAAACATCATCATTGCCGATGTTTTCTTTTGTTCTTCTGGCATATGTTGCATAGCTAACCATGCTTGAATAAGGTAAATAATACCAGCCGCAATAGCAAAAACAATTTGTGGCTTACCTAAGTTAAACCCTAGAAATTCAGCACCTTTCAGTGCTGGGGCATGTAAAATGGCCGAGTAAAGACCAGAGAAAATAGGTAACTGCATAGCCATGGTTAAAAACGAAATACCACCAATAACGCTGACATCATTTTCACGGTATAGTGACATCATTGCCATACTAGCTTGCTGCTGTTCTTGCGTTGTTCCTGCTTTACGTGTCAATGCCTGTAATTTGTCAATTTCAGGTTTTAGCGTTTGCATTTTAATTTGGTTAATTGTGGTGTTAACTTGTTGATTCAAAAAGAAAGGTAACAGTATCAGACGCAAGATAGCCGTGATGATAATGATTGCCCAGCCAATGCCATTTACCCCACCAATGATATGTGCGATATCAGTCATAACATTAGCTAAAGGATGTCCAATCCAACGATACATTTTACTATGCTCGTCATAGCCACCAGTAATTAAGATAATGTCTAATATTACAAAAGCTGCTGTTAGAACCCGCTTTAATTGTTTCATAAGTTTGTTTTTTCTCCTGATTATTACAGAAGTCCATTATACCAAGATTTCTTACTTAATAGCAAAATTATTCGATTCAAACGGCGCAACTGATTGTTTTATTACTTTATCGACACGACTATAATAGCCCGGTCCTTGATTAATGACATCAATAAAAGCATTGACATTGATTTCTTGTCCCTGTACCCTCATTTCAACAGAGCCATTAGAATTATTACAAACCCACCCGACAAGGTGATATTTATTAGCCGTTTGTTGTGTAAACCAACGGAAACCAACGCCTTGAACAATCCCATAGACATCAATTCGATAACTTTGTATCATTTGATTTCCCTTTATAAAGTGGCAAACGTATTGTAAAAGCGGATCCCGATCCCAACGCACTTTCTATGGTAATTTCACCACCATAGGCTTCAACAAGACGTTGAGCAATACTCAAGCCTAGACCATTACCACCCTTTGCACGCGAACGTGCCTTATCAACACGATAGAAACGATCAAACACACGCATAGCCTCTTCACTAGACAACCCTTCACCGAAATCTTGAATCCCAATTTCGACCCGATTAGTCGTCTGTGACAGTGCAAAGTGAATTTCTTTTCGATCTAACGAATATTTCACCGCATTATCAGCTAAAATGATTAATATTTGTTCCATATGGTCTTGACGTACTTTAACATTTGCTTCTTGCATCAAATCATCATCAAGCGTAAAAATGAAATCCGGGTGTATCATCTTGAAATTATCAAAGACTCTGTGGACTAAGCCACCAACTTCTGTAATGTCTTTAACATTTTCAATTGGAATTTGTTCAGCGCGAGTTAAGTTAAGCATCTCATTAATTAAATTTTCCATACGTTGCATTTCAGATAAAGATGATGCAATCGAATCATTCAAAACATCTGGTTCATCTTTCCCCCAACGATTCAGCAAATCCATGTGTCCTTTAACGATTGTCACTGGTGTACGTAATTCATGAGAGACATCTGACACGAACTGTTGTTGGGCAGCAATAAGACTTTGCAATCGATCAATCATACGATTTAACACATTAATCAGATCAGAAAATTCATCATTTGAACGTGCTTTTTCCGCACGAATTGTTGTCATTGGATCATCTTCAAAAGCCTCTATCGTCGTTTCAATTGACTTCACTGGGCGTAAAATATAACGTGTTACAATGAAAGTAAACATAAAAACGGCAATACCACCTAAAATAACAATCAGCCATAAGTACAGATATAGTTTATCTGGCAGATCACTATAATAGTTTTTAACCAATTCAGTTACAACAACAGCAAAGACACCAAATATAACAAAAAAACCAGACGCCATCCCCAATGAAAGTTGCCAACTCAATGAGAAACGACGTGAGGCTTTTTTAATTGTTTTTATTTCTTTAGCCATAATATCCTATTAGCTACGCATGACATAGCCAGTACCACGAACTGTCTGGATATAAGATGCTTTACTTTCTGGATCATCAATCTTATTACGTAAGTATCGAATATAGACATCAACAACGTTCGTTTCGACTTCTGAATCAAAACCCCAAACCTCTTTTAGCAATTGTTCACGTGATTGAACAATGTTAATATTTTCTACCAATGTCAATAACAAATCATACTCACGTTTTGTTAGATTAATAATTTGATCATCACGACGAGCAATACGATTCTCTTTTTCAATACGCAAATCTTTGAAATTAATAATTGAGCGATGCTTATCGTTAGACTCCGTCTCAATTGCAATACGACGGAGTAGTGACCGTATTCGTGCTAACAGTTCTTCAATAGCAAAGGGCTTAACCAAATAGTCATCCGCCCCATAATCTAATCCTGAAACGCGATCAATAACTGAATCACGTGCAGTCATCATGATGATTGGCGTTTTCTTAGATTCGCGCAAACGACGAGCAACTTCTAACCCATTTAATTCTGGCAACATTAAATCAAGCAGAATAACATCATAGTTATTCTCTAACGCTGCATCTAAACCTGAACGACCATCTAAAACTGTTTCAACCTCATAGCCTTCATGCTTTAATTCAAGGCCTACAAACTTTGCCAAGTTTTCTTCATCTTCAACAATCAATACTTTACTCATTATTTATCCTCAACATTTAGATCGGCGACTACCGAATAAATTTCTTATTACTTCTCTATAGTTTAGAGTAATTTTTGAATTTTTGCAAGTATTTTCTCATTCTTTGAAAAAATCATCTAATTTAGCGAATCTCGGATCAAAATTTGAATTATTATCATCTTTTTTCTCATTTTCAAATGTTTCTTCACTAACAACATGCCAATCTTTCCCAGAAGGTAATTTATCATCTGCTATTTCTGCCGTTGTCAAAATTTGCAATGGCAATTCTGCAATAATATTATCAAGGATGGCCTCGTCAACATCTAGTGTATCGTTTTCTAATACAAAAACTGCCTCTGTTTCATCAAAATCTTTTAATCGTTGTTCATCTTCAATATACCGTTCGTCAATTATAAGATTAATATCACGAATAACAGGTAACAATGATCGTGAAGACGGTACAGTAATTTTTCCAGTGATTTCGGCGTGAAGGCTGAGGTCCTCATTATCATAATAACGAATATCCCCTTTTACTTGCACTAACGACAAGGCCAAAACTGTAGTTGGAAAGCGTTTTTTTGCGTTATCTTCTAGATTAAGTTCTTCATCAAAAGTCAAGGCATTTTGACGATATTTTTGCAACTGATTTTTATTATATTTCATTTTTTCTCCTAAATATCGCCATTCTAAAGATTCATTTATAATCTGCAATGACATTGCAGCTAAGTTTATTTCTTAGTGGCGACGTAAATTGGTTTACGAGTCACATCTTGTTGCTGACCAGCATTATTTGCTAACATTTGCCATAATTTACCCGCCTTAAAATCTAAACGCAGATTAGTTTTGGTCAAATTTTGATCTACTTTGCTAATCAATGGTAATGTAGCTGTTTTTTTGATTCTATTTAAATATTGCTGACCAACATCGGTAAATCCCAAAACACGTAAGTAAGGATCTTGCATAACAGAATGCATTTGATCTACTTTAACATTTAACAGCGTATATAGTAACGTGCGTTGCATCCGTGCAAATGTGTACCGCTTTGATTTCACTGATTTGATAAAATTTTGGTAGTTTTGTGGTCCTGGTTCACTTAATGCTACAGCTGCTAAACGATGTTCTAAGCCTTCCCCCATTTGGTAAATCTGGTTTAATTGTCCTACTGTATCTGTTATTAAACGGTACTTCAACAATGGCAAAAATTTTTGTTCGAAATTAATTGTATTGTTCATTGATTGTACATTTTGTAAAGTGATAGCTGGCACAACACTTTGTATTTTTTCTAACTTATTTTTATGTAACGCTAAACGAATTGCCGATGCTGAGGCAATTGTTTGCGTATCTGAAAGCAGCGTGTCATGATAGCCAGCTGCAACTCTTTGAATGGCATGTAATTTAATATCTGCTGATAAACCCACAACAGCCTTAGCATATCCAAGTGCTAAAATATCGTTAGGATCTTCTAGTTTAAAACCTGTTTCCGTTTCTAACAGATTGGCATATGCACTTGCAAAAGTTTGATTTTTATCTTGCAAATCTTTTCCTTGTGCCACACTAGGTGCTTGTTTTGCCAAAGATAAAAAATCAACATCAGCATGCTCGCTACCAAATACCATATCTTTCACTCCCAGCGCTGCTAATAATTTAACTGCCCCTTCGGCAAATAAATGACTTGGTTGCACTGCATAAAATATAGGTAACTCAATAACCAAATCAACACCGTTTTCTAATGCTGCTTGTGTGCGTGTCCACTTGTCAAACAACGCTGGTTCACCACGCTGTACAAAGTTACCCGACATAACTGCCACAACAACATCTGCCCCTGTTTCTTTTTTTGCTTGTTGTATATGGTAAATATGTCCATTATGAAAAGGATTATATTCTGTTACTATACCAACTGCCTTCATGCCTTCACCGCTCTAAAAAACCAGCGTTCTGTCGTGTCATTAATAGTCTGATTCCCAAAATCAGCTGACACGGTTATATCTTCGAATCCAGCTAATTCTAATTCACGTTGAAAAACAGACAAAGTGTAAGTTTGCTCATGATGAATTTCACGTAAAATTCTAAAGCCGTCAATGTTTTCATCATAAACAAAAAATTTTAAATCATGATCAACGCTGTCGGGTGTTTCTCCTGGATAGCTTGTCCACATAAAAATATTTTCTTCGTCATCATCGTTGTTATAGTAATAATTATTATATAATACATTGATTTGGTAAGGCGTGATAACATCAAATAAAAATTGTCCCCCTGCTTCAAGATGATCATATACCTGCCTGATAGTTGCTTTAAAATCAACTAAATTGGGTAGGTAGTTCAATGCATCAGCAAAGCTGACTATTGTTGGATAACGCAACTCCCAATCTGACCATTCACGCATATCTGCTTGTAGTAATTTCACATCCACATCAGAATCAGCTGCATGTTTCTGTGCAAGTGATAACATCTCAGTAGATATATCTAAAACATCAACACTATAGTTTTGTTGGGACAGTAAAACGGCCAATCTTCCTGCACCACCACCTAAGTCTAGTATACGACCTGGTTGTGTGTTATTGACAACATAACCTGCCCATGCATAATACATCTCATCGTTAAATAGCGTATCATATTTTTCTGCAAATGTTGAATAATTGTCTTGTATATTTTCATTAGTCATACTATTTATTTTAACAGAAAAAGAGATGAGCTGTTGCTCATCTCTAATTTTCATCATTCAGTCACAAGAAATTTTGTTAAATCCACATAAGGTGCATCATCCCACAAACGCTCTAAATTATAAAATCCACGTTGTTCTGTGGAGAAAATATGGACAATGACATCCCCTAAGTCGATTAAAACCCAGTCCGCAGCTTGAAATCCTTCAATTAATTTAATTTCACCACCAGCAGCCTGCACTTGGTCTTTTACCTCTGTTACTATCGCCTGTACTTGACGATTAGATGCAGCATCTGCGATAACGAAATAATCAGCCATTAAGCTCACTTTTCGCATATCAAGTGCTACAATATGATTCGCTTTTTTATTATCAACTGCTATTACAGCTGTTTCAAGAAGTGTTCTTACATCTAATGCTGTTGTCAAAATTTTTTCCCATGCTTTCTTAATTCAATTTTTTAATTATGCTCTAGTTAACCAATAATTGTACGTTGTAATACTTTTAGGATAGATAGCCATTTCCTTTTGAACAAGTCGCTGCACTGTGTGTATAATTTGATACCTGACACCTGCTGCTAAAGATTGATCTGTAATTTGGCGTGCAATATCAACACCCGAAAAATCACGACCCACTTCAAGATAATCAGCCATAAACAAGACTTGTGATAATACTGTCATTTCTGCTGCACCACCAGTCGTGTGTTCACGTACCGCATTTAAGATATCTAAATCCGTCACTCCGAGTTCATCACGGACCATTTCAGCGCCAACAACACCATGCCAAATGTAATTGCCCCAATTAATTAAATCAGGATCCATATTTTTACGCGCAATAACAGTTAAAAAATCATCGTCTGACCGTTCTTTAGCATAATCATGAACCAAAGCCGCAACTTCGGCCTTATCAGTATCAACACCGTTTTTACGCGCTAACTTGACTGCGTAATCTCGAACCCGTAGAATATGTTGAAAACGGTAGTCCGATAGCCCAGCTGCAATTTTTATCTCTAATTCAGCAATACTGCCGTTAAAATATTTAGTCATATAAACCTCGATACAAATTATATTCTGCTATAAACAAGGCTTCACGCTCCGGTACAAGGTAATTAACGCTTTGCTTCATTCGTATCTTTGTTCTGATTTCTGAAGAAGTAATTCGAATATCTGGCACATCATACCACAACATTGGATATCTGGCTTGCTTTTTTTGGTCACCATGAACACCCACTACAAATTTGACTAAATGTGACAACTCTTCAATATGGTCCCATGTTGGTAATTTTTCAATTTTTTCACCACCAATAATAAAATAATAATCATTCTCAGGATGCATCTCAACTAACTCACGCATTGTTTGATAAGTATATGACTTACCACCATTACGTACCTCAATGAGTTCAATATCAAAAAAAGGATTTCCCATAATTGCTGTTTTAACTAGTTGCACACGATTTGATGGTGATATTGCGCTCGCATGTGTCCCGTCAATTGGCTGTGCATTGGGCATCCAAAATACCTTTTCCAAACCAAGCTGTCTACCAACCGTTTCGGCCAATACTAACTGACCAATATGTGGTGGATTAAAAGTACCACCAAAAATCCCGATTTTTCTTTTTTCTTGGTTGGGCCGTACTTCTGATTGTGTTTGAGTTGAGACCGTATACACACCATTCATTACAATGACCGCCTTAAATTAAATTTTAGCTAATTCGACCGAAATTCTCTTATACTTATCTTCTTGTGCTGGTAAAAATAAAACCAACGTCCGTCCAATTGTTTGTGCCACTGTAATATCAGAATGTGATTGTATGAATTCTGCCACATCTTTAGCCGAATTATCAGCACTCTGTTGTAAACTAATTTTAACTAGTTCTCGTTTTGAGATGGCTAGAACGAGTTCATTAACCCACAATTGCGTTAAACCATTTTTCCCTACCGAAAAAATGGGTGATAGCGTATTTGCTTTTGAACGCAAAAAGCGCTTTTGCTTACCTGTTAGTTGTAACATTAAATCATTGCCTTTCGAATAAGGACTGAAACGCCCTGTGGTGCCCAACCGGCAATTTTAATACCGGCAGGGATAGAAATCCAACCCAAGCCTGCAAAAACAATGTCACTTTTTTCAGTAATATTGAATTCGTGCCTAATCAGATTTGTCATTGTTGCTTCCTGTGGAGATGGTGTTAATAATTCTCCTGCATGTTTATCATAAAAATCATCTGCACCAATTAATTTAGTACGATGCAAAGATAAATTATTTTCAAAGTAAGCCGTTATAGGTGAACGCTCACCTAACTCAAAATCAAAACGAGCTAAACCACCAATAAAAATTGTTTGCTCAGCATTCAATTGATAAGTACGTGGCTTAATTTCATTTTTTGGTAACGCATACTTTAAATCTTTATCAGCCAACACATGTGTAATTTGATCACGTTTAACGATTCCAGGTGTGTCAATAAGTTGCTTGCCATCCGCTAATGGTATTTCAATTCGATCTAGCGTAGTCCCTGGAAAACGTGATGTTGTAATCAAATCCTGAACACCTGTCCCAGACTTAATTATTTGATTAATCAACGTTGATTTACCAACATTAGTCACGCCTACGACATAAACATCACGGCCTTCACGATGGTTATCAATTGTGTCTAATAAGTCATCAAGGTTTTGTGGATGCGTTGCTGACGTTAAGAAAATATCAACTGGTTTAATTCCTTGTGCCTTCAATTCAGCTTGCAACCAATTTTTTAAACGATTTTTATTAAGTAATTTTGGCAATAAGTCGACTTTGTTAGCGACCACCAAAATGGGATTATCTTGCCCAACAAAACGTGGCAAACCAGCTATCTCAGAACCTGTGACATCAAAAACATCTATGACATAAACTATCAAGGCTTTTGCATCTGAAATTTGATGTAGTAAACGTGAAAAATCATCGTCTGTTAGTTCCACAGGTTGAATTTCATTATAGTGACGTAATCTAAAACAACGTTGGCACAATAATTCTTCGCTATTAATTGATTTTTTTAGTGCACTCATCGGTAAATAACCTGCTTTTGATGAGTCTATTACTTGCATAACTGCCCCACAACCGATGCAGCGTAATCCCTCATTTAATTGTTCTTGAACGTATTCGTCCGTTATTAATTCAGTCGTCACGAAGTGTTTTCTCCCATTTTAACTGTGGATGTGCTTTAAAAACAATTTTTTTCACTTGCTTTTCAATACTACGATTTATCCACGTTTGCCACATATCTGATTCAATTAAGCGTTGTACTAATACGCTTCTGACACCCGCACCATGTGCAGCCCAAATATCAGTTAACATTTGATCGCCAACCATGATAACTTCTTCTTGCTTCAAGTGATGCGTTCTCAGTACATATAAAATACCTCGTGGTAGAGGCTTTAATGACCATGACACAAACTTAACCCCAAGCGGTTCGACAGCCTTTGCCACGCGTTTTGTCGTATTATTAGACACAACAATTACCTCGATGTTACCATCACACAAATCAGTTAACCATTGTCGTAACTCAGGTGTCCCCTCTGGGTTGTTCCACGCAAGTAAGGTGTTATCTAAATCTGCTAGCACCGTTTTTATCCCATGCTTTTTCAAATCTTCAACTGTTAAATCATATATTCGTTCAACCATATAGGTTGGCGTAAAGTGCTCTAAGCGCATTAAGACCATCATCCAATTTATTTATTCTATTTTATTATACACTACAATCACACAAAATTTAAAGTGACTCTTCATTTATCCGAAAAAATAAAAAAAAGACCAACTACTGGTCTTCATATTATTTGTTAACATATCACATTTATAATTCTTGTTGAAAGTCGGATGGTACATATAATTTCAACAGTTTGCTAAAGACATATTGTGCAATAAATCCTGCCACAATTGGCACAATCAACCAAGCCAGTATAGCAATCATAGGATTAATAAAATGATTCATAACAGTTGCAGGTACATTGGGGTCTTTTACCATTGATTGAATAGGTGAAACTAAACCAATATAACCAAATCCAGCTGTTGTTGGTGTCCCTTGAATGTTAAACAAGGCAACTGGTATAGCAGAAATTGCTGAAGTCAATAAAAATGGCAACATCGTCACTGGTTTAGCAAAGACAGAAGGCATCATGCCCTTCATGGCACCTAATGCAATCGCGACCGTGACACCAGGCTTATTAACTCGCCATGAATTAATTAACAACACAATTGTCGTAGCAATAACACCCATAGCTGCAGCACCAGAACCAATGCCAGATAAGGAAATTGCTAAAGCAATTCCCACAGTTGAAACTGGCGTAATAATAATAATTGAAAAAGCCATAGCAATTAAGATTGCCATTGGTATTGGTGCAAATTTAGTAAATGTTTCTACAAGATTACCTATCCAAGTAGTGACATCCCCAACATATGGTGCAATTGTTTTCCCAACTAAACCTACGCCACCACCCACGATAATTGGGCTCAATATAATCGCAACAGAACCAAATCCTCGGAGATAACGAGATACCAACCATGTTACCAAGACTGCTATAGCAGAAACAATCATTGCATTAATGACATCTCCAGCACCACTGGCAATATAGATATTAGCCGGTGCTAATGAGCGTATTCCGGTCACTGGGTTCAAAAATCCAGTTGGTGCCTGTGCCCAACGAATTGAACCAGAAGCAACTTCCGTTGCAATTGCCACAACACCAACATCTAAGCTTTTCATTTTAAATTGTAATGCAACTGCCATACCAATCAAAAATGGGATAAGTGATGTAAACAAAGTTAGAATAGCACTTAAATTTGAACCAAATACTGTGGTTCCCAAACCAGAGTACTGAATAATGTACTTCATGACTGCAGCAGGTAATACACCAATTAGTATTCCTTGCGCTGATCCTGACAATACTTTAAAGAAAAAATCTTTTAGCTTCAGTTCTGTTGTGCCATTAAATGTTACTGGCATGTTTTCTAACGCTTTGCGTGCATATTCTTCATTGCGCACAGCTTGTGACTCTTTTGTGGCCCATTTTTGACCATCTGCTTTAATACTCATAATTTTTCCTTATTGATCCTGCCTACATAATTACCTAATTGTTCAACAATAATCAGCCATAATAAAGGTCGAATATATCTTACTATTAGTATTTAACAGCGATTGCAGGTGTTTCACCGTTAGCAAAAGCAACAGCAGCATCCATTGATTGATGAACCATCTCGAGAACAGCTTTCGTTGTATAAAAAGCCGTGTGAGGTGTAACCAAAACATTCTCACGTGAAATTAAATCAGCGATCTTGGCATCAGGAAAATCTTTACCTGACCAATCCTCGTTGAACAAACCGACCTCTTCTTCATAAACATCCATACCAAAATCAGAAATTTTACCAGAATTTAGGCCATCGATAATAGCATCGATATCCATTAGGTTACCACGTGATGCGTTCATAATAACAACACCATCTTTCATCTTTGAAATGGCTGCTGCATCAATCATGTGGTGGTTTTCAGGTACACCTGGTACGTATAGTGAAACCGCATCAGCTTGTGCATATAGTTCATCTAATGAGTCAACATACAAGCCCTGTTCCGCAATTTCAGCGTTTGGAAATTTGTCGTATGCAACTACTTTTGCACCAAAGCCTTGCAGAATTTTAATTGCAACACGACCAATGTTGCCAGTACCAATAACACCAACTGTTTGCATACGCATTTCGCGACCAATTGTTGGTGCCCAACGTAGGTCGTGCTTAGCAATTTTTGCATCAAGTGCTTTTGTACGACGTAATAAACGTGATAATTGAATCATCGAGTGTTCCGCAATAGCGTTTGGTGAATATACTGGCACGTTTGAGATATTAAAATTGAATTCTTTTGCTGCTTCGAAATCAATATTATCAGTACCAACATTTCTTAATGACAGGTTAGTAACACCTACCTCAGCCAAAGCTGTCAAAGCATCACGTGTATAATCAAGTTGTTGATAGACCACAGCCGAAACTGAACCCTTAGCTAATGTCGCTGTTTCAGCTGTTAACAATTCTTGTGTATAACCAACCTCAATATTTGGATGAGCTGACTTCCAATCTTCAAGTGATGGCTTTTCGTCATCGCGTATGCCGTAAGCAAAAATTTTCATAATATCCTCCATATTTTATACTGCCACTTAATTTTACCTTATTTTGTGCAGTTTTGCACGTAAATAAATGAAATTATTAAACTTTTGACATAGATATATTTTATAGTAAAAAAGCTCTGAATACGAGAACAGTATTCAGAGCTAAATAATCAAAATGAACCAATTAAATTAAACATCACAATAATTTTTTTACTGCAACTTACTTTGTTATTGGCTTTTCGCCTGCTTTTGATAGAATACCATCAATAAAGCCATACGCCAAGGTTTCCTCAGCACTCATCCAATTATCACGCTCTGTATCATGAGCAATTGTTTCTAAATCCTTATCAGATGCATCAGCTAAAATTTTATTTAACTTAGCACGTGTTTTAGTCAACTGATCAGCAATAATGGCCATATCAGTTTGTTGTGTACCACCAACTGCACCACCCATAGGCTGATGAATCAAGTACTCAGCATTTGGTAACATAAACCGATGCCCTTTTTCACCAGAACTCGCAATGATTGTACCCATTGAAGCGGCTAAGCCCATAACAATTGTTGTCACTGGTGCTTTAATAAAATTCATCGTGTCTGTAATTGAAAGGCCAGCCGTAACAGAACCACCTGGTGAATTAATATACATTGAAATTTCTTTTGTAGGATCTTGGGCTTCTAAAAAGAGTAATTGTGCAACAATTGAAGTTGCCATACTGTCTTCAACTTCACCTTGAACCAAAATAATACGATCTTTTAGCAACCGTGAAGGTAAATCATAACTTTCACGTCCGTTAGCTGTTTGTTCTATAACTCCTGGCCACATAGTTGTTAGGCTCCTTTAATTTTCAAATTATTGTGTTGCCACATACGCTTACCTAAAATAAGCATATGTGCTTATTACTATTTTAGCACAAACAGGTGTAGAGTGCTAAAATTTATTTTATAATTTTGTTAAATCATATTGAATATCATTCTGAATCATTTGGGCAAGTTCTTTTATTTTACGCATACGATGATTAGCACCAGATTTACTAATTTCTAAACGCTCACCTAACTCTGCTAAGGAATCATCAGGATATTCTAATCGCAATTTGGCAATATCGCGTATTTTTTTGGGCAACAAATCTAAATCGCCAATTTCATTTGCAATAAATAATATTTGCTGCACTTGTTTACTCGCTGCATCTGCGGTTTTTTGAATATTCGCCATTTCTGCATTGGTCATACGATTGACTGAATTACGCATATCACGCATCATACGAATATCTTCAAAACGCAACATTGTTTGCATGGCCCCAATAGTTGAAAGAAAATCAACTATTTTTTCTGCACGTTTAATATAGACAATAAAACCACCTGAATGATCAGTTATTTTAGCCGGTAAATCAAACTCTTTCATGATATTTAGCAATTGTTCCGCCAATTCTTCATGTGTCGTGAAAATTTCCAAATGATAGTTTGCTTTTTCTGGCGAATTAACGGATCCAGCTGCTAAAAAAGCGCCACGTAAAAACGACCGTCGCTTATCTACTTGATTCAGAATACGTGCTGGAATTTCCGGGTGCAAACCAAATGGATCAACGCCCAAATCAGTCATTACTTCAGTCACTTTATTTTTGAGTAGCACACCATATGATTTATGTTGCGACATGTGATTATGATCGGCTACTCTAACTTCAACAATAATGTCCGCATAATTTTGTGTCAGTAATGTATATATACGACGCGCAATGGCTGCATTTTCTGTTTGAACAGACACTGTTTGATCTATTCCTAATGTGCTTACGCCATTCATTCGCATTAATGCAGACAGTTCTGCTTTGGCATTGCCGTTATGAACCAGTAACCCCGTTAATTCTTTTTTAACATCTGCTGCGTATGACATTATTTCCGCTCCAAAATTTGTAATAATTCTTTCATTATTTTTTCACCATCATGAAATGCGCCTGCATCACGTAATTGCAAGAAATCACCAGCTATTTGTACGGCCCCCTGCACACTAACAGCAGCCTCATCCAGTTTAACCTGATTAGAAATTTCATCCCATTTTTGGAAATCAACAAAATCATTTGGCACAACCGCATTATTGGCAACAACATAATCTATTACAGGTGCGCCAATATGCGAATTCAAAGCTAATAAATGTTGTGCATCAGTATAGGCATCTGTTTCACCTTTTTGTGTCATTATATTAGAAATATATACCTGTTTTGCCTTTGTAATACGCAGGGCTGCACTAACTTCTGGGACCACAACGTTAGGTAAAATAGAGGTGAATAGACTTCCCGGCCCATACACAATCATATCCGCACTTATAATTGCCTCAACTACTTCTGGTGCTGCTTTTGGTTCTTCGCCTGGTTCATCACCAGTTACCCAGACATGATCAATTGTTTTGTGAGCATGCGTAATTTCTGCTTCTCCTGCAATAATATCCCCATTTTTAAATTCAGCATGTAGTACTAAGGGTTCATTAGAGACTGGATAAATTCGACCGCGTACATTCATAAAACGAGCCAAATGTTGCACAGCATCAAAAATATTACCATGCATTTCTGTCATAGCTGCAATGATTAAATTCCCAACTGCATGCTTAGCAAAAAAATCATCTTTGGCATCAAAACGATACTGCATGACTTGTGTAATTTCGGGGTCAACATGGGACATTGCAACAAGAATATTTCGAATGTCACCTGGTGGCACAATATTAATATAATTTCGTAACAACCCACTAGATCCACCATCATCTGCAACTGTAACAATTGCCGTGAGATCGATGTTCTTTTTAACTAGTGGCTTAATAATAACTGGCAAACCTGAACCGCCGCCAATAATAACAATTTTTGGTCTATTTGGCATATTTATTGAAGTGTTTAATTTTTTCAACCAAAACGGTATGAACATAATTTTTCTACCGTCATCATTGTAATTAGAAATAAAAACACATTTACTTTCTTAAAATTTCTTATTATTATTTTAACGCATATTTTAGAAGGATGTTTACATTTTTTAAAAAATAGGTATACTTATATATTGTAAGTAAGATTGCTAGTGTAAATGTCAATTGTATCATCACATTTAACACCGTCCCTATTTGCGAAAAAATCAAATTGGAGATCTCCTATCATGACAGAAAAGTTAGACATTGCTTCAGCAGCTCGTAAACTAAAGAGTCCAAACATCAAGACGCGCAAACGCGCATTGAAGGCTATTCATGATTTAGCCAAACAGGTTAAAATTTCTAAATAATCTATACATTTAGTTTAAAAGCATCTATGATCAGTTTTATTGACTCATAGATGCTTTTTATGTTATTTTAATGCCGCTGCACGTGACAAATCACGTGCCATAATAGTTTGTAAATATTTTCCTGTATATGACACATCGTTTTTAATAATTTTTTCTGGTGTGCCGGTCACCAAAATCTTACCCCCGCCTTCGCCGCCTTCGGGACCCATATCAATTACCCAATCAGCAGACTTAATGACATCTAAGTTATGTTCTATCACTATAACTGTATTTCCTAAATCAACTAACCGCTGTAAAACCACAAGTAGACGAGAAATATCGTCAACATGCAAACCGGTCGTTGGTTCATCCAATATATACATCGTTTTACCATTTGTGCGACGATGCAATTCAGATGCTAACTTCATACGCTGTGCTTCGCCACCCGACAATGTCGTAGCCGATTGTCCTAATCTAATGTATCCTAGGCCAACATCATTAATTGTTTGAAGTTTACGAGCAATTTTAGGAATAGGCGCAAAAAATTCTAATGCTCGAGAAGCTGACATATCTAGAATTTGAGAAATATTGAATCCTTTATACATGACTTCAAGTGTCTCAGAATTATAACGTGTCCCGTCACAAACTTCACAAGTTACATATACATCTGGCAAAAAATTCATTTCAATTTTGATGACACCATCACCACGGCAATTCTCACAACGGCCACCCTTCGTATTAAATGAAAAACGCCCTTTATTATATCCTCTCATTTTAGCTTCATTTGTTTGCGCAAATAAATCACGAATATCATCAAACACGCCTGTATACGTCGCTGGATTAGAACGTGGTGTACGTCCAATTGGGGATTGATCAATGTCAACAACCTGCTCAATATTTTCAACACCATCAATACTCTTGTACTTACCAGGCTTCTCTGAATTATTATTCAACTTCTGTTTCAAAGCACGTTTTAAGATTTGATTGACGAGTGTTGACTTTCCTGAACCAGAGACCCCGGTCACTGCCACGAATTTACCTAACGGGAATTTAGCGGTCACATTTTTAAGATTGTTTTCCTTAGCCCCTTTGATTGTAATATAGGTACCATGGCCCTTACGCCTCTCAGTAGGTACTGGTATGAATTGCTTTCCAGAAAGGTACTGACCAGTTAATGAACTTTCATTACTAGCAACCTCCAATGGTGTCCCTGTAGCGACTATTTCACCCCCGAGTGTTCCTGCACCAGGTCCAACATCAATTAAGTAATCTGCAGCAAGCATTGTATCTTCATCATGCTCAACAACCACTAATGTATTGCCTAAATCACGCATATGCCGCATAGATTGAAGTAACATATCATTGTCGCGTTGATGTAAACCAATCGAAGGTTCATCCAGCACATATAAAACACCAGATAAATTAGAACCAATTTGTGTTGCTAAACGAATACGTTGGGACTCACCACCAGAAAGCGTGCGCGCTGAACGTGACAGCGTCAAATATTTTAACCCAACACTTTCCAAAAATCCTAATCGGTCTTTTATCTCTTTAAGTATTGGCTTAGCAATTATTGTATCTTGTTGTCCTAAAATAATGCCATCAAAAAAAATCAATTCTTTATCAACAGACATTTCAGAGACTTCGCCTATATGATGCCCATTAATCTTAACTGAGAGCGCAGCTTCGTTTAAACGATAACCGTCACATGCTTGACAAGTTAATGCCGTCATATACTTAGACATTTGATCACGTGTATAATCTGAATTTGTTTCATTGAAACGTCGCGAAACATTATTAATTACGCCTTCAAATGGGATGTCTACATCGCGCACACCACCAAAATCATTTTGATAATGAAAATGAAAATCATTAGTCCCTGAGCCATTTAGAAGCAACTCCTGATGTGATTTTGGCAGTGATTCGAACGGCGTATCCAAATCAATGTTATACTGTTCGGCAAACTGTCGCAACATTTCTGGATAGTAATTTGATGAAATGGGGTTCCACGGTGCTATTGTCCCTTCACGTAGTGTTTTGGTGACATCAGGAACAACTAGATCAATATCGACTTCACGTGTGACACCCAGCCCTTGGCATACTTGACACGCACCAAGTGGCGCATTAAAACTAAATAATCTTGGTTCCAACCGGCCAACTCTAAAATCTTGCAATTTACCAAGATAATGATCAGAAAATTTCAAAGGTGCTATCTTCTGTTCGCCATCACGCGTGATAACATCCAATTGAACTAAGCCACCTGTCAATCGAATAGCTGATTCTATCGAATCAAATAAACGTGAACGCGAGTCGGCACGTAATACAATCCGATCAATCATCACATCAATATCATGTGACTTATTTTTATTCAAATGCGTATCTTGCGTATCAATTTCTACTATTTCACCATCAACACGCGCGCGAATATAACCTTGCTTTCGCATATTTTCGAAAGCTGTTTCATGTGACCCACGTTTGCCGCTAATAATTGGTGCAAATATTAATAACCGCACACCAATCGTTAGCTGTTGGAAAACAGACGCAACCATTTGATCAATTGTTGTCATAATTTTGGTGCCGTCTTGTGGATCTTCTGGTCGACCAACACGTGCATATAGCAATCGGAAATAATCATTAATTTCAGTGACCGTCCCAACTGTTGATCGCGGATTATTAGATGTTGTTTTTTGATCAATTGAGATAGCAGGTGATAAACCATCTATTGAATCAACATCAGGTTTATCCATTTGCCCTAGAAACTGACGTGCATAAGATGATAAACTCTCAACATAGCGACGTTGTCCCTCCGCATAAAGCGTGTCAAATGCTAAAGAAGATTTCCCCGACCCAGACAAACCAGTCACTACTGTTAGTTTGTCTTTTGGAATGTCAACGTCAATATTTTTTAAATTTTGCGCGCGCGCGCCACGTATTTCAATATTAGTTTTTGCCATGTATTTAAGGCAATTGTAATCAATATATTATTTTAAATATACTACAATTGCATTTCCTTATCTAAATTTTTTTGATACTATCGTCATTATAACGACACGAGTAACCGACAAATTAATCCGACTTATAATAATGCTTTTAACGTCATCACACTGTCGCGCAATTGCGCTGCTTCTTCAAAATCCAAAGCCTTAGCTGCAGCTTTCATTTGTCCTTCCATATTAGCAATAATATTTTGTTGTTCATCTTGAGGTAGGTCTTTAAAAGCAACTTGAGTCAGATCAATTGTTGTTTTACCATCTGTTGACACTGAACGAACAGATATTAAATCACGTATTTCTTTTTTGATTGTTGTTGGTATTATCCCATTTTTGGCATTATACTGCGTCTGAACTTCACGACGTCTCGCAGTTTCATCGATTGCTTCTTGCATTGATCTAGTTATTTTATCAGCATACATAATAACATGTCCATTGGCATTACGTGCAGCACGCCCTATAGTTTGTATCAGTGATCTGGGATTACGTAAAAATCCCTCTTTATCAGCATCTAAAATAGCAACTAGAGATACTTCAGGCACATCAATACCTTCACGTAACAAATTAATACCAATTAATACATCGTATTTACCTAAACGTAAATCTCTTAAAATTTCGGTACGCTCAAGCGTTTTAATATCAGAATGCAAATATGCAACTTTGATCCCTACATTTTTAAGATAATCTGTCAGATCTTCTGCCATACGTTTTGTCAACGTTGTTATGAATACACGTTCATTCTTTTCTGAACGCGCATTAATTTCCCCAACTAAATCATCAATTTGTCCCATAACCGGACGCACTTCAATTTCTGGATCAAGTAACCCTGTTGGTCGTATAATTTGCTGAGCAACATGATTATCAGTCACGCGCTCCAATTCATAATCACCTGGCGTAGCAGACATATAAATAATTTGATTAACATGTTTTTCGAACTCTGGCAATTTCAACGGTCGATTATCCAATGCTGAAGGTAATCGAAAACCGTAATTCACTAAAGTCTCTTTTCGTGCACGATCGCCATTATACATCCCACGAATTTGTGGCATTGTAACATGACTTTCATCAGCTACAATCAAAAAATCATCCGGAAAAAAATCTAGTAGGGTAAATGGTGGTTCGCCTGGATTTCTACCGTCCATCCAACGTGAA
Organism: Leuconostoc gelidum subsp. gelidum KCTC 3527; assembly: GCF_000166715.1. GTDB lineage: Bacteria > Bacillota > Bacilli > Lactobacillales > Lactobacillaceae > Leuconostoc > Leuconostoc gelidum. The sequence goes on from NZ_AEMI01000002.1 coordinate 30,664, forward strand.
TAGTTTTCAATACCACCGACAAAACCCATTTCTTCAAGCATGGCCAAATCATACTCAGTCCTTTGCTTAATACGTTGTGCTTCAATCAGCTTACCTTCTGTTTCAAACTGGCTCACTTGTTCAGTCATTTCTTGTTGAATACCAGCAAGTGCAGCACTCATCTGATCGTCATCAGTCATAAAATGTTTGGCTGGATAAATTGAGACAAACTCACGCTCTGCTAACGTTTCACCTGTTAATGAGTTAATATCACGAATACGATCGATTTCATCGCCAAAAAATTCAACACGCAAGGCCAATTCATCTTCTGAGGCTGGGAAAATTTCCATGACATCGCCTCGTACACGAAAAGTGCCACGATGAAAATCAATATCATTGCGTGTAAATTGAACATCAATTAGGTCACGCATCAATTGATCACGACCATATTCATTTCCCACACGTAAATTAATAACATGTTCTTGGTACTGATGTGGATCACCAAGCCCAAAAATTGAGCTAACCGAGGCTACAACTATAACGTCCCTTCGAGATAGGAGCGAACTAGTCGCAGAATTACGCAATTGATCAATTTCATCATTGACTGCTGAATCCTTTTCAATAAATGTATCGGAGCTAGGCACATATGCTTCTGGTTGATAATAATCATAGTAGGACACAAAATATTCAACCGCATTATTTGGGAAAAATTCCTTTAATTCACTATATAGTTGTCCAGCCAAAGTCTTGTTATGACTGAGAACTAATGTTGGTTTTCTAACAGTTTTAACAACATTAGAAATCGTGAATGTTTTCCCCGTTCCTGTAGCGCCAAGTAATATTTGTTCTTTGACACCGGCATTAATACCTTTTACTAATTGACTGATTGCTTGTGGCTGATCTCCAGTTGGTTGATATTTAGAGACAACTTCAAATTCACGATTTGTAACATTTTCAGGCATAATTTTTTCCTCAGTCTACTTTATTTCATTATACAATAAAACGAACAAACGTTCTATCGTTTGTTCGTTTTATTTTGATGATGTGTCTGCGTCACTGCTTTGATTGTCAGAAGTTGACGAGGTATTCACTTCCGGTGCATCTGTTTTATACAAATTTGTTGTTGATTTATTTTTATTTTTAGCTAATACACTTGACGGATTTGTTTGTTGTGCAGCCTTTAGTTTAGCCAAACCAGAACTTCTTTTGTAATCAAAATCTTTTTTATTGACTGTATGGAAATCAGAGCGTGATTCATCAAATCGCAATAAGTCACCCGTAATAACTGAATCTGAATACGCCAAGACTTTATCCACATAATCTTGCGTCTGTGCGGCCATTTTTTTAAGAGCTGCATCTGATGACAAAGTCACTTGTTCACCTGTCTTCGTATTAAAATATTGATTATTATATTTCATATAAGTTGGCGTTACCCAATCGCCATCACGGAATGGTACCACCCCTTCATATTTCGAAGATAACATATCTTGCCCAAACATAGTCATATTATCATCTGGTACACCAAGGAGATCTAATAATGTTGGTAGCATGTCTATCTCACCACCGTAAGTATGATCGATACCGCCCTTTAAACCGTTTGCATGAATCATAAATGGCACCTTCTGAAATTGTGCTAAATCATAATTTGTTACTTTTTCTTTACCAAGCAATTGTGCAATGGCAGGTTGATGATTTTCCGAAATACCATAATGATCACCATATAAGACAAAGACTGAATTATCATACAACCCAGCTTTTTTCAAATAATCAGTTAATTCACCAAATGATTGGTCCAAATAATGGGCCGTTTGTACATACCCATCAACAGTTTTATCACCAGTCGTAGTCGCTGGAAAATCAATATTTTCCTTATCTAATTCATATGGATAGTGGTTTGTTACAGTCAACAATTTGGCGTAAAATGGTTGTGGTAATTGCTCTAAATAACGCGCACTGTCCTGCAAAAATATTTTGTCCTTTAAACCATAACCGACATTAAAACTCGGTTTATTAGCATTCGGATAATATGATTTCGAAAAGAAATAATCATAGCCAAAAGATTTATAAGTATTATCGCGATTCCAAAAGCTAGCAACATCTCCATGAAAAGCAGCAGTTGTGTAGCCACGCTGATTTAAAATTGCGGGCAATGATTCAAATGTATTATTTGTACCATACTTAACCATTGCAGAACCAGTTGAAAGACCATACAATGAATTTTCTTGCATCATCTCTGCATCAGATGTTTTTCCCTGCCCAACCTGATGATAAAAATTATCAAAGCTCAATGTATTTTGATCATGGTAAAATTTGTTAAGGTTTGGCGTTACTTCACGCCCTTCAACCTTGTAATCTATCAAAAATTGTTGAAAGGATTCCAAATGAATCATGAAAACATTCTTACCTTTTTGCGTGCCATAATACTGAATATTGTCTGGCATTTTCTGTGTCGAGACAAATTGCTTAATTTTAGCTAGATCGGCCGGCTTAGCACGTTTTCTACTTTCAGTCTGATTATATGTTTGCACCGCATTGAAAACAGCGTACTCGTTAAGTCCTAAATACTTAACAATGTAATTATTATCAAATGATCGTGTCAACAATCCTGTACGATCAGTTGAGGCAATACCATAATCCACTAACATTAGAATCACACCTAACAACGTTGTTAAAATCGCAAATCGTTTCTGCACACCCTTCCTGTCTATGGTTAATTGTTTAAACACGACAAGCGCAACAAGAATAATAAGATCAATAAAAATCATATAGTCAGACCAGTGAATAATAGCAGCAATTGATTTACTTAAATTATTGCCAGTTGAACTACCAGAACTTAATATACCCATGGACAAAAAATCAGAAAATTCACGATAATACAATACATTAGCAAATAACCATAATGATTGAATAAAATTAAACAAAATTGCAATCCAATAACTTAATGCACCTCGAAAATATAATGCAATACTTAAAAATATAATAGCTGTAGGCAGTGGATTTAAGAACAGTAAAAACTGCTGCGTTGCGCCATCAGCCCCAAGGTTAAAATTCATATGATAATTAACAAACGTTTTAAACCATACCAGGACAACGTTTAGGACAAAAAACCACACCAGTGGTGCTGACGTGTCCATTGTTTGCTTAATTTGTCGCCAAAAAAATTTGGGACTCGGGATTTTTTTTACGAGGTTCTTCATTTTATTTTCCTTCATAACATACTGACATTCAAAAACAATAAAGGAGATGCCAATTGCTATTTTATATTGTACATTCAGAATATTAATTTAAAATCATGTAAGACATCATATATTTCAATGGCTACCAAATCAATATTATCAAATTGAAATTGTCTGACTTCACGATGTTCATGAATTGTCCAAATTCCAGTCAATTGATCATATTCAACTCGCAATGCTTCAATGCCAAATGCTTCAAATCGTCGTGATTGATACTGACTATCATTTGAATCAATCATAGCACGCAAACGATTTAAAATTTGGTTTAAATCACTGCTGTGTGGTTCTTCAAGTACCATTTTAACGACCTTCCTTTATTTTTTTGGCTGGCAGCATATAAGTAATAATTCCTGCAAATAAACCAAAGTAATATGTAATTAAACGCCACAATAGAATCACCAAAATCATTGTAGCTGGATTGTTGACAAAGGGCGAAAAAAGCAGTTGAAAACTCAACTCAGCCCCACCGACACCGCCAGGGATTGGGAATAATGAAATCACCATTACAATCATAATGTTCATTGTGACAATTAGCCACGGATTCACATTTTCGTACCCAAAAGCTCGAATGACAAAATACGGAATCATATAAAAAACAATCAATTGCAAAATAGTAAAAATGCTCGCACCAACTAGAGACTCCCAGCTGCTAATAACACGACGTGATTCCTCATGAAAAGTATGGATTTTTTGTTTTATCCTTGTAATTAACCGATCATGACGTTCAGATGACATCATTTTTTTAGTCAATGGTGAGATGATGTCAACTAATCGTAACGTCATTGCTGGCCAAAACATCACTAGTGCGATACCAAGAATAACAAAAGCATGAATTGCAATTGCAAATGGAATAAATTGTGCAAAGGTTGGATCTACTTGCGCATAAATAAAATGCTCTGCTGAAAAATAAGCAACAATAAAAAACAAAACAACAACCACCTGATATACTAAAAATTTCATAAGAATAACAGATAGTGCTCTACCAGATTCAATGCCAGCTCTTGTCATGCCAAATAATTGTGCAGGTTGTCCGCCAGTAGCAAAAGGTGTGACACCCGTGCCTAAAAGATTCAGTAGGGGGACACGTAATAAGGAGAATACTGAAGTTTGTTTGCGGTCAACCTTATTTAACATGACATAAGTTGCTGCTGCTTCTAACAAAATTGATAAAATCATCATTAACAAACCAAAAAATAACCAGCGCCAATCTAAATGCTTAAGTGCAGCTGCCAGTTGTTTACTTTTACCGTGCAACTCATTTGTTAAAAAATAGACGACAACTGCAGTTAATACAACTACGATTATCGTTGATATTTTATCGATTTTTGACATCATTCCCCCCACTTGTTGGCTGGCACTATCTCTTTAATACTGTTTCATAAACCTGTTGTAATTGCTTGCCGATTTCTGGCAAATCTCTGGCCACTGCCAGTTGATATCCCGACTCAGTTAAATCAGGTAATTCATTATTTACAATTTGCACCATCTTGGTGTCAAAATCATCTAAATCATTAGCTTGATAGCTGTTAACGCCATCTTCTAGCCATTGATGATAAACTGGAATATTTCTCACTAACACTTTTTGCCTTGATGCGAGTGCCTCTAATACCACGATGCCTTCCGTTTCTTCATAAGAAGGATAGAGGAATAAATCAGCGCCCTGATAGGCGCCTTGAATGACATCACCTGTAATATAGCCTGGAAAAATGAGGTTTCGTACGTGGTTTCCCTTCACTAGCTGTCTGATTTTTTTCGGTACCAATCTTAAATCTGTATAGCCAAACCAAATGAACAAATACTCTGGATGTCTTTTGGCTAATGCAACAAAATCCAAAATACCCTTTCGCTCAAAAAAAAGGCCAACACTCATAATAACTTTTTGATCATCAGATAGATTAAAATATTCGCGAAAAGTTTTCACTTTATCGTTGCTTTTGGCATACTTTGCTAATGGAATACCATTTGATATTGGTGTTATTGGTTGACTCAGTCGATACCCTCGTAATAATTGTTTTGAATATGGTGTCGGTGTAATCAAGGCATCCGCTGTTTGATATAGCGATACCAGATAATGTTTGAACAGCGGTGCGATCATATTGGATCCAGTAAATGAATTTCTGAAATCTTCATACGTTGAATGGCCGTGATAGATAACTTTTTTGCCCATTTTATGCGCTTTACTCACCATATGTTTGCTATTAATACCATAAGTATTAATATGCAATATATCATAATCAACACACTTGGGATTAATTGTTACCTCAATATCAGTACATGCTAACGCTTGTTGCTGTAATTTCAAAGCACGGCCAATACCTGATTTAGCAATTAATTTTTGATTTTCGAAATAAAGTAAAACTTTCAATTAATTTCTCCTAAATGGATTCCGTAAAATACGCTTCATATAACCCACTTCATCAGCTGTTGGATTTTCATCATCGGGTGTATCTGTGTCATGATAATCAGCTAATACTGTTTTATAAAAATCCAGTACACGATGTGCAAAGGTAGTTGCATCAACATCTTTCATTTTTTTAGTCCGCATGATTGTATCTGATTCTGAAACCTGACGACGTAAATATTTTTCAATTCCAGCCAGTAATTCATCATAATCAGACACTAACGTACCAATAGCTTCATGATCTACAAGGTTATCTAAATACGGCGAGTGTATGGCAACAAATGGTCTATTTGCAGCCATTGCTTCAATGAATGTTAACCCTTGTGTCTCTGTATCTGAAGAACTAACAAATACATTACTCATTTGATAATAATTAATAATATCATCATGATTCACCATGCCCGCAAATATGACTTGTTTTTCTAAAGCAAGTTCACTCACTTGTTCCTCAAGTGATTTTCTAGCAGGCCCATCTCCAGCAATGACTAACCTTGCCTCCGGCCAAGTTTGTAATAGTTCAGAAAAAACAGATATTGTTAACGCAACATTTTTTTCAAAAGCTAAGCGACCAAGCGACAAAATAATAGGTTCTTCTGATGAAAAACCATATTTTTGACGTAGATCTTGGCGAGCGACACCTGTGCTTGGTAAAGACACACCTGTTGGGATAACACGTATTGGTGCTTTAACGCCATATCGTATTAACGTTTCTTGAACGAGCTGCGATGGTGCAATGACACCAACCATTCCCGACATATAAGCTTTCATCAATGTGCCAACACCTTTAGGTCCAATTAAAAAACCTCTAGCAACATAGTGGGTGTAATCTTCATACATCGTATGATATGTATGAACCACTGGAATTTTAAGTTGACGTGCCACAAATTTTCCTAGTAAGCCCAAAGAAAATTCCGTTTGTGTATGTATAATATCCAGTTGAAGAGATTTTGCAATTTCAACAGCTTGAATTAATCCTCGAAAAGCCAACCGTCTGTCTTTAAATCCAGCATAAGGCACACTAGAAAAACGATAAATGTGCGATTCAAATTTATTTTTCGAAATTTTAGGGTCAGTTGATGTAAATATATATACTTGATGCCCTTGCGCCTCTAGCGCTTCTTTTAACGTTTTAATCGAAGTAGCAACCCCACTAACTTGTGGGAAATACGTATCCGTAAAGAGACCAATATTCATTGTGTCCTCCAAAGTTTATATGAACATTAAAGAAAATCCATAATGACAATACTGCTATTATACCATAAATTTAAAATTGTCCCGTAGACGCAAAAAGCATGGTGCAACCCTAATCGATTTCGTTGCACCATGCTTTTAATTTTCTGTTTAATCAAATACCATCTGATTATGATACAATTCAGAATAAAAGCCACCTTTGCTAAGTAATGTTTCGTGAGAACCTTGTTCTATAACCTTACCATCTTTCAGCACAACAATTTTATCAGCACCTAAAATAGTTTTCAAACGATGGGCAATCACAAAACTTGTCCTGCCAGCAATCACATTATCCATGGCAGCTTGGATGCGTGCCTCAGTTACCGTATCAACGTTTGAAGTCGCTTCATCCAAAATTAAGAAAGCAGGATTTGTTAAAATCGTTCGCGCTATCGCAAGTAACTGCTTTTGACCAGTCGAAAATACCGAATTTTCATCATCTACTGTTGTCTGATAACCTGACGGTAATGAGACAATAAATTCATGAATATTTGCCTGTTTTGCAGCATTTATCATATCTTCTTCCGTTGCCTTTGGTGCCCCAAATTTGATATTATCAGCAACAGTCCCACTAAACAATACTGAATCCTGTAGTACAATACCGACATGATCACGTAACGACTTCAAATCCAAATGACGTATGTCAACCCCATCAAATTTAACCGCACCATCGTAAACATCATAGAATCTATTCAATAAATTCATGACAGTCGTTTTACCTGATCCAGTTGGTCCCACTAAGGCTACCATTTCACCTTTGTCAACCTGAATTGACACACCATGTAAAATTTCTTTATCGGCTGTATAGCCAAAATGAATATTTTCTAGTGTCACACCAGATTTTATTGCACTTAATTTTTGACCACCGGCTGGATTAATTTCTTCATCTTGATCATGTACATCTGACAACCGGCGTGCACCAGTGACAGCCAGCTGCAGCATGTTATAAATTGATGTAATTTGTGTGATTGGTTGGTAATATTGCTGTGAATAGTTTACAAATACAACAATTAATCCTAAACCAACTGCCTTATCCATACCTTCAGAAACGATTAACCATGATCCAAAAAAAATCACAATCGCCAAATTCAACAAAGATAATCCTTGCATCAAAGGAAATAACATCCCTGAATATACTTGTCCTTTAAAAGTTGCTTGTTTCACTTTTTCATTGTGAGGCATAAATCCAGCAATTGATTCTTCTTGTAGGCCTTGAGTGATAATAATTTTTTCACCATTTATTTGTTCATTAATGTAGCCATTCATGCTTCCTGTTGCATCTTGCTGTGCATCAATAAAATGGCGTGCACGAGAAATAATCACCCAAGCAATAATGACGGCTACTGGTGTTGAAGCCATTGTAACCCATGCTAATTTAACATTCTGATCAAACATCACCCAAACAATCCCAACAAATAAAGCAAACTGAGATAAAAGTTGAAAAATTGCTTGGTTCATTGCATTAAAAATATTATCTAAATCTGATGTAAATAAAGATAGTATTTCGCCATCCCGATGTGTATCAAAATATTTAATTGTCATTCTTTGCAGTTTTGCAAATAAGCCAATACGCATACGCCCAGATGCTTGTGCTGACACACGAGAAGATAAAAAGCTCGAGATAAACATTGTAATTGCAGTTAAGACGAAGAACAACATCATTGATTCAAGTGCGTGGTAAAAGGGCGTTTTACTGGCAATTGCACGTGTGGTTGGATTCATATATTGACCAAGATAATTTGCTAACTCTGTAATTGCTTTTCCCATATACGATGGTGCTTTCACTTGAAAATAAGTTGAAATAATCGTTATCACCACAACAAATGTTAAACTGATCCAATATTGTTTCAAGTAACTAGCAAAATATTTAATGGCACGTTTGACATCAGTCATGTTCAGTTACCCCCTTTTCGCTTTTTGCGTTTCATAAATTTCAGTATAAATTGGTGATGACGTTAATAATTCTTTATGTGTACCAATACCAACCAATTTTCCACCGTCTAATACTAATATGCGATCTGCATGAATAACTGAGCTAATTTTTTCAGCGATGACAAAAGTTGTTGTTTCAGAAAGTTCATTGTTTAACGCCTCCTGAACAAGTTTTTCTGACCGTGCATCCAAAGCAGAGGTTGAATCGTCTAAAATTAAAATTTTTGGTGAACCCACAACACCACGGGCAATTGACAATCGTTGCTTCTGACCACCTGAAAAATTAGCTGAACGTTCTTCTACAAGATGCTCAAAACCATCATCATATTGATCGATAAATTCAGCTGCTTGAGCAATTTCTGCCGCTCTTTTTAAATCTTGATCGCTCGCTGCCTTTTTACCCTGACGTAAGTTATCTGAAATTTTACCACTAAACAACATAGCCCGTTGTAAAACAAATGATACTGTAGATCGTAATGATTTTTCGTTGACTTCTTTTAAATTGACGCCACCAACACGTACTTCGCCATCAGTCGGGTCATATAATCGCGGAATAAGTTGTGCTAAAGTCGATTTGCCCGACCCAGTAGCCCCAACAATGCCGATCATTTCTCCAGATGTAACATCAAAGGATATATTTTTAAGAGCTGGTTGCTCATCCCCCGGATAAGTGAATGATACATTTTTAAACGACACATCACCGGACAACTTTTTTTCTGGTGCATCAGAATTATAAGTGAGATCAGCCTTGGTATCCAAAACTTCTTTTATACGACCAAGCGATACAAATCCACGTGAGGCAAACGTTGACATCATGCCTCCAATCATAATGGCAAAAAATATTTGCATCAAATATGAGATAAACGATGTAATTGCTGCTAAATCATCAGGATTTTGTACAATGTCTCGACCGACAAATAATACTGCCGCGCCAATAGCTAAATAAGAAATTAACATGAACATCGGAATCATCGTGGAAAACAAATAACCAATGGTCGTTGTCACGCCCGTTAAATTATTTGAATTTTCAGTAAACCGTTGTTGCTCATTTGTTTCTTGATTAAATGATTTAACAACACGCACACCTTGCAAATTTTCTTTAGCTAGTGTATTTGTCTTATCAATTAAATTTTGAATTTGAATAAAATACTTACCCATCTGTTTAAAAACAATTTGAGATGCTAACGCAATGAGAATAACCATTAAGACCACAATCCACCAAAGTTTAGGTAAAGTGATCAATGCCAAAATAAATGCGCCAATAAACAGTATTGGAATACGAGTTAAAGATTGTAAAACCATCATAATCAATTGTTGCACTTGGTTAATATCATTTGTCATTCGCACAACTAAATTGCCTGCTGAAAAATTTTCAATATTACTAAATGAAAAGGATTGAATTTTTTGATACTCATGTGCTCGTATATCAGCCGCAATACTTTGTGATATTTTGGCTGCAAAAATTGTATTAATAACACCAGCAATCAAACCAATTACTGCTAAAATAATCAACTGCACCCCATATACCATAACTTTGTGTTGATCATCAGCAATAATCGCTTTCATAACGCTCTGCAACAAACGTGGTTGCCATAAAGACGCCCCCGCCATAATCACAACAGCAATAATAGAAAAAATTATATCTCGCAAATAAGGCCTCGCGTGTTCCTTTAAAATTTGCATCGTTAACTCCTCTTTAAATGATAATTTTTTAAAAATATTATAACATGTAATCATTATATCAAATCATCGTGTGACAGATGTTTTTTGTAACAAAAAAGCCGCTTTTTATTAATGAATGGTTAATTAACAAGCGACTAAATTTTTTCAAGCACTATTCACTTAACAGATAAATTTAATTTATTAATGTTTAATCAGCAGCTAGAGCATCAATCGTATTTAGTTTTGCTGCTCGTCGTGACGGCACAAAACTGGCAATTAATGCAATTAATATCGAAATAACGACTGCAAAAATAACATTACCAACTGATACCTGTACAATACTGAAATGTATTAGCCCATTTAATGCAGTATTCATTGCTATTTGTCCAACGTAAGCAATCGTAATGCCCACGATTGCTGATATGATTCCTATCAACAATGCTTCATTTGTAAACAAACCTCGAATATCTTTAGAGCGGGCGCCAAGCGCACGAAGCACACCAATTTCACGTGTACGTTCGGAAACAGACATGTAGGTTGTCACGATGATCATAATAGCTGAAACGAGTAATGAGATACCAGCAATCGCAGCCAACACATATGATGCCAAACTGGTAATTGTATTAATGGTACTTAAAATATCAGTCAATGATACACCAGCAAAACTTTGCATACCATTACTTTGTAGTTTATTAATACGTTTCATTGTTGCACTTACCGCTTTGGTATCTTTTATTTCAACTGCAACATAATTCGCTTCTGTTACTGCATTATTTTTTTTCAAATCATTTTGCATCGTTGACCAATTTTGAATAAACATTGCGCCTGATTGACCACCATCAGTCATACCAGCAATTTTTGCTGAAGTAGCAATGACAACTGGTCGATTTGTTGAATCAAACGCTATATAGCTAAATGAGATTGTTTTCCCAATCAGTGCCCGATAGTTACTTTGAATTTTTTTAGCGTATGCCTGATCAATGAGTACTTCACCAGATTTTGCTTGATGTCCAGCTTTAATTGTCTTTTTAGAAAATTGTGGTGACCATGATTGTATTTGCACTGGTTGTGATTTCACATTACCATACGTAAACACCGCATTACTAAACTGACCACCGGCATAAACCTCGTCAACGCCTTGCACATTGCCTAGACGATTTAGCATAGCTTTATTCATTGTTGTAGACGAATAATTTGTTGCCCTGGCTTGTGCTGTTGCTTGCATACGTTCTGCCGCACTAGCATCTTTATCCCGAGTTGTATTACGAACAACAGACTGATAATTTGGATTAACAAGAGAGTCAACTTGATTGGCAATATATCCTTTAATACCATTACCTAATCCCAAAAAAATTATAACCGAAAATACGCCGATTGCTGAGCCTAATATAATTAAAAAATTTTGAAGCTTTTTATACTTTAAATGGTCAAACGCCATATCCCAAATTGAGGATGATTTCAAAGGTCGTGAGGTTAAACGTTTTGTATTTTCCGGCACTAAAAATTTATCCTTCAAATACTTTTCTTCGTCAATCTTACCATCAGCCATGTGTAGAATACGTGTTCCATACTCTGCAACTGACTGTGAATGAGTGACAACAATAACAAGTTTGCCCTCTTCAGCAATTTGTTTTAGTAATTCAAGCACTTCAGTCGTATTAACAGAATCAAGTGCTCCGGTTGGCTCGTCGGCAATCATGATATCCGGGTCGGAAGCCAGTGCACGGGCAATAGCAACACGTTGTTTTTGACCGCCTGATAATTGCGATGGGTATTTGTGAAGATGATCGGCCAAACCTACTTTCGTTAACAAGGCTTTTGCCCGATCTTTACGTTCAGCAGCTGATAACGTTGTCATATTCAAACTTGTCTCAACGTTTTCTAAATTAGTTTGATAATTAATTAAATTAAAGCTTTGAAAAATATAACCAATTGTTTCACGGCGATAAACATCAAGCTTCTTTTCTTGCCTATGGTCAAGTTTGTCACCGTTGACTTCAACGATTCCTTCAAAATTACGGTCTAACCCACCAATAATGTTCATTAAAGTAGATTTTCCACCACCCGATTCTCCAAGAATCGAAACAAACTCTCCCTTGTCAAATGACAAATCAATGCCATTTAGAACAGGAAATTCTTCCTTACCTAGGTAGTATGATTTTTTAATATTCTGGAGTTCTAAGAATGCCATATTTTTTCTCTCTTTCAATTATGTTAAATTAAGTCATTCGCCATGTTCGCGAATCCAAGGTTTGTCACTCACTTCATTTTCTGTCAAAACACTATGTATGGTTTTTTGTGCCTGTGGCACAAACATTTTTGGTTCAGGAACAACAGAAACATATTCTAAATCAACTGTTTCTGTACCGTCCTTACATAAGGAACCACCAAGATACCGCACTTCAAAGCCAATCCCAATGTTTTCTTGTGCATCACCCCATGAATTTTCGTCTGTAATATTTGTAGACAAACCAAGCATACGTACTACCTCAACATCCAAGCCGGTTTCTTCTTTAAATTCTCGAATAACCGCCTGTATTGGCGAATCACCATACTCAAGATACCCTCCCGGAAAGCCCCAGCCCTCGTCAGAGTCCCAACGTTTTTCAAGTAAAATTTTATCATGCTGTTCATTCCATAAAATACCATACGCTGACACAAAGATCATGCCTTCGTGCCCAATTTTTTCTCGCATACGTGCAATATAATTCTTTTTTAGTACCATTGTTCCCCCACTAACTTATACGTTGATATACAATCACTGTTTTAATTTTCAACTCAACATTTCGGTTATTTTTGAGAAGCGGCAAAATCTGGCAACAAGCTTTTAGCCAAATCGTATAATTGGTTTTTACTGATAAAATTTTCCTCAAAAATATCTGGTAAAATGTCTGTCGCAATATATTTAACACTCGCCATATCTTGAAATTCAGCTAATGCTTCTAAACTACTCTGGAAAATATTAACAAACACAGGTTCAGGATTAAATTTCTCTAATTCACCATATGCTTCATACATCAAATCTACTTTATCAGAGATAGACAAAATTCGTCCCTCAATACTGTCATCCTTTCCTTCCCCTAGACGTCGCATATAAACCGATTGAAATTGACGTGGTATTTCAGTTTTAATAAAATTTTCCGTCATTGAATCTTCTACATCCGCTAGCATAGATCGTAAAGTAGACGTTGCATATTTGACTGGTGTTTTAATATCACCAATGAAACGCTCAGTGTAATCATGATTCAAAGCCTTCTCATAGACCAGTTGCCAATTAATGGTCGCGCCATTTTGTTCTTCAACGTCTGCTAAAAACTGGGCTACTTGGGCTACTTTCCAGGAATGTGCTGCGACATTATGTGGCTGATACTTAAAAAATCCTGGCGCGCGATTAATTAATTCTAATTGGGTCATCCCCATAAAAAATTCATGCATTGTCATAGTCAATTATCATATATAACCAACCGCATCTTCACGAGATTAAACGGCTAATATATACTTTCCCTCCTCGTATTTAAAAATTGTTATCTTTATCATACACGACTTTTATCTCAGGTGCACGTTTAACTCCCTTGTTATCAATTTTCAACAAGCCAATCATGACCATCAAAATCCATGATTTTCTAGAGTAGGCAATATACATCGGCACCCATTTTTTTGTAAATTTACTCTTATAATGATGTAAACCTTCAAATGAATACACCTTGGATCCAAATTGATAAACCAAATTAGCTAGGCGTTCTCGCCCAAAACTTTGACGGTGCTGTCCGACATTTGCCAATGGTGACATGCCAAGATTAAGTGTCATTAAACCTTGCGCTTTAGCATAAGCAATTGTATTAACAAACAAAACATCCATCACACCATTTGGTGATTTTTTGGTAAAGCGCATCAAGTCGACCGCCATCTGCTGCTCTGTATGTGATGTTACGAGTGTCGCGTAGGCTTCAATATGACTATTTTTTTCTAAAATAGCAATTGGATATCGTTGGATATATTGATCGTCATAAAAGCCTAACGAATAACCTTTTTCTTCTCGACCTGCGAGCCATTCATCACTAATTGTACGCAACTGCATCATGATATCTTGACTAAAAGGCGGTTGTAATACTCTAAACTCAAAACCACCACGCGTTGCTTGATGCATGACTGAACGTATATTTTGCATCTTTTTACCAGATGTTGAAAATTGGTCAAGTGCCACGTGTGCTTCCTCACCAAGTTTAAAAAAATCATATCCAAATTCATGTGCCAACATGGCAATACGTTCACTCACTTCATAAAACACTGGCATGTATCCTAATATATCAGCATCCTCTACAAATTGTTGCATGCCCTCAGCGTAGTAACTAGCATCACCAAATGGATCTCCCATCACCATAGCTTTATTATTAATAACTCTAAATTGCACGGCCAACACATCTTGATTATTGACCTGATAATAGTACAATCGTTTGTCACCAAGAAATGCCAGATTTGTATAATGCGTGTCTCCAACGGTTAAAATGTTATTTAACCGTTCCTCATCAAAAATACAACCAAGTTGCTGCTGATGTGCATGTAGATATCGTAGTAATAAGACACTAAACACTGATACCACTAGAATAACTGCCACCCCCATAATCCACCAATGTAATGATGGCATAATGCCTGTATGGTTCAAATTATGAAAATGGTTTTGGACAAACGGTGCATGAATAACACCTAATAATAGGTAGCTTACAATTAAGGTCCCCCAGATCATACCATCAACTACTTGTTGTTCCCAAGAATGAATAAACTGCTGACGATATAATGTTTTTTTACTCAGAATAAACGCAATTAATAAGACAGTAACGAAAATCACTGGTGCGATATATTGATAACTAATTAATGTGTAAATAACAACTAAAACTAACACTAAAATTGTCGATTTATAGGCACGAATCACTTGATTAGCTACCCCACGTGCACTAATTAACAATAGAAAACCTAATATAATATTTGGCAATTGATTAGCAATTGCATAAACACTTGGTAAAAGCAATAAGCGATTTAGGCCCATAACTTTTTGAGCAACATCTGGCATTGTACCAGACAACACTAGTAGAAAGCCCAATAAATATAATGTTACAGCAATGATGCGATGTGTTACTATTCCCGCTACATAGTGAGGTACACCACGATAGTCTACATTTAATTTACGTGATAATCTATAAAAAAATAACCCTAGTGCACTGAACAATGGTAGTATATTATAAAAAACACGGTATAATATCAACCAGACTACTGCCCTATCTTGAGACACGTCAACATTTGATAGTAAGAGTAACATAGCGACATCAAATGATCCCCAACTTCCGGGTGTCATTGATACAAAGGCAATCGTGCTCGCAATAACAAACAAGAACATCATCGTGCTAACTTGAATTGACGATACCCCAATCGTAATACCAGTAATGACAAACAAGCCCATTTGCAATAGCAAGGCTAAACACGAGATTCCTATAAATTTCTTTGCAATCGCGCGCTTCATACCCAGCCATAAATGTAATTTAGGAATAAATGATATCGTAACAATAATACTAGTTATAATTAAAATTGTAGCTAACCATACCATGATATCATCAAATGTCGGAATGATTTTTAAAAATAGTGCTAAAAACGCGCAAACACTTGTCAATAGTAACCCCGTCAAACTTAATACATACATTTGAAAATAAGGTTTTAATTGATTTGGTTTACTTTGGTCAAAAAAAAGTATTCGTCTTAAAAGCACACTAACAGTACCTGCAAAACCAGCATTTATATTAAAAACATTAATTAACCATGCACGTTGATATAATTCAACTTTTCCAAGACGATAATTTTGCCATTTTGCCAAAATAGTATCATTGAACGTGGTAACTAAAACAGATAAAAAGCCAAATACTATCAATAACGCAGCCTGCCACCAAGCCACGTCATTAATTGTTGACATAATCATTCGCCAGGTAATCTCGCGTGTCATAAAAATTAACTGCATGACTAGAATAATTGTTGTCGTTGGCACAATTAGTCGTGATAAAATATGTTTAATCTTTGTCATTGACTATCCCCTTAAGTAAAAATGGCATGACGAGTTGACTGAATTTTTTTGGATTGGTATATGTTACAAAATGGCTATGTCGTTGTATAATCATAATTTCTGAGTTTTGTATCGCCTGCGCAATATAATCGATGTGATTTTTTTTAACTAAATCAAATTCACCAATCACTATCAGTGTGGGTGCTTTTACAAAAGCCAAATCTGTTGATGTGATTTCCAATGATTGACTCATAACATGCAATTGTGCATGACGCCTTCTTGCGTAAGTACTGACGTACGCAAGAAGGCCAGTGAAAAATTGTGCCATATCATCAACAAACCAAAGCACCTTATAAACACCATCTTTTGATACATTAGGTGCATTAAGTACCATTCTCGTGACATTTTTAGGATAAAGTGTTGCATATTTAATTGCAATATTTGCGCCATCACTATAACCCAACAAAAAAATGTGACTAACACCCAGTTTTAAACGTAAAGTATTAATGTCCAATATAATATCAGTTATGTTAATGCTGTCTTTTGCATTAGAAGATCGACCATGGCCACGTGTATCAATGGCTATCACATGAAATAATGTTTCGTATTGTGTTATTTGACGACGAAAATATCGCGCTGAACTACCATTACCGTGTAATAAAAATAACGTTTGATGATTTAATTGACCGTATTCATCATACACAATTTTAGTGTTATCATCCATGATTACTGATTTTGTTATCATTTTTATATTACCATCCAAAAAAAGAGAGCAGTCTGCTCTCTTCATTATACTGCTTATTTTTCTGAAGGCTTATCAGAATCAACCGTAATTTTTTCAGTAGCATCTTCAGAGGGCTTCAAATCTTCAACAGCTATCTTTGCTTCAGGCGTTTCAACTTTTGGCTTAATTGTTCGAATAGCTGCCATATCAAATGTCAGAATCACACCCTCAGCATCTAAATCAACCGTTTTGTTAGCAGTATCTACGCTACTAACAACTGCATGCAAACCACCAATTGTTACAATTTCTGATCCCTTTTCTAAGCTATTTTGACGTGCTTCTTGTGTTGCACGTTGCTTCTTTTGCTGACGGTTCATAAACCAAAACATACCAACAATTAGAATAACCGGGAAAATCAAACTCAAATTCATATTAGTATTTCCTACTTTCTTAACTGTGTGAACTGTTTACTAATCACACTATATATTAATTATATCAAACTCTGCGTCTTTTTTTTAAAATAAACGCGCATTTGGCTTATTATAACCATATTCTTCCATAACGGTTGCTCTAAATGCTAATAATTCGTCATTTTCAATCGCTGTTCGCATGTCTTCCATAAATTGTAACAAATAACGTAAATTATGTTGTGATGCTAACTGTGCGCCTAAAAGTTCATTTGCGTTAAATAAATGATGTAAGTAGGAGCGTGTCAAATTTTGAAATGGATTGTAATTTGGATTATCAAACTGCCTTTGATTACCAAATTGATTTGTTCGAATTGGGTTGGCTGAATAATAACTTAAATCCGGATCTAAAGGTGTAAAGTCATTTTTATACTTTGAATTTTTAATAACCACACGGCCACGACGTGTCATTAGTGTTCCTTTACGGGCAATACGTGTTGGCAACACTGAGTCAAACATGTCCACGCCTCGTATAACCCCGTCTATCAAAGAATCCGGTGCAGCAACACCCATGAGATAACGTGGTTTGTCTTCCGGTAATAATGGCATGGTGAAATCCAATACTCGGTTCATTTCTAGCTTTGATTCGCCAACTGAAAGGCCACCAACTGCATATCCTGGCAAATCCATTCCTACTAAGCCGTTCGCTGATTCTGTACGTAATGCCTTAAATCCTGCCCCCTGAACAATACCAAATAATCCCTGAGAATCTGTTTTTTTATGAGCTACTTGCGCGCGTTCTGCCCAGCGAAGTGAACGCTGCATTGACTCCTTAATATAGTCATAACTTTCAAAGTAAGGAATGGCCTCGTCAAGTTGCATCATGACGTCCGAACCTAAATTATTTTGTATTCGCATAGCCACTTCAGGTGACAAAAACATTTTATCACCATTCACATGATTTTGAAAAGTCACACCTTCTTCTTGTAACTTACGAGCATCCGACAATGAAAAAACTTGAAAACCACCCGAGTCTGTCAAAATAGCTTGATCCCAACCCATATACTGATGTAATCCACCAGCTTGAGCTATCAGTTCATCTCCTGGACGTACCCACAAATGATAAGTATTACTTAAAATGAATTGTGATCCAATATCTTTTAGTTCACGTGTGCCTACACCCTTCACTGCTCCTTGTGTGCCAACAGGCATAAACATTGGTGTTTCAAAGGTACCATGTGGCGTATGAATACGACCACGCCGTGCGCCTGTATGTTTTTCAGTATGAAGGTGTTCGTACCATACTGCCGGTTTTTTATTTGTCATTTTATCCTCGTTTATTAAGCAATTTCAATCCATTCTATTTTACCAGTTTTATCGACACAAAAAAAGATTTTACCAAAAATAATAGCAAAACCCTTTGACACGCGATTTTTTATACAATAATTTTTAATTGCGCATTTTCCGACATACTCCAATAACTATCACGCGTGACTATAAACGAATCTAACATCGGTACTGTCATTTGTTCTCCAAGCAACTTTAATCTTTGACTAAATTGCACATCAGCATCGGATGGTTTCAGATTACCACTAGGATGATTATGAACAATCATAAATCCAAGCGCATTGGCATGCAAAGCACGTTGAAAAATCTCGCGTGGTGAAGCCTGAACATGCGTTAAACTACCAACAAAAATGGTCTCCCACCCAATAACACTCAACTGTGCATCAAGCAAAGCAACACACAATTGTTCTTGAGGTAAATGACCAATTTGTCGTTGTGCGTAATACCCAATCTCCTCTGAAAATTTAGCGCTCAAAAGTTTAGGACGTGTTGCCATTGCGATATGTTTTCCAATATCTACGCCAATAAGTAATGCTTTATTTTGTGTTGGATTTTGAGCAATAAAATCCTCTGCAGCATCATGTGTCATTTCATTCAAATTATAATCATTTGGAAAGTGACGTCGTAATTCTTTTAATGCGTCTTTTCCATTCTGACCAAGTACTGTATAAAAATTTTTTATTTGTTCATTTAAAGCCATTGTTCACCTCTAAGAGATGATACGTAATTAACCTTTTTTGTTCACAATTGTCAAAACACGAACAGAAAAAATTGCTGCTAACACAATTAAAAAAACATCTATTCTAAATAACCAAGTCGCCCCTAAGTGAGTGGCTGTAATTAGTTGGTCGGCTGAATTCGCATGCTTTTGGAAAATTGAAATGATACCTGCAGCTAAAGCAATACCAACTGCTGCTGAATAATTATTTGTGGCTGTAAAAATCGAATTGCCTGCACTTTGATAATCAGTTGGTACATGACTGATTGCATAGGTCATATTATTACCAAACCAGAATCCAGCGCCGAGTTGAATAACCAAAAAACTAAATAGCATGCCATATAAACTAATTGGCAACACTGCCATCATCATTGTACCAATAAGAATCAGGACTAATCCGATCATTATTGGTAATCTTGCACCATAGCGGTCATAAAGTCGGCCTGATATAATCGCCATTAAAGCATAACCTAATGCTCCAGGTAACAGGGTCAGACCTGCAACTTGTGAATTTTGAAATAATACCATTTGTATTGTCATTGGTAATGCATAATTAAATGTTAAATTAACAATTTGCGTTATAAATGAAGCAGTGATACTTAACGAAAATATTTTGAATTTGAAAATATTTGGATTCAACAACGGATTAACAACATGTGGTGCATAAAGCAGATAACCGCCAATGCCACCAAACATCATCAAAAGTAAAGCCACACTCGTCATATTTGTCACACCGTGCGAACTAATACGTTCAATAACAAAAATGCCAGCAACAAAGAATGTACTGAGCAATAGCCAACCAACCAAATCTAATTTTTCTTTTGTTAAACGAGACACTTGCTTAATAGTAAACCAACCAATAATCAGCGACCCTATTTGAACGGGTAAAACAACCCAAAAGACGGTACGCCAACCAAAATTCTGCGTTAAATAACCACCAAAAGCTGGCCCAATTGCTGGTGCAAACGAAATAATTAGCGATCCTATGCCAACCATTGTACCGCGTTTGTTTTCGGGTACTTGTTCAAAAATCACATTATACATAAGGGGCATGCCCACGCCACCGCCGATACCTTGCAATAATCTACCAAACAATGTCAATCCAAAATTACTACTCACAGCATCAATTAGCACGCCAACAATCGAAATCACTGTTGCCACCATAAATTGGCTTCTATTTGTAAAACGCTGTTTTAACCATGGCGATAAAATAACTACCATACTCGTCAGTAAAATAACGCCAGATGTCAGCCATTGTACTGTGCTGGATGTCACCTCAAATTCTGTCATTAACAGTGGAAAGCTGACATTCAACGCTGTTTCCAGCATGATATCAGAAAATCCCAATAAACCTATCGCCACGACACTAAGTATTAACCGTGTTGATAATTTCCCCTCTAATTTTGGCATATCTCTCCTCGTACCTCACTAACAAAATATAAAGAACCAGTAAAAATGATCATATCTGTATGATGCTGATGATATGCTTCATGCCAATTATCAGCTACTTCAACGCCATACTTTTGTGCCACAGTTTCGATATCTAAACTGTGGCGGCCATTTGGGCCAGCAAAAGGTACCAAAACAATCTGGAAACGCTTGTTTTTTAAAATATCATCAAAAGCCGATACGACGTTTTTATCGATTAAGCTACCAATAATTAACGTCATAGTCATTGTTTGATATAAAGGCGTATTGAGTGCTTGATAAAGTTCTTTTAAACCTTGAGCATTGTGAGCACCATCAATCATCACGTCCGGCTTAATTAATTCAAAACGTGCAGCAAAATGACTTTCTCTTAATCCCTGTTGAATATCACTGATTTTAATATTTCTATCAAAAGCCTCGACAGCTGCCACCGCAGTCGCAGTATTTTGAATTTGATATTTACCCGGCAACCCTTGATCGAAGACGTTAAGTGATCCTTGAATCAAAGATACTTTTGCGCGATCAGCAATCACTCGACATGCATTTTCAGGTAAATTACCAATGACAACCGACATATTATTATGAATAATACCGGCTTTTTGCCATGCAATTTCTTCAATTGTCTTACCCAATAATGCTTGATGATCTAAGCCAATACTTGTAATTACAGCTACTCTTGCATTTGGCATGACATTAGTTGAGTCTAATTGCCCACCAATACCGACCTCAATAACTAATGCGTCTAATTTTTGCTGTGCAAAATAAGTAAACATCACTGCTGTCAATACTTCAAACTCTGTCGGTATATCAGGTGCCAATTGCGTATCTACTTTTTTTAAAATTTCAGCGATTTGTTTTGTGATAGATACTAAATGTGCTTCAGAAATTAATTCATTATTAATTTGAATACGTTCACGAAAATCAATAATATAAGGAGAAACAAACAAACCGGTTTTGTACCCAGCCACACGTAAAATATTACTTGTCATAGTAGCTACAGAACCTTTACCATTTGTTCCCGTCACATGTATTGCAGGTGGCAGCTTATCTTGTGGATTTCCTAATGATTTAAGTAACGCATACATGCGGTCCATGGATTCTTTCCGACCACCTTTTGGCCGACTATGTATAAAGTTAATGGCCTCTGCAATTGTTTTCATTTTTAGTCTCCATGTTTAAACAATGAAAAACCATCCAAATGTTGTTTGGACGGTTTCATCGTGTGTATTTAAACTATCATAATTTGTTAACAAATTATCACTATCGCATTTTTCTAATAAGCACCAGAATATACGTTTTTTACTGATTAATCTTTTTCGCGTACTGTAAATTCACGACGTTGACGCGGTGCCCCACCGCCATTATTTCGACGTTCTGTTGAGCGGCCATCACGACGCTTGTAATCGCCGAAACGACGTTCACCGTTTGATCCTGAACCACCGTCACGTGATGATTCACGTCGTTGTCCTGCACCATTACTAGAACGTGAATCGCCATTACCACTTCTGTTATCGCGGTTACCACGATAACCACCACCACCGTTGTTACCACGTCGACGATCACCACCACGGCTGCCACCACTATTACGTGAACCGCCACCATTACCGCGACGTCTTGGTAGTGGTCGTTCACGAGTAATTTCAACTGGCGTATTTTGCTTTTCTAGATCAGCAACTGATGATAACAATGCAGCAGCCAATTGTTCAGATGAATACTGTGCTGTTAACTTATCAACTTCTGATTGAATCTCTTTGGCATTAGCTGCATCAACAATTTTACTAACTTCACCAGCTGCATTTTTAATTTTCCCAACACGTGCGTCTTGTAATGAAGCAGGTTCCAAGGCTGTCATACGTTTCTTTGTTAGATCTTCAACAGCACGCAAGTAGTCCATTTCGTTGGGTGAAACGAATGTTACAGATACACCTTCAGCACCGGCACGACCAGTACGACCAATACGGTGTACATAAGATTCTGGATCTTGTGGAATATCAAAATTATAAACGTGAGACACATCTTTAACATCCAAACCACGAGCAGCAACATCTGTCGCAACTAAGATATTAATTTCATGTGACTTAAATTGTGCCAAAACACGCGAACGCATTTGTTGTGTCAAATCACCGTGCAAACCAGAAGCATGGTAACCACGTGCTTCTAGGCCACGTGCTAATTCTTCAACGCGACGCTTTGTGCGACCAAAGACAATCGCCAACTTTGGTGCTTGCACATCAAAGATACGCGTCATTGTGTCAAACTTTTCATTTTCACGCATGCGAACAAAATACTGGTCAACCAAGTCTGTTGTTAATTCCTTGGCCTCAATTTGAATATGTTCTGGATTCGTCATAAACTTGACACCAATACGCTTAATTGCTGGTGGCATTGTTGCTGAGAACAATAATGTCTGACGTTCAGCAGGTGTGTTTTTAATGATTGATTCAATATCTTCTAAGAATCCCATGTTCAACATTTCGTCAGCTTCATCCAAAACTAATGTTTTAACATGTTCAATCTTAACAGTCTTGCGGTTGATATGATCAAGCAAACGACCGGGTGTGCCAACTAAAATTTGTGGGTGTGACTTTAAATTTTGAATTTGACGGCGAATATCTGCACCACCAAAAACGACTTGAACGTCGACATGCTTATCATGGCCTAATTTTTTTAATTCTTCAGCTGTTTGAATAGCCAATTCACGTGTTGGTGATACAATCAATGCTTGAATGTTTTTATTATCTAAATCAATATGTTCCAATATTGGCAAACCAAAAGCAGCTGTTTTACCAGTTCCTGTTTGTGCTTGCCCGATAACATCTTTACCGGCAAGTGTTAACGGAATTGTCTTTTCTTGTATTGGTGTTGCTTCCACGTAACCATGCGTTGTAATCGCATCTAAAATATCTTGTGATAAACCTAATTCACTAAACTTCAAAATTTTTCTCCTCTGCGCTCTTTGGCGCGTAAGCGGTCAAAACTATTTTATAATTTTGATTGCTGTCATTTGTGCAAACAATTGCTTAGCTAACGGTTGCCAGCTTTTCCCTATTGCATTTTCGTTACTCATCAAGATCACAGCATCTTGACCATTTTTTGTCAGTATGATTGTTGGCTCAAACCCTACTTTAAAACCATGTCCAGTATTGTACTCATCATAATGATACATGCCAGCTGCATAGCGACTAGTTATGGGATGCTGCCACATCATGTTCAATGAATTTTCATTTAGCATCACATGATCAGTTAACAAACGATAAAAAGTATACAAATTCCCAGCAGACATAGCCATATTTCCAGTACCAGTTTCAAAAGCGTAAGATAATGGATTTTCTGGTGCTAATTGGCTATAATCGGCATTTTTATAACCAATTGTACGATGTTGATTTGTCATAAAATCTTTATAATCTGACACTTCCAAATGATACTTTTTGTTGAAAGTTTCATTGAACAAATCCGAATAACTTTTATGTGTAATTTGCATCAGAATACCAGACAATAAGCGATAATTAATTGCTTGATATGACCACTTGGGCGAACTTAAAACTGTTGTATGTTCAGCATCAAAAGCAACATTTTCAGCCTCCGTAGTAAATACCTTAGCATCCATTTTTTCTGTTAGCCCGCTGGTCATTGTAAGCATTTCTTTGATTGTCACTTTATTAGCATCAGGTATGTTTGGATAATATTGACTCAATAACGTATTAAGGTGCAATTTTCCTGCATGAATCTGTTGCATAATTAAGGTCGCAGTAAAGCCTTTTTGAATTGACGCAATTTGGTACAGCGATTGTGCATCATTCAATCGATTTTTCTTTTTATCAGCATAGCCAAAACCTTGTTGTAAAATTACATGATTATGCTGAACCACCAAAGCCGTACCAATAAAACCTGAATCCCTTAATTGTGTATTAAAACTAACCGCCAAATTGTTGTTTTTCAAAAGAACATTTTGGTTTAAGTTTTTGATGACACTCTCAGATGCTGCTTTATCTGTGTGTCTCACTGCTTTTGGCTCGGGTTTCAAATTCGCTGGCTTATGTTGTACCAAATATAAGCTGCAGATACACAAAATAATGACAATTAATATGACTACAAAAACACGTCTCCATAGTTGATTTTTCATGCGATAATGCTGTGTACGTTTCATTATTGCATCCCCAATCCAATAAAAAACTTATTTCATTAATGCGTTAACAACGATTTCAAGATGTATGCCATGACTTGCCTTTAACAAAATCACATCCCCTTTTTCGCCTAGATCTTGTAAATCTAAACATAATCGGTCTAGTTGATCTGTTTCATATTGATGAAAATCTACTGAATCAATATGTGCTTGTATAATTGGCGCCATATTTTTATTCAATAATGGACCAACTAAATAAATACCGTCAACACCTGAATCCAATACCTTTTGTCCTAAATTAGCATGCAATTTATTTGCTTGATCACCTAATTCTAACATATCACCCAGCACCACATATTTGTGTGGTGCTGGTATTGCTTTCAATGTCGCCAAAACTGCTGCCACTGCCGTTGGATTTGAATTGTACACATCACTAATCAAAACGACACCACGAGCTGTAACGAGCCTTTCTGTGCGATTTTTAGTCAAATCAAATGTTTGTAGCGCTTTTGCGACTTTTTTTAAGTCAATATGTAATAAGATACCCGCTGAAATTGCTGCGAGCGCATTCATAATATTATACCCACCAATTAAAGGAATTGCAAACTGAGTATTTTGATAAACAAACATTGTGTGATCTGAAAACGCTTTTATGTTGTTTACGCCTTGTCCAAACAGAATGACTTTTTGTTGCACTATTGCCTCTGTCAGTAACGGCTCGTCAAATGGAATGAATAATACCCCATCACTTTTCAAGCCACTAACAATTTCTAACTTTGCACGTGCAATATTAGCACGTGTTTTAAAAAATTCAATATGTGCTTCACCAATCATAGTAATCACAGCGACATCTGGTTTGACTAAACGAGACAAAATGGCTAACTGTCCTGGACGATCCATCCCTAACTCAACCACTAAAACTTCCGTGTCTTCTGACATCATGAGTAGTGTCATTGGTACGCCTATTTCATTATTGAAGTTTTCTGGTGTCTTAAATGTTCGGTATGTTGTCGCCATAATTGAAAACAGCATATCTTTTGTTGTGGTTTTACCATTAGAACCAGTGATGGCAATGACTGTCGGGTTAATTTGGTTGCGCTGATGTTCTCCCAACTGTTGTAATGCGATTAGTGTGTCATCGACTATAATTGCCGGTATTTCCGTATTTATGACATGTTTATTGTCAACTAATACTGCGACAGCGCCATTGTCTAGTGCATTTTGAATATAGTTGTGTCCATCATTATCCATAACCAATGCGACAAATAAGTCACCTGTCGTTACCTGTTGAGAGTTAAACGCTACACCGGTTATTAGCCCAGTTCCCTGTGTTGGCGCTTTTAATATGTTGCCAACTTCTGTAATTTCATAGTTCATTTGTTCTCCAAAATAAAAGTATCTTGTGGATCTAGTTAACAATAAATTATTCATTGATCGTTAGTAGTCGTGTATCTGCTAACAAATAATTTTTTTCTTTATAGTCATTACCTCAAGAATTTTTCTTGAATATTGTAATGCTCTCAATATGAGATGTTTGCGGAAATTGATCAACTGGGACAATAGGACCATCAATATGGTACCCATTTTGAATAATCTCAGTCGCATCACGCACTAACGTTACCGAATTACAACTAATATAGACAAATTTATCCGGTCCCATTTTGGTTGTTGCTTGAATTAATTCACGAGTTAATCCTCGCCGTGGTGGATCGACAAACACAACGTTTGGTTGCAAACGTTCCGACTGCCATTTTGCAAACTGTTTTGGTGCATCAGCAAGGATATAGTCAGCATTATTGATATTATTTGCACGCATATTAATTTGCGCATCTGCTACTGCACCAGGGATTACTTCAACGCCAATAACCTGACGAACTCGATTAGCAATTGTTATGCCAATCGTACCAATTCCTGAATAGGCATCAATGACAAGGTCTGTTGGTTTGAGAGCAGCTTTTTTTGCAGCCAAATCATACAACACTTCCGTTGTCTGTGGGTTCACTTGATAAAACGAATTCGGTCCAATAATAAAATCATAACCCAGTAAGGTGTCATGAATAGCGTCCTCTCCCCAAAGTGTTCTATTGTTTGGGCTCAATAGAACAAAATCTTTCTTTGGACTAAAATTAAATAACAAACTTTTAATTTCAGGTAACTGTGCCACAATATCCTTAACAATTTCTTTTTCGAAATTAAGAGCACTCTCGTTTGATACGAGCACGACCATTAATTCATGCGAATAATAGCCACGCCTAATCATAATATACCTGATAGTTCCTTTTTCAAAATCGGGATCAAAGGCAGTAATTTTATAATTTTCCAACACCTGACGCACTTTAATAATGGCTTGGTCAATGGCTTGATCATTCACAAAATAATCTGTCATAGGTACTAATTCGTGGCTTCCACGACGATAAAATCCACTCGTCAAATGGCCTCCCTGCCACTTAACTGGCACAATTGTCTTATTACGATAATAGGTTGGGTTGTGCATGCCAATCGTGGGTTCAACTGTCACTGTTATGTTTTTATCTTGGAACAGTTTTTTAATTTGAGCTTGTTTTAACTCAAGTTGTGCATCATATTTCAAATTCACAAGTGGTGCAGTACCAGCTGCAATTAAATATTGGCGATGACTGTTTTGACGTTTATTTGATGCCTCAATAATTTCAATAACCTTAGCATAACCAGAAAATTTATCTACTTGGATCACTTCTAAAAATACTTTTTCACCTGGAATTGCATCAGCAATATATAGCGGATATGTCGGTGTTACATAGACAATTCCCATACCATCAATACGTATATCATCAATTATTACTGTTATTTTTTCATGCAACTTCACCGGGAGAATTGTTCGAGCCATAATATCAATATATCGTGATTAATTTTTTTGCGACAACACGATGCAATTTCGCATAGTCGCTAACTTAATTGTCACCAGATATTTTCCCTTCTTAGAATTATAATTTAAAAAATAAAAGCGTTCACTAAAGTGAACGCTTTTATTAAGAACAATGACTTACTTGTCTTCGTTGTTCTTGAAGCCAAATCCAGCAAACTTCTTGTTGAACTTGTCGACTGCACCATCCGCTTGTGTAAACTTTTGCTTACCTGTGTAAAATGGATGTGAATCTGATGTGATATCCATACGGATAACTGGGTATTCTGTACCTTCAAAATCGGTTGTATCATTTGATGTCACAGTAGAAGCTGATAAAAACTTCTTACCTGTTGTTGCATCAAGAAAAACAACTGGTTGGTACTTGGGATGGATTTCTGCTTGCATGGTAATTTCTCCTTAGCGCCCTGATACTTCTGTACCAGAGTCAGTCTATAACTAGTATATTCTAGCATGTTAATAATCAAATTGCAACAATCTACTGTACTGATAATTAATGTTAATTATCTTTACACTAAGGCATAAGATTAATTAAATCAATGCCTTCAATTGAAACTTCAGCACCTAAGTGCGTCAGTTTATCTTGAATACGATCATAACCACGTAAAATATGGTCTGCATCGTTAATAACTGTTTCACCCTCAGCCATAATAGCTGCAATGATCAACGCAGCACCTGCTCGAATCTCAGCTGCTTGAACATCTGTACCTACAAGACGAGGCGAGTAATTAATTCTAATTTGACCTGGTTTTTCAGAATCAATGTCTCCACCCATCCGTCGTAGCTCAGCAATATGCTTGACGCGCTTTGGGTAAATTGTATCCTGAATTGTACTTTCACCACTCGCCATCAATAATAGTGGTGTTATTGGTTGTTGTAAATCTGTTGCAAAACCTGGATAAGGCATTGTTTTAATAGCTACTGGTTTCAAATCATCTGATTTATAAACGTGGATCATATCTTCGCCAATATCCAGGTTAACACCCATTTCTATTAACTTTGACGTATATGATTCCAAATGTTCTGGAATCACATTTTTAATTGTTACGCCATCACCAAAAGCCGCAGCCATGCTCATGTATGTACCTGCCTCGATTCGATCTGGAATAACTGTATGTGTGTTCTTTGCCTTTAAACTAGGAACACCTGCAATACGAATTGTATCTGTTCCAGCACCACGAACGTTAGCACCCATATTATTTAAAAAAGTTGCAATATCAATAATTTCCGGTTCGCGTGCTGCATTTTCAATCACAGTTTGGCCTTTAGCCCGTACTGCAGCTAAAATAATATTAATTGTGGCCCCAACTGATACTGTATCTAAAGCAATTCGAGCGCCAATCAATCCATGAGCAGTCGCATCAATATGAATAATATCATTACTTTCAGTAACAGTTGCCCCAAGTGCTTCAAAGCCTTTGATATGTTGATCTATTGGCCGTCTACCTAAATTATCACCACCAGGAAATGTGACTGTCGCACGATTAAAACGTCCAAGCAAAGCACCCATAAAGTAATATGATGCGCGAAGAGACTTAATCGCACCACTTGGTAGCTCACTTTCTCGAATTTGCGTTGGATCAATATCCAAATTACCATTTGCAAAAACTGAATGAACATTCATCGCATTCAAAATCAATTGTAAATTTTTGACATCGAGAATTTGCGGTACCGTATCAAATTTGACAGGTGTGTCAGCCAAAATAGCAGCTGGAATGAGTGCAACTGTTGAATTTTTTGCGCCACCGATTGTGACCTCACCATGGAGGCGTTTGCCACCGTGTACAATTATTTTAGCCATGAATTTTCCTTGTAAAAGTTATAGTCCAAATTCAATTATACCGTGAAATTAGACTAAACTCAAATTAAATTAGAAAATAACTCAACGCACTTCCACATTAAGTTGCTTTACTAAGGCATCTGTTACGCGCTCAAAGTCTGAGTTAACCTCTGCTTCAACTAATGTCTCATCATTATCTTGATAAGTTAAACTATATGCCAATGATCGTTTACCATGCGGTAAATTTTCGCCTGTATAAACATCAAACAACGTGACATCAACTAGTTTACTACCCGCAGCACTACGAATAACTGTCTCAATCACTGCATGTTGAACTGATTCGTCCACCAACAAAGCTGCGTCACGACTCATTTGTGGAAAGCGTGAAATTTTATTGTATTGCACGTCACTTTTAGCCGCAGCCATCACGGCAAATAAATTCAACTCAAATCCGAAGACTGACGCCATTTTTTGTGATTTAGTGAGTAGTGGATGAATTTGACCAACAAATCCAAGATACACATCTGCCGTATAAATATCCGCTGTTTGACCAGGATGCATATTGCTATGTCGATCCGTTGCAATATATCGTACATTTTCAACGCCAATTTGGTCCAAATAAGCTGCCACAATGCCTTTAATGTCATAGAAATCAACAGCACGTGCCTTTTTTAAATGTTGCCAAGATGACGTTTCATAATTACCAGTTAAAACACCAGCAACATGTTCAATTTCGATCGGTAATTCATCATTATTATCCTTAGCAATAAATACACGACCTTGCTCATAAAGTGCAATATCATGGACAGAATGATTGACATTATAAACCACATCTTCTAGCAAACCTGCTAATAAATTTTGGCGTGCAGTCGTTCGATCAGAACTCATTGGATAATCTAAAGCCACAACTTTTGCTGTACGATCTTCAGCAAATTGTTGTGATTTCAAAGGCGTTGTCAAGGCATAAGAGATAGCTTGATTTAAGCCTAAACTTTCCATAATCCGACGACTTGCTCTTATTTGTCGTTGTTGCAATGTCAGTTTGCCAGGTGTTGTAAGGCCATAAGGCAGTGTCACCGGCAAATTATCATAGCCATACAATCGTGCAATTTCTTCGATTAAATCTGCTTCTATACTCATATCTGCTCGTCGTGCTGGTAGTGTTACATGAAGACTAATGCCATCATTTGTATACTCAAATGCTAATTGTTTGAAAAATAGCGCAATGTTTTCTAACGTTAACTGAGTGCCTAATATTTGATTCACACGTTCAGCGGTTAATGATAGCACAATATTATCACGCTTAGTATCGGTAGCAGTCACACGTCCACGAGCAACTTGCCCATCAGCAATATCATCCGCTAAACTGGCAGCATGGTCTAACGCAGTAAATGTAGCATCCCAATTCACGCCACGTTCAAAGCGTGCCGATGCTTCCGAATGTAAATTATGTCTGCGTGCTGTGGCACGTACCAAACTCGGATTAAAAATAGCACCCTCTAACACAATATTTTTCGTATTTTCGTCAACTTCCGAATTTAATCCGCCCATAACACCAGCCAACATCAAAACCTCTTCATCCGTTGCAATGATAATGTCTTCACCAAAACGCAAATCACGTTTTTGACCATCTAACGTCACTAACTCTTCATTTTTTTCAGCACGACGAACATGCAATTTTTGGCCGTTTAGTTTGTCTAAATCAAATGCGTGTAGCGGTTGCCCATACATCAGCATCATATAATTAGTAATATCAACTACATTATTGATTGGGCGCATGCCAGCATTCCACAATCTTTTTTGCAGCCAAAGTGGCGAATCACCAATCTTGACGTGATTAACAACACGCACGGCATATTTAGACGCCAAGTTATCATCGTGAATCATGACAGATATTTGATCACTTGCAGGTGTTTCATATTCTACTAAATCAAAATCCGGTATTGTCACTGACTGTTTAAGCATGGCTCCAAACTCATAAGCTGTCCCAATCATTGACAACATATCGGCACGATTTGGCGTTAAATCAGTGTCCAAAACAGGCTCTGTCATGCCCAAAACGCTCATCGCATCATCACCAGGATTAACATGTTCACTATTATTAAATACATATATGCCCGTTTCAAAATCTTTTGGTGCAATTTTACTGTCAAATCCTATTTCCTGCAAAGCCACCAACATGCCATTAGAATCTTCACCGCGAAGTTTGACAGGTTTTAACACGTTTAATTCACCTGTTTCACGATTAATAATGTGTGCCCCAACTTTTGCTAACACCACTAGTTGCCCTTCAGCAACATTTGGCGCCCCGGTAACTACTTTAGTTAACGTCGATTCTCCAATATCTACTTGTGTTATGACCATATGATCTGAATCTGGATGTGGTATAACTGATACAACTCTTGCAACAACCAGTCCGTCTTGTTGTCTAGCTAAAGTCGTTACCTCAGAAATTTCGACACTTGTTCGTTCGACATGTTCTGCTAAATCTGCAACAGCATCAGCATTCAAATCAATGCTGTTATTTAAATATTCATTTAACCATTTCAAACTCGTTTTCATACTTAATTACCCTTTCGATTGAATTGTGACAAAAAGCGGACATCATTTAAGTAGAATTGGCGAATATCATCAACACCATATTTCAACATGGCAAAGCGATCTGGTCCTAAACCAAAAGCAAACGCTGAGTATTTTTCTGGATCAATGCCGTCCATTCGTAACACATTCGGATGCGTCATGCCAGCTCCTAGTACTTCAATCCATTCAATATCTTCTGGTTTCGTATCTGGTGTGACTTCATTCCATGACACATCTACTTCAACAGAAGGCTCTGTAAACGGAAAATAAGAAGGCCGCATACGAATTTGGTGTTTTTCGCCAAACAATTCCTGCATGATAGATAATAAAGTGCCCTTTAGATCAGCCATCGTAATATTTTCGCCAACAACCATACCTTCAACCTGATGAAATTGATGTGAATGTGTCGCGTCATCTGTGTCTCGGCGATAGACTTTTCCTGGTGCAATCATTTTTAAAGGTCCTTTTGAAAAATCATGTTTTTCTAGAGAACGTGACTGCACAGGCGACGTTTGTGTTCGAAGCAATATTCCAGGTGTAATATAAAATGTGTCTTGCATATCACGCGCTGGATGATCTTTTGGCAAGTTTTCTCGTTCAAAATTATACTCATCTGTTTCAACTTCGGGTGAATCAACCGTATCGTCAATGATTTCAAAGCCAAGTCCTAAAAAATGTTGCTCAATTTCATCAATAATTTGTTGTAAAACATGCGGTTGACCAACTTTATGGACACTGCCAGGCAAGGTGACATCTACCGTCTCTGAAGTTAATTGCGCATTTAATTTAGCAGCTTCCTCGGTTGCTTTTTTTTGAGCCAACATAGCCGTAATTGTTTGACGAACATCATTACCAATTTCACCAACTGTTTTACGCTCTGCCGGCAACACGTCTTTCATGCCTTTTAATAAAGCAGTTAGTTGACCTTTTTTACCTAACAAGCTCACTCGCA
The DNA here is from genome assembly GCF_000166715.1 of Leuconostoc gelidum subsp. gelidum KCTC 3527. Classification (GTDB taxonomy): domain Bacteria; phylum Bacillota; class Bacilli; order Lactobacillales; family Lactobacillaceae; genus Leuconostoc; species Leuconostoc gelidum. Next base: position 64,111 of record NZ_AEMI01000002.1, read on the forward strand.
ATGATTCAATATCTGCTCCTGTGGCATTAATACGTTCAACCGCTTCTGTTTTTAGTGTTGTTAGATCTTCAATTAAGCTCATAAATATATCCTTTCAATTCTGAATATAAGTTTATTTGCTTTTGAGCAAATAAACATTACCATCCCGCTAATAAAAACGTCCCATGCTGTCTAAAAGACAACATGGGACGTTAACTACCGTGGTACCACCCAAATTCCTGATTTGCACCAGCTTTAATGACTGTAACATGGCCAAACGTTGACGATTAAGTCAAACACTCCTGACTGAAATTCGTTATATTCTCCACTATGATACTTTCACCGAAAATATATCACTCGCTTTTGTTAAGAATACAACTACTAGGTCATTCACCGTGCATTTAATTAAAAAAATAATCATTTCTATTTATAATTAATTATCATTGCGTTACGTCCAATTACAACATAACAAACCGCATACTATTAGTATATCACGCAATACTATCCGTGTCGTTATTTTTTGTTTGCGTCACATTATTATATTTATCAGACCATTCGTGTACAGCCGCCATCATTGGTCTCATTGCTTCACCAGCTGGTGTTAGCTTGTACTCAATTAAACTAGAATCTTCATAAGTCACCCGGTTTATCAAGTGTTCCGCTTCTAATTCTTTTAAGCGCTCAACTAATACGCGATCAGAACAAACTGGAATAGCGCGTGAAATCTCTAAAAAACGTTTGGGACCGCTAATTAACAATGTTTCAATGATTAAACCATTCCACTTACGCCCAAGAATTTGAAAAGTACTAGTAAAATTCTGACAGAGTAAATCTTCTGTATGTTCTGCTAATTTTGTCATTTTTTATCCTCGAAATTATTATGTGTTAATAATAACATAGAATACCGTCATTAACAAAAAGTAAGCAAATTAAAGTAATGTTTTAGCGAGATAGAAGCAACCTAAAATACCAGCGTTGTCCCCATTTGCTACTGGGACAATATAATCATCTAAATCAGGCACTTCAAGATAGTCACTCATCTGTTCAGAGAAGCTTTCACGAATCAATGGGAACAAAATGTCTCGATGTGGGACACCCCCACCCAAAATAATTTTTTCAGGGCGTAAAATCATCGTATAGTCCAATGCTGCCTGTGCAATATAGTAAGCTTCAATTTTCCAAGCAATATCATCGTCAGGAATTTCTTTAGCACTGATTCCCCAACGTTCTTCAATTGCTGGTCCAGCAGCCAATCCTTCCAAACAGTTATCACCATGGAATGGGCAATGCCCTGCATACTTATCTTCTGGATGTTTTTGTAAGAAAATATGTCCAGCTTCTGGATGCCCATAGCCACTTAGAAGATGCCCATTTGAAACAATACCAGCACCAATGCCTGTACCAACAGTCAAATAAACCATATTTTGGACATCTTTTGCTGCACCTGTTTCAAATTCAGCCCAACCAGCACCATTAACATCAGTCGTCCAAAAGAAGGGAATATCACGCCATGCTTTCATACGACCAAGAAAATCATAACCTGACCAGCCACGCTTTGGTGTGTCTAACACATAACCATATGTTTGTGATCCTTTAACAATATCAATAGGTCCAAATGCTGCAATCCCAATTGCATCGATATTCTCAAATTTATCAAAAAATGCAATCACTTGATCTAATGTTTTCTCACCATCTAGTGTTGGAAACGCAGTGCGTTCAACAACGTTATAATTCTCATCAGCAACAGCAACAACAAACTTTGTGCCACCTGCTTCAATTGCTCCTAATAATCCCATGATTTTTCTCTTTTCCTCTGCACTTTTCCAAATTCACATGGCATTTAACTATCGTCGCCACTTATTCGACTAAAGTTAAAACACCGCTAACTAAATGACGATGTGAACTTATATCGCTTTATTTTGAATTAACATGTAAATTTTACTTTTAAAACATATATAAAGCGCTTACATATCTAGTTTAATCGATTTGAACACTGTATGTCAAGCGCTCAACAGCATTTTTTATGAACTTTATGCTAACCCTTTAATTTACAGTTGACCATTTTTTCTATAAGCTGCTAAAACAAAATCACAGCAAGTAAAAAACCTCTTTAGACAACACACCAAAACGCAATGTGTTATCTAAAGAGGTTCATTTCACAATCTATTACTTAACAATCTCACAAAATTCAACAATAACAGCATCTGGGCCTTCTATGTTAAAGAATTTAATACCTTTTTCCCAAAAAGCTAAGTGTTGTACTTCAGTATCAATCAACTTAAAACCTTCTGCTTTTGCTGCAACAAATGCTTTATCAGCGTTTGTTGTATCCATAGAAATATGATTAATGGCGCCTGGCTTGCCAGCAACTTCATCTTGTTGCCATGTTTCAATCACTAGATTGTCACGTTGCATAAAGATAACATTACCTACTGGAAAATCACCAGCCTTTTTAAAACCTAATTTTGTCCAAAAGCTCTCAGCAATTTCTAAGTTTTTTGTTGGGATACCAATATGTTGTACACCTGAATAATAATCTGAAAATGACATGTGACACTCCTCCTATAATTTACGTTCATAGAGGCTGAATATTGTTAGTCTCCACTCTTTAATCAAATACCTTGATGCTTTAGCCTAGGAAATACAAATCTGTCTCCCAAACCCGTTATACCACCCTGAAATAGGAAAGCAAATATTGTTCCTAACCCATAATTTGAAAAGTCAGGTAGCATAAAGATAGCAATAATACCAATGATTGTGGGCGGAATATAAGATGCCCACATAGCTTTTGCTGCAGAGCCCTTAAAATATTTAAATCGTAGAATCTGCATCAAATCGTCTGCTGGATGCAATATCAAATTAACACGTTGATAAATTGATATTGCCAATGCAATCATAATGACACCAATAAAATTCAAAGCAGTATAACCTATCGTCATAGCAACACTATGTGCATCTGGTAGTACTCTTGAAAACATATCAGCAAAAAAACTAATTAATAGTGAGAAAGGCACCATGAAAGCAACATTCCCAACAAATTTGCGCCAATTAAAGTGGCCTTGCAAAAAAACATTTAAAATAGCTGTCAATACACCTACAACAAAGAATATCCAACCTAAACTGGCACTATTCCCACCAAAAGCTGCTTTATTGAATCCTGCCTGTGCAGCAGTCCAATACGCTGACCCTAAAAAAGTTGGATGAATTTTTTGACTGGTAACAACTGTTAGAACATTACCAGCCGCGTTGATTATCAAAGAAAAGATAAAATATGATAAGGAAGCGCCAATCGTAAGCGTACGACCTGAATTACTGGTCGCTTTAATTGTTACGTTTTTAGCGGTCATATTTTTATGCCTCTTCTCCGCCAACCTTCACAACAGCTTTTGAAACAACGCCAAGCTTACCGTTCACGAAGTCATCAACAGTCTTGTAATCTAATTCATGAGACATAAGAGATTCTACATCCAATTTTCCAGATGATAACAAAGCTAATGAATCTTCAAACGCATTTGGATTGATAAATGATCCTTGAATTGTCAATTGCTTTTGGAAAATTTCATAAGTATTCATTTCAAATTTAGCATCAGGTCCACCAACACCAAACATCAAAACTTGTCCACCACGCGCGGCTGCTTCAATAGCGGCTTCTTGTGTTTGTGGCATACCAACAGCTTCAATGACAACATCATATTCTGCGTCAGGAATCTTGTCACCCTTCATTGTGTTATATATGTTTTTAGCACCGAACTTTTCTTTGTTCATCGCAAGTTTTTCATCAACAATACCAGCCAAGTCAACTTGGTGAATACCATATGCTTGCAAAAGTTGAACAAATAATTCACCCATGAAGCCATCACCAATAACCAAAGCTTTTTGGTAAGGCGTTACTTTGAGCAATTGAATACCATGAACAGCACATGAGATAGGTTCAACAACTGCTGCTGACTTCAATGACACATTATCAGGAATTGGATAAACGACTGAGGCTGGTGCTGTGAAATATTCTTCAAAGCCACCATCACGTGTGACACCAACAGCTGATAAGTTTTCGCATAATTCTGGACGTCCTGTACGGCAGAATTTGCATTGTCCACAATAAATGTTAGGGTCTACTGTGACGCGGTCACCAACTTTAACATTTGTAACTGCTGATCCAATTTCAGCAACAACACCTGAATTTTCGTGTCCCAAAACAATAGGCGGTACAGCAGGTGCTGAACCAGGCAAACCAGCATACAAAGCATGATCTGTGCCACAGATACCTGCAAATGCTGTATGGATTTTAACCTCGTTTGGTTTTACTTCTGGTTGTTGAAGATCTTGTAACTCTAATGATTTGATGCCTGTTAGTACCAATGCTTCCATGATAATTCTCCTTTTTCCATTTGTGATTACTGTAACTTACATGGACAATAATAAACCTTACATTTTTATTTGTCAAGCGTTAACCGATTTAAAATATACTAAAAAATACGTTGAAAAACAGTGTATAATAGGCTGTATAAACACAAAAATGAAAATGAAGAGAATATTCTCTTTGCCCTTGGAGGCCTATAAAATGGTTGCAAAATTAAATGACGTCGCTGAACTAGCTGGCGTTTCTGTTACAACAGTATCCCGTGTTATTAACAATTATGGTTCTCTTAGCAAAAAAACAATTGATAAAGTTCATGCTGCAATGCGTGAATTACGCTATCAACCGAATGCGATGGCACGTTCACTTCAAGGCAAATCATCACAATTTATCGGACTAATTTTTCCAAATATTCAAAACCCCTTTTTTACAGCCTTAACGAATGAGATCGAGCAACTTTTGTTTGAAAAGGGCTACAAAGTTATTATTGCTACAAGTGCTAATAACATTGAAAAAGAGCAACAATATCTCCAAATGTTAGCCGCAAACCAAGTTGAAGGCATTATCACATCCTCACATAATCTTGACATTGCAACCTATAAAGATACTTTCTTACCAATCGTGTCATATGATCGTTATTTGTCAGACAATATTCCAATCGTATCTGAAGACAATTACCGTGGTGGCTATCTACTCGGTGAGTATCTTGTATCAAAGGGTGCTAAAAAATTACTCATGTTGTCTGATGACGATCACTCTAATTCACCAACCACCAAACGCTATCAAGGCTTTGCAGATGCTGTGAGTGAACATAGTCATTTAGCAACTCAAAATCGTAATTCCACCACTATTTCAACAAAAGATGATATTAAAATGATTGTCAATTATGTGATTGCCGAAAGTATTGATGGTATATTTGCCTATAATGATATTATGGCTATTCAATTGCAAAATGCTCTGAGAGATGCAAAGATTCGTGTCCCAGAAGATGTTATTGTCGTTGGTTATGATGGTTCGCCAATTGTGCAATTACTTCACCCAGACTTACCTACAATTATTCAACCAATCCGACAAGCAGCCCAACGTCTAATTGATACCTTATTTCATGAAATTGATAACCAAGTATCTACCGAATTTAGTATGTTACCTGTGACATTATATGTACCAAAATAAAAGCATAAAGCGGCAGACAGAGATTATAATAATCTCTGTCTGCCGCTTTATGCTTTTTAATTCACTTGATAACGTGGTGCTTGACCATTTAGTACACGGACAACTTCTTCTGCCGCAGTTAATCCAACTGTATCAAAAGCTTCACGTGATTTTGCTGCAACATGTGGTGTAACAAAAACATTAGGCAAAGACAGTAGTTCATTATCTTCACTAATTGGTTCAACAGCTACGACATCTAAACCAGCACCAGCAATTTCTCCAGACTTCAGCGCATTAATCAGCGCTTGTTCATCAATGACTGTCCCTCGACCAATGTTGACTAATACCGCATTTGATTTCATTTTCTTAAAAACGGCCATATCAATCATATTGTTGGTTTCAGATGTTGCGGGTAGTGCCAGTACCACAAAATCCGATTGCGTATAAATCTCTTCAAGGGAAGCCATACGGCCATTTTTAACCACTTTATTATGCCGAGCGTATGCCAATACTTTAACATTAAAACCTGTTAACAATTGATCAATTTTTTGACCTATTGCACCAAATCCGATTATCCCAATAGTTTTATTCGTAACTTCCTGACCTATTTGTATGTTGTTAACATCTTCAGTAATACTCAGACGTTGTTGATAAAATGAACGTCCAGCCATTAGCATATGCATAACAGCAGTTTCAGCTACAGCCGTTGCGTTTGCTCCCGGTGTATTTGTCACAATAATACCATGTGCATCGGCATCATCTAAATTCACATTATCATAGCCAACACCATAACGCGCAATTACCTTCAGCTTTGGCATTTGAGACAATATTTTTTCTGACACAGGATGCATCATTAAGATCATGCCATCAGCATCTGAGTGTGCAATCAAGTCATTATCATCATTTTGTTTATTTGAAATAACTTCAAGATCATTTGCTTTTAAGTAAGTAATAGCCGTCTCTGCAATTTCATCAAATACTAATACTTTTTTCATACTATCTCCCTTAATATTCTAAATAATTTCTCACATGTTGCCAACTATTTTAAAGCATTGAAAGATCCCGGCATTAATGCCGCAATAGTAGTCTGAATTTCTTTACCTGTATCATTAATTAACCAAATTGGCATATCGGGTTCAAAAAATTCTACCATTACTTGCCGACAAGCACCACAAGGCGCAATTGGTTCATCAGTACGCCCAGCAATAACCAGTCCTTTAAATTGTTTGTACCCTGCAGCAATTGCACTAAAAATAGCCGTCCTTTCTGCACAATTTGTTAAGCCAAACGATACATTTTCAATATTAACACCTTTAAATATTGTATCATCGTCCGTTAATAACGCTGCTCCCACCGGAAAATGTGAATAAGGTGTATACGTTTGATTAAGCGCCCCAAGTGCCACTTCAACTAATTGTTGTGGCGCCGTTGCCATTTTTATTTCTATTTGCTCATTATTCATGATCACGCATCCTATCCATCACATCTTTTGATTCAGTAATATATACTATTTATTATGTATTGTAAAACAATAATAGCCTTATTACTTACTTGATTAATAATGATTCTAATTGATTTAATCGTGTTTCAAACACATTGAATGCCTGCTTTAAATAATCAGCTTGACTCATATCCACACCAGCTTTTAAAATCACGTTCAAAGGGTAGTCCGATGAACCGGCTTTTAAGTACGCTTTATAATCTTCTGCGCCATCATTTTTAATGATGCGTTCTGCTAATGTTGTCGCTGCCGCTTCACCCGTTGCGTACTGATAAACATAGTAGTTATAATAAAAATGTGGTATTCGTGTCCATTCATACGCAATTTCTTCATCCGGAAACAAATCTGGTCCATAATATTTTTGGTTAAGTTCACTATAATAGGTGCTCATGTGGTCAGCAGTCAAAGCGACACCCGCTGCACTTTGCTCATGAATCCAATTTTCAAATTCCGCAAACTGCGTCTGACGAAAGACAGTTCCTTTAAAGCCATCAAGATATTGATTTAAAACATATGCTTGAAATTTAGGGTCACTATTTGTTTTTAGTAAATAATCTGTTAGTAAACTTTCATTAGTTGTCGAAGCAATTTCTGCTAAGAAAATCGGATAGTCACCATAATGATAATCCTGGTTATGTCGTGTTAAATAAGAATGAACAGAATGACCCATTTCATGAGCCAGCGTATAAACATTATTCAAATTATTTTGCCAGTTTAACAAAATAAAAGGATTTGTATCATAAGTCCCACTCGAGTATGCTCCTGAGCGTTTCCCTTTATTTTCAACAACATCAATCCAGCGTTCATCAAATGCTTTTTTGACAATATCAAGATAATCTTGGCCTAATGGTGCTAAAGCAGCTAACACAATTTCTTGCGCCTTTTCATATGTGACGTCAAAATCAACTTCATCCACCAATGGCACATACAAATCATAACTATGCACATCTGTTACGCCTAAGATTCTTTTACGTAATGATACAAAGCGATGTAACAACGGTAAATTAGCCGCTACCGTTTGACTTAACGTATCAAAAACAGTTGTTGGGACGTTGTGTGGTAAGATAGCAGCTTCGCGTGCTGAATTATAATGACGCACTTTAGCTAAAAAGTTATGTCCTTTAATATGAGATGACAAAGTTGAAGCAAATGTATTTTGCAACCCGATGTAACTGTCATACAATGTTTCAAATGCTTCGCGGCGCAAATCCCGTGACTTTGATTCAAGTAGCAAGCTATATAGGCCATTAGTCAACGCTACAGTCTCGCCTGATTCCGTATGCACATCCCCAAAAGTTATATCTGAATTATCAAGTGCACCAAACGTGTTTTCTGATGCATTAAAAATATCACCCACACCAGCTAATAATTTTTCTTGTTCCGCAGCTAACGTGTGTGGCTTTAAAGCACGTAATGTTTCAAATAAATGTGCATACTGTTTTAAGCCATCAGTCATTAAATAAACTGCCAATTTATCATCCGGTATGTTTAAAACTTCGGGTTGGAAATAGGCTGTTGCCTGACTTACTTCAGCCCAAAGTGCTTGTACGCGTGAATTGAAAGCCGCATACGATTGATTTGTTGTGTCTTGATCATAAATTTGATGTGCATATACATACACTTTTTCCAATTCCCGTTCTATTTTCAAATCAGCCTCTAATGCAGATTGTAACAATTCAGCTGAATCGCCAACATGTCCAACAAAACGACTCAACATTTCCGTTTCCTGTTTAACAGCAGCAAAAGCGAGTTCCCAGTCACTATCAGAATCAAAAATTGTAGACAGATCCCACGTAAGATCTTCAGGTACTTCATTGCGTAATAGTTGTGCCATAATATTAACGTTCAGCTATCATTCTTAAAGTAATAAGCAACTTTAAAAAGTCAAACTGACATTTCTCCTCTACATGATATAATATCTTATTTTATCACTATTTTCTCACTTTACCTAGTTTTTCTTGTATAGATTCATACCATAAGGGTACATGTTTCACTAATATGTATTGCTCTTTTTTGACAATATATTTTTGCTGTACAAGTTCCTTTAAAAGACTCATTGATTGTTGCTTTTTAAATTCTTTATCTCCTAAAACATAATTTTCTAATTTAGTTAAAAAAGCATCTTGATGAACAACATTTCCTATGCCTATATACTCAATAAGTAGTAAAGATAACATGCGCCAATGCCAATTGGGAATAGATAGACCAAAATGCCAACCTTGATGAATCCAAAGTGGTGCATTAAGCAGTAACCGTTGACGTTGATAAAGATAACGCACTATTTTTTCATCTATACGTTTTTGAATCAGTAAGTTTTGTAACTTATAAATTTGCTTTTGAATATTGATTTGTAATTTATCATCAACTGTAACTGTTTCAAATAACTGATGACTGTATTTTTCTATGTAACTGACACGTTCAAAATCGTATTTTTTGAAATTTGTACGATGGATAAATTTTTCAACATTTGGTAAATAAAACGTTAAATTCCCTTGCATTAAAAATTTTAGAATTGTTGTTTGGGTCATATTTTTAACATAGTAGTCATTGCCTAAAATCCAAATAACATGAATATTTTGACTTTTATAGCCTGCATTACGTTGATCAAGTTTTTTTTGCGAAATCGGACTGCATTGATATTCAATTGCTATTTGTCTATGTCCACGTTGCATTAAAAGGTCAGGTCGTTGGTTAATTTCTGGTATCACTGCTTCAATTTTAATATCACCGAAATGTTGTAAATATATCGCCAATTGTAATTTCCCTGCTAAGTGCTGTGTTGTTTCATTTTCTGAAAATGTTTCACAAGTTGATTTTGCGTAATGAGCGAAATGTTTTTGTTTGATATCACCACTTTTGAGTATGACTTTTTCTTTGCAACCAGGGCATACAAATTGTTGATTTTTAATCGCATCGGCTGCCTTGACATATTCTTGATTATCATTAAGTGCTATGATCATAAAAAGCGCCTCCAATTCATCATACGAATCGGTGACGCTTTGCTCACAATTATTTCAATTTCTTTTCTACCCAATTACTTAACCAAGTTAACAGCGTAATGACGATTAAATAGATCACAGCTATAATTGCCCACACTCTGAATCCTTGGGAATTACGCGCAACAATTAATGTTCCAGTTTGCGTCAGCTCTAGTAAACCAATGGCTGATAAAATTGACGTATCTTTTAATGTGATAATAAACTGATTGATAAAACTTGGTACCATAATACGTAGCCCTTGTGGCATGATAACGCGACGCATAGCACTACCATATGGTAAGCCAAGTGAACGCGCAGCCTCCATTTGACCCCGGTTAACTGCTTCAAATCCACCACGTACAAACGCGCCAGTATAAGCACCCTCGTTTAAAATTAAAGTAATAATTCCTGCTGTAAATGCTGGAATTTTAACACCAGTCACACCTGGCAAACCAATATAAATAAAGAATGCCAACACCATTAACGGTAACCCACGGAAAATATAAATAATGGTTGTAGAGATGGCACGAACCCACCTATATTCACTGACACCTAAAACCCCTAATAATACACCCCAAACTGAGGCTAAAATGATGGCTATGACTGTGAGTTCAAGTGTTTGCCATAAGCCTTTTAATAAAGCAGCCCGATTTGATGTCATAATGCCCCATATAGAGCTATTATCTTTCTTGGTACCAGAGAAAGTTGCTTGACTAGCACCAAGGTATTTCGCTACAATCTTGTCGTATGTGCCATCTTTTTTGATAGCAGCAAAGCCATGATTAAATGAGGCTAACAAAATTTTATTTTTGCCTTTTTCAACGGCAAATCCGTATGACCCAGCGTTTCCTGGCTTATTAACATTCATCACCTTTAAAGCCATGCCATTTTTGATAGCATACTGAATAACTGGCATATCCTCAAATGTTGCCGCTGAATTGCCAACGACAACATCATTGTACATGGTATCCGTATCATTAAAGTATTTCACTTTAAACCCATATTCTGCCTGTAAGGACTTGCCATACTCCGAAGCGGCTGTCCCAGTTTTCAAAGCGACTGTTTGGCCCTTTAAATCATTTAATGACTTAATTTTACTGTTTTTTCTAACAATCCATGCAACACCAGTTTTGTAATAAGGTGTTGAAAAATCATAAACTTCTTTGCGTTCAGGCGTGATTGACATACCCGCAATAATACCATCAGCTTGCCCGTTAGAAACAAGTTGTGCCGCAGAATTATAACTCATAGGTCGCATAGTATACGTAAAATTTTCTCGCTTCGCAATAGCTTTCATAGTATCTTGCTCTATACCAACGTAGTTACTATTTTTGTCTTGAAACGTAAACGGCGCATAAGTTGCATCAGTCGTAATTGTATAATGCGGTTCAGCTGCATTAACTGTTGATACAAATGCAAAGAATGAAACAAGTGTTGCCAACCCTAGTAAACATTTTTTAAACATTTTATGATACTCTCCCATATCTCACAAAAAAGTCGACCATAGGGTCGGCTTTTTTATCTATTTTAACACATATGTCATAATAAACACCATTTCATTTATGCATGCATGACTTTACTTAAAAATTCTTGTAGTCGTTCATTCTTTGGTGCATTAAAGACTTGTTCAGGCACGCCAGATTCTTGAATTTTACCTGCTTCGAAAAACACAACGCGGTCTGCTACTTGCTTAGCAAATCCCATTTCATGTGTAACAATAATCATTGTCATACCAGACTCAGCTAAATTCTTCATCACTTCCAACACATCACCCACCATTTCGGGATCCAATGCTGAAGTAGGTTCGTCAAAGAGCATCACATCTGGTTCCATTGCCAAAGCACGAGCAATGGCAATGCGTTGCTTTTGACCACCAGATAATGAATTCACTGATACATCAGCTTTATCAACCAAATCCACTGTTTTAAGGAGTTCACGTGCTTTTTTCTCTGCAGCAACTTTATCCAATTTTCCAAGTTCCACAGGTGCTAACATAATGTTTTCCAGTACAGTATAGTTATTAAACAAATTAAAATTTTGAAATACCATACCTATATTTTCACGCACTTTATTGATATCAGTGGCTTTTTCAGAAATATCAAAACCATCAACTACAATTGTGCCATTATCTGGTGTTTCCAATTGATTTAACATGCGAAGAAATGTTGATTTTCCAGATCCTGAAGGGCCAATCATAACCACCACTTCATTTTCAGCGATATCTAACGAAATATCACGTAACACATGATTTTCACCATATGATTTATTGACTTTTTCAACATGTACTTTTACTTTTTTTTGTATTTCACTCATCATGCACGTGTCCTCTTTTCTACCCAATTACTCAGCCATGTAAGCAAAGTAATCACAATTAAGTATATCACAGCCACAATTGCCCACACTCTGAATCCTTGTGAGTTACGAGAAACGATCAAAGATCCCGTTTGCGTTAACTCTAAAATACCAATCGCTGATAAAATAGAAGTGTCTTTCAACGTAATAATAAATTGATTAATAAAACTTGGCATCATGATTTTTAAGCCTTGTGGGACAATCACCTTACGCATAGACTTAGCATAAGACAATCCGAGAGATCTCGATGCCTCCATTTGTCCACGATCCACAGCTGCAAACCCACCTCGAACAAAAGCAGCAGTATACGCCCCTTCGTTTAAAACCAATGTTAACAGGCCAGCAGTAAACGCTGGAATTTTCATACCGATAACACCAGGTAAACCAATATAGATAAAGAATGCTAGTACCATTAAAGGTAAGCCACGGAAAATATAAATGATGGTTGTTGACAGGCTTCGCAAAATTGCATTTTGACTGACACCCATAACACCAAGTAAAATTCCCCAAACAGACGCCAAGATAATTGCTAAAATAGTCAGGAGCATTGTCTGCCACAAACCTTTTAAGAAAGCGCCATTATTTGCTTTTAGTATACCAAGTACAGAGCTATTGTCTTGTTTGCTGCCAGTAAACGTTGTCGCACTAGCACCTAGATATTTTGCAACAATCTTATCATACGTGCCATCTTTTTTTATCTCTGCAAAACCGCGATTAAAAGCAGCTAACAACTTCGCATTTTTACCCTTTTGAACACCAAAACCGTACCACCCAGCTTGAATTGGTGATTTTGAATTCATAACCTTTAATTGTGTACCATTTTTTACAGCGTATTGAATAACAGGTAAATCACCAAAAGTTGCTTGTGCATTACCATTGATCACATCATTGTACAATGTATCTGAATCATTAAAGTAGGTGACTTTGAAACCATATTTCTTTTGCACTGACAACGCATAGTCAGCTCCTGATGTACCTGTTTTCAAAGCAACAGTCTGCCCTTTTAAATCACTTAGCGATTTAATATTTGATCCTTTTTTGACAGCCCAGCCAATACCTGATCGATAATATGGTGTGCCAAAATCAAATACTGCTTTACGTTCATCTGTAATCGACATCCCAGCAATGACACCATCAGCCTGTCCAGAAGATACTGACTGTGTCGCAGCATTAAAACTCATAGGCTTTAACGTATACGTAAACCCTTGCCGTTTAGCAATAGTTTTCAAAATTTCTTGATCAATACCTGTATATTGATTATTTTTATCTTGAAAATCAAATGGTGGGTACGTTGCATCTGTTGTAATAATGTAATTTGGCGTTTGAGCCGCATTAACATTATTACTCGTAACAAGAAACGCCAGTAATGATAGCACGCCAACAATTAAAATTTTTACTATTTTTTTCATAATAACTCCATTTTACCAAAAAATTTATGATTATAAGCAATCTCATGTCAGGTTTTTTTACACAATTATTATTTTACTAATGAACCATTACACCAATGTTAACACCTACTGATATAAAAAACACTTTGCAGATTAACCGTCAGCACTGGTTAATCCGCAAAGTGTGCCATTATCTCGTTACCTTTTATGCCAAGCTTACTTTAATTAATTATTTATGGATGTACTGGTACTTTGATGTCGCCTGCAATAATTTTCTTTTGTGCCGATTGCACTGCTGACCATACGTTGTCTGAAGCTGAATCCTTAGCCAAAGCCACACCCTTCTCTTTCAGGCCGTATGTGATCGTTTTGCCACCTGGAAAATTACCCTTACGGCCATCATTTGAAAGTGCTTCGACTGCATGATCCACACGTTTAACCGCTGAAACAAGTGTAAAGTTTGACTTTTCGTTATTTTTAGCCGTATAAGCCCCGTCTTGTTTTTGATCCATGTCAACACCAATCACCCAGATCTTATGGTCGGAATCAGCTGTCAACTTTTGATTATTAGCTTTTGCCTCAGAGAAAACACCTGCCCCTGTGCCACCAGCTGCTTGGAAAATAACATCCGCACCACCAGCTACCATTGATGCAGCGATTGTTTTCCCTTTAGCAGCATCAGTAAACGAATCAGCATACTGTGACACAATTTTAATACTTGGGTCTGTTGCTGCAACACCAGCTTTAAATCCTGCTTCAAAGGTATCGATGATATCGCCATGAATACCACCAATAAAACCGACTGTTTTTGACTTTGTTTGTTTAGCCGCTGCAACACCAGCTAAATATGATGACTGTTCAGATTTGAACATTAACGATGCCACATTCTTATCAGGAATCACTGAGTCTATGATCGCAAAATTTGTCTTGGGGTTAGCTTTGGCAACTGTATTCATTGCCGGTGCCGCTGCAAAACCAACACCGTATACTAATTTATAGCCACCTTTGACTGCTGTTTGTAAATTTGTTTTAATATCTGATGTATCAGTACTTTGAAAATAATTAAAACCTTTTGTGCCTTGTTTAAGATTGTTATCTTTACCATACGCCTTTAAACCAGACCATGCTGATTGGTTAAAAGAGCGATCATCTACACCACCACCATCAGTCACTAAGGCAACTGTGTAGTTGTTCTTACCCGTTGACTGCGAACCACTACCTCGTGTAGCAGCGTAAATACCACCACCAATAACTGCGACTGCAATAACACCAATACCAATTTGTGCTGAACGTTGCATAATTAAAAATGTGTGTAAGTACCCAAAATCGACTTACACCTCTCCTCTCAAAAAGTTATATACTCATTATGCGTCATTTTCTCTTTGAAACCATGATAAAATGATTAAAATTTAGCAAAAAAGGCGAACTTTATATTTTTATTTAATTTTTCGTTCGTATTTTAAAACTTTCCATTAAATATGGTTCGGATTTTGGTAAAATAATCATATGACATATCACATCACACATACAATTGAACCATGGATGCCAGCAGGTGCCTTAAAAGCAAAATCGGATTATGCAACAATTGCGGTCGCTTTAGGTTGGCAGGAATTGCCTCTAATGCGCTACAATGATGCGCGTTTCTCCAATGAGACGCGCTTACAAAAAATCTCCGAATGGTTAACAGATGTTAGGCCAGAAGATCTTGTCCTCCATCAATTTCCAACCTATATGAGCGCTGAATTTGAACGTCAATTTGTCCATACATTAAAACACCTCAATGTTCGTCGTGCTATTGTAATTCATGACATTGAACCCTTGAGATTGGTTAAGCAAGATGCCTGGGAATATCAGATTTTAAACCAATACGATTTTATTATTGTCCATTCTAAAGCCATGAAGAATCAATTACAAGCCAATGGTATAAAAACCGCCTTTATTGTGCAACCGTTATTTGATTATCTCAGTCAGCCACGCCCTGCTGCTTTATTTAGCCGTAATATTAATTTTGCTGGCACTTTTCAAAAATCTCCTTGGTTACAGAATTACACTGGTCCAAACTTAACTCTTTTTGGTTCAAAACCAAAAAAATGGCAAAACGTTAATTTCTCAACACATATCAATTATCAAGGTAATTTTGACCCCGAAGAAATTGTCAACCACCTGACTGACGGTTATGGTCTCATCTGGGATAGCGATTTCGATGATAAAACTTATCAAACTTACACGCGTTATAATACACCACACAAAGCTAGCTTGTACATACGTGCAGGGTTACCATTAATTGCTTGGTCTCAAAGTGCTATTGGACAATTTATTGCCCAGCATAAACTAGGTTTTGTTATTAATAATTTAACTGATCTCGATCTAAAATTACACGTGATAAATGAGGCACAATACCAATTATGGCAGATTAATATACAAACAATTGCTGATCGTGTGGGTCGCGGCGAATACACGAAAAATACATTGCATCAACTCATTTCATATCAAAAGGATCATTACTTAGATAAGTAATGATCCTTTTATTTAGAGGTAATAACCGGAGTCGAACCGGCGATGACGGTTTTGCAGACCGTTGCCTTACCACTTGGCTATATTACCATTATGAAAAACTATTGTAACAATAATGAACGTACAAACAGCGAAATAACATTAAATAAATCATCTGTTATTTTTTTCATTACAACAACATTTACAATTATATGTGAAAATGATTCAAATTACAAATACTTTGTTACTTTGAATCATTTTCCATGACATCGCCAGCGACAATTTCAATATGTGGTGTCACTGTACCATCTGATAACCAAACAGGTGTATGTGTTTTCGGATCCCACCACCCCTTAACATTCACACGCTTATCAAGCATCAAGTCAGTACCATATGGTAAATCTAGCACATCAATTAGACTAGGTTCAATAGCTAGGGCCGTTTCAATTACCAGTGGCATGAAGTTTTCAGAATTTTCGTTCCATTGCGCCGTGTCGTTATCAGCAAATAGCAGCCATCCTGAATCTTGCGATGTTGTGGGCGCCAATTCTCGGTATATCCAACGTAAATTACCAGTACCATCTATCAAGTGCTTTGAAGCTAATACAACAGCTTCAGGCTGATTAAATACTGAGCGCATAAGTCATCTCCCTAGCATGTTCAAAAACATGTTTTCTTTCAACAAGAACTACTCTAATTATATCTCATAACTTATTGATTACAAAATAACAAATTTTAACCTAATTTATTTTCCAATAAAATTTGTGTCATATTCGTATCCATATCAGGGGTGCGACGCCATTCTTCCCAACCATCATACTCTAATGGTAATAATTGGTAATGTTCATTGATATAGTTTTCCAACTTCTCGACGTAAGACGAACGTGCAATATTCATTTTTAAAATACGGACACGTTTGATGTAACCATGCTCAGCAGCATACTCTGAGCGACCATTATGTGTAATATTTCCGAGTTCAAAATAAATTGAATCATCATTGCGTGTGATTTCTTCTATGAGATTAAATGTCTCTTTCATGCTTGATTCTCACTTTCTGCTGCTTAACGTTTGTACGTACAATGAACCAACTGGCAATCCAAATACTCAATAAAATACCAAGCATACCGAGTAACATGGTCACGATTTCTGTCATCAATAATTTCGCATTCACAAACATTGCAACTGGATAGTGTAGCCGAACAAACCAAATAAGTAGCGGTATATTAGCCCCCAACACCCCAAAAAACAAAGTATTAATTGCGGTTCCTAAAATTTGACCACCAATAATACGTGAATGCGCATACAAACTTGTACCAGTCATATCAGGTGATCGTTCAATCACTTCATTTAAATCTGCCGAAATTGCCATGGCTGCTTCTGCGACGGCACCTAAAACTGAAATCACCATCACAACCATGGCAATGTCACTAAATGATAATCCAACAGTCAAAGACAATCCTTCTAGTTCTTCTGAATTTTCCGTTGTAAACCCTTGAAATTGTCCAAAATACTGTAAGATAATTGATAAAGCCATTAAAATAGCCACAACAATAACACTCGTTTTAAAAGCTATGTTGGTTACTTCAATATTATCTGAACCCAAGTAAATAGCAACCGCCAAAATAATAACACTGATAATAGCTGTTACAATATAAGCATTAAATTGCCAATTAATCAAAATAATTAAAATAAAAATAGCAAAAAAATTGCATACTAGTCCTAAAAAAGCTTTGACGCCCTGAATGCGACCGACAACAACCATTAATACAAACAAAATAATAACAAGAATTCCGATTGCATTCATAATTTGGTCACCTTCCTTGCCATAATCCAACCAACTAAAGCGCTCGTGACTGGCACTGCCAAAACAATGCCAATACCCGAAATAACCGTTTGTAATATCCCTAAATTCATAGTTTGATCCATAATATAAGTCCAGTTATTACCGTTACGCAACATTAAGAATACCATTGGCATCGTTTCAGCAATAAATATCATAAACAACACATTGATCAATGTTCCCATAATTTCACGACCTACAGACATACCAGCATGCCAATAGTCGCTAAAATGACGTGTTATCCCTTCACGACGCATACCAAATTGCATCGCCACAATATCTGCCGCTTCATCCATCACAGCCCCCAGTACACCGATAATCGTTTGAGCCATAAACAGTGTCACTGGCACCTGTGTGACATAAGACATTGTTTCAAAATGGACGCCGGCATTATTAGTTAAACGTAAAACACAAAGCAACAAACCAATTGTTAATGTTGTTGTCAATAGCGTTGTCAGTAGCGTAATGCCCATTTGCAAAGTTTTACCTAATACCAAAGCCAAACTAGCCGTTGCAAATAATATCGCTAGTACGCTAAATAGCAGCAAAACATTTGCATCTTTACTGTGCACATTAATAAAAAGCGCGAACCCAAATAATATGATATTAATCACTAAACTAAACATTAGCCAGCTTGTTGCCCGCCATTTACTATAAATTAGCAATAAACCGACTAATAAAGTGGCTAACGCCCCAACTACTGCATCGCGTTTTAATGATAAAATATGTTTCGTAGAACCAATATTTTCTAATAATAATTGGTCTCCAACACGATATTTATTGGAAATAACCTGTGATTGTGCATAGCTGTTACTCACGTAGATAGTTTTTTTAGCATGATTTAACAATTTAACGGTTATTTTTTGTGTCATAATAAAGTCTGAATTTTGATGTTCATCCGTTATTTTTTGCGTTTCTTTCTCACTAACTCTTGTGACTTGACCGACCGGATTAGTGTACAAAAACGCATCATGTCGCAAAAATAGCCAAGCCATCGCAACTATCATGAGTACCAACCAATATTTTTTTGTCTGCTTAATAAACGTCAATTTTCTAACCGTCGATTTTTGCCATTAACCTCGATTAATCGTGTCAAAAATTTAATACGCTGCATCAAACGTGCAGCCTTTCCAGTATCACGATCGTCACGTGTTTCAGATAAATAAGTGGTCATTTCATTCATATCAAAGTTAGATGTAATAAATGTCGTTAGTTCATTTTGCATCCGATATTCTAAAATAACCCCCAAAATATCATCACGAATCCACATGCTTAAATTCTCAGCACCTAAATCATCCAAAATTAGTACAGTCGTTGTTTTAGTTTGCATGATGAGTTTTTCTCTCACATCACTATTTTTGCCAATTGTATTTTTTAAATCAACCGCAAAAGAAGGAAAATGAACAAGCATGACATCAATATTATTAGCTGCTAACGCATTTGCTAAAGCGCCCATTAAATAGGTTTTACCTACGCCAAATTCACCATATAAATATAATCCTTGTACATACGCATCATCTTTTTTAAGTAATTGTGTCAAAATATCTACAATTGACGTCACCACATTTGCACGACCAGAATCAACTACAATTGTTTGCAAATCAGCATCACGAATAGCCTTTGGCATCTTGTAAGATGTCAATTTTTCAGCCTGCATTAACTGTTTTTGTGTACTTTCCTCAGCAACGTAACGTACATGTGGGTATCCTTTTTCAATCGCTAATTGTGGATAATAACCAGGATATAGTGACTTTTCCCCATGTGCAATACGTTCTTTTTGCTGCACAAATTCATGTAAGTCCATCATCTTTAATTGAAAAGCGTCTTGGCGCAATTTTGTTTGATTTTCTGCCCAAAAATGGCGAACATCTTCGTCATTAGCAATTTTTTTCACAACTTCAGCCAGTGAGGTTTCTTCAATTTTAGAATATTTTTGTTGAAATTGTTTTAGTATTTCTGATAAATTTTGCATATTAGTTTTTCGTCTTTATATTTTTCAACTTTGCCAAAGCAACAGCAGCTTCGTTACTATTATCACTTATCTCTACTTTGGCTTTAGTTTGCGGTGGGTTCGCATTTGCTTTAACAAATTTTGGTGTCGTCTTTTCCGACTTTTGACTACGACTAAATCGTTTTTCTTGTCTCGCTTGATTTGCTTTTTGCCGTTGCTGAATTTGTATTAATGCTTTTTCTGGTGAGTCTACACGATTTTGAGTCCAAGAATCAGCAATCGTTGTAACTAACGCAGCTTTTAAACTATCATTTTGTAAACCAATCAAAACATAATGTACTAGAATATTGACAACTGACATAGATAATGTACTCTGTGAAATAAGATAATCGACTAAGTCACGTTCATTTTTTAAAACAAGACCATTTTTCAAGGTTGTCTTGACATAACCCAAAAAATCTTGCGCATTCGTTGTACTTGCAATTTCAATTAACGCCCGTGCCTCAGTGTTTTTTATTTCGGGTACATTTGCCTTAGGCTGAATTGGTTCAGATTGTTTGTTAACAGTTTCTATCGCTACTTTTCGTGTCATTTGCTTGCGCAAAAGACGCTGAACTTCTTGTTCATTAATCTCATGTGTATCTAGTGTAACACTTTGATTCACAAAACCTGCCAATGTGACTTCATCAACGCCATATGTCATATGCATCGCTACCAGAAAGTTGCGATGCTTTTTTGTCTCTGTTAAATTTGTCCCACGAATCATAGCTGAAAAATCATCAAATTTAAAATCATTTTCATCGATTTGTAGCGTTGCTTCTTGATAAACTAATGGTGTGGTTGGTATGCTTAAATCATTTTGGTGTTGGAAAACTTGTAAAAAACGTGCCGAAATATCAGTCCCTATTAATTTTTCCTGCCCTTGTATATCATAACGATTTTCAAGTGTTAAATACCGTTCCTCACCAACAAATTTATATAGCAAACCAGATAATAATTGTTCTTTAAAAAACTTATCTGCTGACAAAGGTGTTAAAATACGATAGCCATAAACTTCACCTCTAGCATCTTGTTCATAAACCGTTCGAATTAAGCCTGCTGCCTCTAAACGTCGACGACATTTAACAAAATTTGGCAAACTAATATTTAAACTATCTATTATAAAATTATGATCTTGTCGCTTAAGATGCTCTTTGGTAAAAGGCAATTCATTCACCAATAAATGATACAATGCATAACTCGTTGCACCAATAAAAGGTAAATATAAATTAAATACCCTGTCTAAATCATCAACAGTGATTAAATGATCACTTCTAAAAAAAGCGCCAGCTGTCGCATGGAATTCAATTGTTTCATTATTTTGTGCCATATCTGGGGGCAATTTCCTTGAGTTCTGTCATCAAATTTTTGATTTGTTTTTCTAAAAATGCGTAATCGCCATTATTATCTAATACATAATCTGCGCGTGCAATTTTATCTGCGAGCGGCATCTGTGAATTAATACGATTTTTAGCCTTGGTATCATCCAGATTATCTCTTGCCTTTAAACGATCTATTTGTGTTTGTGAATTGGTGGTTACGACTACAACTTTATCGATGTAATCATTATTTTCATAGCCACGCTCAAATAAAAGGGGGACATCAATTATCAACACAGGTACTTTTTGTGAACGCCAAAAGGCAATTTTATCTGTCATTGCTGAATTAATTACTGGCTGCATGATAGCATTTAATCGCGTTAATTCAGCTTTGTTACTAAATACAATATCCCCTAATTTATGCCGGTCTAGCATTCCATTTTTAATAACATCGGGTCCAAAAGTTAATTTTATATTTTCTAATGTGTGCGTCCCTGGTTCTACGACTTCTCTAGCCACCACATCAGCATCTACAATCGGAAACCCTGCATCGCGAAGTATTTTACTAACAGTCGATTTTCCGGTTCCAATACCGCCTGTTAAACCAATGATTAACATTATACGGCCACACTTTCCGACATGGCCAACGTGAATAGATGACGGGAATAAGAAACACGAGTTGCATTAAGGTAGGGAACAACATAAATATAAGCCAGTCCACCAGTCAAAATACCTATTATATGCCAACCTATAAAACTTAATTCTAACAAAAATAATTCCCATTTGCGACCAGCCATTACTCGCCGACTAACCTTAATATAATCTGTTAATTGTCCTTGTCGTACACCATTTTCAACATCAATTTTATATGCAAAATAAGTTTGTGAATACGAAAATAATTTAACAATGCCAGGAACAATAAACAACAGCGTCCATAAAAATATCAACATACTCTGAACAATTGTTAATAACAGCGTATGTAAAAAATTA
Source organism: Leuconostoc gelidum subsp. gelidum KCTC 3527 (assembly GCF_000166715.1). GTDB lineage: Bacteria > Bacillota > Bacilli > Lactobacillales > Lactobacillaceae > Leuconostoc > Leuconostoc gelidum. The sequence goes on from NZ_AEMI01000002.1 coordinate 86,450, forward strand.
CCACGATTAAAGATTTGAAAAGCATCTTTAAACGTTGGTAGTTCTTTTGGATTCTCATACCATTCAATCAAAGTCCAACTCACGGTCCAAATAAATATCAGTTGAATCGCATCACTTAAAACACTCTCGACAATGGAAAAAACTTGTTGTAAAGCACTATCATTATCACTAGTCACAGCCGCACTACTTGGCATTTGTGATAAACCTCTGAAACTCATGATAATAGCAAATATCATCATAAGTGTTGTTATGACGTTTAAAATGGTAAAAATAATTGGCGCAATATTAATCTTAATGGCAGTTTTAAAATGACCATGATATAAGTTACGTGCCTCACGTTTCACTTCACGGATACTAATTGGTTCAGTTGATTTCATCGATTCTCCTATCCTAATTCATTTGACAAACAGGGCAAAAAGTTGTGCCACGTTGTCCAACTTTTATTTTCACCATTGTCGTGCCACAACGTAAACACGGTTGTCCAACGCGACCATATGCTTGTAATTCATTTTGAAACTGGCCAACCTCCCCAAACACATTACTAAAACTATGTACCGTTGTACCATGATGCGCAATAGCACGTTTCATTTCTGCGATAATATTTTCTCGAAGTAGCGACAGTTCAGGCACTGTTAACGTTTTTGTCGGTGTTTCTGGATGAATTTTACTTTGCCATAACACTTCGTCAGCATAAATATTTCCAATGCCTGCAATCTGATTTTGATCTAACAAAAAACTCTTGACCGGTTTTTTAGATCGCGAAAATATGGCCACCATATAGTCTAAAGCCAGGTCTTTTTCTGTTGGTTCTGGTCCAAGTTTAGCAAGAGATGGCACATCATTTATCTCAAAATGCGTGTTTGTTAGCGTCATTCGACCAAAACGACGTGTGTCATTATAAAACACTTGACGCTGATCTAATAATTCAAAGATGATTTCTGTATGTTTATAAGGCCTTGTCTCAATTGGTTCAACAGAATACTGTCCTTCCATGCGTAAATGTGACACAATAGTATGACCATTGGACAAACGTAATAACAAATACTTACCACGGCGATCAATTGCGGTAAATGAAGCATTTGTTACACCTGTTATAAATGCTTGTGAATCACCATTGATTAACTTGGGATATAGTAAGTGAACCTGCCTAATTTGACCACCAACAATTAATTTTTCTAAACCGCGACGAACCGTTTCAACCTCAGGTAATTCTGGCATAATACCCCCTAAATGTTCTTAAATAAGTGTTTTAAATTAACAAAGCTAACTTTAGGGCTAACTTTACTTCGTAAAAATAACATGAAAATGTATAGTACTAATTTTACCACACTACCGCTGTACCATTTTCGATAACCGTATAAAAAAGAAGCATATATTGTTCAAACAATATATGCTTCTTTTTTGATATAACCAAATATTATGATAGTTCAGCGATGGTGGCACCATCACCGCCAGCATTAGCACTAGCAAAACGAAATGATTTCACACGACGGTCTGAACGAAGAAATTCGCTTACACCTTTCCGAAGCGCACCTGTTCCTTTGCCATGGATAATCTCTACCGTACCAAGATTAGCTAAAACAGCTGTATCTAAATAACGATCAAGTTCTGCTAATGCCGCTTCATAGCGTACACCGCGTAAATTCAACCTGGCACTGGCATTGCCACGTGCAGCACTAGTTATCGTACTTGTTTTAACAATTTTTTTTCTTTTCTGCTTTGTTTTAACTTGCTGTGCCTTAGCAGTCGCTTCAGTTTTGACAATGTCATCTTCATCCACAAGCATTTTTAAAATGCCCATTTCGACTTCCCATTGCCCGTTACTATGCTGTTTAACTAAAATACCTTGTTGATTATATGACTTGACCACTATTTCATCGCCAGTTGCCAACGCCTTAGCAAGCTTAGCTTTTTGTAAGACCTTATTTTTTTCTAAACTGTCATTTTGACGTAGTTTATCAAACTGCCCCTTCTTAACTTGCAAATCTTGTTCACTTAAGCTGCCAGCCTGCTGACCCACATTCAGACGTTCCTTACGAATTTCAGATATCAGTTGTTCAGCTTGCTTCTTAGTGGATGCTACAATATGATTTGCTTCGTTTTTTGCCTCTAAAACAATTTGAGCACGTTCTTTATCCAACTTACGTTGTTGTTCTATCAATGATTCTGACTGTTCTGCCGTTGACTGTAAACGTAACTCTAGCGCAGCGTTATTTTTTTTAACGGCGTCGCGTTGCGTGACTAAATCAACGATCATATCATTTAAGTCTTGATCAGATTCATCAGTTAGTGCAGTAGCTGCACCAATAACATCTTCACCAAGACCTAGGCGCTTAGCGATGGCTAATGCATTTGATTGTCCTGGTACGCCCATCAAAAATTGATAAGTTGGTTTTAATGTTTCAACATCAAAAACCATGGAAGCATTCAATGTTTCAGGCCTATTATAACCATATAGTTTCAACTCAGGATAGTGGGTTGTTGCAATGACGTAACCACCCAAACTAGCCACTTTGTCTAAAATAGCAATCGCTAACGCAGCCCCTTCTGCTGGATCTGTGCCTGCACCCAATTCATCAAAAATAACTAAACTATTACTATCAATATCATCAATCATTGATATAATATTAGCCATGTGCGAGCTAAATGTGGACAAACTCTGTTCAATAGACTGTTCATCCCCAATATCAGCAAAAATCTCATGAAAAACACCAACTGTTGATGGCCGTTTTGTTGTGATAAACAACCCAGACTGTGCCATGAGTTGTAACAGGCCAAGTGTTTTAATTGTAATCGTTTTACCACCTGTATTAGGACCAGTAATAATAATTGATTTGTACTGATCGCCTAGGGCAATGTCATTAGCCACAGCTATCTTTTTTTCCAAAAGCGGATGCCACGCTTGTTGTAAATCAACATGATTCTCTATATTAACAACTGGTTGCATCGCATCTAATCGTGCAGCCAATCGTGATTTAGCATTGATAAAATCAAAATGACCTAAAATATTAACATTTTGTGCAATTTCATTTGTGTAAGGTTCAAGTGCTGATGATAGTAACTGAAGGACGTGTTGCTCCTCAACTTGCTCCTTAACACGTAATTCACTTAATTTATTATTGAGCTCAACAACTGCTTGCGGCTCAATATATAATGTTTGACCCGTTTGGCTCTGATCATGAACCACACCACCAAATTGATTACGATATTCTGCTTTAACTGGCAATACATAGCGCTCTGCGCGAATCGTTATAATAGGATCACTTAAATACTGAGCAGATTTCCCACGCGTATAGCTTTGCATTTTATTTTTAACAGCATGTTCGTTACCAGTAATTTTGCCACGAATTGATTTTAAATCAAAAGATGCCTCATCATTGATACGCCCCGTCGCATCAATAGCAATTTCTATTTGCCGTGTCACATCTGAAAGGACTGCCAATTTTTCTGCTTGTTCTGGTAATACTTTAAGTGACTCGCCAATAATTTCATCAGTCATCTGCCCAAAAAAATTAGCAATGGCAGTCGTATTACGCAATACTGTACCAATTTCTGATAATTCTGTCGCACTTAAACTTGCACTAATATTGAGACGTTTTAAATGTGGTGTGATATCGGCTAATTTGGCCAAAGGTATGCCACCTTTTAAACGGTCAATTAAAACACCATCAGCCGTCTCAAGCAACCAATAATTGATGATATTCACATCAGTTTCCGGATGTAACTTATCCGCTTCTAACCGACCAACCGGTGTAGACAAAAATCCACTCAATTGTGACTTGATCTTATCATATTCTAACGTTTGTAATACTTTTTTGTTCATACTATTTTATGCGCACCCGCGCTCATTTCTTTCATATTTAAAATTATTAAGACCAATTAACACATCACAGCCACCAATTATAAATTTGTTCCGCAAAAAACGGTGCATTATCTAATAATTCATTCAACTGAGGCGTATTTAAAAATTGGTCCTGTACCCAAACATTTGGTATAACTGACAGTACTTGTAAACTAAAAAATGCAATAACTATACCAATAACACCATATAATAAAGCACCGAGTACACCATCAACCCAGCCTAATAAAGGTATGTGACGAATAATTTTTAAAGACCTGAGTACATAGTGGCTAATGGCACCACCCAGCAGCAATAAAATACAAAAACTAATGCCTGAAGCTAAAAATTGTGAGCCATGACTAACTAGATCTTGTGGCACACTCGTCCGAATAAACTGCCCGTCGACGAAATTTGATATAACTGTGCCGAATGGCTTAGAAAATTTAATCGCAATATACCAAACCACAAGCCATAATGCTAACCGCAGCAAACCGTTTATAAACCCGTGACGGTAGCCAGACAGCAACCATGCCACCACAAAAAGTGTCGCAATTCCCAATAATATCATAAGTTTGTTGTTCCTTGATTAAATAGCTTATCTGTTGTACGTGCTTGACTATCATGTTTGGCATCATCAATAATTGAGCCAATGGCATTTTTAGGCTCACGTCTCTTTTTTGGCTTTTGCATGTTTTTTAATTCAGATTCTAATGTCGCAACTTTAGCCTGTAATTCATCAATTTCAGCTTGTTTGTAAAGCTGATCGGAAAGTGCATTAAATGTTAATAATACTGTTTGATCACCTTGAGATAAATTTGGTGCAACCGTTTTTATTTGAATCAATTGTTTATTGAATAAAGTTTCAGTGGCCTTAAAATGTGGCAAACTAGCATTGCCCGATATTGTATAATTTTTGCCAGCCAAATTAGCCTTGTAATGCTTTTTCTCGTTTTGAGTAACCATTGTTTTTTCCCTTATTATGTCTAATCAATTATACACTATATTTCCTTTAACCAAAACTGATATACTTAACAGTATGCAAACAGTCATACAAGTTACACCATCACAATTACAAAAAATGGCAACATTTTACAAATCAACTAGCACACCTCACTTACCTAATGGTGCCCTTTTTGCAGCGAAAAACACCCAGGCATCAATTATTGGCTATAAATCTGGCAAGGTATTATTTCAAGGGTTGGGATTTGCTCAAGAAGCGGCACTTTGGCAAACTAACAATGTTTCGACTGCCGCCAAAGTGACTGGGAAAAAATCAACAACTGCTGGCGTTAATATACCAAATAATTTCTCGAATTGGTCAGTTCTGGGTTCCGATGAGGTCGGTGCAGGCGCCTATTTTGGACCATTAACAACTGCTGCCGTTTTTGTTGCCAAAGAAAATATCAGTTGGGTACGCCAACTCGGAATTGCAGATTCAAAAACGCTAACTGATGATAAAATGCGTCAAATTGCACCTGACATCATAGCAAGATTACCACACCACGTTGTTAATTTAATGCCTGAAAAATATAACATCTTGCAAAAAAGCAACAATGTTAATCAAATGAAAGCCATCTCTCACAATTTCGTTCTTGGCAAAGTATTAGAAAAAATTTCTCCTACCATCCCTACTGGTATATTAATTGATCAATTTGCACAAGAAAGTACCTATTTCAAATATTTAAATAATGCTAACCAATCAAACATTGTACAACAAAATGTCTATTTCACAACTAAGGGTGAGCAATATCATCTTAGTGTCGCTGCAGCCTCAATTTTAGCACGCGTTGTCGAGTTAGATGCGCTTGACAGGCTAAGTGATGAAGCAGGCATGCGTTTACCCATTGGCGCAGGTAAAGAAGTTGATACTGTGGCTGCTCAATTGCTAAAACAGGGCACTGATTTAAATCACTTTGCTAAGTTACACTTTGCTAATACATTAAAAGCTGAAAAATTAAAGCACTGACGCAAATAATTGTCATTTTGTAACTCACCTTAAAAAATCATAAAGACGGAGGTCTATCACATGTTAACCCTACTTTTAATACCAGTCCTTATTTTATTTTTGATTATTTATTTCTTTGCTTCATTATTTACGAGTACATTTGGTGTTATACCAAGATTGATTCTAGCAATTGTTTTGGTTCTTTTAGTATCTTTCATTATTAAAAACTTTTTTGCAGTGGTTGGTGTCATCATCTTAATTTCACTCGCTTTCTGGATTAGAGTGCAACTTATCAAAAGACAAACAAGGCACCACCACCAAAATGACAATACTTTTGATGGCCATTTTGAAGAAGTTGATAAAGATAAATAATACATCATTATGGTGCAACGTTGGTTGACTAACTTTTCTCTTTTGTATACCAGTAACAATAGTTAATCAAAAAATACTAAAGGAGACGAACTTGGAAACTATTAGCAAGCAAAAAATAGTTATTGTTGGCGGTACAGGATTTATTGGTCAGGGCCTTGTCAAAAATCTTCCCCCTGACTTATTTGAAATCCACAGTTTATCCCGTCACTCATTTATGCCTAGTAAAAATGACATCACAATTTACCATGCCGTTGATCTTGAGAAACCTGAACAGTGGCAAGGGATTATAGCTGATGCTGACTGGGTTATTGATGCCGTAGGTATTCTGTTTCCAAACCCCCTGAAACACCAAACATATCACAAAAACAGTGTGAAACCCGCTAAACAATTGATCGCTATTTTGAAGCAAGAAACACAACCAAAATTTCTTTTTATCTCAGCAAATACTGGTCCCTTTTTCATGAAGCCTTACCTAAAAGCGAAATTAACCGTCGAAACATTAGCCAAGACACAATTAGGTAGCCGTGCTTTTATTGTATATCCAGGTATTGTTTTTGACAAGGACAGAAGATCATCCTATTTGCTAGGTATTCTCATAAAAAAATGCAGGCACTTATCCTATTTTGATCACCTCCGTTCAATTAGTAGACTTGAATTTGCAACAGAAATAGAACAAATTTTACTTGGATTTCCCAGTCATTTATTGAAACGAACTGTTACCATCAAATAAAATCCCTATCTTACCATTAACAATGAATCATTTTTACACAAAATAGCAACAGAAAAGAAGAAAATATGAAAAAAACACATGCCATTGCAAATCAATTATTACATCATCCAAGCACCATAGTTATTACTTTACTCAGCACTATGGTGGCCATCATGTTAAGCTATAACATTATTATGCGTTACGGTATTTCATGGCACGTATTTTCAACCATTTTGATATTGTACCCCTTTGTGATGGTGTTTATATACAGCTTACGCAGATATGTGACGTTACCTTTAGTCACATACTTACATCAATACTTTCCAAAAATATTTAAAACATGGGTATCTGCGCATGTTAGTGTGCCATTTTTCGTTATTGCAGCTAACGTGACTGTTATGATGTCGATATTCACAGAAACACACCGTCATATGTATCCCGTCTTTTTTACCGGATTTATGTCAAATTGGGCAAAAACTTTTTTTGTTGCTATTCCAGTTTTTTTCTTCATTGCACGCCCTACTGTCGTATATATTTTCAAGCGATTACAAAATAAATATCCTTTGCCAACTATATTAGAGCCTGAAGTTACTGTCATAAATACAGAAAAGTAACTGAATTTGTCATGTGCATCTCAAATTCAATTACTTTTTAGAGCATACCAATCAGTATAAATATTTTTTCCAAATAAAACAGCAGTAACATCTAATCAATCAGATGTTACTGCTGTTTTACGTACCGATTACTAAAAATGCAGCCCTCTCAGTTGACATCACAAACTAACGTTAACGCACGCGTGTTCGTTTCCGATAAAAAACCATGCTTAAGATAAAAATGTTCTGCTGGTGTCTCTTTATTTGTCTCCAAAATGATATTTCCAACACCAATTTTGTGCATATCAGCTTTAATTGCTTTCAAAAACTCAGAACCATAACCTTGTTTCTGAAAGGCTGGCGACACAAAAAAATTGTCAAGCTGATATTCAATACCTTGATGCCAAGGTTTAACAAAACCTAATGCAGCACCAATTATTTGATCATCTTGTTTATACAAATAGCAATGATTTGTATTCATTTTATCCAAACGTTCAATATAGCGTCTGATATCATCATAATTATTATTTTCATTCCAGGGCTGTTGCGCAAATACTTCGATATATAATTGTGTCACAACGTCTACATCGTTGCGCCGTAGTTCGCTAATTTCAATACTCATTTTTTATTACACCTTAATTTTTAACAACATATTTTTTGATGATAAATGCCTTCATAAACAGGTATTTAAATTAATGATATAATATATATGTATTATATTAAATAACACACATACAGTTAGAATGTGTACGCTACCAGTTTGTTACTTTAACATACTACTTTAATAAGGTATTCATACAATTGGCGACTCACATGTTAATGCTCACTATCGATCCTTTTCAATCACTTTCAGGTGCAATTATCAGTGGCAAGACTTTCCAAAATGACATAGAAAACAAATCGATCAGTTCAACTATTGGTTTTGTAACGATTGTTTAATTATCAAATTTGCGCTATATTCTTGTTAATTATGTATCGTACCACATGCACGTGTATTGAACCACGTTAAAAGCATTAAGGAGAACTATTATGGATGAGAATGGTATCAATGTACCAGCAGAGGTTAAAGGTTGGAACTGGGGCGCCTTTATGTTTAACATTTTTTGGGGTATTGGCAATAAAACATACTTACCCCTACTTTGCTTGATCCCAATTTTTAATATTGTTTGGTTCTTTGTTTGTGGCTTTAAGGGGAACGAATGGGCTTGGCAAAAAGGCGACTATCAAGATGTTGAAACTTTTAAAGCCATACAAGCAACATGGAATCGCGCAGGATTAGTGCAATTCATCATCACGATGGCTGTTATGGTTCTGTACTTCTTGTTTATAGGCACAATTATCACCTCTATTTTGAATAGCACTCATTACTAAATTAATGTACTCACGTTAAAAATTAGCTATCAATTCAAGCCTATTTGAGAAATCACTATTGTAGACAGGTTTAGTATGCCAGTGTTACTCAAAACCGGTGCTTTTTAAATATTTGAAAGGACTCTATACCTACAATGCAATCATACTCGAATAAAGAAGAGCTCATTCAAGCAATTGAAATCAATTATAAAAAATATATAGACGAATTTATAAATATCCCCAATGAATTAAAAAATACACGAGTAGATAAGGTTGATCGTACACCTAGCGAAAATCTTTCATATCAATTAGGCTGGATTACTGCCTTACTAAATTGGGAAAAAGATGAAATTGCAGGTAAAAAAGTATATGTTCCAGCAAAAGGCTATAAGTGGAATAATTTAGGTGGTCTATATCAATCTTTTTATGAAACATACGATACATACACACTCTCTGAGCAAATAAATTTACTGAATCAAAAAGTAACTGAGCTTTGCGAATGGCTATCCACGCTACCTGACGACATTTTATTTGAACCAAACAAACGTCAGTGGGCAACAACAAACGCACAATGGCCTGTATGGAAATGGGTACATATCAATTCAGTCGCCCCTTTCAAAACATTTAGAACAAAAATACGTCAGTGGAAAAAATCACTTACCAATCTGTCAGAAGCAGATTAAAAATCCGATTATTGTAGAAACAATATCAAAATTTTGTATACGTATAAACGGCTATCCGCGTAAAAAGAATTGCATATGATTGCAATGAGAAATAATTAAGCCCCTTTATTTCATTATTTTGCAGACTGAATAAAAAAGCCTCCGATGATTATGATGTGTACCTCAAATATAAAGTAAATAGTTTGCTCATTAAGCTAGGAACTTTTATTGTGCATCATGATTTCAATTAGGGCTTAATATAGCTATATCCCTGCTGTTGTTTGAGTGCTAACTCTACAACACCAACTGGCGCTATTGAAGTTACTTCTTGTAAATCATCATTTGATATGTGACGTTGTGTCAGTGAATTGTTACAAACAACTATATTCACATTAGGCGCATGAATGTCATTCAAATTAATATTTGCTGTTTTGACAGTTTGCTCAACTGCCTCGCCATTTATTAATAGCTCTATATCACCCTGTGTGCCGGTTTTTTGATACCAATCAACCATGTGTTTAATATTCGATAAAACTGTCGGCCATTTATCAGTTTCGTCAATGTGAAAGATTACATTCATGTGCTTTCTCCTTATGAATAGATTATATACCAGTTATTGATATTTGTCGGGATGTGACCTACTTGGATGTTACAACACATTCTAACTGACGATCAACACAAAACATATGCCTTCTCCCCTTTGGCCAAGAACAATGCTGAAATCAGTGCTAATGCTTGCTGATTTTTACTTTGATGAGTGGACTAACATTTTTAACATTAGCAAAAGACAAGAAAAATAAAGGGTATCGTGTGGCAGGAATAATGATGTTAGTAGCAGGTTTTATTAGCTTTTTAACTTATTTTTTCTATAAATAAAAGCTACCTCCTATTAGTAAATGAATTAATTATGATAATTGGTGGTGGCGTCCTGCTGACTATTCAAACAAGAAACGACACAGAACTTTGCTTGCGGAGAATCAAGCTAACATGATAGTCAATAGATTACTTAATGATCTATTCCCAAATAAACAAAGAGGTTCAAACAATGGTTAATAAATTCTTTTGGTATATTGGAATCGGCATACTTATCGGCTTAGTGGTCGGTTATTTTACAAAAGCAATACTTGAATTAACACCTATTGGCTTTTTAGCAGGGTTTGCATTTTATGAATGGTCTGAAAATCGCAAATAAAAAGTTGAGACTCACATGACATTCTTAATAAACTTAATATTAGTATTTTCGACTAGTAGTGTATGGCTGATTGTCATGTTGGTTTGGTATTTGACACACCAAAAGAAATAAGCACTCACAAAGTGACATACGTGCAGAACCACGTTAAAAGCATTACAGGGGATGACACATATGAAACACAAAATCATTAATATATTAATAGTAGTAATTAGTTTGGCTATAACCCTGACCTTAATGATAGCTTCTATTGCAACAGGTAACCATTTATATTCAAAAATAGGCTCATCATTTATTGGTATTGTCATGTGTTTGGTCGCTGTTATAGCAATAAAAAAAGACGGCAAAATTATTTGGTCAAACGTTGCTCCCTATTTACCGGGTGTTTGGTTTCTATTAAATCCTTGGATTCAGTACCTTTAATAATTTTTCCTTTTTCTTATAAAAGTTATCAAGATAAAAAATGGTTGCCTTTTACAGCTCACTCTTCAGTGATTGGGTTATCTATATTGCTAACAATACAAAATATTTACCGTTTTTATATCATATCTCATTGAAAAATATGATCTCTTTCTGAAGTTCTCCGAAGCTTTTTTATTTTCTAATATTCTCCTTACTTATCTTTAAATAGTTGTGCTTGTTTGATATGATGTGTGTATATTAATCAGTTACAAACTATTTGGATATTAAATAAACATTCAATATCCAAACTATAAACAATGATTAGTTACTAAATAATACGGTTTAAAATTCCTTCACTTACTTTTATTTTTAGTTAGCTCTTAATAAATCCTTAAAGGTGATCATGCTGTCCATAACTGCTGAGCGTATCAAATCATTACGCAAACAAAAAAAGCTCACTCAAAGTGAAATTGCTGAAATAATTAATGCCTCACGTATGGCGATTGCTAACTATGAGACTGACCGCAACACGCCGTCTTTTGCCATGCTCTCATTAATTGCTGATGCCTTAAACACCACAGTGGACTATTTACAAGGAAAGACAGACAACGTGTTTAAACACGCTGATAATGCCTCTAATAACGGGGATGACAAAAAGCAAGTCGATTTATCTGATGATGAACTCATTATGTCATTCGAGGGTAAAGAGCTATCCGAAGATTACAAGCAAGCCATTCTCGCCATGCCGAAAACAATGCGTGAGGATGATAAATAGATGTATGAATACCTAGATTATAGCTCCCCACTGGAATACTTTGAAGATGTTGTCGTTAAATATAATGCTGAACGTCCCCCTAACAAACAAATAACGGTTGTTGAAGTCCCTGGGCGCAACCATGATCCTGATGTTGCCTTCCCCTCACGTCACATGATTGTGATTAACCCCAACTCAAGACTAAATTTTCATCCCCTTTTCGTAAATTTCGTGAGTTACAACACATTCTAACTGGCGAGCAACGCAAGACTTATGCGTTCTCCCCTTTGGCCAAGAATGATGCTGAAATAAGCGCTAATGCTTATGCGTTTAAAATGCTAGCTGACTTTTACTTTGATGAGAACACAGATAGATACAGTAAGATTTATGACTTCATGGCGTACTTTGGTATTCCTATGTCTCTTGAGAGTGCTGTTTTGAAGAATATATAAACGAAAGGTTGCTAATTATGTTTTCGATTATCATAGAGTTATTTCAATCAATATTGGGTGCCTTTGCTAGTGGTAAAACCGTTGATCAATATAAAAAAGATAAACAACAAGATAGAACGAAAAGATAGTAGGCGGGTATGAAACATGAGCACAGCACTACAAGTTATCTTTTTAATATTTGGAGCTTTACTAATTGGAGCTTATAGAAAACCCAACCCACGCCAAAAATATCAAAAGTACCTTGGCAGTATTTTATTAGTCGTTGGTATTATAACTCTACTTAAATAAAAAGCACTCGCAGAGTGCGTACATACGTGTGGAGCCACGTTAAAGCCATAATTGGGAGAAATTATGTTAAACAAAATACCAGAAACAAGGTTATCGGATTTTAGAAAAAGAGTAGCCCATGTACTAAAACAAACTTTGGGTGAAAAATTATCTGCAAAGGAAAGATTATTCGTTATCCCAGAAAATCATTTTAATATTTATACTATTCTTTTTAAACAAAGCGTTTCTGAGGTGAAAATAACATTTGCGGAAATTAACAACCTTGAAGAAGATAACTTTAGATACATAGACTTAAAAAAAGAAACAGACGGTGATTTAAATATTGAGGGTTTTAGGCCGGAAAATAACCTAGCGTATTTCCGCAGTATGGGATTCTTAAATGAGGATATTAATTGGGAAAAGGTAGTTCCATCTTCAATCCAACTGATAGATTTCTCAAGTACCGACCAATACACCGACTTTTGGTTAAAAGCTGACTTTGATTCTATTGAAAATAATTTATCTAAAAAACAGTTTGAACTAATTAAATTCAACAGCAATTTGTTAAACCGATCATCCTTCGGATTCAAAGAAATGGTAAACCAGGTCGCAGATTCACAGTTCACAGGAATTCTCAATGAGATACTTGGAGCATATAATAAAGGTTGGTTTTACGTATCAGCCTCTGCTATAGGTGGATTGATTGAAATGTTGTTATACAAAACTGCCGTTAATTACGGTAAAGATAATTTTGAAACTCAACGCGACAAAATTACTAAGAAAAACTACGTAAAAAAAATGCGCGAACTTAGAAATTTCACCCAAAAATTAGATGAAAAACAACAAATTCATTTCGACGCATTGGATGAATTAACAATGGATAGAGACTATTTAACACGGAATGCTGTTTCACACTATACAAGTGGTTTTGTAAACGAAAGAGAAGTAGAATCACTGTTTGTTGCGTTAACAAATACATACACAAGATATTTTGTGCCTTCTAAAAATTATGCAGATAGTCATCCCGAACATACACTAAATCATCTAACTGAATCCGATCAATAAGCTTTTTAACCTCTAAACTAAATGCAGTTTCTGGCATCAAGTATTCCCCTTCAAATTCATTGTATGATTGTAAAATATACTTCAAAATTTCTACTTCTCGTTCGTTTAATTTTATGTTCATAATATCCGCCTTCCTATTTGTTCTATTAATCCACAAGTACGGACTTTTTATATTTTTACTAACTACATATATTCTACAATATGTTGGCTCACAAGGTTGCAATAAAATACAACGCTAATGTAACCTTTTTTGTAACAAGGTTACACGCTGTGACAACGTTTGTAATGCCTACCATATCAAGTATAATAGACTTAAACAACCAATCATGGTTGCAAAAGGTTACAAAATTTACTTAATGATTTAGACAGGTTATGCGGACAGTTACAGACTATAAACAACTAAGTATAAAGAATATTGTCTCTAATATTCACAGTGTTAAGGATTACGTTAGATTCAATGGCCATAAAGTAAAACTCACGACAACATCCCCTAATTATGGTGGTGTACGTTATTGGTTTGTATGCCCTATCTGTGGTAAACGTAAAGGCACCTTGTATGATGTGAAGTCAGTAATGGCTTGTCGTACCTGTGCCAAACTATATTACCCACTGCAAGATAACAAGGTACAACGTGACCATATTTCTAAGTTTATTTATTATGATAAGTTGCTAGCTGATATTAGAACAGAGTTAAACCCAAAATATGCCTGGCATTTCCATAGTTATTTACGCTATGACCCAATAACTCTGTCCTTGCACAATAAGCCTAAGGGGATGCACTGGAATACCTATGTTCATAAAATCGAATATATTGATAAATTAATCAACAGAATTTGTACCCTTTTAGACATCATACAACTTGAAAAGAAGAGACATGCTGACGAAATAAGTAAACAATATGATGCCATTATTAATGACCCAGACTACCAAGCACGATTAGAGAAAAATAAGCAATATTTAGCAATATAAAAACCACGATCTAGTTTAAATCTAGGTCGTGGTTTTCTTTATCATGAACTTTTCTTGTGCGTGGCTAACAGTAAATATAGAACAGCTATTGTAGTAACTAAAGAAACAAAATACGTAATATCAACATTTTTATTAACTATGAGCCACGATATAAATACAGAAACATACAATAAGTAATCCCACCAAGCTAGTTTTACATTACTATACTTGTAACTTTTATAGATTAACAAAGCCCCAACTAAAATTAACATAAAAATAACTAACCAATAAATAATATTCAACATCACAATACTTCCCTACTTATAATTTTATAATTAATACATTATACATTGAAATTACAATTCTACCAAACGCCCTAATATCCATTTTAAGCGTTGTTAGCTGTTCATAGTATTAATTATGTCTAATGTTCAAATTATGCCTGTTCTGTTGTGTTTAATTTATTCATTATGTGGGGATGATTAATACCTAGAACACATATTTTTGTGCCTTGCTTTGATAGTATGCTCCCTTGCACTTAATATCCCTGTCCTTGTTACCAGAATAGAGAGCACACACATCGTTGTCTTACAAAAATGTTTAATTTTGAAAAAAATTTATAGGGGCGGGGGATATTTTTAATTTCCATAACCAAAACAGATGAAAAATAAAAAACCACCCTCTATTCTTGAAGAACGTGATCTTTAGTCGACTACAACTTACTTAAAGTATAGTAATCTGTGATTATAACTATTTGTTACTCTCAACTCTTGAGTTCAAATAATTAATAATCTTTTTAATATAGTCCATATTAATTAAACCAGCAAAAAATTCACCATTCTCGCTCATTACAATATTATCAGGAGATATGTATTGTTTATAACGTTCATCTTTTGAAATATAATTTTTCATATCTTCATTTGTTGATAATAAGGTTAACAATGCTTTTTTAGACAATAAAGTTCGTTCTCCGTCATGTTCCTGATAAAAATAATAGCGACGTGTAAAACCCGCTGTTCGATTCCCAATATTCCACAGAACATCCTTCCAACTATGTTTCTCAAAAATCCCATACTTAACATTACTATCACTCATAATTACAGATTCCCCCATTAATTTATACCGATACGTTGTTAAACATAAACGTATCATATTTATTCAATAAATAATCATCCCAGTGATCTATTTATGACTTTCTTAGAAAGTTGTTTTTAGGACTTTTTCAAATTAATTTTCTGTCACATTTATTGAAAATATCAGCTATACTACGTTTTCCTTTTATCGTACCAATAGCCCCCTAACATACGCTCACAGAAACGTTTTAAACATATTTGAGTATAAACACTCAATAACATATCAAGTATATAAACGTTCTTGTTGATGTGCTTAATATTTCCATTTTGTGTGAATAAAAAATGGCTTACTTACGTAATTAAAATGTTTCCCATTTTGTGTGAAATGCAGTGCAATGTTTTTCATAAGAAAAAGCGCTACATCAAGGTTTTGAAACCTCATGCAACGCCATGAAATGCTGAATGGAGTCGAGGGGAGTCGAACCCCTGTCCAAACCACCCGGTACATAAACTTCTACGCTTATAGTATTGTCATTTAAATTTCATGATATGTTACGCCACAACACAAGGCCACTACACACCACTAACCTGATTATTTTGACAAACATGTTCCAGATGTAAGCATATTTGCGATCTGACCTTTTATGACCTAATCTCAGATGTCAGCAACCAAGACTAAGTTACGCTTCACTGTTTTTTAAGCAGCGATTGCGAAAGAGTTTTCGTTTTTTGCAGTTAAAATGTCTGCCCGTTTTAACGCCCGGATGGCGAAACGCAGTCCATGCCCTAAGCAACCTGTCGAATTCCAAAAACGACCCCAAAATATGAATTCTATCATACAACTACCTTTTTATTAAATCATTTAAATAAAAAAGTTACCGACAAATGTCAATAACTTATTATAACATATTAAAATGCTCTGAAACGTGCACGTCTTTGTTTGATCAAATCTTGAGGTGATAAAGCATTCAACTGCTTAAATTCATCATCTAACCGTTTGCGCATTAAATTAAATACACGAGTATGGCTACGTGACTCTGGGATGACATATTCAATGACTTTTTTTGCTAGTAGGTCCTTTGGCGTCAATCCCATAACAGCTGCCGCCTCATCAGCGCGTTTACTATCTTTCCATAAAATGGAAGCAAACCCTTCTGGAGACAAAATTGAATAGGTAGCATTTTGAAACATCCATACTTGATCACTTGTTGCTAAGGCTAAAGCCCCCCCTGAACCACCTTCACCATATATAATAGCAATCATTGGTACAGTGAGCTTCATAGATTCTAAAATAGATGTGGCAATGGCCTCACCCTGTCCTTGTGCTTCTGCCGTCTTACCTGGAAAAGCACCCGGTGTATTAATAAACGTGATAATTGGCCGATGAAACTTATTCGCCTGTTGCATTAAGCGTTGTGCTTTTCGATAACCCCATGGTTCTGGTGAACCATTACGTTTACTTAATTTATCATGAATATCAATACCCTTATCAATTGCAATCACCGTCACGGGTGTGCCATTCAATGCTGCAATTCCACCTATTACGGACATATCATCGCCGCTTAAACGATCACCATGTAATTCCACAAAGTCTGTAAATATGCCATCAATTATTTCGCGTGCTAAGAAGCGATCTTCTCGAGATTTTTTAACGACTTCTGCAGGCGTTAATTCATGTTTAAAGAGATTCAATCCAATATTTACCATGTTAAACCTCCGTCACATGATGCAATTTCACTATTTTTGCAATTACTTGGTTCAGTTCTGAACGCGGCACAATCTGATCAACAAAACCATTTGTCATCAACGTCTCTGCACGTTGAAAATCTTTAGGTAATTTTTCATGAATAGTTGATTCAATTACACGAGCACCAGCAAAACCAATTAACGCATGCGGCTCAGCTAAAGTAATGTCGCCCTGCATGGCAAAGCTTGCTGTGACACCACCTGTCGTTGGATCAGTTAGGACAACAAGATATAACAACCCAGCCTCTTGATGTGCTGCAACAACTGCAGAAACTTTGGCCATTTGCATAAGTGAGTTAATACCTTCTTGCATACGTGCACCACCAGATGCGGTAAATAATACAACAGGTAAAAAATTTTCAGTTGCATATTCGAAAAGACGTGTGATCTTTTCACCGGTCATTGAACCAAGCGATCCCATCATAAAGTATGAATCCATAATACCAAGTGCTACTTTTTCACCTTCAATTTTTGCAACACCTGTTAAGACTGATTCCCCTAACTCGGTTTGAGATTTAGCTCGTGCAAGTTTGTCGGCATAGCCAGGAAAATCAGGATTCATCATTTCGATTTCTGAATCCATTTCTTCAAATGAATCTGTCAGAAGTTCAACTCGTTCACGTGCCTGCAAACGAAACCCATAACCACAATGGTCACAAACACGAAAAGCCCCAAGCTGTTTATTATACATTTGCACACCACAATAAGGGCACGCTAGAAATAAACCATCTGGTATACGATCATTGACTGACGCATCCCGCTTAATTTTTGAGGTTGATTTTTGATTATTATATAAATCCATATTGTAAAGTGCGCTCACTCATTTAAACACCGATTATCCATATATGAACATCATTTTTAATGCTAAAAACGATAATATACTTAACCAGTAGTAAGCACAAGCCTCCTCTTCATTTTCATCAAATACTTTCTGCCATGAATATAACAATACCGCATATGTTTGCCATACGCGGTATTGTGCCTCACTCACTCTTGGGTAAACTTTCTATCCATCGTGGTAAAAATTCACTTTCTAGATAACGCGTATCAAACTCCCCACGTTGAACTTGGGGGTCATTTAATAATGCTTTTTGAAAATTACGGCTGGTATCCACGCCACGTATAACTGTTTCGTCTATAATACGTCGTATTTTAGACATAGCTTGTGAGCGATCAGCGCCATGTACAATTAATTTTCCAATCATTGAATCATAAAATGGTTGAATTTTATCACCTGTAAATAACGCTGAGTCAATTCTAATACCAGGACCACCTGTAGGCAAGAAAGCAAAGTCAATCGTACCAGCACTTGGTGCAAAGTGCCTTTCAGGCTGCTCTGCTGTCAAACGTACTTCTATAGAATGCCCATTCACTTGTACATCGTCTTGTGAAACAGGCAAATCTTCACCAGCAGCAACTGAAATTTGTAGCTTAATCAAATCTAATCCTGTTACCATCTCAGATACTGGATGTTCCACTTGAATACGTGTATTCATTTCCATGAAGTAAAATGAACCATTACGATCTTGCAAAAATTCAATTGTGCCAGTATTAACATAACGCAAGGCTTGGGCAGCACGTGTCACAATATCACCCAAATGTGCTCGCATTTCTGGTGTTACACCGGTTGCTGGTGATTCTTCCATAACTTTTTGATTATTTCGTTGTAAAGAACAGTTTCGTTCCGGCAAATAAATCACATGCCCATTTTCATCACGAAATACTTGCATTTCGATATGACGCACACGTTCCATGACTTTTTCGATATACATATGATCATCGCCGTAAGATGATCGCGCTTCATTCTGTGCATCATCAAATTTGTCAGATAATTCATCTTCGCCATAAACAAAACGCATACCCTTACCGCCACCACCAGCTGCTGCTTTAAGCAATAATGGATAACCAATACGATTTGCTACTTCTTTTGCCTCGGTAAAATCACGTATAAAGCCGTCTGATCCTGGAATAATCGGCACATTTGCACGGCGCATTTCTTCACGAGCGTTAGCTTTGTTCCCCATTAATTCAATTGTTTCTGGTCGTGGGCCAATCCATTTTATACCAACTTCACCAACCATTTCAGCAAACAACGAATTTTCCGCAAGAAAACCGTACCCCGGATGAATTGCTTCTGCCCCTGAAAGCAATGCTGCGCTTAGGATATTTTTCATATTAAGATATGAATCTTTTGGTCTAGGGCCACCTACCGAAATTGCCTCATCAGCAATCTGCACGTGTAAACTATCTTTGTCGGCTGTTGAATAAATAGCAACCGATGCAATACCCATTTCTTTTAATGTTCGGATAATACGAACGGCAATTTCACCACGATTCGCAACCAATACTTTTTTAAACACGACTAATCTCCAATAATAAATGTCAGTTCAGCTGTCGTGGCTTTTTTATCACCAATCCAGACGATACCCTTACCGGTACCAATTGGACCACGTAAACGTTCGATTGTTACTTCCAATCGTAATCGATCACCCGGTCGTACCATTTGACGATAGCGCGCTTTTTTAATACCACCGAAATAGGCTGTCTTGCCTTTGTATTCTGGTAATGATAATAAGGCCACAGCACCTGTTTGTGCTAATGCTTCAACAGTTAATGCACCCGGGAAAGTTGGATTTCCTGGGAAATGGCCCTGAAAAATCTCTTCATTAATTGTGACATTTTTATAAGCTACTGCTTTTTCACCAGGTACCAATTCTTCAACTGTATCCAACATTAACATTGGATAACGGTGTGGAATAATTTCCATAATTTGTTGGGTATTTAAAACGCTCATTTGCTTTTTAGAACATACAACA
The DNA here is from genome assembly GCF_000166715.1 of Leuconostoc gelidum subsp. gelidum KCTC 3527. GTDB lineage: Bacteria > Bacillota > Bacilli > Lactobacillales > Lactobacillaceae > Leuconostoc > Leuconostoc gelidum. The sequence goes on from NZ_AEMI01000002.1 coordinate 106,634, forward strand.
ACATAACGTTGTATGTCTTTCCTCCTATTCAGGTATGTACGCGGAAAATCCGCATATATTAATCAGATATGATAACATATAATGGCTTATTGTAATCTACTACTTCTTCATTTTCAACCAAGATTTCAGATACAGTACCTGCAACATCACTATGAATTTCAGTCATTAGTTTCATTGCTTCAATAACAGCAACTGTTTCACCAACAGACACCTTATCACCAACGGCTTTAAACATAGGTGCATCTGGTTTAGGTTGTAAATATACCGTGCCAACCATTGGGGCAACAATCTCTGTGCCAACCTTAACTGGCTTAGCCAATGGATGTTCCTCTATTTCTGATATGGTACTTGGCTCTTGTACTTGTGTTTGTACAGGAGCTGCCGGTGTATTCACAATTGTCGCCTGATCATTTTTTGACAGATGTAAACTAAAATCACCATCATTAATTTTAAATTCACGCAATGAACTATTTTCTAAATCTGTCATTAAACTACGGATTTCATCGATATTTAAACTCATGATTTAAGCCTCTTCATGCCATTTCTTGAAAATTACAGCTGCATTATGACCACCAAAACCATAATTTGCACTCAAAACATATTCAGGTACTTGCTTTTTTGTTGCCGTTGTTACTAAGTTAATTACTTTTGTATCTTCATCTTGTTCATCATTACCAACGTTAACTGGTAGTTCACCACGGACAAGTGCACCAATAGATATTAATGCTTCAATTGCGCCAGCTGCGCCCAATAGATGACCAGTCATACCCTTTGTTGATGACACTGGTAATGTGTTTTCACCAAAAACAGTCGCAATTGCGTGTGCTTCTCCAGAATCATTAGCGCCTGTTGCTGTACCATGTGCGTTAATGTACGAAATTTTTTCTGCTGGCAATTTTGCATCTTGCAGCGCATCTAACATTGCTCGTGCAGCACCCTCACCATCAGGTGATGGCGAAGTCATATGATAAGCATCTGATGATGAACCATAACCTACCAATTCAGCTAATATGTGAGCACCACGTGCTTGTGCATGTTCCAAACTTTCGATAACCAAAATACCAGAACCTTCACCAAGAACAAATCCGTGACGATTTTTATCAAATGGCTTTGAAGCTTGCGCTGGATCTTCTTCTTTTGACAAGGCAGTTAATGCCGCAAAGCCAGCAATACCAATCTCGTTAACTGTTGCCTCTGCACCACCTGTTAACATGACATCTGCTTTCCCAGATTGAACACGCCAGAATGCTTCACCAATAGCATTAGTTGCTGAAGCACATGCTGTAACAATGGTGTAGTTAACCCCTTTTGCACCAAAACGTAATGACACATTACCAGATACCATATTTGGAATTGACTCTGGTACAAATAATGGACTAACGCGCTGTGGTCCCTTATCATGCATTTTGATCACTTGATCTTGAATAGTTGTCAATCCACCAATACCGTTACCTAAGATAACACCAAATCGTGTTGGATCTTGAACCGTTGTTGGATTTTCTGAACCTTCTGCTGACTTTAAACCAGCATTTTCCAAAGCCTGATCAGCTGCATCAACAGCATATTGAGAAAATAAATCCATTTTACGTGCATCGCGTTTGCCGACGCGTTGTGCTGGATCAAATCCATCAACTTGCCCAGCTACCGTAATACCAGTTTCTGACGCATCAAACTTGGTAATAGGTTTGATACCAATTTTTTCATTGAAAATACCATTCAAAAATGTTTCTGTATCATTACCAAGCGGTGTAACTGCACCAAGACCTGTAATTACTACTCGTGACATGTGATTCTCCTTTAATTAAATATATAGTCCGCCATCAATACTAAGCGTTTGTCCTGTGATATAGGCACTTCCAGCCAAGAATAATGCTGCCTCAGCAATTTCGTTAGCTTCACCAAATCGAGATAATGGAATATTTTCTAAAATTTTAGCCTGTGTCTCTTCCGATAATACACTGGTCATATCTGAAACAATCATACCAGGCGCAATAGCGTTAACACGAATGCCGCGACGAGCGCCTTCTTTAGCCAGACTCTTAGTCAAACCAATAATACCAGCTTTTGAAGCTGCATAATTAATCTGTCCCATATTTCCCATTAGTCCAACAACTGAACTTAAGTTAATAATTGCTCCATGCTTTTGGCGAATCATTTTTTTGAATATTGGCTGTGTCACATTAAAAGTACCATTCAAATTAACATTGACAACTTCTGCAAAATCATTGGGTGCCATAGCCATGGCCAACTGATCCTTCGTAATGCCAGCATTGTTAACTAACACATCAACACCAGCAAAATTATCTTGCTTGTACAGTGCCTTCAAACTTGCTTCTGCTGCTTCCGCATCTGCAATATCAAATTGTAGAATTTGAGGTTTTTGTTTAAAATCCGCGTAAATATTTGGTTTTATTTCTGAACGTGCATGTAAAATGACATGCGCACCGGCTGCATCAAACGCTTTGGCAATCGCTAAGCCAATACCACGCGAAGAACCAGTTATTAATACAGTTTGGTTTGTAAAGTCCATCATCATTAAACACTTTCTCCTTCTGCTAACAACATCTCTTTGACCACATTAAAGCTTTCTAAATCAGTAATCGCATATCGCTTCACATCTTTTGGTGCGATTTTCTTAGCAAATTTGATCAAAGTATCAGATGGCCCTACTTCTAAGAATGTGTCAACACCTAGATCTAACATATTTTGCATAGCTTGCGCGAAATATGTTGGTGAAATAATTTGTTTAGTTAATGTATTAAACAGCGTTTCTTTGGTAAATTGTGTCCCTGTTGTATTTGAATACACGGGATATTGCATGTCTCCGAACGTTTCACCAGACAAGCGTTCTGTCAATTGTGTTGCTGCATCAGTCAATAATGGCGTATGAAATGCACCAGATACTGGCAATTCTACCATCCGCTGTATCCCTGCTTCCGATAACGCAGTCATTGCAATATCGACATCTCTTGGTACGCCACCAATAACCAACTGAGCAAAGGTATTATAATTAGCTGGGTAGACATGTTTACCATCAGCTTGTAACGTTGTTAAAATATCTGTAACAAGCTTTTGGTTATCTCCCATTACAGCGACCATTTTGCCAGGATTTGCATCACCAACAGTTTGCATATACATACCACGGTCTTTAATAATAGCAACAGCTTGATCAAAATTTAATGTGCCACTAGCTAATAGCGCAGAATACTCCCCTAAGCTTAATCCAAGTCCCGCTACTGGCGTTGGTAATGCGTCACCTAATGCATTGATTATTGCGTTACTCATTGTTAAAATAGCAGGCTGTGCATATGCTGTTTGTTTAATTTTTGCGTCATCATTTGCTACTTCTTGTAAATCATAGCCTAAAATGCTAGACGCTTGATCAACTGTTGCTTGATATGCTGGTATGTTTTGATATAAATCAAGACCCATACCAGCTTTTTGTGCCCCTTGACCACTAAATAAAATTCCCAGTTTCATACTACTAAACCTCACATATTATCTAATTGTAATCACACCAACAATCATTGGTTGATATTACAATGTTGTATTGTCAATACCCATCAAATCAGTTGCTTGTGTCCAAATATCTGACAAAATATCTGCTGCTGGCTTTTCGTCTTTAATCAATCCTGATATTTGACCAGCCATAAATGCACCACCATCTTTGTCACCTTCTTGAACTGCACGACGTAATGTACCAGACTCAAGTTTTTCCATTGCGGCTGCATCTGGTTTTTCTTTTTGTAATTCGTTCACTTCATTTTTAACGAAATTTTTTGCCATTTTATTTTTCAAAACTCGAGCACGATTTCCAAGGATATTACCAGTAACAATCGTATCAATATCTTTTGCCTTGATAATTTTAGCTTTGAAATTTGGATGGATTTCAGATTCAGTAGCTGTTAAGAATCGCGTTCCCATCTGCGCACCGGCTGCACCTAACATGAAGGCTGCAGCAACACCACGACCATCACCAATACCACCAGCAGCAATAACTGGAATGTTCACAGCATCGACAACTTGTGGTACCAATGTCATCGTAGTTAGCATGCCAATGTGTCCACCAGACTCCATACCCTCAGCAATGACAGCATCAACCCCTTTTTTCTCCATCATCTGTGCTAATGAAACCGAAGGTACAACCGGCATAACAATAATTCCCGCTGCGTGTAATTCTGCCAAAAAGGGTGAGGGATCGCCAGCACCAGTTGCTACAACAGCAACACCTTCTTCAATAATAACGTCAAAAACTTCGCGAATATGACGGCTCAAAAGCATCACATTTACCCCAAAAGGTTTGTCTGTTAATGATTTAACACGTTTGATTTCTCGACGAACATCTTCACCATGCCAGTAACCTGTACCAATGAATCCTAAACCGCCAGCTTCGGAAATTGCCGCTGCTAAAGCGCCAGTTCCTGCCCATGTCATACCGCCTTCAACGATTGGATATTTCATCCCTAATTTTTTAAAAAGTGGGTTATTTACAATTACTGCCATTATATTTTCCTTTAAATTAACTATGTACGTGACCATTGACTGATCACTTGTAACATTTATGCTGCTAATTGCGCCTTAACCTTGTCAACCAAGTCTTGTGTTGTCTTTATATCTTCGGCAACAGCCAACTTAATGTCAAAATCGTCTTCAACGCGGTTCAAGACTTCAAATAAGTCCAATGAATCAGCGTCAATATCGTTTGTCAAGTCTGTTGTCAAACTCACTTCATTTTCTTCTAAATCAAATTGATCTACTAATATTTCCTTAACTTTGTCAAAAATCTCTGTGTCTGTCATGATTCTATTCTCCTGATATCCGTCTATGTATTTTCGTTAGATTTTTACGGTGCAGCCGTCTACACCGATTTATTTAAATTTTCCAAATTTGCGCGCCAACGGTTAGACCACCGCCAAAGCCAACAAAAGCAATTGTCTGACCAGCATGAACCTTGCCAGATTCAACTAGTTCATCCAACAATAAGCCGATACTTGCTGCACTAGTATTACCATTTTGGGCCATATTGGTAGGAAACTTATCCGTAGGTTGTCCAAAGCGTTTAGCAATTGATGTGACAATTCTAGCATTAGCTTGATGCAATAAATAATAATCCACGTCATCTGCTGCGACTTCTGCATCTTCTAAGGCAGCTTGTAACACCTCGGGAACTTCACGAGTAGCAAAGTTGTAGACTTCACGACCATTTTGATGAAAATATGGATCAACTGGGCTAATTTCACCAGCAAAAGGATTTTTATTAGCAAATTGCCCTGCTACTAAATTATCCCCTTTATTACCGTACGTACGCAATTGTTCGCCAAGCAGTCCAATATTTTCTGTTGTTGTCTCAACAAGTACACCTGCTGCGCCATCACCAAACAGTACTGCTGTTGTACGATCTTGCCAATCTACTAATTTTGACAACACTTCTGACCCAATAACAAGCCCACGTCGATATCGTGTTGATAATAGACTAGTAGCAACACTTAACCCATAGACAAAACCTGAACATGCAGCACTTAAATCAAAAGCAAAAGCATGATTAGCACCAATTGCCCCCTGAACCATTGCTGCGGTACTTGGTGATAAACTGTCAGGTGACATTGTGCTAACAATAATAAAATCTAAACTATCTGCTGTGATACCTGACTTGTCTAATAATTGTTTAGCCACTGACGTAGCCAAATCACTCGTATTTTCTGTTGTCACAATATGGCGTTGATGAATACCCGTTCGACTAAATATCCAGTCATCATTCGTATCCATAATGTGACTTAATTCTTGATTGGTTACTTGGTGTTCTGGTAGTTGCCGTGCTGAGGCTACAATCTTTAAATGTTCCATGGCTCCCCTTTAATGTTTCGTACGTTTCTGAGATAACTCACCAAGTTATGAATGGCACGTCTCACCGTTTCGACTTCACTCCCTTGCATATCTTTTAATAAGTTGTGCGTTAAATCACGATGAAACTCTTGATGAGCACGATAAACAACACGGCCCTTGTGTGTCAAACCTAAACGCACAACGCGTCGATCTTTGTCTGATCGTCTCCTCTCAATGTATCCCTTATCAACAAGCCTATCAATAGCTGTTGTCATTGCACTGGGGGTTAAATGAATCATCTTAGCAACTTGTGATGCACTTTTTTCAGAATACATTGAAATGGCGTCAATTGTATGCATATCTTTTAATGTAATATCAGAAAAATAGCTCTGCTTTAAAGCAGCTTCTTCAATCCACATCACATTATTAAACACGACAACAAGCTCATCATTTAACTCTTCAAAATACGGTGTTGGTGTGTCATTCATCTGTTTTATCTGGAGAAACGACAAACATCAACTCAGCAGATGTCGCTGTCTTTCCATCAACTTTAGCTTCAACAATTACGCTCCCCATATTCGCACGTAATTTACCAAAAGTAACATGTAACTTCAATACGTCACCAGGCACAACCATTTTTTTGAATTTGGCATCATCAATGCCAGTCATATAAGCAGTTTTACCTTTAAATTGTGGAGATGATAAAATTAAAATTGAAGCTGCTTGTGCTAACGATTCAATAATTAAAACACCAGGCATCACAGGATTCCCTGGAAAATGGCCTTGAAAAAATTGTTCGTTGATTGTCACATTTTTTACCGCAACGATTGATTCATCGGGGACCATGTCTTCAACATAGTCCATGTAAAGAATGGGATAACGATTTGGGATAAGATCCATAATTTCTGTTGTTGTTAGAACTGGCATGATTTGTAAGCGTGGTTAGTGACCTTATTAATGGAGATAATTATAAATCACAACACACATTTCCTTTCGTCTAATACTTCGACTATCGAAATATATAATAACAAAATTATCTCATGATTTATTTCGATAGTCAAACTAAATATTGTAAAATAAAAAAAATACTGTTGCCAGTATCTTAAAAGTCCAATAGAATAAGATGATTTTGCCACTCTGTCATAAAATCATCACTAACCCATTCATGAACACGTGCTGTGTTATAACCTACTGCAGCATTGTAATATATGTTGTTTCCAACTTTTAATGGCGCGGGATGTAAGTGTAGATGTCCAGTAATTGTCGCAATAGTATAAGAATTATCTAAAATTTCACCGACTTTGTTACTACCTAAAAGTGCATTAGCCATATCCAAGCGTGATGCACCATTTGGAAAACGTTTAATATAATCATTACGTGGGACAAAGTGTGATACAACAACAGTTTGCTTATGATCAGCCATGTCTAATTGGTGTTGTAATTGTGCCATATTACGATTAAAGCGTTCTTTATCTGAAACAGGTTGCTTAATTCGTCGATCATACCAAAATGAATTTTTAAACTGCTGAATTTGTTTTTCAGTATAATCATCACCAACAAAGTCATAGTTATACCAACCATTGTTAGCAATCAATCTCACTGTAGGCGTTAAATCAATAAACTTGTTATGAAAATAGAGTGGATCAATGTCACTCTCTAACTCATCATATGTCACACCATTACCCATATCATGATTGCCAGCAATAAACCGAATTATTATTTTATCGCCCAATGCATCCTGCATATCACGTGCAAATGATAATGATTTTTGAAAATCATTAAACAAATCACCAGCAATAACATAAATATCAACAGATTGGTTCAATAAATAAAGCGCCTGTACATGCATGGCACGCTTAACATCAATCTTATTTAAGTCAAAATGATTATCTGATGAAAACGCAACTTTCACTGTTGAAACCTCTTTCGCATAGATGAATAAAGTATAGCATATTTTGTTTAAAAAAGGTTGCCACTAAAAAAACCTGCCAAAGCAGGTTTTTATTTTAGTATTACTTTATATTTTTTATAATGTGGCGAAATGCAACAATGTACGGATCATGTTTGAAGTGAAACCATATTCGTTGTCATACCAAGCAGAGATTTTAACCAATTGAGAACCGTTACCAGTAGTGATTTCAGTTTGTGTTGGGTCAAATACTGTACCATGTGTGTCACCAATGATATCAACTGACACTAGACCATCACCATTATAACCAAATGATTCTGATTCGTACTTCTTCATTGCTGCATTGACTTCATCAACAGTTACTTCTTTTTCCAAAGTAGCTGTCAATTCAGTTACTGAACCGTCGATAACAGGTACACGGAATGCATGTCCTTGCAAACGACCATCCAATTCAGGGATAACCAAGCCAATAGCCTTAGCAGCACCTGATGAATGTGGCAAAGTTGTGTTTGCAGCAGCGCGGTTTTGTTGGCGCTTAGCAAATCCTGACTTAGGTGCATCTTGCAAAGCTTGAGAAGCTGTGTAAGCATGAACCGTTGTCATCGTTCCGGCTTTAACACCGAATTCCTTGTTCAATGCATTAGCCATTGGTGCTAATGATTGCGTTGTGCATGAACCAGCAGAAACAATTGTGTCATCTGCAGTCAAGATGTCTTGGTTAACACCATAGACAACTGTAGGAACAGCACCAGCTGGTGCTGAAACCAATACTTTTTTAGCACCAGCATCCAAATGAGCTTGTGACTTTTCGGCTGACGTGTAGAAACCAGTTGCTTCCAATACATAGTCAACACCATCGTTAGCAACCCATTTCAAGTCAGCAGCATTACGTTCTGCATAAACTGAGTAGTGCTTACCGTTAACGATAATACCAGTATCATCTGATGAAACTTCAGCGTTCAAAGTACCGTGAATTGAGTCATACTTCAACAAGTATGCCAACATATCAGGGCTAGTCAAATCGTTGATTGCAACAACTTCAATATCTGAAGCCTTGTCTGATAATTCAAGAATACGACGGAAGGCCAAGCGGCCAATACGTCCAAATCCGTTAATACCAATCTTAACAGTCATGTGTATAGATCCTCCAAAGATTTTGTTTTTGACTTTTGTCAACAACCATATTATAGCACAAAGTTAATGCTTGAGCGAACGCAAGTGATTGCTTTTTTTCAAAAATTCATTTGCAAATTTACAGCAAATACGCCTAATCAATCAACGTTTTTGTTGCATATCAATCATTGAAAAACCTGTATTACGCTACGAAATTAAATTCATCCTTGTGATGAATTTAACATCGTTTTGTACCGATTCCATACCAAATATTATAGTTCTTAAAGCTTACATAGGCTTATTCAATACCCGAACCAGGCGCAATTGAATCCGGTAAAATAGTAACCGTCACAATATCATTTTTTTCAGCTGATAAAATCATGCCTTCTGATAATTCACCAGCCATTTTACGTGGTTTCATATTGGCCACAATAGCGACCGTCTTGCCAACTAACACAGCTGGATCAGCGTACCATTTGCGAATACCTGACAAAATTTGTCGTGGTTTACCTGAACCATCATCAAGTGTGAATTTAAGCAATTTTTCTGATTTTTCAACAATTTCACCAGCTATGATTTTAGCAGCTAAAATCTCAACTTTAGCAAAATCATCATACGTAATGAGTTCACGTGCAGGTTCGTCTGTAACAGCAGTTTTCTTAGCTTCTTCTTTGACTGCACGACCCTTACCCTTTGTATCTTTTGACACGAGGCTCGAAATAAAACGCACCTCTTCTTCAACGTCTTGACGTGGGAAAATAGGTTCGCCTTTCTTAACGACTGTCCCACCAGTTGGTAACTTGCCAAATGTTAGCCCAGCAATGCGCACACCCTTTTCTGGATACTCAAAACCAAGCTGTTCGTAAATTTTCTTAGGTGCTTTGGTCAAAACAGGTTGCAATAAGACAGCGACAATACGTAATGCACCGGCTAAATGTGCCATGACATTTGATAACACAGCTTTTTGCGTGTCATCTTTGGCCAAAACCCATGGTTGCGTTTCATCGATATATTTATTGGCACGTCGAATAATTGTCCATATATTTTCTAATGCATCTGCGGTTCGCATATCTTGAAAATTTTTATGATAATCAGTAATTGCATCCTCTGTTGTGCGAACTAAAGCCTCATCAAAATCAGTTTTGCCAGTCCGTAATTCAGGGATAACACCGTTTTCATACTTATTAATCATGGCCACTGTACGGTTCAGTAGATTACCCAAATCGTTAGCTAGATCAAAGTTAACACGCGCTACAAAGTCTTCGGGTGTAAATACCCCATCATTGCCAAATGGCATGGCCCGTAATAAGTAATATCTTACAGCGTCTAACCCATAACGTTGCTCAAGCACTTCAGGATAAATGACATTGCCCTTAGACTTTGACATTTTTCCATCCTTCATCACTAGCCAACCATGACCAATAACTGCTTTTGGTAACTCAATGCCTAACGCATGTAACATGATAGGCCAATAAATTGTATGAAAACGTACAATTTCCTTACCGACTAATTGGACATTGGCTGGCCAAAACTTTTCAAACAAATCTGTATTTTCTGAATCGTAACCTAACGCGGTAATATAGTTAGATAATGCATCAATCCAAACATAGATAACATGTTTTTCGTCTCCAGGAACTGAGATTCCCCAGTCCACGGCTGTACGCGTAACTGCCAAATCTTCCAGTCCAGGCGCAATAAAGTTATTAATCATTTCATTCATGCGTGCTTCAGGTTGAATAAATTCTGGATGAGTTTTGTAATAATCAAGCAGCCAGTCTGCATACTTACTCATTTTGAAGAAGTATGCCTCTTCTTTAACTAACTCAACATCATGCCCAGAAGGGGCTTTACCGCCAATCATTTTATCATCTGCATCACGATAAACTTCTGCCAACTGTGATTCAGTAAAATACTCTTCATCTGAAACAGAGTACCAACCTTCATATTCTCCCTTATAAATATCACCATTTTCAAGTAATGTCGTAAATATTTTTTGGACAGCCTTTTCATGACGTTCTTCAGTTGTACGAATAAAGTCGTCGTATGAAATATCCATCAGTTGCCATAGATCTTTAATGTCTTTCGCCATACCATCCAAATAATTGATTTCAGGTATGCCCTCAGCTTTTGCTTTTTGTTGAATTTTAAGTCCATGTTCATCAGTTCCAGTCAAAAAATAAACATCTTCCCCTAACAAACGATGATAACGCGCAGCCGCATCAGCAAGAACCGTTGTATAGGTATTCCCAAGCTGCAACTTTCCTGAAGGATAATAAATAGGTGTCGTAATATAGAAAGTTTTATCTTTTTGAACAGAAAACTGTTGTTCTGATTTTGAAAACTTATCATAGATAACCGCTGAATCGGTGAGATTAGCAGTATTAAAAAGGACATTATTTGGTTCTGACATATGAGTCTCTCTTTCTGTCATGCGCTGAAATCACAACACATGTTCTTTGCCATATGAGGCGTGCTTTATAAGATAATTATAACGAATTTTAAACTATTTTCATAGTTTTTCTAAAGAAATTAAAAATGTAACCAGCTGTCCCGGATACTATTAGACCTTTCACAACCATCTCAAAACTGATACAGTTAATCATGCATCTATTAATAATCAAAGGAGATTAATGACATGACACAACTCACAGAAATCACTGATTACATGCAACATGCACTCGCTAAAGATAATACAGGCCACAGTGTTGATCATATTAATCGTGTCGTTGCATTAGCCAATCAAATCTTGATTCACGAACCAAGTGCTAATCAATTTATTGTTCGTGCCGCTGCACTGTTGCATGATGTCTATGATGACAAGCTATTTACCACTGAAGCAGAAGCGTTAGCAGCAAAAAAAAACTTAATCACTTTTTTGCAAGCTATTCAAGTTTCACGTGTAGAAATCACTGAAATGATTCAGATTATTGATAATATGTCATGGTCTAAATCAATTGAAGGAAACGCCGAACCACTTGGTATTAACGGTCAAATTGTGCAAGATGCCGACCGTTTGGAAGCCATGGGCGCTATTGCCATTACACGAGCAATTACTTATGGTGCGGTAAAAAATCGTGTCCTCTATGATCCCGCTATTATGCCACGCACACCCAAAAGCAAAGCACAATACCGACACGATGACAGTACGACCATTAATCATTTTTATGAAAAACTACTATTAATAAAAGATCGTCTAAATACTGAAACAGCACGTCAAATTGCAACAAGTCGACACCAATTCATGTTAGACTTTCTTGCACAGTTCAAAGCAGAATGGGACTTATTGAAATAATGTCATTAACTAAGTATGCAAGCGTTAATTCGTGCATACTTGTTTTTATTTTTCGTTAAAAATGGTATGATTTTAAAAGATTTTAATGGAGAATAATATGGCAAGAAAACGTACTTACAAACGAAAAAAGCAACCACAAAACAAACTTTTATCTTTGTTAATTTTAGTTGCTGTAATTGGATTTTATTTTTGGCAGAGTCAACAAAATCAGCAAAAAAAATCTGAACCAACTTCAAAATATACCAAAGTAGTTGCCGCTAATAATCAAGCGCTTTTAGATTTAAAATGGGATGGGACACTTAATGGCGATATTGTGCATGTCAACAATAATCAAGCCACTTTCACCGAATCTGAATTAAAGCAAACTTTCCCATCGCAAGCTTCAAAATGGCGACCAGTCGATGGCCTAAGTTTGTCACCTTTAGATAACCAAGGACGATCACAGCAGGGTAATTTTATTGCCAGCAAAGTTAGTATTAACAAAGTGACTACCCGTCCTGATCGCATATCATACGATGTACGCCCTTCTGGTTGGTTTATCAACGATAGATTCGATGGCACAAAATGGGTCGGTGGTTATCATGATAATCCCAATGTCAAATTGGGTAATGGCAAACAAGCACTTTGGAATAAATCTCATATTGTTGGTTATCAATTTTTCGGTATGCCAACCATGGTGACCGAAAACATGACAACTGGGACACGCGTACAAAATGCGTACCCCGGCCAGCTGGTGCCAGAAGATGATATTCGAAACGCGATCAATAAACATCCAAACATTTCAATCAGAGGTCAAGTCACACCGCTTTATGTTGGCGATGATCGTCTCGCACGCGGTGTACATTACATGGCAAAATCTATTCAAGACAACGGCAAAACATTAAATCTAAACTATTGGATTTTCAACGTCCAACCAGGCATTCAAATTGATTATAGGACAGCAAAATTCAAAGTATTAAATTCGGCTAAATAAAAATCTGACTAAATCATATCAGTCAGATTTTTTTATTGTTTAAAAGGCGTTAAACAATATTTATCAATTGTGCTTGAACTCATTGTTTTAAACAAACAAATTGTGCTTTAAAGCGCGCTAGCCACGCCAGCAATTAAAGTTACCAATATGATTAGTAGAATGAGATCTAAGAAAGAAATAATTAAACCAGCGATCGCTGTTCCCTTAGGATTACGGAATAAGCCACCAATAGAAAGTGCTAAACCGACAAGAAAAAGCCAACAATTGCGACGATTAAGCCAGCTAAGCCAATACTATTTTTTTCCACGACAACATTATTAATCACAACATGACTTGCACCATTTTGATTATTTTCAGACATTTTTATACGCTCTCTTTTCATTATTAACTAACATTATTATCTTCTGATATTTTCTTTTGATCTGAATCAATTGACTCAACTTGCCATACTTTATTGCGTTTGTCATAAACCATATGTGCAGTTAGCTCAAATGTTTGCGTTACATCACCATATGAGTCGTTGTCATCATCAGTCGTATAGCGAAAATCAGTTTTTACCTGATAAACAGCATCTGCTGTTGTCAAACTTGTTTGTTTAACTGATTTAACATTTGGTGACTTAAATGAAACAGACTCTGCATTTCGTTTGGCATCATGAAGATTGTGACGTATTATTTTTTTATAGTCTTGATAAGCCTTGTTATTAGCACCATTTTTAAACATATCCAAGTTATTTGGATCCTCTTCTTGTGAAGCATATGACCCCAAAGCATCATACATTGACGAAACTGTGCTGTTGGCATCATCTTCTGTCATTAAATCATCTGCATTTAAATTGATACTTTCGCCATCATATAAATCTTTCAAACTTGTTTTACTTGTTCGAATGGTCTGATCTCCAAACTTAGCTTGTACATAGGCTTTGGCACCTTTACTAACTGGCATGTCCTTCACTGACAACAACCCATCTTTTAGTGTCCCAACCTTTGTCTCACCAATGTACAAATCACCTGAACTTAAATTTGAATTGACATCAAAACTAATCATTTCAATTGCCAAGTTAACATCTGTTGAACTATCAATTTTCCTTTCATCACTGGTTGCGACATCTTGACCACTGATTTTACCAGTCGCATTAAATTGATACAACCCGCTAACTTGGTGCTTAAATGACTTAGAATAACGATTAGAATTTGATTTCCCAATCGTTGTGCCATTCATTTTGAGCGTCATGCCTTTATTATTCGTTGACACGTTAAAATCAACTGGTTTGACAGTTAATTGGTATTTAGGGAAGACTAAGAAAGCATTCCCCGTACGTTTGAAAATAAAACCATCATCATTTTGTCCTGATAACATGAGGTTATAAATGTCTTTTTCTCGTTGATTGGACCATTTAGCACTAGCCATATTGTTAATAAAAGGAGATAAGGCGTCTTGATCAATTTTCTTCTTTGTATCTGACCAGACAAAATTCTTTGCGTATTGTGCTGCACTTTCAGACTTTAACACTTTTAAAGTACGTTGTGCCGTTGCTGCTTTAGCATAATACTTAGTTCCCCAAGTCACCAAGACAATTCCAACAGCAATAACCACTACACCAGTTGTTATTGCAATTTTTTTACCTGGAGACATTTTTTGTCTCGATACTCTAAGAACGGGATTTGGTTCATTCTTATTTTGATTTATTGCTAATGGTGTGACGCTGTTAAAGCCAGCGATTTTAGCTTGACGAACCTCTTCAAGGTTAGGTAAGCGACCATTAACTAATTCAAACTTATCACGCCAAGTTTCTGCCGACGTGGCTACAGGTTTTGATGTTACTAATTCTTCTTCACCTTGAGTAGATTGAATACCTACCCAAACAAACCCATTCTTACCAGATTCAGTAACTTCTTCTATTGTTGGGTTACGGTGATTTTTTGCTTTGAAATCAGCTAACCATTCTTTTTTCTGATCCATGATAGGCACCTCACCAATTTCCTAATGATTGCGTTAGATTTTGAAGTAGCGGCACGATAACAACACGCAATTCAATGAAAATCACAACGACACTTATAAACCACTGGAGTAAAACTACCCATGCAGCATCAAACTTTCCTTGATGCAAGTGCACTTCTGAGATTAAAAATTGTTGCGCTGCAACTAGTAAGGCCGCCCCCAAAATCAAAATAAAGCCAATTACAGTAAAAGAAGTGAAAAAAGTATTAACAATTGAAGATACGTTTTCCAACGATGAAGCTGATATAGAAGGAATTGGCACAACAAATGATAATATAGCACCAATAATATTAATCAAAGATAATGGTGCAAACCACTTTAAATACTTACATACCGTTTGGTTCACAGTAAAGTAGCGACGATTAAGCAACAGCAAACCAGGTAATGCTGCCAGATAAAATACGGCAAAAATGATAGCAACGTAGAAAAATAGTTGCCAATTTAAAACACTTAACTGACTGCGAATCTTGGTTAAATCTGTGCCGTAAGACGAATAACTATTTAGTGCAGCATTCATACCACGCCGAATAACGTTTGAAAATGAAAATGCCCCAGTTAGTGATGCGATAACAAACGATACCCACAGAAATATATTACCAGATACATCATTTAACCGACTAGGATGTGCAATAATTGGCTTCACCCAAGTCCAATAATTTCCAGCATGTTGCTTAGCATTTGTGTAGACACGATTAGCATCTTCAGTAATAGCTACCTTAGATGTGTTATGTTCTTGTTTCTCTAATGTCACTTCTCCATTTTCAATTGCTGCCAATACCTCATCTGCCGTTGGTTGACGATCATTAATTAGTGCAAAATATTCTTGCCACTCTTGCTTTGTAGCCATGTGTACTCTCCCTATTATATTTTTTCAGTAAAAATCCACTAATTTAAAAATTATAATATAAAAACAGTGTTTTTACTTAAACGTCCCTATGTCGGGGTTCTTTTGATTAATAATTAAAAAGGACTTCAAACATTGCATACTTTGAAGTCCTTTGTTAATTTTTTTAATACTATGCATTAAACCGTTTATTTCTCATATGTTTTGGTGCATACAATGACACACCTAGTAAACCAAATAAACTGATTAATAGTGCTTGATTGCTGTGTTGTTGATCCCTTGCAGTTTGTGGCAGTAAGCTAGTCTGTGTAGTAGTAAATTGGTTAACTTGCTTTACTGGTCCAAATGTATTGATCTTGGGATGAGATATAACGTTCATATATTGATTTTCTAATGACACGCGGTTCAATGACTTGGTATTCGCATCATAAATGAAGTTATCATTATGAGCTGAGACGTTAGTCTTTTCAGTTGATGACTTACCATCAGTTGCTTGAGAGTTCTTTGTAGATGTCTGAGATGAGTCAGTCCCTGTTGGTGTGTTGTGACCAGTTTGATGACTTGGGGCTGAAGGCTTATCAGTATTGCCAGAATTAGGTTTTGAGTGGTCTGGCGTTGATGGCTTAGCATTTGCTGGGTTAATGGCATTCAAGTATGCTTGACTGTCAGCTTGTGCTTTAGCATAGCTCTTAACGTTTGAAGCTTTCAAATTAGCCAAAGCTTTGGCATTGGCTGAAACTAATTGGTTGTAAGCGTCAGTATTTTGAATCTGCAATTGATTGAGATTCTTGGCCCCTTGAGCAGTCTTTGTTGCCAAATCAGCATCTAATTGCGCCTTTAAGTTTGCTAAAGCTGTATCTAAGTTTGTTGCAAAAGTTTTTGCATCTTGTGCTTGTTGTGTCTCAAACGTAGCTAATTCAGTTGCTTGAACCTTGTCAAAGGCTGCCTTTTCAGTAGCTTTCTTATTGGCCAGTTCTTCAGGTGACATGTCCTTGATGCTTGAAATCTTTGCATCGTAGTTGTCTTTCAAATTAGCTAAGGTTTCAGCTAATTTTGTTGCGTTGGCACCATGCTTTGCTGTGGCGTCAGCCTTGATACTTGCAATTTCATTAGCATAAACAGTTGCATTTTGAGAAATAGCTTTATCATGAGTTGTCTTGATTTGAGCAATAGCATCAGCAAAAGCTTGTTTGATGCTATCAAGTGCTTTTTGATTCTTTGCCTGCAAGTTTGATAATTGTGTTGCATTGTCAGACTTAACTTGGCTCAATTTAGCTTGAGCGTCTGTTAGGGCTTGTTTGTTAGCCTGTGAGTTACCACCACGAGCAGCTTCAATTGTTTGTGTTGAAGTCGTTGCAATATCAGTAGTCAAATCTGAATCGTTTTCAAGACTGGCAGTCTGGAAGATTAAGATGTATGGCCAACCATCATTGTCGTTCTTTTGTAAAGCAAAGCCAAGAATTTCGTCATTGGCAATAAAGTTGTTCAAATGACCATTGAAATGAGCGCCATCTTGATAAATCATGGCAGTAATGACATTTAAGATAGTTACTTTAGCTGAAAGCATTGTCAAGTCAGAATCATTTGCAACACCTAGATTTTCACCACCCAAAAACATGTTTTCAGCAGTGTAGGCATCATTGGTTTGTTGTGTTGCTGAGCCACCAATATAGACGGTATGTTGGAAGCCAGCTCCAGCGTCTTCACGAGCTTTAGCCGAAGCAATAATTGCTTTTTGATTTTGTTCTGTCCAGCGAACAGGTGCAAGTCCTTTAGAGATACGGTATGAATTAACAAGGGTAACTGCATAATCGGCTAATTCTCTTTGTTGAGCATTAGTTGGAGCTCCTTTGATTTGCGCAGTATTGTCATTAGTTCCAGAGTATTTGTAATAATCATAATATGTGGCATCATTGACATGACTGGCAGGAATCTTTGGGTCAGAAATCTTAGTTGGTAAGTTTCCAACAGAATTGATTTGGTCAAAGGTGGCATCATCGGCATATGGATTTGTTGGTGTAGCAGTCTTGACAGTTGATTTGTTAACATTAGCTTGCGCTGTAGTAACTGCTTTTTGAGCAGAAGCTTCTGTTGACGCATTAGCTTGTTTTTGAGCTGATTCTGTTTTTGTATTGTCAGCTGTTTGATTGTTAGAAGCTGAGGCTTGTTGATTCTTAGCATCAGTTGTGTTTTGAGCCTGAATAGCATCGACAGTTTGATTGGCTGTGGTTTGTTCAGTCGTAGCCTTATCAGTTGCTTTTTGAGCATCCGAATCAATGGCTTTATCTGTTGTGGCAGCATTATTTTGTGTTGCTTTTGTATCAGAATTATATTGATTTGTCGCAGCATCACGTTGTGCTTGGGCAGAACCTGATTCTTGAGCTTGTTGATTAGCAAAATCAGTTGCAGCTTGTTGTTGCTTGGCAACTTCAGCATCGTGAGCGACTTGGGCAGCTTGTGCTTGTTGTGCCTTTGCTGATTCATCAGCAGCTTGTTGGTCAGCTAACTTTTGGGCTGCGGCTTGCGCATCAGCTTGGTCTTTTGCAACTTGAGCAGCTTGTGCGTCAGCTAAAGCCTTGACATTTGCTTGTTCAGTAGCAGCCTGTGCATCAGCATTAGCTTGAGCCTTGACTTCTTCATCAGCTTTTTGTTGTGCTTGCAAATCAGCTAACTTTTGAGCTTCAGAGTTTTTGGCATTGTCAAAATCTGATTTTGGTGTTGCCACATTTGAATTGGTCTGTGTTACGACATCTGGTTGCTGATTGTCCTTAATTTCATCGGCACTAACATTGATAGTAGTTGATGAGATTGTTGCTGTAACTACCGTTGCTGTTGTTAAAGCAATTATCTGCTTATGTGATTTAACAGCATATCTTTCACTACGCGTTGTTGCACCATTATTATATTGACTCATTTAAATACTCTCCCTATAGTATGTTACTTTTAGATATCAAAATCTTTAAATCTCTAAGTGTTCTACCTTACTTTAGCAACACTTGACTGAATACCAATACTCTTTAAATATTTAACAACTTCTCTTGCTTCATCATTATCCAATTCTTTAATATATACAACAGGTGTAGCTGCCACATAATTCAATGTTTGATCCTTCGTCATATTAAATAATTCACTAGAGACACTGACTAATTCTTCTTCAGAGGTTTCTGGTACATATTCCAATTTGACACCAAATATATTCTGTGCATTCTCACGCTTTTTAATCTGATTAATTCTAATTAAATCTCGAGCAAAACCGCTAGAATCAGCTAAATTTTGAATCGTTTGTTGCTTAACATAATTGCCAAAAAATTTAAATATTCCCATTGGTATACGACCTTTTATCGATTTTTAATTGCATTAATATCACTGCCGATGGATGTGGTAGTTTTAGTAATATTATCAATTTGTGTAATTTGCGTAGCAATCATCGCATTTTGTGCTCCAATAGAGGTAGTTATTCTATTGAGTAAAATATTATTTTGCTCAGCATTCATCATTTGTCTCTTTTGATTATTAATGATTTCTTGTTGATTCTGTTCTTGGCGAAATCTATGTATTTCCGTATCATATTTATTAATAGATTCTTTCCAATTATCGGCTCGACCACTATTTAAGATGTTATATAAAGCTGCTACAGCATATATATCTTTCATTTCGGGCAATAAAAACTCAAGACTGTCTATAAATGCATCACTTGCTTGGTAAATTTCTAGTTCATTTTTCGCTTTAGATGCTAATTGCCGATACTGTGCTACCTTATCTTTCGCCAATGCCTTATCTTTTTTACCAGAACTATAATTGTAGGCATAATACGCTGCAAACCCACCACTGATAATACCTACACCAATCCCTAAAACAGAATATACTATGACATGAACTATCAAGAAGACAGCAGCAGGTATTCCCCATTTCAAAACACCTTGAAATCCAACCGGCTTATTTAGCGTTTGATGCACACGACGATTAATTGTTGCTATTTGATCTTCTCGTTCTTTTTTGTCAGATAAGACCTGATATGCTTGTGCCAGTAAATCCATCAAATTGATTTTAGAAAGTTCTGAATATTCCATAGGATATTTCTCCATTATTATAGTTTTGTTAGCTAAATTTTCTTATTCCACAAACAATCAAGTAGAAAAGATACCTTTGTCATTATATTATTTAAATCGCGTTCATTCATAAAAGTCCCAAATTCGGGGCTCTTTTTCTAACACAGTATACTAAAATGAATATTAAATATATCATTAAAAACTAGGGGCTAGTAAATGACCAAACCAAATCAA
>NZ_AEMI01000001.1 GCF_000166715.1 Leuconostoc gelidum subsp. gelidum KCTC 3527
GTTAGATAAACCTAACTTATTGGGCGTTTTTTTGACGTTATAATAACTTGAAGTGCTTAGACTACTTTGCTATGTTTTTAATTCAAGTCTAGAGATCAGTCAAAAATCATAAATTTAGAAATGAAATAATTAACCACAATTGCAATCACTTGGATTACAAAAACTGCAATGACAGCATTGAATGATTTACTATCATAAACCCACCCGTGTAGCCATGACCAAGATAATCCAAAGGGAAACGTTTGAAAATTAATTATATTCAGTCGTAACAAACGAATAAATAGGTCACTATAGCGTTCAATCATAATATATGTTAATAAAAAATCAATTCCGGCAACAAATAACCTACCAGCGCTAAATCTCATCAACTGCACGACAACATGCCGACTTTGATTATCCGCAAATACGAAAAACTTATTTACCACGAAAGCAAATAAAACCGTCACAACTTGTGCAAGCAGTGCAGGCAGCATGGCCTGATGTAATAGCGCCATTGCTACAAATCTCACCAAAAAATAAACTAGTGTGGTAATGACACCCCAAAACAGGTATTTTATTTTCTCGGATTTTAAATAACGTTCTGCCATATGCCCTTTAAATGCTTTTCTAATTAAAAAATCGGGATGAACATTAATGTCCATCCCGATTTTTACGCCAATGAAAACAATTTCTTTTATTACAACACAAATATAGTATGTTAGTCAAGTAATCAATGGAAAACCATGCCACCATCAACAATAATTGTTTGACCTGTCACATAATTTGAATCATCACTAGATAAGAAACTAACAACACTAGCAATTTCTTCAGGTTCACTCAAACGACCTAGAGCGATGCCATCTGAGAATTGCGCCATACCCCATTCATCATCTTTTCCCGCATTTTGACCGACTTCGTGTGCTATATCCCACATCATAGGGGTTTTCACAATACCTGGTGCAAACGCATTAACCGTAATTCCAAATTGTGCCAACTCCTTGGCTGTTGTTTGTGTAATACCGCGAATAGCAAATTTTGTCGACCCGTATACAGTTAAGTTTTCATTCCCTTCAACGCCAGCTTGTGATGTCGCATTAATAATTTTACCGCCATGGCCCAATTCCTTAAACGCTTCTGTTGCGGCCTGTGTTCCCCACACAACGCCATTAACATTAATACCCCATGTCCAATTCATGTCATCTTCTGTAACAGCCATTATTGGTGTCGTTGGTGCAACACCGGCGTTGTTAACAATGACATTCAGATCACCAAAGGCTTCTTTTGTGGCTTTGACTGCTGCAAAAACCTCATCACGTTTAGCAACATCAGCACGAATCGCAATGGCTTCTCCACCATTGGCGTTAATGTCATTTGCTACTCTTTGAACTTTTTCCAAATGTCGGCCAATTAGGGACACCTGGAATCCATCTTTCACTAAACGATGTGCAATTGCCTCGCCAATGCCCTGACCTGCGCCTGTTACTAATGCTACTTTACTCATGATTAAATTCCTTTCTTAGTCATCTGACTTTATAGTTCATAATATACGCCTAGTTTGTGAATAAGTAAACTAATTAATTTAATCAATTTGATAAAAAATGGTTATCGCGCCCTGGTATTGTTATAATAACAATATTATGATTCCTGGGAGAATTGCATGTACTATATCGATGGTCAATTTTATCAACTTGGTTTAAAACAAAAAATTAGTTTTTTCGTTATTTCACTTATTGTCAATTCATTTGGCAATGGTTTAAGTGTCGCATCTAGTATGGGTTCCGCTCCTTGGACAGCCAGCGCTGCAAATTTATCCAATGCCAGCGGTTTACCAATTGGCATTTTTTTAGCATTAGTCGCCATTTCAGTAGCCTTTTTAAACATGTTTCTCGCCATGAATTTCAACTGGACCCGCCTCATTGGCAATATTATTTTTGGTTTGTCATTTAGCTTCTTAGTGAGCTTTTTTGCTAATTATTTCGTCAGCATTGGTATCCACTCACTTGCTTGGTGGTTACGTATACCGATTGATTTCTTTGGTATATGGACTATTGGTGTCGCAATTTCTATTTACCAACGGGTCAATTGGATTTTGCATCCCCTAGATGATCTCACAAATATTTTACGTTTCGACTATTTTCATGGTAATGCCTCAACAGCACAAATGAGCAACTTTGCTGCTGCAATTGGCCTGTCCATATTTGCCTTTATTTTTAGCCATCAATTTGTCGCACTGGGAATTGGTACGGTCTTATCTTTTTTCTTTCAAGGTCGAAATATTGCCTGGTCAGATAAATATATCTTCAAGCATCTTGTCCATGGCGATGTGAGAGGTAATTAAAAAGTGCTGATAATCTTATGTTAAGAATTATCAGCACTTTTTAACTGTATTGAGTATTGAATTTTGTTTGTCCAAATGACAGCCAGAGATTAAATCCTAGGCTAATAACAGTTTGAATCCCATACAATATATCCTCATTTATGCCTGAATACATAGCGCCAACTATCAGTATAACATTAACAATAATCACTATAAGCTGCCACCAACCTGAATAACCCATATCATGTAAACGTCGAGCATATAACGCTAAATTAGGGATAATAATAATGATTGATAATACGACAGAAATAACAGCAACTAAAATTATTGTCCCAAACAATGGTGTTGCATCAGTCATAGACGTCCCGTGCTTACCAAAAAAAGCACCTAGGCCAGCAACAAAAACTATCAATATGGCGATAATCCAGTAGATAATATTCCAAAACCAAGTCATCCAATTAAATGCACTTCTTGAGCTTGTACCAATAAATCGCTTATATTGTTTAAAAAAATCTATTAATGCGCCCCAAGCTGTCATATAAATATCCCCTATATTATTTTTTCAAGTTTACCATTATCCTCTTTTAATGGCAATAAAAAACAGCCGAGGCTGTTTAACTATTATTTATTAAAAATTTTTTTAGTTGCTTGTTTGACCGCAGCATTATTCAAAAAAGCATATGTTACAATAACTTGTATTGGATACATCATAATCGACTTAATCAAGCGTGGCATGAGCAACGTGACAAACGAATCCCATGTATGCACCTGAGAATACATGATGAATAGCCATAATGTATTCATACCAGCATTAACAACAAACGTTACTAAGCCAACTGCCCCTAAAATTCTAAGCCAACTGACATGTACTTGATTGTAATAAAACAAGGCATATATTAGCCCAGCAGTAATCGCTGATAATGTGAATCCTAGAAAAAATGTACCGCTTGGATTAATAATTGTTGCACCAACAACATCTAGGATAGTTGCAATCATCATGGTCCATACTGGACCATACCATTTAGCAATCAGCGACATTGCCACAAACACAAAACTAATTTTGAGAACGTTTGTACCAACAGTTAGCTTACCTAAGACTATATCAAGTCCTACTAGTAAAGCGAGTACCACAAATTGACTCACGTCTAATTTGGGTAGTGACCAAGTGCCTTTAACAGGCGTTGTGTTTTGAACTGCCATAGTTCTGAACCTCCGAGTGGAGCGCTCACCGCAAAACATATATTGGTGAATGTGATATCTGCATCGCACAAAAAATGACAACGTGGTTCTACCACATGATATTTTTTATTTCGTTGAAGGCTCACATTCCGTTTCCCTCACACTTAACGCGCAGATATCTACCCCTTTTTTTATTTGTCATATTGACTCACCCATTGTAGCATCTTTCTATCCGAACAATACAAAAATAATAAACATGTTAAAATAATGACATATAGGAATATCAATAATGACGTTTCAAGGCGGATAAACATGACACACAATTTAGTAGAAAAACCTTTCATCACAATTACCAATGTCATTTGGAGTTTTGATGCTCAAACACATGATATCAAACTTTTATTAATTAAACGTTCTGACAATCCCTTTAAAGATTTTTGGGCCTTGCCTGAAACTTGGCTACGCATCAATGAAAGTGCTCATGACGCGACTTTGCGACTAGTTAAAGAAAAACTCGGTCTAGACTTACCAGATGTTCATGCCGAACAGTTAGCAACTTTTACAGATCCATCACGTTCACCAGAAGAACGTGCGCTATCTTTAAGTTATATGACTTTTTTGCCTCAGCAACCTTTGCTTAACCCTGGTCCTGGTGCAACCGACGCACAATGGTTCACACTCCAAAAACAAAAATCAGGTCTTTTTCGTTTCAAAAACCTTGATTTTGTTTTTACGACGTTAGCCGATGACGATTACATCAATCATCAGAATCAAGTAGCCGATAAACATTTAGCTTTTGATCACAATTGGATTTTAACTGTTGCCACAAAAAGAATTATGAATAAATTGAATTATCAACCAACTATTCTCTTAATTCTCGGACCATCTTTCACTTTAAAAATGGCCCGTCATGTATTTGGCATTTTTGGAAAAACTGAACCTGACAACTCAAATTTCCTACGAAACCATCAAGACTTGTTACAACCTCTTGGTGCGATCAGTCAAAATAAACCTGGACGTCCTGCAAAACAATATCGGTTGCTTATTAATTAAATTTCATGTATAATTCTCTTTAACCAATAAAAGTAAAAAAAACTTTTATTAACATTAGGAGAATTTATGATGGATAACTCTAAACGGTTCTTATTAATTATTGGTACAGCTTGGATGATTGATGCCCTTGATGTGGCACTATTATCATTTATTATGCCCTTATTAAAAACAGAGTGGGCACTCAATGCAACCCAATTAGGTGTTGTTGCGGCTATTACTTCTGCTGGTATGATGGTCGGTGCCCTCTTGTGTGGTAGACTTTCCGATATGTTTGGCCGTAAAAAGGTCTTAATAGGTACACTCATCTTATTTTCACTCAGTAATTTGGCACTTGTTTTTGCCCCAAATGTCACTTGGTTTATAATCATTCGTTTTGTCACAGGTATTGGTCTTGGAGGCGAATTACCTGTTGCGGCAACCATTATTGCTGACCGCTATACCGGTAAAAAACGTTCACAAATGTTAGTGTTGAGTGACAGTTTTTGGGCTTATGGTTGGATTCTAGCATCATTAATCGCGTTTTTTGTCATCCCTCATTTTGGTTGGCGTGTCGCTGTCATGCTAACGGTAATTTTTGCTAGCTATGCACTCGTTTTAAGAAAACATTTACCACCAGATCCCTTAGTCAAAACCAAGCACACAACACAGCCATTTCAAGAACTACTATTCCCTAAAAACAAACGGCCATTCATCATGATCAGTATTGTTTGGTTGATTGTCATGCTAACCTATTATGGGATATTCCTTTGGCTTCCCAGCGTGTTGGTTCTACGTGGTTTTCCAATTGTCAACTCAATAGGCTATACATTGATCATGAGTATTGCGCAATTACCTGGTTACTATTTAGCAGCTCATCTTTTATCCAAGATTAGTCCAAAAAAATTACTAATCACTTATCTTCTTGGCACAATTGCCTCAAGTTTGGTTTTCATCCTGTCAACCAGTTTACCAATGGTCTTAATCTCTGGAGCCTTTCTGTCTTTCTTTGATCTTGGTGCTTGGGGAATTTTGATTGCTCTGACCCCCAGTTTATTTCAAACAAGTATTCGTGGTACAGCTATGGGCACAGCTCAATCCATTGGTAGATTTGGTGCTACCATCGGACCTTTTCTTGTTGGCTGGTTGTTGGACATGAAAACAGGTATTGCATTTATCTTTAGCCTATTTGTTGTACTATTGCTTATTGCTGTCATCATCATTAATTTTGGTATCAACGAACAGGCCTCATAATAAAATTTTAGCGATTTTTTCTACAGTCCCAATAAAATCCTGAATCTCAGGACGATTATTATGTTGGTGATTAATTAAATAAAAATTACGATTAAAACTATCTGGTAGTTTTTTAAAGGACATATTTTTTGGCAATGTTTGACTACTAACAATGGATTTACCAATATTTTCTGACAGCATTTTGACAATAATATCATTATTTGTAATAGTTAAAAAATGTTCTGGTACAATATTTTGTTGTTTGAAATATTGCTGCATATAATGATAAACGCCTGACCCTTTTTCTCTCACTAGCCACATATCGGAGTCAAGATTCCCCGCTAATACCAACTGATCTTTAGCCAATGTATGACGTACAATAAAATCATTCGTGATAGGTTTTTCAATGAAGCCTAAATCAAATTGCTTATTCAATACCCCAGCCAAAATTTCTTCAGAATTATGCATTTCGACTTTTAAATTCATACTATTAAGCGTTGATTTTGATAATTGTGCTATGATTTTTGGCAATAAGACGGTCGCTGTCGTTTGTGAAGCGCCAATACTAATGCTTGTACGCGTATTTTCTGTTGTCAAATCTAAACTCGCTGTTGCCTCTTGCCAGTCATCGAGTAATTGCGTCGCATGTTGATAAAATCGACGCGCATTTAATGTTGGTGATAAAAACATACGCCCATTACGGTCAAATAATTTGACATTTAATTGTTCTTCTAACTGCTTAATATGCACGCTAACTGTTGGTTGCGAGATAAAAAGTTGATCTGCTGCTTTTGAAAAAGATCTTGTTTCATAAACAGCAATAAATGTTTTTATTAGTTTAAGCATCGCCCTATCCATTACGTTTATTAATTGAATATATTATAAACATTTATTTTACAAATAGCAAATAAACGCGTAGCATAAGAATTAACGAAAAACATATTGGGTAGTTTAGGAGAATAGTTGTGAGAATAAAAGCTAACATGTTAAACGGTATTATTGCTACCGTCATTTTATCAATCATCGCTAAAATTTTAGCGATATGGTTACCGTTTTTAGGGGCTGAAGCCATTGCCATGTTACTCGGCATATTACTTGGAAACACCGTTCTAACTGGTGCAACATGGGCACCAGGAATAAAATGGGCTGAAAAGTTTCCCATCGAAATTGGCATTGCCTTGATGGGCCTAACAGTGACATTACGAACAATAGAAAAGTTAGGTATTAATGGTCTATTATTCATCTTAATTCAAATGACCCTAACAATTGTTATTGTCCTCTGGTTAGGTGGCCGTATATTTAAGGTATCAAAACAGTCTGCCATGTTAATGGGTGCTGGTAACGCTGTTTGTGGGTCAAGTGCTATTGCATCAGTGTCACCTGCAATTGGCGCAACTGACGATCAACGCCGAACTACCGTGGCAACTGTTAGTCTAACTGGTGTGGTACTACTTCTTGTTATACCTGTCATTGGTCCTTACTTAGTTGGTAACAATAATTTATTGCTCGGTGCATTAGTTGGTGGTGTCGTACAGTCAGTTGGTCAAGTTGTTGGTACTGCTGCTTTGATTAATCCGACTGTTGTCACTTATGCAACCTTATTTAAAATGTTACGCATCATTTTACTCACTGTCGTTGTATTAATATTTGCAAAGATGGCTCAAAAAGACGATACTAATAATCAGATTACGACCCCTAGTAAGGGCGTTAAAATCCCTTGGTTCATTATTGCCTTTGTTATTTTACTCTGCGTTAACAGCGTCATTTCATTACCTCATCTCATTAACAATAGTGCAAAAACAATTTCTAGTTTTACTGGTGTCGTTAACTTGGCGGGAATTGGTCTAAATCTTAAAGTTGCTACAATTAAAAAATCTGGTGGTAAGTTCTTAACGTACGGACTAGTGACCGGTGCTGTACAGGTCATTCTAGCAGTTATTCTAATTCATCTTCTATTTAATTAATTATTTTTAAACCAAAAAAAGGGTGGCCAATAAGGTGAGATAATATCTCACCTTATTGGCCACCCTTTTCTCTCATCACAATGACTACTATGTTTTAGTTTAATTCGTCACCACTGTTAGCGTCAAACTGATGCACACTACCGTCTTTAAAAGTAACTGAATAACCTTTAACTTGTGTCCCATCTGTATTAAAGTAATACCTATGACCATCAACAATCTGCTGACCTGTTAGAGGTAGACCACTGCTGTCCAAGTATTGCCATTCACCGTTTGGCATTTTCATAAATCGATTTTTGATTTGGCTATTTGACTGAGCTATCATGACACCAAAAGGATACAAAACAGCAGACAAATTCTTTTCCGAATCCATTTGATTAACCGCATTAGTTAATGCGATTGATCGTTGTTGATCAATTGCATTACTGGCAAAACAGCCAGAACCTAGGCGTTGCAAACTTGATGGGAGTGTCACATCTTTAATTTGATTGTCTAAAAAGGTGCCATCCCCAATTGACTGTAAAGTATTTGGTAAATTAATGTTTGCTAGCTTATTACTAGAAAAAACAAAATCATTTAACGCTGTTGTACCATTATTTGGCCAGTTAATCTTTGAAATATTGTTTGAAGCAAAAGCATACCAGCCAATACCTGATATATCAGAATTTAAACAATCAGGAAGTGTTAATGTATTTGAAATTTGATTATCATAGAACGCAAAATTTCCGATTTGCTTGAGCCCTGCTGCTTTTGAAAAATCAACTGCTACGATACCTAATGATTTAAATGCATTGTCAGCGATTTTCGTGATATTATCTGGTATAACAATAGTTTTACCAAGCGTTGTAACCCCTGATTTGACACCTGTAATCGTTGATGAATTCTGGGAATCATAGATAAAACTGTCCGCTGAATTGATGTTACCTGGTGTACCAGTAGCATAATTCTGGTGCTTTAAGGCATATTGATTGGCGATGAGATTGGCTTGACCAGTATTTTGACCAAACGCTTCATAGCCATACCAACGAATGGGATGATTGCCACTATTGTTCAATTCGTTATTTGGTAACACAGCAATATGTGATGCTTGATTACCATAGAATGCCCCCGATCCAACATTTAAATCATTCGTATGCTTGATCGTTGTTAAATCAATTGTATTTAAACGATCACCGGCAAAAGACCAATCGCCTATTGCCGTGATGGTTGATGGTAAGTTGACTGCTGTTAGATTAGGATTTTTAGAAAAAGCACCATCATTAATATGCGTCACACCGTCAGCAAATGTCACCAAATTAATGTCATTATCGTAAAATATATACCACCCTAAATTATTATCGTTAAGATTAGGATAGTTAACGGTGCTTAAATGGTTTTTAGCAAAGGCAAAATCACCAATAGATGTTAATTTAGTTGCCGCACTAAAATCAACTCGACCAATACCTTGATTATAAAAAGCTGTATTGGCAATGCTTGTCACATTGTTTGGAACGACAACTGTCGCGCCTATATGTTGTGTTCGATCATCTGAAAAGCCATATAGCACACCATCTTTAACGTTTAAAGGTGGTTGTGCTATTGTATCAGCATGCGCTATTACATGATTAAAATTAATCATGAATGTTGCTAAAAACACGGCGCCTATTGTTTTTAAAAAAGCCCCGTTTGTTCGTACTTTCCCAAAAAAGTACCTGATACTTATTGTCCTACTATTAAACTTCATATTCAATTTCCCCCAGTTATTCTGGCTTGCTGTCCGCACGCCCCTCATAATTGTAACCTTATTCAAATTTTAGATACTGACCAGAAAACCATTGCCTGATCTGTCATGTGAATAAGGTATCAATAATTCCTTTTAGTTTAACATATTTTTGTTATGTAGCCCAATTCCTATTAGAAATGCAACATCAAAAAGCCCACTTGAAATGAACTTTCTAAAATACATATCAATTGTTTAAATTATTGGTGATGTTTACAGATATAAAAATTTTAATTTACACTAAAAATTCAACAATCAATTGTTAACCTTTGCCTGATTATGTTAAATAAGTTCATTTTTTAAACAAAATAAGTGGCCTCAAAAACCGGGTTTTAATTTGAAAACCATCTATTTAATCCACTTTACTAAATAGCGGTTTCATCAATATCGGCGCAACAATAGTTGAAATAATGATAGCAACAATAAACTCCGCTGATGCCGCATCACCAATAAGATGAGAGGAAATTCCGATTTGTGTTATCACTAACGCCATTTCACCTCTTGAAATCATGCCGGCGCCAATTGCCTGAGCAACAGTTTTATTTAAACCTGATAACTTTGCACCAATGAGTGATCCGAAAAACTTAGTAATGATGGCTAAAATGCTAAATATCATGATTGGCAATAACTTATTATTCAGATCTTGAAGTGCTATGCCTAAACCAATGGATCCAAAAAAGATAGGATAAAACAACCAACTGCCCATCCAGTTAAGTCCTTGTGCTAATTGCTCAGAAAATGATATTTTTCTTAACAAAATGCCCATTGCAAAAGCAATCAAAGGTAACAGACTGCCAACACCTAGTGCCCCACCACCAATAAATACAGAAAACAGTGTCACTGCAATTAATGCGATAATATCATCAAGCACGGCCGCAGATAAAATGATAGCACCCATAGGCGTTGCTAATTTCTTTTGTTCTGCTAATACAGCCAAAGTAATTGATATAGATGTGGCTGAAAAGACAACACCAGCAAATAATGAAACTTTTAGTGTATAACCCAGTAACATGAAAGCTATTGGAAATGATACGGCAGGCACAATAACGCCCATAATTGCAATTAACGTAGATGCTTTTATATATTTTCTCATCTCTTTAATATCAGATTCCATACCGGAATTTAACATGAGTATAAAAATACCAATCTCTGATAATAAATGAATCAGACTCGTCGGATGCACAATGTTTAGTACACTAGATCCGAGTATTATACCTGATAGAAGTTGTCCCACAACCTCTGAAAACCCAAGTTTTGTTGCTATTTTTCCAAAAATAATGGTAACAACAATCAATAATGCAATAGTTATATATGACATAGTTTATCTCCTCAATAGAAAAAGCTTCAAAAACACATTGGTTCCCCGACCAATTAATTTCTTGAAGCTCTCGCCCAACCGTAATTTATTTAACTGTAACAATCATACCATTATTTATTATGCCATATCAAACAGAAGGTATTTTTATTTTTGAATACTTTTCTCAATTAAAAGACTAATCTGCTGACGAATAGCCGGTGTGATTTGCTTTATTGCAAAGGTTACTGGCCAAAAATCCCCTTCATCCAATGTTGCAGCATCATTGAAACCTAAAGTTGAATATCTTGCTTTGAATTTGGTCGCAGGTTGGAAAAATAGAACAACTTTACCACTTTGATTGGCATAGGCTGGCATTGAATACCAAGTTTTTGGTTTTAATTCTGGTGCTATTTTTTTAACAAGATTATGAACCGCAATGGCAATTTGTGCTTCATTATCTGTCATCTCTGAAATTTTATCTAACACGTCGGCTTCTGTGTTCTTGGTTTTTCTTAGTTCCTCTGCCCGCTCTCTCATTGCCTCACGTTCAAAATCAGAAAAGGTATTTTTATCCATCATGGTTTCTCTCCTTTAGACTTTTATTTCTTAGTTTACCATTACTAGATGTGACCACATCGACTTTAAGAAAAATTTATTTCTTGATATGATACAAAACATCTATATGTCTTTAATCGTTTTTGTTATACTAACTTTTGGAACTATAAATAACTTGATCAAAAAGCTAGACTTAAAAAATAAGCAGGCGCTTCAAATATATAGTGCCATAGAAAGTATATAAATCATATGCCAAACTTAATAAAAAAAATTCTGGTCGACAAAACATTTTTAGTAACTTTCATTTTATCTATTATTTCCATACTGGCCGGTAATGTCAGAATAACAGATATTGATTTCAAAACAATCTATTCGTTAGCTTCCTTACTAATCATAGTATCAATTTATCAAGACTTAGGCATTCTAAAATATATCGCCAATTATATTGTTTCAAAATGCCATTCTTCTCGTAGTGTATTTTTAGTACTATTATTATGTTCGTTTGTCGGATCAATGTTATTTACAAATGACGTCGCTATTTTAACTCTCGTTCCTATATTTTTTAATATTAAAAAATATATCAATTTACCCAGTATAGCTACTATCAGCTTATTAGCAGTATACGCAAATCTTGGTAGTTCCATCACACCTTTTGGTAATCCTCAAAACATTTATATTGTTTCATTTTATAAACTCAGCATTTCTCAATTTTTAGGCATGTCACTTATTCTCGGTTCAATAGCTCTCGTGACACTATTTATAAGTTGTTTATTTATAGATAATGAAAAAGTGAATACAAATCTTGATAACAACCAAGTAATAGATCGCAAAAAAGCTACCCTATTGATTGCTTCAAGTCTAGTTGTTTTACTAGGTGTATTGTCAGTTATTCCTATATACTTTTCATTAATAATAAGTATATTAAGCGGAATATTCTTGAGTAAAAAAGTATTTTTACACGTTGACTATGCAATTATACTGACGTTCGTTAATTTTTTTATAATTGTTGGCGCAGTTAGCAAAATTGGTCTTGTTCATCACTTAGTCACTATTACTACTCAAAATTCGATATCTACTTTTATTTCAGCATGTATAACGAGTCAATTCATAAGTAACGTTCCTACTGCCGTATTACTGTCCAAGTTTACGGATAACGTCTATCCCTTATTTTTAGGCGTATCTGTCGGTGGACTTGGGACATTAATAGCTTCTCTCGCAAATCTATTAGCCCTAAGACAATATTCTGCATATTCTCAAAATCACACTAATTTTAAGTTTTTTAAAATATTTACATTTCTGAATATTTTATTTTTATCTGTTTTTGTATTGATTGGATTGTTGCTATTATTTTTATAATTAAAAAGAAAGTGATAATTTTTTGAAGCATTAAAATATCAAACTAAAACAACTGCAGATGATTAAGTCCGTAGTTTTTAGCTTATATACAAATACTTTAATGTAAATTTAGATAACTAGATTGGTAAAAATAGTGCAAGATTTTCCTTAAATTTTGGTTTTACAAGTTTGGTAAAAAACCAGACTTAGAAAAAGATTTGCGCGTACATATAATAATTTTAATGTAGTAGAATAAAGTTACACCATTGGTGAATAATAAAAAGGCTCTATTTTTATCGTGAAAAAAATATATTATTCTGTTGTGCTCATCCTTTCTTTACTTTCTATCCTATTGGCACTATTAGACATTTCTAACGTTATCAGCGCCGGTTCACCGCCTTACAGTTACCTAGATAAAGGAATTCTTGTTTTTTTCTGGATAGACTATATCACAAGATTTACATTCGCAAACAATAAAAAGCAGTTCTTCAAATCTAATATATTTGACCTATTGGCCATTATACCATTTGATTCAATTTTCTATTTCTTTAGGGCTTTTCGAGTGCTGCGTGTCATTAAATTATTGCGATTAATTAGAATAGTTGGTTTTACTGGAAAAATACAAAAAAGTATCAAACGATTTTTTGGCACTAATGGATTTATATACTTAGTAATTATGACTATAATATTAATTGTGATTGGCGCCGAAATATACTCTGTAGCAGAGAGTGTCGATTATATGAACTCGTTATGGTGGGCAATAGCTACTATGACAACTGTTGGATATGGCGACATCTCCCCACATACTGAAGTCGGTCGATTTGTAGCTGTTATCTTGATGGTATTAGGTATTGGTCTAATTGGTAGTGTCACTAGCACTATAACTGCATTCTTTGTTGATGAAAAGTCTGATAAAGAGAATGATCAGTTGAAGCAAGAATTGCAAGATATAAAATTAGAATTACAGTTGTTGCATGACGAAATAAAGAAAGGAAATTCGTCACGTTCTTAATTGGTATCATAATGTTCTTTTAGTTTACTTTAGTGGGTTTGTGGAAACTAATCCCTTGGTTAATATTGGCTGTTACCGTTACTCATATTATTGGACTATTGATCATATAGTTTGGCTGCTTATTATAACTCGTACAGATAACAAAGAAACAAGCGCGCCATGTCAGAGCAGACGGTCGGTGTGCTAAAATTTGGAATCAACTCAAAGTTGCTTCAGGAATTAATACATGATTATGGCAGGCAGACGATCGATCATTTAAAACAACGAAAACAAAAAGTTGGAACCGTATGATAGATATGCCCGAAGATATTATGCAATTAGCCAAAAATTAGACGCTAGGCGAGCGCTTTGCGTTTGAAAGTACAACAACTAATAATGCAGCAAACAAGCAATTAAGACGTTATCTCTAAAAAGATGACAGTAAGTTAATTACATTTCACGAATTGAGACATACACATGCTAGTTTCTTATTATCTAAAGATATCGCTATTCAGTATGTTAGTGAACGATTGGGCCACGCCGATGTCAATATCACATTAAGCGTGTACGCGCACTTACTTGATAAAAAAAGAAATATTGAAACTTCAAAAGCATTGACTGAATTAAATAAACTGTAGCATTATTGTAGCACTAACTTGTTAAAATGTTGTTTCTAGTTGAACATAAATGAACCTTATTAAACACTGAAAACATCGTCATACCAACGATTACAAATAAAAAAGCTGTCACACCAACAATTGCAGTGTGACAGCTAATATGGAGAAGAAGGGATTCGAACCCTCGCACGCTTTAACACGTCTACACCCTTAGCAAGGGCGCCTCTTCAGCCGCTTGAGTACTTCTCCATAACAAATATTATTATACCAGCTATAGACGATAGTAGCAAGCATTTTCGTATGTTTGGTTCGTACAAAGCAAATGGTTGGCGCTCTGATGCGATTAATGTTTTAATTGGCGGCGATATGTCAACAATTCATGTGAGATTTCTTTGGTTGCTGCATAAATAGTTTGATAAATCGCATAAACTTGATCATAATTTGCAACTGCTTCAGGATTAGGATAATAGGTTGTACCAAATTTAATAATTTTATTTGCTGCATCTTGAACACTGTCGTACCAACCCAACCCAGTGGCAGCTAACATCGCCGCACCAAGCCCGGGCCCTTGTTCGTTAACCAAAGTGGTCACTTTTTTGTTAAATATATCTGCTTGAATTTGTAACCAAAGCGGACTTTTAGCCCCACCACCGATGGCCACGACAGTGTCGAAATCAGCGCCTTCACGGTCATAAATCGTCATAATGTCCTTAAAACTAAAAATGATACCTTCCAAAACGGCGCGAATAAAATCGGCGCGCTGATGTGTCCGATCAATTCCAGTAAAGCTAGCGCGAATATCCGCATCTGGATAAGGTGTACGTTCACCGGAAATATAAGGTGTAAAAATCAAACCGTTGGCGCCGACTAACGACTGCGCAGCTTCGTTTACCCAATCTTCAAAAGGGATGTCTTCTCCAAATACTGACTTAAACCAAGCATTGGCATCCCCAGCAGCTAAAGTGACGCCCATTGAATAAAATTTATTCGGTATCGCATGATTAAAGAAATGAATATCACCCTTATAATCAACGTCCGCCTGATCTTCAAATTTGGCCACAACGCCCGATGTGCCAATTGAAGACATCACCATGTTAGCGCTGAGCAGACCGGCACCTACAGCACCGGCTGCATTATCTGCGGCACCACCAAAGACTTTTGTTGATGTGTGCAAACCGGAAAATGTCGCATACGACTCTGAAATATACCCTGCAAAATCAATCGATTCGATTAATTCTGGAAAGAAGGATGCAGGCAA
Source organism: Leuconostoc gelidum subsp. gelidum KCTC 3527 (assembly GCF_000166715.1). Lineage (GTDB taxonomy): Bacteria > Bacillota > Bacilli > Lactobacillales > Lactobacillaceae > Leuconostoc > Leuconostoc gelidum. The sequence continues at coordinate 15,511 of NZ_AEMI01000001.1, forward strand.
ATCAAAAGCTTCTTGTACAGCTTTAGACCAAGTTTTATGCACCACATCTAATGCCACAGTCCCTGCCGCGTCTGAATAATCCATGGCTAAATTGCCTGTCATTCGGTAGCGCAAATAATCCTTTGGCAGCAAGAACATTTTGGCCTGCTTGAAAATTTCTGGTTCATTTTCTTTCACCCACAGAATTTTAGGTAAGGTGAAGCCTTCTAATGCGTGATTTCGTGTAATTGCCACAAACTCTTCTGACATTTTTTCAGCGATTTCTTGTGTCTGTGATGTCGTTCGCGTATCATTCCACAAAATTGCTGGGCGCAATACTTGATTGTTATCGTCCAATAGCACTAAGCCATGCATTTGGCCAGAATATGATATACCAGCGATGTCCGCAGGATTTAAGCCATCTTTCAAAATTAAGTTAACAATTGCAACAGTTGTCCCATTCACCCAATCTTCAGGGTTTTGTTCTGACCAACCAGGATGTGGTTGCGTCAATGGATAGTCGAAACTTTGTTGTGCAACAATTTGTCCCTGACGATCAACAGCAGAAACTTTAACAGATGATGTGCCTAAATCGACACCCAATACAACTTGTGTCATGCTTTTTCTCCAATGTGGTTTGATAAAATATTTGCACACATGGCAGATGTTGCGAGTGTGCTATGTACAAAGGGCCGGCACATCAATTGTAGCGGCCCTTTTTGCCGTGTAATTTTTAGAGGGAGGGGTAAAACACGGCATAGATTAAATGATATATGATATTAAGTTTCAGAGGATTGGTATGATGACTGTGAGCATTGAAAGATTAGCGGCCAAGTACTGAGAAAATATAATTATTCAAAGTTGACTTAATTTGTTCTTGACGACCTGACTGTAATGTGGCGTTAATTTCGTCATCTGTCTTGTTTTCTGCGTAGGCAGCTAAGTCCTTCAAAGTCACCTTGCCAGCTTCAAAGTCAGCACCGATACCTGAATCAAATGATGCGTAACGATCTTTCAAGATATTTTCGATCACTTGATCTTCAATCAACTTATTTGCTACCTTCAAACCAGCAGCATAAGTGTCCATTCCAGCAACATGAGCATAAAACAAATCTTCGAATTCGAAACTTTGGCGGCGTGGCTTTGAATCAAAATTCAATCCACCGGTTGGTAAACCGCCATTCTTCAAGAATTCGTACATGACCAAAGTTGCTTCGTAAACATCATTTGGGAATTCATCAATATCCCAACCTGTCAACTTGTCACCCATGTTGGCATCCAATGAGCCCAACAAACCAGCTTCACGAGCGAAACGCACTTCATGTTCATATGTGTGACCACCCAAATAGGCATGGTTACCTTCCAAGTTCAACTTGAATGTGTCTTCCAAACCATATGTCTTCAAGAAAGCAATGGTTGTTTGTGCATCAAAGTCATATTGATGTTGTGTTGGTTCCTTTGGCTTTGGTTCAATCAAGAATTGACCCGTGTAACCAATTTCATCCGCATAATTTTTCGCTAATTTAAAGAAGGCCGCAATGTGGTCTAATTCACGTTTCGTATCTGTGTTTACCAAGAAGTCATATCCTTCACGTCCGCCCCAGAACACATATGATTCTGAACCCAAACGCTTAGCAATGTCAAGTGAGTGCTTGATTTGGCCTGCAGCATAAGCAAAAACTTCCGCAAATGGTGTCGTTGCGCCACCAGCTAAGAAACGCCTGTTGGTGAACAATGATGAAGTATTCCACAACAACTTCTTACCAGTTTCTTGCATCTTTTGTTCAATTTTGTCAATGACTTGATCTAAATTAGCATTTGTTTCGGCTAATGTCTTGCCTTCTGGTGCCAAATCACGATCGTGGAAAGCGAAGTATTCAATACCTGTTTTGTCCAAAAATTCAAATAAGTAATCCACCTTGGCCAACGCTGCTGCCATTGTGTTAGGATCGCCTTCTATGTCCCATGGGCGCGTAGCTGTCCCTTCACCAAATGGATCCGTCAAACGTTGATCCATTGTATGCCAATAAGCCACTGAGAATTTGAGCCATTCGCTCATTTTCTTGCCTGCAACAACTTCATCAGCATTGTAGTAATGATACCCATCACCAGCTTGTAAGGATTGGTTCCCTACGAATGCCACTTTTGGAAATGAGAATAATTCAGACATGTTAGATACTCCTTCTGGACTTTTGCGTCCTACTCACGTTTTATTTGTGTTGGTTGGTTTGGACAACCAACTTACATTTATTATTGTATACGGTTTCATTCAATAGTGCAACCCTTTTTGTACAAAAATGTGCCATTTTAAATCATGACACTAAAAAAGAACCCATTAGGGTTCTTTTTTAGTGTTTGAATTTCAAATCTAGATTATCTAAATCAAGGATTTGACGTGTGACGCTGGCAGCGCCACCAAGTAATGTTGCTTCATAAACCGAACGATTAGCAAATAAAATTTCGCTCTCATTTGTCGGATTCATTTGCTGATAAGCTACAACAACGCGACCGAGTAATTCTGGCATTTCAGCTATAAAGCGCGAATGAATAAAGAGCACTTGTGGTGCTGCGATTTGGATGATATTATAGGCCACTTGCGCAACCCCCATCACCCAGTCATCTAATAATTGTGTGACAACTGCGCTTTTTTGATTCGCAAATGTCACAAACGCGTCACGATTGGCAACTGGTTGACCAGTTAACGCCGCCAGCCTTTCAAGCATCGCGTCTTCAGAATATAAATCTTCAACACGAACAGGCTCTTGATCTGCCATGGCTACAATGCTTCGACCAACTTCGCCAGCACGCCCTTGCATGCCGCGATAAAGCTGACCCTGAATAATAATTCCAGCACCTATACCATAATGGATATTTAAGGCAACTAAACTATCATATTGATCAGTACTCAAGTAATCATGATAGTCTCGAATATAAACAGCAGCCGAATTGGCTTCGTTTTCCAGTGTCACATGTACCCCACTCACTTCTTCAAGCTGTGCAGCCACATCAACTTGGCTATAATCAAAAAATGGTGAGTAGACAACATGATTGTTATCCACAACGCCATGAATACCAACAGCAATGCCCATGAGACCTTCTTTTGTACCATGTTTTTTGTGCTTATTGTCTTTAATATGTTGACCCATTAATGCAATAACATCTGCAACAGACATATCATCAACAGCTTCCGAACTTTCAAGTATGACCTCACCGCTCAAGCGTACTAATGCCACTCGCAAATGATGCCGTCCCATATCAAAACTCATGACGTAACCATAATTACGGTTAAAACGAATCATTTTAGCTTTGCGTCCGCCAGTTTCTGTGGTCACGCCTTCACCCAGATCTTCAATGAATTCCAATTCATCTAAGTCACGGTAGATTGAACTAATAGTAGATTTATGTAGATTTAAATCGACAGCTAACTTCGCTCGCGATGTTTCTTTCGCGTTAAATAGCGCTTGTAACACTAAACGTTGATTATGATCTCTCATTGTAATTTGATCTGATTTATTCATTTTTTCTTTTTATCGACGCTCCAATTAGAATGACTGATGATATTGATAGATAATAACTTTCTGACGTGGCATGTTTGATTTTAGTGTCACATCCTACAAATCAGGTATATTATCACTGTTTGGTAAGGTTTGTGGTTCTAAGACCACTGCCACCTATTATTTGGCATGTCCTAGCGTCATTAACTTAACTGTCAGAACAACAAGTCAATTTTTGTTCGACATTATTTCTATTGTACGCGAACTGGCCGTATCCTTCAAGTTGGCGATTAAATTTTTCACATGTTAATGCCAAAAATCAGCATAGAACGTGTTTAAACGCATTCTATGCTGATTTGTTAGGATATTAATCGGTTTTTATCTAGCATACCGACAAAATGCTATAATGCTTGATTTCACGATATGCCTCTTTGTATCATTATTAAAAAATAAGCGAACCTTTGATTAAGGTTCGTTTATTTTTTAATATTTATTTAGTAAAAACGCGATTCTGATTTCTGCCATGATATTGTACCATTAATGTCTTTATGATCACCCAATTCTTTATAATCGAAGTAATCAAATTCGGCTGTTGAATCATAACCTGAATAGTCAACCGCTGCCAAACCAATGTAGGCACCAGTGAAAAAACCACCGTATTCGCGAACAACATAGTCATCTGACAAAACTGCGGCATCTAATGTCACACCAGTTGAAAGCCAGTTTTCACTGTCAAATGAGTAGTAATAGGTGTATGATTCCTTACGATTTTCTGATTTGAAGTAAACATATTCGATGCCTTCTGGAATCACAGGCGCATTGTCACGCAAATATGACGTATAAGAACCATTCCGCAAACCACCCTTATTTTCACCCACTTCAATGACGTTTTGACCATCATCATTCTTTGTGATGAAAATCCATGACCAGTGTGAGTGGTTGTAATAATTTGTTAGACCAGCCATTGATTGATATGAATAAGGGTTGAACTTAACCTTTGTCTCAGCATCGAAGTAGAATGCTTGCCAACGACGGGCGATCAATGACAAATCAAATGTGTTTGATAATGATCCTTGACCAACTAAAGTCAACTTGCCAGTACCAGTTGACCCCATCTTTTCAGTAAATGGTACACGTAATGTATTCCAGTTGATGTCTAATATGGTATCGTTAAATTCATCGTGTTGTGAGTGGTCAACAGGCGCATCTGTTAAAATGGCATCCTGAGGTGCTTCGACAAATGTTTGTCCGCCATGGCCGCCAACAACGCGTGGCCAACCAGCATCATCCCACTCAACTTTTTGGATTGATGTTTCACGACCCAAATTTGACCAACCACGTGGATCAGTCGCACTTTCGTTATCGTGGTTCCATGGCCGAGCTGTCAATGAAGCATAGTACCATTCGCCACCTGGTGTTGAAACCAAAGCACCGTGCCCTTGCTTTTGCAGGTATGAGTTTGGTGTGTCAAAATTTGTGATGAATGGGCCATCAGGTTCAACGACAAATGACATGCTATTCAATGACTTTGAGCGCGCTACCACTTCTTGATGAGTGAAAATTGTACCACCTTCAGCCGCAAACAAGAAATATTCACCGTTAATTTTGTATAAGTGTGGCCCTTCAACCAACTTCACAGCCGTACCTGAAAAAATTGTGCGGGCAGTTTCAGGCTTCAACTTCATGGTATTGGTGTCAAATTCTGTCAAAGTAATGCCATCAAATGGGTGATGGTATTCACGATGATCCCAAGTTTGTTGTACAAGGTACTTGCGGCCGTCTTCATCGTGGAACAATGACGCATCAAAACCAACACCGTTCACAAATATTGGTTCTGACCAAGGGCCTTCGATTGTTTCAGCAGTCGTCAAGTAGTTCTTCATGTCTTTGAAGTTACCATCAGTGATTTTAACATCTGTGAAAATTAGCCAGAATTTACCATCAGCATATGATAAATCAGGCGCCCAGATACCACCAGATGATGGGTTGCCCTTCATGTCAAGCATTGTCGTGGTGTCCAACACGTTTTTAACAAGATTCCAATGAACCAAGTCTTTTGACGCATGGATACGCACACCAGGAAACCATTCAAATGTTGATGTCGCAATGTAATACGTATCCTCAACACGGATGATTGAAGGATCTGAATTGAAACCAGGTAATACAGGGTTTTGAATTTGCATTATTTTTCTCCTATCAATTAAATTTATGCAAGATTAGCTATTTTTTTCTTTTAACGTGTGATTCATTTTATCAACATATGCATCAGACAGAGGATAGCGGCTAATAACAAACATTGCTAAGAATGCCATAATCATTGGCAACCAAATCATTGACCACTCAATACCTGTTTGTGCAGATGCTGATTGTGTCAATGCGCCTGACTTAAAATTCATGAATTGTAATAAATAACCAGGAATGATACCACCCAAAGCCAAGCCAATTTTGAAGAAAAGACCCATAATCGCGTTGATAATACCCGCCACACGCTTGCCTGAAATATACTCACCATTTGATACAACTTCAGGCACTAATGCCCACATAAATCCTGTAGCCGAAGTTAACCCCCATTGTTGGAAAAAGCGTCCAGTAAAACCAAGCCAATCAGCTGATGGATTCTTTGACCAAGCAAAAAGCAACAATTGGCCAACAACAAAAATGCCAAGGAATGTGTAGAAGAAGCCTTTTTTACCTAAAGTTGCACGCAATCTTGGCCAAATGACGACCAAGAAAATACCAGGAATTGAACCAATCAAACCAATGGATGCCATCAAGGCTGATTTCCCACCTTCAACACCAAAATTATATTGCATAAAGTATGGCCACACTGTATTACCAAAGAACATGAGTGTAAAGCCTACTAAAAAGAACAATCCAAGAATTTGTAGGGCTTTATTACGCTTTAATTCAGCAAACAAATCCGTATATTTTACTTGGTCTGTTGCCTCTTCTGAAGCAAGTACGCGCTCTTTTGTATTACGATATGTCAAAAACAATAACACTGCGCCTAATATCATGTACACGCCATAAACTTTAAACCACGCACCAGCAGCTGATGGGGCTGCATAATTACCCAATTTTAGTTTCAAACCAAACAAACCTGTGTCAGTTAACTTAGCGTTTGGAGAGGCTAATTGTACAAATAATGGGAATAGTGTATACACCAACAAGTTACCAATGTTTGCAAGCATCATTCGTGTTGACGTTAACTTGCCAATTTCTGTTTCGTCACGGGTCAATGAAGCATTTAATGAGCCATAAGGAATATTGACGAAGGAATACACTAGGGCTGTCGCCATATAGGATACGGTCGCATAAATCGTCGTTGCAAGTGTACCAGCACCAAGTACTTTAGCTACTGGTAAAAACAGCAATGCTGCTAAAATTACTAATGGGATACCAAAGTTAATCAAAAATGGCCGATACTTGCCATTTTTTGTGATTTTAGCTTTATCAACAACTGTCCCAACCCATGGGTCCCAGATAACGTTAATCCAACGTACAACAAGAAATATTGTCGCCCCAACACCAGCTGAAATCCCATTAATATTTGTTAGATAGAATAGCAAAAATCCACCAACAGTTCCAAATACTAAGTTTTGAGCAAAATCGCCGAAGCCATAACTCACACGATCCCATGTTGAGAGCTTAGCAAACTCATCATTCTTCTGAACTCTTACGTCCATAATTATTCTCCTTCTGGTTTTAACAGATTATTAGGTTTACCTGCTACCACTTTTCCAGTCACTGGAACGTCTTTCAGATTTTTGAAAGCGGTAACATTTCTTTTTACAAAGACTACTATATCACAGTTAGTTTGTTCGAGCAACCAACTCATTTATATTTTTTTAAAATATTTTTATTTATTAAAATGAAAAAAGTTGCTATCACAGCATTTTTCACATACAAGTTTAATGGATACGTCTTTTAATCATTGACTGTTGTACTATTTGTGGACCGCAAAAAAAGATAGCTTACGCTATCTTTTAACACATCTCACTAATTAATGTTGCTTAACAATCACATCAGCGAACTCTTTATGATAAATATCAAACTTTTTCTCACCAACACCTGATATTGCTAAAAATTCTTCATCAGTTTGGGGGCGTAGAATAGCCATATTCATTAATGTTTTGTCTGAGAAAATTAGGAATGGTGGAATCCCTGCTTCGCGCGCTAGTTCTAAGCGCTTAGATTTTAATTCAGCAAATAATTTATTATCACTCTCGGACAATTTAAGTCCTTTAGCTGCTGATGTGACTTTTTGTTGCACAATCACACGTCGATTGACACGTTTTTCCACAACTAATTGTCCTTTTAGAACCCGTGCACCAATCTCAGTAACTTTTAATACTGGAAACTCGCCCCCTTCAATTCTAAGGTAGCCATCAGCCGTTAAATAATCAATAAAACTACTTAAATCCTTAAGTGTCCGATCTTTCATCAAACCGTATGTGGGTAACTTCATCAAATAATCATACTTCTTCACAGTTGCATCTTGTGAACCCTTCAAAACTTTAGCAACCATTGCTTTCCCAAAACTTTGGTTCATACGCACAACATTGGCCAAAACACGCTGTGAATCAGTAGTAACGTCAACCATTTCACGAGAATCTAAACAATTCGAACAATGCCCACAATCATGATCAACGATTTCACCAAAATAACCTAGTAGATAGCGCGGCAAACAACTTTGCGTATTTGCAAATGCGTTCATTTCGCGAATTTTGTTATATTCATTTTGCTTATGTTCTTCTGTACCTTCTGATTTTTGTACGAAAAATTCTTGTAAATGAATATCTTGTGGTGCATACAATAACACTGCTTCTGCCGGCAAGCCGTCACGGCCAGCTCGACCAATCTCTTGATAATATGCCTCAATGTTTCCCGGTACTGAGTAATGAATAACAAACCGCACATTTGGTTTGTTAATACCCATTCCAAAAGCATTTGTGGCTACCATAACTTGGACTTCGTCAAACAAAAAAGATTCTTGCATCGCTTGTCGTTCACGTTCAGGCAAACCTGCATGATAATGTCCGGCCTTAACACCTTTTTTATTTAAAAATTCATATAATTCATCAACTTGTTTACGTGTGGCTGCATAAATAATACCACTTTGGTCCTTATTCTCACGTAAATACTCTTGCACATACTGTCGCTTATCAACATTGTGGGCAATTTTCAGCGCCAAATTATCACGCGCAAAACCAGTTAAAATAGTATCTTCATCTGCCACACCAAGTAGTTGCTGTAAGTTTTGACGTACACGATCAGTGGCTGTTGCTGTTAATCCTAAAACGGCAGGATTTCCAGGGATTTTAGCCAGCAAAGGTAAAATATTAAGATAACTTGGACGAAAATCATGTCCCCACTGTGACATGACATGCGCCTCATCAATAGCCACCAATTCAATGGGTAATTGTTGTATAAAATCAAAAAAACTTGAAATCTCTAAACGTTCGGGCGATACATATAGCATTTTATAATAGCCTGATCGTAAATCCGACATACGCTGTGCTTGTACTTGACCACTCAATGTTGAGTTGAGAAATGTTGCATCAATTCCCATCGCATCAAGGCCATCGACTTGATCTTTCATCAACGATATAAGTGGTGAAATCACTAGCGTAATGCCGTCAAATAACATAGCTGGTAGTTGATAAGTAATCGATTTACCACCACCAGTTGGCATAATGGCTAACGCATGCTTATGCGCTAACACTTTTTCAATCACATCTAATTGTCCTGTACGAAAATTATCATAGCCAAATTTTTCTTTTAAAATTGTTTGAGGTGTCAAATTCTGCATACTTTCTATTATATCATGAGTCGTGACATTCAAAAATCGATGGTACACTTTCGACCATCGATTTCTGAATAGTAACGATTATTTTATTAAGGGATTGAGCTGGAACTTAATTGGTGACGTACGACGTAGTAACCAATTCAAGATGGCAACTATGCCTGTGACAATAGCTAACAGCCAGAATTGTTGCCGCTGAAAATTAGTTGTCATCTGTAAAACAATAAAACCAAGCGTAAACCAACCGAAATAGGCCGCCATTGTGTCCCCCCCAATTCGTAATATTTTATCAATCACGTTTTCCGGACCTTCACTTAGGAATTTAACATGTACCCAATCAAAAAATAACATGATGAATACAAAACTAATCAAGTCAAACGACACAAACTTCACGATCGATAAATAATCACGCGCGGGAGAAAAATGTGACACGTCGTGATAAAGCAATAAACCATAGGTCATCATAATATCTGATCCAATAATAAACAATAACCAACTAACCGGCTTTGCTCGTACCATATCTCTAATTAACATTTTTGCTCCATATCAGATGTCTACGTAAAACCCAGTATCTATTTTAAAAATATTATATCACTACTAAGTTTATACGTCAGGGTTATCTTGTTTCAACCCAATACCCGTTATTGCTGACAAAAATGACATGATCGGTGACAATAAAGCAAATAACGTAAATGGTGCAAACTCAAGGACTGGCACGCCTAATGTTTGCGCAGCAAAACCACCCGCAACACCCCAAGGTACCAAATAATTGATTACTGTCCCTGAATCTTCAATCGTTCGGCCCAGTGCTAATGGTGATAACTTAGATTTTTTGAAACTTTCTTTAAACAACTGACCTGGTAAAATTGTTGCTAAATACTGTTCACCAACCAAAAAATTAGCACCAATACCAGTTACTAACGTTGCCAAAACAATCGAACGCTGGGTTTGTAAGTGGCCGACAATTGGTGCCATAACACGATTTAAAATACCTAAACCACTGAGTAAACCACCTAGAGCTAACGCCAGCATAACCATCATAATAGTTGTCATCATCGCAGACATTCCTCCGCGATTAAGTAATGCCATCAGTGTTGGATTCGTACTTGTCGTCTGAAAACCATCAACTAATAGTTTCGCCCAAGTTGTAATAGTGTGCTGCGTTAAGAACATGACACTTGATACTAATACATTAATCATGAGTGCTGGAATAGCAGGCATTTTAAACCATGCTGTCACAACTAATAGACCAAGTGGTACAATTGTCCACCATGTTGGTTGCAACTGCGGTAGTAAAGCCGTAATCTGATGTGTGGCTGCTGCGTCAGCATGATGACCAAAACCCAATAAAATTGTCACGATAAATGTCAAAATCCAAGCTGGCACAGTAGTCCACATCAGATTTTTAATATGTGCAAATAAATCAGTTTCAGAAATGGCACTTGCTAAATTAGTTGAGTCTGATAACGGCGAATTTTTATCACCAAAAATTGCGCCTGATAAAATAATACCAGCAACCAAAGCAGGATTGATACCCATTAACGTTCCAACGCCCATCAGCGCAACCCCAACTGTCGAAATCGTTGTAAACGCACTCCCGATTAAAGTCCCAATAATTGACGTTGTTACGAATGCTGTTGGCAAGAAAAAAACAGGTGTTAACACTTTAAAGCCAACCCAAATCATCGTTGGAATCACACCAGTAGCTAGCCACAATGCAATGAGTGCGCCAATTAATAAGAATAAAAATAAAGGTGTCAAACCTGATTCAACGCCTTTAATTAGTGCTTTTTGGCTGTCTTGCCAAGAAACACCACTAAAACGTGCAACAATCATAATCATACCAATTGCGAGTAAAATTGGCGCAATTGGTGCTAAACCAAAACCAATCACACCGATTGCCAAAATAATGATAGTAGCCACTACCAGTAATACTGAAGTTCCTGTGTTTAATTTATTGTTCATCCTATTTCTCCTGCCAATTTTTTTATATAGCAACAATAAAAAAAGTCCCCGCTGTCACATTGACAACAGGGACGAATTGACATTTAAAAATCCGTGGTACCACCCAGCTTACGCGCTAAAAAGCGCATCACTTTGACATTTGATAACATGGTGCTGCCATGCTTAAATCGATAGCTGTATTTCGAATATCAACACCTGTGCAGTTTTCACCAACCACTGCTTCTCTTAACGCCGAATGTTTATTCTACTCAATAATTGCTAATTTCAAGTAGTTTTAGTCTACTATGTCACTGAATTTTTGTCAACACGTCGCGACAATGTCAATGCTAGCAAGCCAGTAATTATTATCATAACAATAAATACAGATAAGAATAACGTAGTTGTCCATCCATGATCCATCATAACACCCGAATATATTGGGCCAACAACACGACCTGAACTAATCATCATTGATACAAAACCTTGCGCTTGTCCAGCAACTTCTTTAGGAGTGATTTGAGCAACCCATGCTGGTACTTGTGGACTTTGTAGCATTTCACCAATCGTTAATAGTTCAAAAACTAGCACAATTTGCCAAAATGTATTCACAAAAATCAAAAAAAAGAAACTTAAAGCGAAAATGACACTGCCTAAAATAACGGACACATGATACGGATGTTTGTTGGCCCAATTAGAAACAAATTTCTGCAACACAATAATTGTGATTCCATTAATCATCCACAAGTCGGCATAGTTACGCGTTGGCATCCCCAATGTTTTCATATGTGGTGCCATCACTGTTTCCCAGAGCATATAAGACAAATACGTAATAAATAGGAGTGCCCCAATAGCAATTAGAACCGGCGTTAATTTGAATTTTTCGTATGTCATTGAGGCTGTTGAAACAACAGCTTCTTTGGGTAATTGATGCCCGGTGTTTATGTCGGCTGACTCATTGGCTACATGGAATTTGGTGATAATAATCACCGACAAAATCGCATAGATGGTCGCCGAAATCATCATTAATAATGCAAAACCATAATCAAATAAGTAACCAACAGCTAACGTGCCTAAAACAACGCCAATATTTAAAACAATATACATATTATTAAAAATAATACGTGTATGATTGCCAGACACTGTTGTTGCAAAAGCGTTTATCAACGTCTGTTCAATACCCATACTTAAGTTAGCTGCCCAAATGAAACAGGCAAAAACGGGCCAATCATGCCAAATAATTAGACTAAAAACCGCCAGAAAAGTTATGATGCTAGTCATCACCATCGCTTGATACGGATGCCATCGATCAAATAGTTTGCCGCCAATATAGGAACCAATCATGCTAATGATAGCCCCTATCATCAAAACAAAACCAGCTGTTGTAAAACTTTGATGAAGTACACCTGTCATATAGAGTGTCATAACAGGCCAAATCATTGAGTTACCAGTACTAGACAGCAGTGTACTAATCAGTAACCACTTTTCATTAAGCAATCCTGGTTTATTAATTATATCAGTTTGCATAAATCCTCCGAATTAATATATTTATTGTAGCATGAAAATCACTGAAAAATTAACCATTATTTTGCTTATTATTCAGACTAATTAGTTGACGCGCCACGATGAAGAGTAATCGGAAATGTATATTGTCGCTCCTGTAATATATCTGGCTGCTCAATTTTTTTAATTAACGTATCAACAAGTGTCTTAGCCAAATCTGAAATTGGTTGCACAATTGTAGATAATTCTGGAAAACTTTGTAATACAAAATCACTGCCATCATAACCAATTACTTGTACATCATGAGGAACCTGCAAGTGCATTATGCGTAATTCTTCCAATACAAGTAGTGCTGTTGTATCATCCGTCGCCATGATACCATCTGGCTTTTGTTTTAATATTTCTTGACGAATCAACATTTTTCTAAAATTGACGGTCGCATCACTAGGCATTACTTGAACAATCGGTATCATATTGTGCTTTTTGCTAATATCAATAAAACCATTTGTTCGATCCATTGTTGGATTTGTATCATTAATTTCGCCAGAAAAAACTAACAATCGACGTGCACCACCATCTATTAAAATTTGCGCCGCCGTTTGACCACCCGAAAAATTATCAGAACTGATTGTTGGAATACGTGGTCCAAAATACCGATCTAAAGAAACGACCGGTAAAGTAAGTTCATGATAGTCGTCAATAATAGTATTATGCGATGCAGTAATTAGTCCGTCTACTTGATTAGATTGTAATAAGCTAATATATGCTCGCTCCTTTTGAGGATTATCCGAACTATTTGCAATAATAACCTTATATTCGCGATTGAATAACTCTAATTCAATTTTCTCCAACAACTCCGCATTAAAAGGGTTGTGTGTATTGGTTAAAATGACACCAATGAGTTTCGTTTTTTTGCCCGAAAGTGATCGAGCAACCGAATTTGGATGATAATTCATTTGCTGCATTGTTGCATAAATACGAGACTTAGTTTTTTCAGAAAAATAACCACGTTTATTAATCACACGTGACACGGTTGTTAATGAAACACCAGCTCGCTCAGCAACATCTTTTAATGTATAGCTCAATTTATCCATCCTCGGTTCAAATTACTCTTATCTATATAGTTTATCAAAAAAATCAAGTGTTGCGTTAAATAATAACTCTCTTGTTGGCACATCACCCCAGCTATGATCCGCACCAGTAACAACGGTTAAGTCAGCTGATTGTTCATATGTGTCAACATATTTTTGTGCATAAGCCACCGGCGCAATTGTATCGGCTTGACCATGAATAATTTTAACCGGTCCCCCATACTTTATGGCAGTTGGATAAATAGCAACTTTTTGTAAATCATCAAAGAATTTTGGTCCTAATTTCATTGAATTAAAGTCAAAGTAACCTTTTTCAGCTACCTCCGATATTGGTTTTCCCTGTAGTGTATGTTGTTCCAAAATTTCATCTTGAAACACCGCTGCCGGAGACCACATGCATAGCCCAACGATCTGATCACCAACTAAACCAGCTACCATACTAGCAGCCACACTTCCCAAACTCATCCCCAGCAAAGACACGCGCGTTTCATCGACGAAATCTAGTGTTTTGACAAATGATACAAGTTGCGTGCCTTCAAACACTTCATTGCTGAAAGTATAGTTCATAAAGTCGCCATCACTCTCTCCATGTCCAGAGAAATCAAAAGCAATTGCCGCGATATTTTTTTTTGCTAATAATCTACTAATTTGCACAAATGAACAAAAATATTCATCTCTTACAGCACCAAAACCGTGAAAAAGTAATACCGCTGGTACTTTTCCTGAAATATTATCTGGGATATGTGCTGTGCCACGCAATGTTAAACCATTAATTGTTGTGTTAATATAACTAATCATTAATTACTTACTCCTTCGTTAAATTCATCTTGACGTTTTATCTTCAGATCACTATGCATTCTGGAACTCATCTTATCTAGGCCGTAGAACAAGATACTGATGACACAGATTGCATCAATCAATGCTGGCCCATAAATAAAACAAACATTAATACCCATAAGACCCGAAGCTGTTTGCGTCGCATTGGGCACGAAGTGGAATCGTGATAATATTTCACTATTAATAACCCCAGCTAAACCAGCCCCAATACTTGCCCCAATAGCTGAAACAGACGTCAATAAACCTTGAGCGCGAACACCAAAACGCCATTCACCATAATCCACCGTTTCAGCCGTCATAACAAACATCAAACTTTGTGCGGCACCAAGTCCAAAGGCCGAAATAGCAACACCTAAAATTGCAGCGCCAATTGAGGCATTTTGTGCCGATAACCACAAAACACCTTGTCCTATAATAGCAATACCTAAATTAACAATCACAACCGACCGCATTGGGTATTTTTTAATTAAAAATGGAATAGTAATTGCACCAGCAATCATCGCCAATGAACTCACCGAGTTTGCGATAGCTGACATACCTTCATTACGCAACACATACTTAAAGAAGTAAACTGTTGATGAATTTTTAACAACAACACCAATAAAAATGATGATATTTGTGATAATAATTGTCCACCATGGCCCATTTGGTATCAAGGCTCTAATGCTTTGATGCAACGGTACTGGCTTTTCTTGTTCAGGTGAAATATTTTCTCGCACATTAATAAATGTAAATATTTCTGACAAAACCAAAATAATAGCAAAGAGACTCATTGAAATTGCGAATCCCTTTGATTTGTTCAAACCACCAAATACTGATACTAATGGTAGAATGGCCAACCCTGAAATTAAACCACCTGTTTGTCCTAAGACATTACGAAACATGTTAGCTGACGCACGTTCATTGGAATCGGCTGACAAACTTGGCAAAATTGCATTAATTGCTGTTCCCAATCCAGCAAAACAGACTGTGAAAATAGCGTATGTTCCATATGCTAGTGATAATCGTGCACTGGCTGGAAAGAACGCAATAGAGAAGAGCAAAACTGCTGAAATTGCATAAGGAATTGACATCCACAAAAACCAAGGACGTACTTTTCCAAAACGCGTTTGCGTTTTATCCACCAAAATACCAAACATCGGTCCAGCAAACGCATCAAAAATGCGTACGACCAAGAACAAAATACCTGTTGCAGCCAGACTCAGACCAGCAACATCTGTATAGTAAAACATGAGGTAATTTGTTGCAGCAACAAACACCAAATTATTACCAAAGTCACTGAATCCATACGCAACTTTATTAGCGATGGTTAACTTATTTTCCATTTGAGTATCCTCCTCAATAAAAACAACGAAAGCGCTTACATTTTTTAACCAAATTTATTATAATCCGTTAGTTTTATTGTGTCAAGCGAACGTCACAAATAAAAATATTAATTTTTAATATGCTGATTAATAAACTGAAATGTCATAAATTATATGGTTTCCGCTTGACATATTGTGCAAATGTGTTTACTATGAAGGCGTATTACAAATGATGCCAGAACTATAATTTGGAGGAAATTTAAATTGCATATTCAAGACAAATATTTAGACCCATTTTCGGTTAATGATTTCCCTGAGGATCAGACTGTCGTCCCTCATGGTATCATTTTACAAGGTGATGACACACCTAAAATTCCGATGTATTTCACAAATATTGCATACGATAAACATCATTCAGAGTTGCTAATGGACATTCTTGTCCCACCTGTGTATATACCAGAAACAGGTATTAATGATCAAAGACAATTCCCTTTGATTCTATGGATACAAGGCTCTGCTTTCATGACACAAGAAATCGGCCTGCATATGCCACATTTAACAGACATTGCTCAAAAAGGATACGTTATTGCTTCTGTGGCATATCAAGGCAGCGATAAAGGCGGAAACTTTCCTTCAACCATTCGTGATGTAAATGCTGCACTCGATTTTCTGACTGCACATGCTAAAACTTACCACATCAATCCTGAAGAAATTATTCTTTGGGGTGAGTCATCGGGTGCCTACACCGCCATTATGACAGCCGCTACGCAGCACGAAGATTTCTTTTTTAACGAATCCGCAAAAAAACGCCAATTTAATGGTGTCATTGACTTTTATGGCCCGACGATGTTACAAGACTTAGATATTTCACCTTCTATTCAAGAACATCGATCTGCTGAAAGTTGGCTTGGTGCTTATTTCAATCATCAAGCAATCAATGCAGACTCTACCATCATGCACCAAGCCGATCCTAAAACACATCTTCACCCTAACATGCCACCTTTTCTAATTTTTCATGGCACGATGGACATGATTGTGCCGTTTCAACAAAGCGTAGCATTTAAAAACGCCCTTGATGCCGTTGGTATCTCTAATCAGTTTGTCACAATAAAGGGTAGTAATCACGGAACCGATGCTTTCTGGTCACCTGAATCAAAAAAAATTGTGCTTAATTTTTTGGAAAATCACACTAAAAAAGCAGCCCCAATATCACTGCCTATCTAGAACTATTTTTACACAACCTATCAACTGGAGGACCATCATGGCTTTTATCAACTTACATTACTTTTCAAACATTTTAAATAAAATGACCGAAGTTAACGTTATTATTCCTGAAAAACGAGGAAACGACGGAACTGTCAATTACCAAGAATTACATGCCAATCCCTTAAAAACAGTTTGGCTATTACATGGTTTATCTGGAGATGCGACTGATTGGTATCGTATGACTGGGCTCGAACGATATGCCACCGAAAGTGGTTATGCGATAATCATGCCAGATGTCGATCGCAGTTTTTATAATAACATGACCTATGGTCGACCCTACTGGGACTTTATCACACAAGAACTACCACAACGTATGCGCTATCTATTCCCTCTGAGTGCAGACCGTAATGATAATATCGTTATTGGCAATTCAATGGGTGGCTACGGAGCGCTAAAATGGGGGTTAAATCAGCCACAATACTTTAGTCGCATCGTTGCGTTGTCTGGTGTCGTTGATTTATCCGATTTTTATCAAAAACGTGATATTTTCTCAATGCCTGATTTTGATCTCGTATTTGACGGTCAAGATATTAATACACAACCACTGGCATTATCTGATGTCCTTACAAACTATGACAACACGAAATGGCCATTATCTATTTACACATCTTGTGGTGAACAAGATCCGCTTTATGAACAAAATATGGTATTTAGCCAACAATTATCTGATAAACTAGGATCCGCCTATTTCTGGACCTCAAAGCCTGGCATACATGACTGGAATTTTTGGGATCAACAATTGCAAGATGCGTTCGTTTGGTTAACACAAACTGAAAGTAGTGAACATGATGACAAAAGATGAATTAGTGCATCAAGCCCTCATGCTTCGCAAACACAGCCAATCCTACGATGTACAAATACCTAAATCACAGTATTCTGGTTTAAAGCAATCTGAGCAACATATCGATGTTGATGGTCAAGAATCAGTTAAAATATTCATCTATGAACCTGCATACTTGCCCAGTCAAGGCGTTATTCTTAATTTACGTGGTTCGGGATTTATGTATCCATGGACGCCTAGTGATTTTGCATTCGCTAAGTCACTTGTTTTTGCCACAAACTACACCGTTGTCGATGTCGATTATCCCGTAGCGCCAGAGCATCCATTTCCTGCAGCAGTTAACGCCGCTTTTAGCGTATATGTCTATTTACAAAAACACTTTGCAACATTTGTAGCGCTTGGTATCCGTAGCCCATTTATTGTCATGGGGCACAGTGCTGGCGGTAATCTAGCTGTTACCACACAACTACAGGCTAAACAACAAGGAATTAAATTGGCTGACAAAATTTTATTGGACTTTCCTGTACTTGATTTAGATACTGACCCCAGCGAAAAACATTATCCTAATGATCAAGGTATCGCAATTGATGAATCTCGTCTCATGAATGCATTTTATCTACATGATGACACGCAAAAAACACAAAATAATCCCTTAATTTCACCGATTTTGGCATCAAAAAACGATTTAATTGGCTTCCCACCAACAATTATTCACACAGCAGAATTCGACAGTTTACGGGACGAGGCCGAATTATTTGCACAACATCTTGTATCAGCCTATGTCCGTGTCACAATTGAACGTTATCCCAATTCTCATCATGGATTTACAGTTGTTAACACAGACATGGGACAAAAATCGTTTGAAGATTTCGTACATGACATTTTATCCTAATACCGATAAAAAGCCATATAATACGTCAATTCATCTTTATTAGTCGTTTTTATCTACTAAAATTTTTTTAAACAAGCGCCTTATTGGCTTGCTAAAGACAGCAGAATTCAAAACATATTGATGCCGGACGGTTGTCGTCCTTAAACCACCGGCTTTTAGCAACTCCGCTACTTCAACTGGTTTAATTGGCTCATCAGGTTGATAGCGCCAATGATTGGTTTTTAAGTCAACATGAATCACATAATAATTTTTACTATCTTTTTTAGTTGGCGCGTGAGCAATCAGCGTTTGACCAGCATACTGACCAATGTCTAATTGTCGTAAAATTTGTTGTTGTTTTGGGGTAAAATCGTTAATTAACATTTTTTCCTTGCTAAGCGATTGATATGATTGTGAAAACGCATACTTTCTAACCAATTTGCGTTATAATAATAGTTGAATTCAATTCTAATATTAAGGGGAACATTATGGTTTCAGAAATCAAGACATTGGTAACATTTTTTGGCGGTACTGGTGATTTGGCAAAGCGCAAACTTTACCCATCAGTTTTCAACCTTTATAAGAAAGGCTACCTACAAGAACACTTTGCCATTGTTGGCACGGCACGTCAAGGCCTAACAGACGAAGAATTTAAGCAGTTAGTTCGCGAATCTATTGCGGACTTTACAGAAGATCAAGATCAAGCCGAGGCATTTATTGCCCATTTCTCATACCGTGCACATGATGTCACAGATGCTGCTTCATATGCTATCTTAAAAGAAGCCATTGAAGAAGCTGCTATTAAATTTGATATTGATGGCAACCGTATTTTTTACATGTCAGTTGCCCCTCGCTTCTTTGGCACAATTGCCAAATACTTGAAGTCTGAAGCATTGCTGGCATCAACAGGTTTCAATCGTTTGATGATTGAAAAGCCCTTTGGTACATCATATACCACAGCCGAAGAATTGCAAAATGATTTGGAAAATGCTTTTTCCGACGACCAGTTATTCCGTATTGATCACTATCTCGGTAAGGAAATGGTACAAAACATTGCTGCGTTACGTTTTGGTAACCCAATCTTTGATGCTGCTTGGAACAAAGACTATATTAAAAATGTGCAAGTGACACTAGCCGAAGTTTTGGGTGTTGAAGAACGCGCTGGTTACTACGATACTACTGGTGCATTGCTAGACATGATTCAAAACCACACCATGCAAATTGTTGGTTGGTTAGCTATGGAGAAGCCTGATTCATTTAATGACAAGGACATTCGTGCTGCTAAAAATGCTGCTTTCAATGCCTTGAAAATTTATAATGAAGAAGAAGTTAACAAATACTTCGTTCGCGCACAATACGGTGCCGGTGATTCATCTGATTTCAAACCATACCTTGAAGAACTTGATGTCCCTGCTGATTCAAAGAACAACACGTTTATTGCCGGCGAATTACAATTTGACCTACCTCGTTGGGAAGGTGTCCCTTTCTATGTTCGTTCAGGTAAGCGTTTGGCTGCTAAACAAACACGTGTTGATATTGTCTTCAAGGCTGGAACATTTGACTTTGGTACAGCACAAGAAGCGCAAGAGTCTGTTTTGTCAATTCTAATTGATCCTAAGGGTGGCATAGAATTTAAGATTAATTCAAAGTCTGTTGAAGATTCATTCAACACACGTACAATTGATCTTGGTTGGACAATCTCAGATAAAGATAAGCAAAATACACCTGAACCATATGAACGTATGATTCATGACACAATGAATGGTGATGGATCAAACTTTGCCGACTGGAATGGCGTAGCTATTGCCTGGAAATTCGTTGATGCTATTTCAGCGGTTTATACTGCTGACAAAGCACCTCTTGAAACATATAAGTCAGGTTCAATGGGACCAGAAGCATCTGATAAGTTGCTAGCCGATAACGGTGATACTTGGGTATTTAAGGGTTAATTTCATCATTAATAAAATAAGAAAAACGCTTAAAGAGTTGAACAACTCTTTAAGCGTTTTTTGTGCAATGGCCGTCTCATACAAGTTTCTTTATCTGGGAGGATAGTTATTATTGTATCAATACGCCAATTGCACGATGAGCATATTATTTACTTACGTGGATTACCTGATGTAACAGGTTTACTTTGTGATACACCCAACTGCGCGTATAAGTCATTTTGTTGCGCTGCAAAGTTAGTTGTCCATCCAGTAACGCGTCCATTCACTAATTGTACCTTAATATTAGTAGTTGTTGGAATCGTATAAGCCTGTTCGTCAACAACTAACTTCTGGAATTGCTTGATATTCTTAACAAGACTTGCCTCTGATGTGGCTGTTTGTGTATCAGATAAATTCTGAGTTAACTCCTTTGAAACAACATGACCGAAGTTATAAGGTGCAGACTTGCTCCATAACTGATCAAATGTTGGCACAGTTCCCTCTGACCAACCACCATCAGTAATATCCCAATTGTTATTATTGCCATCTACTACAATTGATTGCCAAGTAGAGGGATCTACCAATTTATCTTGGTACAATTTAACTTCAATACCTGCTTTTTTCCATGCTTCGATGTAAGCTTTAGTTGAGGCTTCAGATGTTGTGTTTCCTGAACGTGCTAAGTAAACTAGACTTAGGCGCTTACCATCTTTAGCATAATACCCAGCTGAATCTTTT
Source organism: Leuconostoc gelidum subsp. gelidum KCTC 3527 (assembly GCF_000166715.1). Classification (GTDB taxonomy): domain Bacteria; phylum Bacillota; class Bacilli; order Lactobacillales; family Lactobacillaceae; genus Leuconostoc; species Leuconostoc gelidum. The sequence continues at coordinate 37,050 of NZ_AEMI01000001.1, forward strand.
TTATAACCTGATTTTTCAAGTAAGCTACCAGCTTTCTTGATATCACCAGATGATTTTTGCTGATATCCTTGAACATTGTTATTATAGAACATCTTTTTAGATTCATTCTTTGAAACAAGAGTATCAGCGGTTACACTCAAACCATTCCCATATTTTTTAACCACATCTCCAACATTCTCTGCATAACCAACGGCTTTACGAACATTAACATCTTGCAAAGGTGTTTGGCGATCCTGTACGTTTTCACTAGTTTTTGAGTTGAGATGTCCCAAATTAAAGTAAAGTTCCCAATAACCGCTATCATAATATCCTGTTGACGCGTAACCTTTATCATTATTGTATTTCGATAATACAGGATTATTAGTCCCATCTTTCCAAAGGGAAGCCGGCGCTTTTGTCACAATATCGAATTTCTGCTTTGATAAGTCGTTCTCAAGCTTTGTTTGATCTTGGTTAACATAATACGTTATCGTATTTAGTTTAGGTTTCTTACCCCAATAGTCAGAATTTTTAACATATTTAACTGTTGAATCTGACGAGACTGATGCCACTTTGAATGGTCCAAAGGATAGTGGATTCTTTGTCACTTTTTCAGAAGTAGCCAAGTCCTTAGACTTGACATCTTTCAAATCATGATATGGTAAGGCATAAGCAGGTACCCCATCACCCCAATCGACTGCGGCTGGTAGCGTTGTATATGAGACAGTTAATTGCTTACCCGCTTTACCATCGTCCAACTTCACACCAGAAATGTCTTTTGCCTTACCATTTTGATAATCACTTAAACCTTTAATAGCTGTATAAGCTTGTGTAAAATTACCAGAAGCGACTTTATTTGTTGCCAGTGTCTGCAATGAAAACAATACGTCTTGTGCTGTAACGTCTTTACCATCTGACCATTTTAAATCATCACGAAGTTTAATTGTCACCGTTTTTGCATCTTTATCAACTGTAACTTTAGCTGGACCATCGTTTGTCAGCTTACCATCTTTATCAACATAGAAAAGCGTGTTTTTCCCTGCAGGATCAAGTTGCTCTTGTGCAGCTGACCACTGTGCCAATTCCGAATAACCAGCAAAAGACACGGGATCAGATGCATTACCAGGATAACTAACCGTTAAACTACCATTTTTGATAGCTGATTTTGAGTTTTTATAGTCTCCTTTAAACGATCCAACATCAACTGCTTTAGCTGTTGATGTGTGATTTGATGTTGTCGCAACTAATGCCCAAGTAGCTCCAGCGACTATGACTAGGCCACCAACACCAAAGCCTATTTTCTTTCCCGTACTAACCATGTAAAAACGCCTCCTCATATATCATGAAATTAAACATACAATCAATCTAGTTCTCAAAAATAAACTATTATAAATATATCATTATAAAATTATTTGTCAACATTAAATTTTAATCTTAATCTAATGTTTTAAATTCAAGACACAGATTGTCTCTGATCTATTGCGCGACGAGCAACTTGTCCAAGAACTACAATACCAAAAGTCAAAATAATTAATACTAATGTTACCGGAATCCATAACCACCATTGTGTATAAACTGATGATGCCGAACTACCACTCAAAACTGTTAACATTGTACCCAATGAACTTGTACCATGCTTCAATCCAAATCCTAAATACGTCAAACTAGTCTCAATACCAATTGAACCTGCCAAGGTTAACGCAAAATCAGAAATAACTGTTGATGAGATATTTGGGAAAATACCAGTAAATAGAATTTTATACCAAGGTGTACCAGAAATTTTAGCTGCCTGAACATAATCTCTATTGACCTCAGATAACGTTAACGTACGAATTAATCGTACATTTGGTGGCCAACTCAGTACCGCTAGAATTAAAATCAAACTCCAAATTGACAAGCCCTTTGCCGTAGAAAAAATAATAGCCAAAATCATCAGTAGCGGCATGACCAACCAAAAATCAATCAGCCGCATAGCAATCCAATCAATCCAGCCACCAAAATATCCGATAATCATTCCAAAAGTAACTGAAATAATTGTAATCAGGATTGCTACGCCAAAGCCGATAATGAGTGAATTGCTAGCTGAAGCAATTAACGTCAAAACAAAGTCAGCGCCCGAATTCGTAGTCCCAAGAATATGACCATTAGTTAATGGTGGTAAGTTAGCACTTAAAATATTACTCATCGTGCCAATATCAGTTGGTACAAAAATTTGACCAATAATAATAAACAGAAAAAGCACAATCAATAGTATTGTGGCTAATAAGGCTAAATTATCTTTCTCTAGTTCACGCCAAAAATTTTTAATAAATTTCGATCCAAATCGCTGTTTCTTAATTTCCATGTCCATGTCCCCCTACTTCACTCGAACGCGAGGATCAACCCACGCTGAGATAATATCCGACAATAGGCCACCTAATAATGCTAATACACCTTGAAGTAGCATTAACGCTGTAATGACAGTATAATCACGACCACTCAACGCTTGAACAAACAATGCACCTAATCCAGGATAACCAAAAACAGTTTCAGCAAAAATTGCGCCACCTAAAATACCAGTTATTGAGTATCCAATGCCTGAAGCAATTGGCAAAAAAGCGTTTCGTAAGATGTGTTTTCTAAAGACGTCTTTTATTTGGACACCCTTAGCACGCGCTGTTCGCACATAATCTTGCGCTTGTTGATCCAATAAATTTGAACGTAAATATTGGAAAATGCTATTAGTACTAAACACAGCAATCGTTAAAGCTGGCAAAAAGGCATATCTTAAATTACTAAAAAAATTCGTGGTAAAACTTTGTGTATCGTCAATACCTGTCCCAGAACTTGGAAATATTGGAATAATGTAAACAAACAAAACCATCATCACAAAATAAAAAACAAACGATGGGACAGCCGATGTCATCGTGTTCCATACAATTAGAATACGATCAATGATTTTATTTTCGTTACGTGCAGCTAATAACGCTTGCGAAATTGACAAAACATAAGTTAATACGGCTGCAATGATTCCCATTGACAGAGTTGGCCATATGCGTTGACCAATAATACGTGTCACCGTCCAACCTTTATTAACAACATATGAGGTGCCTAAATCCCCATGTATTACATTACCAACCCATTTAACATATTGCTGATACCATGGCAAATCCAGACCAGCAGCGTGACGCATTCTTGCAATTGTTGCGGGATCAGAATTAGGATTTAAGCTCCCATAAAATGGATCCCCAGGCATTAATTGCGCTAACATAAAAATTAAAATAGAAACCAAAATTAACTGTGGAATCATAATTAACACACGCCTTAAAATTGTTCGCCACATAATTATGCTCCCTCTTTCTTAAGTGCCACGTAGTGAGTTTTTGTAATCGGTTCTAAATCATATGCACGATCTCTCAGACCATCTTGTTGGTAATAAGCATCCTTATTTTGTGTAAATTCAGATTCAATCCGTTTACGATAAGCTCTCTTTTCGTCACGTTTACTGACATCTAAACTTGGTATCGCAGATAATAATCGTTTGGTATAAATATGCTGCGCATCATTAAAAATGTCATTTGTCGTGCCCATTTCGACAAAACGACCATTATGCATAATTGCAATGTTATCAGTCATGTACTTCACCACACCTAAATCATGAGAAATAAATAAGAAACTAATGCCATATTCTCGTTGGATTTTTTTCATAAAATTCAATACTTGTGCTTGAACTGATAAATCTAATGCTGATACAGGTTCATCAGCAACAATTAACCGAGGATTTGTTGCCAATGCACGAGCAACGCCTATACGTTGTCGCTGCCCTCCCGAAAACTGAAATGGGTATTGTGCTACTGTCTGAGCAGGTAACCCAACAATTTTTAATAGCGCCAAAACACGTTCATTAATTTTTGTTTGATCAAATGACCTTTCCCCATCATAGCCTGCGCCAATAACATTGGGCACGCCAAAATTTTTAAGTGGTTCAGCAATGATCTCACCAATTGTTTTCCTTGGGTTCAAGCTTGACTGGCTATCTTGGAAAACCATCTGTACGTCTTTGTTATAATTTATAGCTTTTTTCTGTTTATTCGTTGTCACTTCATGACCTTCGAATAAAATTTTTCCACTAGTAGGGTCTTCAAGTCCAACTAGCGATTTCCCAATAGTTGTTTTACCAGAACCAGATTCACCAACAAGACCATAGGTTTGGCCTGATTCAATTGTGAATGAAATATTGTCTACTGCTTTGATATTGTCTGTTACACGGTTAAAAAAACCTGTTCTTATTGGATAATATACTTTTAAATTTTCTATTCGGACTAACTCACTCATTACCGCACCCTCTTCTTAAAGATCTTCCAAAAATTCAAAATTTTGCCACGCATTGCCACGTACATAATGTCCATCACTAACTTTTTGTAATTTTTCATCCACAGTTGCCTCGACTTCAGCTTTGTCTAACCAAGGTACACGCTTCAAAAACAAGTCTTTACTATGATCCATATCTTTTAAAGCTGGAACGGTACCAGGAATAGCATATAATTCGTCCCCAGAATTCACTTCTGATGGATCTGCACGCAATAATGACCGCGTGTACGGATGTTTTGGATGATTGAAAAGATCTGACACGCGAGCCTGCTCGACAATTTGTCCCGCATACATGACGGTAACCGTATCAGCCATTTCAGCAACAACCCCTAAATCATGTGTAATTAATAAGATTCCTGCGTTCTTTTTTTGTTGAATTTCTTTGATTAGATCTAATATTTGCGCTTGAATTGTTGCATCCAAAGCGGTTGTTGGTTCATCAGCAATAATCAAATCTGGTTCATTAGCTAACGCAATTGCAATCATAACACGTTGCCGCATACCACCTGAAAGCTCATGTGGATATTGTTGGGAAACACGCTGGACATCAACAATGCCAACATCTGAAATTAATTTTTGTACACGTTGTTTCACTTTTTTTGACTGTTTATCATGAACAGTGATGGCTTCAGCTATTTGATCTCCAATTTTCATCAAAGGATTTAAACTGGACAACGGATCTTGAAAAATCATGCCCACAGACACACCACGATATGCATCAAACTGTCTTTCACTCAAACCAATCAACTCATTATCATTTAACTTAATAGATCCGGTTACTCGGGTTTGATCTGAATTATGTAATCCCATCACGCTCATTGCAAACGTTGATTTACCAGAACCAGACTCTCCAACTAGAGCTACCACTTCACCATGTTTAATTGATATGTTTAATTTATGAATCGCTGTCTGATATTGTCCATCTATTCTAAAATCGACAGATACATTCTTAGCTTCTAATAATTTACCATCCATTTTATAACCTTCTTTTCTTATATTATAAAATTATATCATTTGTTTTTAATATTTCCAATTATATTGTAAAAAAAATAATATGCACGATGTAAAAAAGGAGTTGATTCCTTTGAAATATGGAATCAACCCCTTTGACAACTATATTATAATGTAAATTCTAAAGAAGTCGCAGCTTCAGAAACTAAAATCGTCTATTCATGCCCAACTTATCTATAAGGCTTCATCCTAAACCTGCAACATAATAAAGTAACTTATCAGAATATGTGATATGGTTAGCATCTGTCATTGCTCGCCCCACAGCCGGCATATTGTCAGTTATAACACCGTCTGCACCAAAATACATCATACGTAAAATTGATTTTTTATCATTTGGTGTCCAAACAAATACTTTTTTTCTTTCATTGTGTGCTGTTTGAATAAAATGCTTGTTCACGGTACTAAATTCGACCGTATAAAAATCGGAATGTGAAATTGGCGGACCGATGAGATTGAACGGTAAAATATACCCTGCCTTAACAGTTGGTGCAATCTTTTTAACATCTTCTATTAACTCAAAATTTAATGATTGAATCATATAATCATTTTCTTGAATATCTTTTTGATATTTTCGCATGAATCTTGCAACTAGTTGCGTATTATCTTTATTTGGCGTTTTCAACTCAATTAAGAGCTTTTGATGGATTGCTTTTGCAGCTTTTAAGTAATCATCGAATGATTCAATGGGTTGTACCTGATTATTTTCATGCACCTTAAGTTTGGTTAACGCGCTTAAGTTCATATTCTTTGGTGTATTATTCACACCAGTTAATTGTTTTAAATTAAAATCATGGAAAACGACAAATTGATTGTCCTTGGTTAATTGAACATCCATCTCCACGTAATCAGGATGATATTGTGCCGTCCTATTCATTGCAGAAATGCTGTTTTGAACACCATTTTTCTCAGAAACACCTCGATGTGACACACTTATTGGCTTAGAAATATCAACTGATTTCAAATAATTAAAGTTATAGCCACCAACAATCACTGCACTCATAATACCCAAAACAATATAAAGTGGTGCACTTAAACGGTTTGCAAAATTTTTGTGATACACGCTACTAAACAAACTATCAGGTTTTTTGATAGCGGACAAAGCATTGTTCTTTGACATGAAATCAATAATAACAAGAAACATCCCTACGGTTGTTACTGCTATGTTGATCAAGATTATGATTTGTAATAGCGTCATAATAACTGCAGCACTAACTACTGTATATGAATGACTATATTGTTCCACTAGTTTTTGAATACCAATTAAACTAGCAATACTTACTGAAGAAAATAGGAGCATCCCAAACCCAATAACCGCCAATCTCAGAAGTATCGTCACAAATTTTCTACGTGTGATCGTCAAACTACTTTTAATTGCCTCGCCTATCGACAAATCATTTAATATAAGGTTTGGTAATACGAATATTAGTCGTACACCAATATAGGTTAGTAAAATATATACTAAAATAAACGCGCCAACAACAATGAAGCGATGATCAAAAATGTAATCCATCAGAAATGCCGGGATTTTTACTTTTGATAGCAGATTCGAACTATAACTCACCCCACCTAACGGTAATATGAGTACAAGATAAAACAAGAAAAACAAGCCAGTACTGATGCCAACTTTTCGAAGTTGTCTCAAGGTAATCACTAATAGTTGACGCACACTAACAGGTTGTTTAGTTTGAATAAAATAAACACTGATCAACAAAAAAGCAAATTCAAAAAACGATAATAAAATGGATAAAATAAAAATACCAATCAAAGCCAGAAATACGAGGGGTTGTTGCCGCATCATTGTGCCCAAATTATTTAACGATAAATAGTTAATCTGACTTATCTTTAAAATAAATTGACTCGATTCCCCCAATATTGGTAACAATATAAAAATAAACAAGGCGTGTACAGCAAACACACTCTTTAGATAACTTTTACTATGCCATAGAAATTCAACAGAATCTTTAATCTTTAAGCGAATATATTGCATTAAAATTCTCCTAAATTTGATTATATATGACAATTAAAAGACAGTCCACCTAATTTTTTGTTGCACATAAACAATTTAGAACATGCTTTTTTAATAAATCACAACAACACACCATAGGATGTGTTGTGTCTAGCCTATGTTAATCATTTTAACCGGCAAATCAGTCAGTTGTTCTATATTATGTGACGTCATAATGACCATTTTTTCACGCTCTTGAACCAAAGATGCAATCATTTTTAGAATCACTTTTGAATTCGTAACATCAACCCCACTGGTTGGTTCATCAAAAATATACAGTTCTTTTTCCAACAGACATTGTCCGTAAGTCAGCACCATCTGCCTTTCACCACCAGATAATTGTCCCATTTTAACGGACCATATCTTGTCTAAAGCTTGTCGTTTAATCGTTTGGAAAGTTGATCCACTCTTCTCTAGGGTACAATTACCAATTTGGCGGTACATATTTATCGTTTGGCCGACGCTCAGCGTCGTAAAAAAGTGAATATGCTGTAACTGATAGGCAATGTTTTGCTGCTTGGGCACATTTATTTTCTGTCCTTTGGCCTGTTTAGGACCCACACCTGCAATGAAATCTAATAAGGTCGTTTTACCCGCACCATTGGCACCCGTGAGCACATTAACCACATGATTAAAAAATTCTGCTTCAAAATCTTGCGCTAAAATACGATCACCATAACATAAAGAATATTTTTTTATTTGCATCCTCTAACCCCTCAACTAAACACGATCAGCAATTGAATGGACAGTTAATTTTGAGATAGCAAACCAACCAATTACTAAGTAAATTATGGTCACAATTCCTAATCTGACTGTCGCTGCACCTTGAATTACATGATTGAAAAAGAACAATAATAACTGATATGATGTGTCAACAATATAAGTTATTGGATTCAGCAAGCTCAATAAATCCCCCATCGTATGACTTTTAGGTAAATTAATTGTTAGGAATAAAACAAATAATAAGATCGTCACTAAAACGTTAATCGATTCAATTTTAACCTTCAAAAGAAATAGTAAACTACTAATAAAAGTAACCGGTACCGCAACCGACAAGGTTGCAATCATTCCTGCAATTAACAAACTGATATGAAAATTATGGGTAACGCCAATGACCACCAAATTAAAAATTAACAGTTCAACATTTAAAATGACTAATTGTACCAAAAAATTAGCTGTTAATATTTTCCACTTTGAACCCACTATAAAAAATAGTTGTTTATAAAAACCATTTTCCCGTTGTGAAATAATTGCAACAATCACGTTATTTAATAATGTGACCATAATAATGTAAGCCCAAAAATAACTAACTACCATCATGGTTTGATGAGAAAACGCTACCTTTGGCTGAGACAAATATCTGATGTTTTTATATAAAAAGTAGATAGTTGGTAATACTAAATTAAATAAAAAAACAAATTTATTACTCAACGTGTTGACTAGATAGACTTTGCATAATGCCTTTATCTCGTTCATATCATTCTCCCCAATATATTCAATTTGTAAATCAACGATTATAAAAACATCATTTTTATAATCATAACACAATAATCATATGATTACAGCCTGCCTATTAAAGATTTAAAAATGAATTACTACCTTCGTACCAATCCCTATTTCGGATGTTATTGAAATATCAAATGATAATTTATTTAAAACTAACTTCGTTAAATACAACCCTAATCCACTTGATTTTTTATCCAAACGACCATTGTACCCGGTAAATCCGTGTGAAAATAGTCGCGGTAAATCTGATGCCAAAATTCCTATGCCACTGTCAACAATCATTAATTGCTGATCTGTTACTTGAATCGTCACGCCACCTGTTTCTGTATATTTCACAGCGTTATTAATAATTTGTTCAATAGCTACAGCTAACCATTTGGGATCTGTTTTAATAGTCGCTTCACCAACAATTGTTACCTGCAATTCTTTATGAATAAATTGGGGCGCATATTTCTTAATAACCGTATTAACTAATTCGCGCACATTCACAACATCAAAACGAAAGTCGGTAGCAGTATTTTGAACACGGAGATACTCGAGTAAAATGGTCAAATAATTTTCGAGCGCAAATGTTTGTTTTTGAAGTTCTGGTAATTGTGTCTGAGCAACCAAGTCCATACTAGCCAATGGCACTTTCATTTGATGCGTCCAAACGCGCATGATATCCATAAAATCTTTATCACGCTGTAATTGCGCTGATAATTTTGCTGTTAACTGCACATTATCTATCTTTAAATTGGTTAATTGTTGCTGATATTTATAAAATTTTTGATAGTCAATTATCGTGTAAACACTAAATATTAATAAAAATAATAAACTCGCATTAAGCAATGGGATCATCGGTAACTGCCACAGAGAAAAAGTCAATAAAAATAAAGTGAAGCCGATAGCAATCGTCAAAAACAAACCAGCTCGCCGCTTTAAATACTTACCCCAAAACATACCCAACACCTCGCACTGTATGAATTTTATCAAAATTAATTATGCCTACTTTTTTTCTCAATCGCGTCATATTAACATGTAAAGTATTCGCGTCAATAAAATCGTTATTTTCCCACAATTTAGTCAATAAAATATCTTTTGGCACAACAGTTGTGCCATATTCAAATAGTATTTGTAATATTTTAGTTTCTGTACTGGTTAGCTCAACTTTTCCTGCGTTACCTATTAATTGATTATCTACCAACTGGTATTCGTCAAACGTCAATTCAGATGCACTGAAATTATAGCTACGTCGTAACAATGCTTGCACTTTTGCTCTCAAGACCACCAAATTAAATGGTTTAGCAACAAAATCGTCAGCTCCCATACTCAGTGCCATGACTTGGTTCATTTCATCATTAGCGCTTGAAATAAAAATAATTGGCACTTTGCTAATTTTACGTAACTCTGTTGTCCAATAAAAACCATTGAAGTAAGGTAAGGTAATGTCCATCAGTACAAGATCTGCGTGCGTTTCAGTAATTTCTTGAACGACAGCACGAAAATTCAGCGTTGAAACAACGCTGAATTCTGATGATAATACTTTTTTTAAGCTGTCTACGATACTTGTATCATCTTCGACAATAAATATTTTTTGCATAACTTTATTATACGTGACGTTGCACGATGTTAACATAACTACGCGAAGTAATTTTATAAATAATATAGTACAATACTGCAATCAATAGAATAACGCCACCACTAACAGATAGCATCAATGTTTTATTCGTAATACCAAAGGCATTAATAATTTTAGAAACCATCATATAAGCACCTGCAAAGTGAACGATAGCCACCACAATTGGCATGAAAAATAACAAACGTATTTGACTATTAATTGTTTGCGATACTTCTTTTTTAGATAAACCGACTTCCTGTAGTATACGGAACGCTTCCTTATCCTGTTCACCTTCAGCAATTTGTTTATAGTAAATGATTAACGCTGCACCGATTATAAATGTGAGTCCCAGTGTGAAACCAATAAATAAGAAGCCACCTGTATAAACTTGTGCCTCTTGCAGTAGCGCAAATCGATCAACGGCGGATGTTGATATTGGTGATACACTACTTTTACCTTCTGCTTTAAATGCCTTAACAACCTTCTTGCTGCCTCTCTTGCTTAAATTAGTTATTAAGGTACGTCGTGGAATCGTGTAACTATTCGCATCAAACTTAATACGCTGATATAACTGCTCTGCTTGTGCATCATTTTGGGCCACAATCATCATGCTGTTCCCGATACTACTTTGCGTTGGGTAGTTTTTGACGTTTGTTGTTTGCCCTTTAACGTACAATAATTGACCAAACCAATTGATTGTCTCTGCATTAAAATGACCAGAATAATTATGAATTAATACATCATTTGGTGCCAATTTTGGTAGTTTGTTGCCTAACTTAATCAATGTATCACGAGAAACAACCTGTACAGTGGTTACCCCTGCCTTATTATAACTATCTGTTAAATGATTAATAGTCACATGTTTGCCACTAGATAATATCATTCTTGGCGTGCCATAATCAACATATTGAATGCCTTTTTTTAAATTAACTTGTGACTTTTTTTCAGTCTGGGACAAAATACTTTTAAATTGTTCCTCCGACACATTGCCAACATGAGTATCCCCTGTATTCATAGCGCTAAGCTCAGTCGTAAATGGCATATTTGATATCACGGTTTGCTTTAATCCAGTTTGTAACATGACCGTCGTCACTAATGTGACAATGGCCATTGTAACTAAGATCGTAATGTTTCCCAATCCGATTGCATTTTGTTTCATGCGATACAGTAAGGCATTTGTTGTTATAAATTTTTCTGGTTGATAATAGCGCCGACCACGCTTTTGGCGTTTTAAATACCAAATGGTAAACGCCACATAAAACAGATAAGTCCCAACAATAACTAACAAAACCGCGCCAGCAAATGTGGTAACAAGCGACGGTCCTATCTTAACTGTTATTGCCATATAATAACCAACAACTAATAATAAAACGCCTAAGAACGCTAAGAATCCTCGCGATTTTGGTTCACGTTCACCCTGATTTTCCGAATGCAATAATGCCAAACTAGAGTGATGATGAATCGTCCAGGTACTAATAACCGCTAACAAGACAAAAGCAGTTAAAGCAACTATAGTTGGCATAGCAAAACCCAACATCGAAAACGTTAAATTGAAATAGTTGCCACCAATTAAAGCGATAAAAACTAAAAATAAGAACTTTGATAAAATAACGCCGGCAATTGTACCAAGTAACACTGTTGCCAGCAACAAGAATAACAGTTCAAATAATGCAACAACTATAATTTGAGCTTTCCCAAGCCCCAAAATATCATACAAACCAAACTCTCGTGATCGTTTCTTTAACAAAAAACGGTAAGCATAAATTTCAATACCAATTGAAAAAGGAATGAGTATGACTTGACCAATAATTAGAACGACAGATACTGACTTGATCCCTAACTTATCTAACTGTGGTGAAAAAGCAATCGATGCTAAAATGAAATTTAAAACAAACATCATGATTGTTGCCAGTAAAAATGGTGCAAAATTTTTGAATGATTTTCGAATATTACGTTGCGCTAATTTCAGATAAAACATATCAATTACCTCCTAAAACACTACCCATGGCTAAGTTAATTTCTTTGTTAAAATCTGATGTACTACGCTCAGCACGATATAATTGGTGATAAATCATACCATCTTTAATAAACAACACACGTTTAGCGTGACTGGCAACAACACTTGAATGTGTCACCATTAAAATAGTTTGTCCTTCATCGTTGATCTGTTCAAATAAATTTAACAAGCGATCTGAATTTTTGGAGTCTAATGCCGCGGTTGGTTCATCCCCTAAAATCAAGTCAGGTTGCGTCATTAAAGCTCTCGCAATAGCCACACGTTGTTTTTGTCCACCAGATAATTCAAAAGGTTGCTTATTTAATAATTCCGAAATATTAAGCAACGGTGCTAATGTACCAATACGCTCTTTCATCATTTGTACTGGCTTTCGGTTTAACACGAGTGGCAAATAAATGTTATCTCGCACATTTAATGTATCTAACAAATTAAAGTCCTGAAATACAAATCCCAGATGTTCACGACGAAATTTGGCTAAATCATTGGCTTTAATATTTGTAATGTTATTACCATTCAATGCTACCGTACCATTAGTTGGATGTTCTAATGTCGCTAAAATATTGAGGAGTGTTGTTTTACCACTGCCTGACTCACCCATAATAGCAATATACTCACCATTCTCAACACTAAAATCAATGTCGCGCAATGCCGCTGTTGTTTCCTTTGAAAACCGTGTTTTGAATATTTTTTCAAGATGATTAACTTCTAATAACATCATACTTCCTCCATTTCATATACTCATTATCTAATATTTTGATGCCGTGCTCACTTACACCTTGTGATATAACCTGACAAAACTGTCAGAATAATTTTTAACATTCAGTTTGACAACCGCTTCCTATTTTTGTTATAGTTTACTGGTTAATTAACCAGTAAACTATCGAGGCCAATCATGTCAGAATCCGACAACATAATTCAAGAACTCAACACTTTTGTTCACACGTACGCGGCAAATTCTGAGTTCATTCGCACAACCACAGTACAGCAAATTAATGCTACACAGGCACATTTACTGATGCTATTGCACTCACAAAGCGCAACCAATACCGTGCTTGCTGACACAATGAAGCTCACGAAACCAGCAATTACCAAAGCTATTAAGAATTTGATCACGCATGGCTACGTAATATCAACCAAAGATGCCACCGATAAACGTAGTGTCCATTATACTTTAACTCCTAAAGGTGTCAAACTTGCTTGGCAGCATGAGCAATCACACCAGAACTTGCATCATGATATTAGTGCAACCGTTTCAAATTTCACACCCGAACAACAAGCAACAATTATGACATTTCTTGAACAAATTAATCATTTAAAGGATAATCACTCATGAAAAAAATAATCGCCGTTATGGCAGTTATCATCATTGCCATCGTAGGTTTTGCTGCATTTAAAGGCAATTCACCAAAACAAAATACAACCAAAATTAATATTGTTGCATCAACTGATTTCTATGCTGAGCTTGCCAAAACAGTTGTTGGCAGCCATGGCACTGCCACAGCAATTATTAACAATCCTAATGTCTCACCTGAAGATTACGAACCAACCACAGCAGTAGCTAAAAAAGTCAGTGAGGCTGACATCGCACTTGCCAATGGTTTAGGATACGATTCTTGGCTTAACAAATTGGCCCGAACATCCAAACATACACAACTCATCCGCATTGGTGAAAATGTTTTAAAAGAAAAATCTGGTGTTAATCCCCATCTTTGGAATAATCCAGAAACAATGATAAAAACAGCACAATATTTAGCTGATAATTTATCAAAGCAAGATCCCTCACATAAAAAAGAATATCAAGCCAATGCTCAAAAATATATCACCGGTTTGAAACCCGTGACAGACCTTGTTAGCCAACTTAAAAAACATGCTAATAACCAATCTGTTGCCCAAACAGAACCTGTTTTTGAATATATGTTAACAGCTTTAGGATACAAAGTAATGGATAATGATTTTTCTGAAGCCATTGAAGAGGGTAACGATCCTTCACCGGCGACACTAACAAACCTGCGTGCAGCGATTACAAACCACAAAATTGCCTTTTTGGTAAATAATAAGCAAACGACAAGTTCAACTGTTTCAACCCTTGTTAATCTTGCAAAGGACAATAATGTGCCTGTTATTAATGTTACTGAAACCATTCCACGTAACGAACATTATGTCAGTTGGAAAGTAGCAGAGTTAAAACAAATTCAAAAAAAGACGCAATAATCTTACCACACCATCAATCATTTTAAATATGCTATACTACTCTTGAAAAGTATCAGGATTTTCTGATACTTTTCAAGATAATCAATTAGCAATTTATGATGGAGGTAATATTTATGTCTCTTACAGACACTTACACACTAGCAAACGATACTAAAATACCAGTTCTTGGTTTTGGTACCTGGCAATCTGCCGATGGTGATGTTGCTTATCAAGCAGTCAAATGGGCGCTCGATGCTGGTTATCGACACATTGATACAGCTGCAATTTATGGTAATGAAGCATCGGTTGGCCGGGCGATCAAAGATTCAGGTATACCACGGGAATCTTTGTTTGTGACATCTAAACTTTGGAATGATGCACGAACCTATGACACAGTAACTAAAGCACTTGACGTATCACTCGATAAATTAGGCCTTGATTACTTGGACTTATATTTAATTCATTGGCCTAATCCAGCAGGTGTGCAAGTTAAAGGTGAACACGCTTGGCAGTCTGCCAATGCTGAAACCTGGCATGCTTTCGAAGATGCCTATACATCGGGTAAAGTTAAAGCCATTGGCGTTTCTAATTTCCAAATTCATCACCTAGAGGAATTAACTAAGACGCAAAACATAGCTCCCATGGTGAATCAAAACTTTCTTAATCCCTCTGATCAACAAGTAGAACTTGTTACTTACAATAATGCACACAACATTCTAAATGAGGCTTACTCACCATTAGGTACTGGAAAACTAATCGACCTGCCACAGGTCAGTTCTTTAGCGGAAAAATACAACAAATCTATCCCTCAAATTTTAATTCGATGGTCATTAGATAAAGGATTTTTGCCTTTACCCAAATCAACCCACGAATCATATATTCAAGCTAATGCAGATGTGTTCGATTTCGTATTAACAGTTGAAGACATTGTATCTCTGGATCAGTTACAAGCAATTGGTGGCTTGCATACTAATGCTGATCAAGTATCATTCTAAACATAAAAAAAACGATTGTTTCTACGTGAAACAAATACGTTTTTTTATTTGTCAGTTAAACT